>NZ_NRDO01000034.1 GCF_010231475.1 Citrobacter sp. NCU1 | reverse complement strand
ACCGGCTGTTTGTGTGAAGTGATTCACATCCGCCGTGTCGATGGAGGCGCATTATAGGGAGTTATTTCGGGCTGACAAGTCAAAAATAGAAAAAAAATGCCAACCGTTCACCTTTTCGCCACAATGCCTATTTTTGCTGCTTTTTGATGGCCTGAGGCAGATCTGCAAGGCTATTAATCACCCAATCTGCTGCATTTTCCGCTTCAGGGGTAACAGGTTTACCTGTACGTACCAAAACTTTTGTCCCTACACCGGCGGCTGCCGCTGCCTGCATGTCTTCTACTTTATCGCCAACCATATAAGAAGCCGCCATATCGATGTGCAAGAAATCGCGAGCGGAGATAAACATACCGGGATGCGGTTTACGGCAATCGCAGACCTGACGGAACTCTTCCACACTCCCCTGAGGGTGATGCGGACAATAATAGATGCCGTCCAGTTCAACATCCCGGTCGGCCAGAGACCAGTCCATCCATTCAGTTAACGTTTCAAACTGCGCTTCGGTAAACTTACCGCGTGCAATACCCGACTGGTTGGTGACAACCACAAGCGCATAACCCATCTTCTTAAGTTCACGCATCGCATCGATTACGCCATCGATAAACTCAAACTCGTCGATTTCATGCACGTAGCCATGATCCACATTGATTGTGCCATCACGGTCGAGAAAAATTGCAGGTACTGATTTTGCCACCGGTTTGCTCCTGAATAAGATATATGCCGCTAGTATCGCATGTTTCCGCACGCAAGAAAGTGCTCATCGTCGAAAGCCGGATTGATTTAGACGTCTGGATGCCTTAACATCCATCTTGTTGACGGCGTCGACCGTATCAGGCAGACGAAAATGCCACGGCTAACTTAATTACGATAATAAATAATCAATGATTAAACTTTCGAATATCACCAAAGTGTTCCAACAGGGGACTCGCACCATTCAGGCTCTGAATAATGTCAGCCTGCATGTCCCTGCCGGGCAAATTTATGGCGTTATTGGCGCCTCCGGTGCCGGTAAAAGTACATTAATTCGCTGTGTAAACCTGCTTGAGCGCCCAACAGAAGGCAGCGTTCAGGTTGGCGGCCAGGAACTGACTACGCTGTCAGAATCTGAACTGACAAAATCCCGTCGCCAGATAGGCATGATTTTCCAGCATTTTAACTTGTTATCTTCACGTACCGTATTTGGTAACGTCGCTTTGCCGCTGGAACTGGACAACACCCCCAAAGATGAGATTAAACGCCGGGTGTCAGAACTGTTAGACCTGGTTGGCCTCAGCGATAAACATGACAGCTACCCAGCCAATCTCTCCGGCGGTCAAAAACAACGTGTCGCGATTGCCCGCGCACTGGCCAGCAATCCGAAAGTCTTACTGTGCGATGAAGCCACCAGCGCCCTGGATCCGGCGACGACGCGTTCCATTCTGGAGTTATTAAAAGACATTAACCGTCGTCTCGGTCTGACGATTCTGCTTATTACACATGAAATGGACGTTGTTAAGCGTATCTGTGATTGTGTTGCGGTGATCAGTAACGGTGAGCTGATTGAGCAGGACACGGTGAGTGAAGTGTTTTCACACCCGAAAACCCCGCTGGCGCAGAAATTTATTCAGTCCACCCTGCATCTGGATATTCCGGAAGATTATCTGGAACGATTAAAAGCCGAGCCGTATGCAGACAGCGTCCCAATGTTACGTATGGAATTTACCGGTCAGTCAGTTGATGCCCCGCTGCTCTCAGAAACGGCGCGCCGCTTCAACGTGAATAACAACATTATTAGCGCGCAGATGGATTACGCAGGCGGTGTGAAGTTCGGCATCATGCTGACGGAAATGCACGGTACACAAGAAGAAACGCAAGCCGCCATTGCCTGGCTGCAGCAACACCATGTAAAAGTAGAGGTTCTGGGTTATGTCTGAGGCGATGATATGGCTGCTGGCGCGTGGCGTCTGGGAAACGCTGGCGATGACTTTTGTGTCCGGTTTTTTTGGTTTTGTCATTGGACTGCCAGTGGGCGTGCTGCTGTATGTTACACGTCCTGGGCAAATCATTGAGAACGCAAAGCTTTACCGTACGCTTTCTGCGTTGGTCAATATTTTCCGTTCTATCCCTTTCATTATCTTATTAGTGTGGATGATTCCATTCACGAGAATGATTGTTGGCACATCAATAGGTCTGCAGGCGGCTATTGTACCGTTAACGGTTGGCGCCGCGCCGTTCATCGCGCGTATGGTAGAAAACGCCCTGCTGGAAATCCCTGCCGGGCTTATCGAAGCGTCCCGGGCGATGGGGGCCACACCGCTGCAGATCGTGCGTAAAGTGCTCCTGCCAGAAGCATTGCCGGGTCTGGTGAACGCAGCAACGATTACGCTCATTACGCTGGTCGGTTACTCGGCGATGGGAGGGGCTGTCGGCGCAGGTGGTCTCGGCCAAATTGGCTATCAGTACGGTTACATCGGATACAATGCGACCGTGATGAATACGGTGCTGGTATTACTCGTCGTTCTGGTTTATTTAATTCAGTTATCCGGCGATCGCATCGTTCGGGCAGTGACGCACAAGTAACATTAAACACAACACAAATAACTCATTAAGGAAATAAGCATGGCGTTCAAATTCAAAACCTTTGCGGCAGTTGGAGCCTTGATCGGTTCTCTGGCACTTGCGGGTTGCGGCCAGGATGAAAAAAATCCGAACCACATCAAAGTGGGCGTGATTGTCGGCGCGGAACAACAGGTTGCTGAAGTTGCCCAGAAAGTGGCAAAAGAAAAATACGGGCTGGATGTTGAACTGGTTACGTTCAACGACTACGTTCTGCCAAACGAAGCGCTGAGCAAAGGCGATATCGATGCTAACGCTTTCCAGCACAAACCTTATCTGGATCAGCAGATCAAAGATCGTGGCTACAAACTGGTAGCAGTAGGCAATACATTCGTTTACCCGATTGCAGGCTACTCCAAAAAAATCAAATCACTGGATGAGCTGCAGGAAGGTTCACAGGTTGCTATTCCCAACGACCCGACTAACCTTGGTCGTTCCCTGCTGCTGTTGCAAAAAGTGGGCTTGATCAAGCTGAAAGATGGCGTTGGCCTGCTGCCGACGGCGCTGGACGTTATCGAAAACCCGAAAAACCTGAAACTGGTTGAGCTGGAAGCGCCGCAACTGCCGCGTTCTCTGGACGATGCACAGATTGCACTGGCTGTAATCAATACGACCTACGCCAGCCAGATTAACCTGACCCCGGCAAAAGACGGTATCTTTGTTGAAGACAAAGACTCCCCATACGTTAACCTGGTCGTTACCCGCGAAGATAACAAAGATGCTGAAAACGTGAAGAAATTCGTTCAGGCTTATCAGTCTGACGAAGTCTACGAAGCAGCAAATAAAGTCTTCAATGGCGGCGCGGTTAAAGGCTGGTAATATTTAGGCTGTGTCCACAATCTGTAATATTATTCAGGACGGGCGAAAGCCCGTCTTGTCATTTATGTAGGCAACTGATTCAATATCTGGCGATTAGATCATTCATTGAGGAAATATTATGCGTGCTTTACCGATCTGTTTATTGGCACTCATGCTGGGTGGCTGTTCCATGCTAAGCAGATCCCCTGTTGAACCCGCACAAAGCACCGCAACCCCGCCAAAAGCGGAGTCGGAGAAACCGAAAGCGCCACGTGCTATCCCTGTTAAAATTTACACCAATGCAGAAGAATTAGTAGGCAAACCTTTCCGCGATCTCGGTGAAGTAAGTGGTGAATCTTGCCAGGCTTCCAACCAGGACTCACCGCCGAATATCCCGACCGCTCGCAAACGTATGCAGATTAACGCCTCGAAAATGAAAGCCAATGCCGTATTGTTGCACAGTTGCGAAGTCACCAGCGGTACACCGGGTTGCTACCGTCAGGCCGTTTGTATCGGGTCCGCCCTCAACGTTTCGGCTAAATGAGTACATTTCAATTTGAGCAAATAGGTGTTATTCGCTCACCCTATAAAGAAAAGTTCGCCGTTCCGCGCCAGCCAGGTTTGGTTAAAAGCGCTAACGGTGAACTGCATCTGCTTGCGCCTTACAACCAGGCTGATGCGGTACGAGGTCTGGAAGCATTTAGTCATTTATGGGTGATATTTATCTTTCATCAGACAATGGAAGGTGGATGGCGTCCCACTGTGCGACCACCGCGTCTGGGGGGAAATGCCAGAATGGGCGTTTTCGCCACACGTTCCACTTTTCGCCCGAATCCCATCGGGATGTCGCTGGTCGAGCTCAAAGGGATTCATTGCCAGAAAGACAACGTCATCCTGAAATTAGGCAGTCTGGATCTGGTGGACGGGACGCCGGTCATTGATATTAAGCCCTACCTACCGTTTGCTGAGGCGCTGCCGGACGCCACGGCCAGCTATGCGCAACACGCGCCAATAGCCGAAATGCAGGTCAGCTTTACCGCTGAGATTGAGCAACAGTTTCTGTCACACGAAAAGCGTTATCCGCAATTGAAAACGTTTATTCGTGAAGTTCTGGCGCAGGACCCGCGCCCTGCGTATCGTAAGGGTGAAGAAACAGGCAAAACCTACGCCGTGTGGCTACACGATTTCAACGTGCGCTGGCGCGTTACGGAAGAGGGTTTTGAAGTCTTTGCGCTGGAACCACGGTAATTTCGCGGCCTTCTCTTTTGACATCCCTTTCTCGCTGGTAAACTAAATCACTATTTTTGTGTCAGGCTCGCGTTGAGCCTGTTCGAATGTCCAACTGGAACCGTAACAACATGCGTACTAGCCAATACCTGCTCTCCACTCTGAAGGAGACACCTGCCGACGCCGAGGTAATCAGCCACCAGCTGATGCTGCGCGCCGGGATGATCCGCAAGCTGGCCTCCGGGTTATACACCTGGCTGCCGACCGGCCTGCGCGTCCTGAAAAAAGTCGAAAACATCGTGCGTGAAGAGATGAATAACGCCGGTGCCATCGAGGTGTGCATGCCAGTGGTTCAGCCTGCTGACCTGTGGCAAGAGAGTGGTCGTTGGGAACAGTACGGCCCGGAACTGCTGCGTTTTGTTGACCGTGGCGAGCGTCCGTTCGTACTCGGCCCGACTCACGAAGAAGTCATTACTGACCTGATTCGTAACGAACTGAGTTCTTACAAACAGCTGCCGCTGAACTTCTTCCAGATCCAGACCAAGTTCCGTGATGAAGTTCGCCCGCGTTTCGGCGTGATGCGTTCCCGCGAATTCCTGATGAAAGATGCTTACTCTTTCCATACCTCTCAGGAATCCCTGCAGGAAACCTATGACGCGATGTACGCCGCTTACAGCAAAATCTTCAGCCGTATGGGTCTGGATTTCCGTGCTGTGCAGGCTGATACCGGTTCTATCGGCGGTAGCGCATCCCACGAATTCCAGGTGCTGGCGCAGAGCGGTGAAGATGATGTGATTTTCTCTGACTCGTCTGACTACGCAGCCAACATCGAATTTGCTGAAGCTATCGCGCCAAAAGAACCACGCGCTGCTGCAACGCAGGAGATGACGCTGGTTGATACGCCGAACGCGAAAACCATCGCCGAGCTGGTTGAACAGTTCAATCTGCCGATCGAGAAAACCGTGAAAACCCTGCTGGTGAAAGCAGTGGAAGGAAGCGCTTACCCGCTGGTTGCGCTGCTGGTTCGTGGCGACCACGAGCTGAACGAAGTGAAAGCAGAAAAACTGCCGCAGGTTGCCAGCCCGCTGACCTTTGCGACCGAAGAAGAAATTCGCGCGGTGGTGAACGCGGGACCTGGTTCTCTCGGTCCGGTGAACATGCCGATTCCGATGGTTATTGACCGTACCGTGGCGGCGATGAGCGATTTCGGCGCGGGCGCGAACATCGACGGTAAACACTACTTCGGTATCAACTGGGATCGCGACGTTGCGACCCCGGAAGTCGCGGACATCCGTAACGTGGTCGCTGGCGATCCTAGCCCGGACGGTAAAGGCACGCTGCTGATTAAACGCGGTATCGAAGTCGGTCACATCTTCCAGTTGGGTACGAAGTACTCTGAAGCGCTGAAAGCGGCCGTACAGGGCGAAGATGGCCGTAACCAGATCCTGACCATGGGTTGCTACGGTATCGGGGTCACTCGCGTTGTAGCAGCGGCCATTGAGCAGAATTACGACGACCGCGGCATCGTATGGCCTGACGCCATCGCCCCGTTCCAGGTCGCGATTCTGCCGATGAACATGCACAAATCCTACCGTGTGCAGGAGCTGGCCGAGAAGCTGTACGCAGAGCTGCGTGCGCAAGGTATCGAAGTGCTGATGGATGACCGTAAAGAGCGTCCGGGCGTGATGTTCGCCGACATGGAGCTGATTGGTATTCCGCACACCATTGTGCTGGGCGATCGTAACCTCGACAACGACGATATTGAATATAAATATCGTCGTAACGGCGAGAAGCAGCTGATCAAAACCGGTGACATTCTTAACTATCTGGTGAAAGCCATTAAAGGTTAAGCCATGAAAAACCCCGCAAATGCGGGGTTTTTTTATATCGTTATTCGCAAAAATTCATGCGTTATTTACTGGCGCAATCCTGACCCGGAATAAATTTCATCGCTTTATCCGCCATCAGTGTTTTTACCTTCGCCCCCGTATCCGGATTGGCTTCCAGCGTAAAGTGACCTTCAACCGTCAGCAGAACGGGTTTACCCGTTTCCCCACGAGCCGACAAATAGTCTCGTTCCAGTTGGGCATTATTCGCCACCGGGATACGTTTTCCGGTAGCACAATCAGTAAAGGTCGCCGCGTCCGCCATATAGAAATACATGCCGCGCATTGGCATTGGCGTCACTGGCAGACTGGCAGACACAGACTCAAGCGTGTAGTTGAACTGCGACTCAATCGGATTACCTTCACGATCGAGCATCTCCAGGGCATCGCCTTTAGCACGATAGAAAGACTTTTCGCCTTTACTGTCCGTCAGCACCAGCTTATCAGCGGTACGCGCCCATGTGCCGTATGAAGCGAATGACGAAGGCTCTTTGCGCACGCCCTGGTAGCGTTCGTTCATCACCCATGTTCCGTCTTTATCAAGAAACAGAGATGTTTCAATACCTTCGCAATCTGCGCAGGGCAATACACCGCGCCAGCTTTGCTGCATTGGTTTTAATTCTGCCGCCTGCGCGGGCTGTAACGCCTCCGCTTCTGGACGGTTATTACACCCCATTAATGAAAAGAGTGTACAGGCTGCCACGACGGACAAAATCGCTGTTTTCACCATGAATTCCTTATAAAAATTTTCAATCTCGCTCGTCAGTCCTGAGAATGGCGAACTTTACCGCGTAGCGCTTTCACTGAAGACTTCTGCGCCTTCGACGACAACCGACGCTCCTTTGCAGCGCGTCCAGGTCGCGTCGCCAGGCGGCTTTTCTGTACTGTGGTTAACTCTTTTATGACCGCCACTAACCGGGCTATCGCGGCTTCCCGGTTTAGCTCCTGGCTGCGGTATTCCTGCGCCTTGATAATAATGACACCGTCCTGGCTAATCAGATGGTGACTGGCGCTCAACAGGCGTTCCTTATAATACTCTGGCAGCCCGGAGGCCCGAATGTCAAAACGCAAATGGATAGCCGTCGACGTCTTATTAACGTGCTGCCCACCTGCTCCCTGAGCGCGAATCGCGGTGATCTCCAGCTCATTGTCGGGAATAGAGACGTTTCGGGAGATAACGATCATGAAGCCTGTTGCCACGCAGTTAAATGGATTTCCAGATTATTCTGAGCATCCGATAACCAGATAGCGCCATCTTGTATGGTCGCCTGCAATGTCATGGTGCGACCGGCAAAATCGCTCAGTTGCGCCAGCTGTTCATCATCCAGATACCACACGGACAAATTAGAGAATTGTGCGCACTTATTCTGGTTTTGTTGCCACCAGATTTGCGCCGCGCGGCTATTGTAGGCAAACAATGCAACCTGGGCGGCCTGAGTACAGGCTTTCTTAACACGGCGCTCATCAGGGAGTCCAAGCTCAATCCACAGATCTACACCGAGATGATCGTTACGTAGCCATGCCTCAGGCTCATCTTCCGCACTCAGGCCACGCGTAAACTGTAGCCGTTCGTCGGCATATTTAATCCACGCCAACAAGCGCAGCATCATGCGCTCCTGCGTTTCAGAGGGGTGACGCGCCAGCGTTAATGTCGCATCCAGAAACTGGCTGCGATCCAGATCTGCCACATTGACAACAGCTTTATAAATTGTCGCTTTAAGCGCCATGAGAGAGCTCCTTTCGAATCAGGCGCACATTGTAACGAAATCAGCGCGAAAAGGCTGTTAACGGATGCCTTGTGTCTCCTCTATCAAGACGCTGATATTGCCTGAATGAGTATGATATAGTCGCCTTGCTAAACAGAGTTTATCTTCGTAGGCTTAGACTTGCATCCACGGTTAAGTCAGAATGCTGACAGGAGGGCATGTGGAAAAATATTGTGAGTTAATACGCAAGCGGTACGCGGAAATTGCCAGCGGAGACTTAGGGTATATCCCGGATGCGCTGGGTTGCGTATTGAAAGTGCTTAATGAAGTGGCGGAAGACAGCGCCATTTCAGAGTCGGTCAGGGAAAAGGCGGCCTATGCTGCCGCGAACTTACTGGTGAGCGATTATGTCAATGAATGAAACATATCAACCCATCAATTGCGATGACTACGACAATCTCGAGCTCGCCTGCCAGCATCATTTAATACTGACGCTGACGCTGAAAGATGGCGAAGTTATGCAGGCAAAAGCCAACGATCTGGTCTCCCGTAAAAATGTGGAATACCTGATTGCAGATGTCTCAGGCGAAACGCGTGAGCTACGTCTCGACAAAATTTCCAGCTTCAGCCACCCACAAATTGGAACCGTGGTGGTCAGCGAATCCTGAATATGTGTTGCCGGATGGCGGTGCAAGCACCTTCTCCGGCCTACTCTCCATGCAGTATGTAGGCCAGATAAGCGCAGCGTCATCCGGCATTTCAGATGCTCTTATCCCACTCCAACTTCACACCCGATTCACCCTCTGCAAGCCCCTCAGGCGTCACAAATACTCCAGCAGCCGCAATCAGCGTTTCGCCGTAAAACAGCATCGGCGTTGTATCCCGCCGCCAGGAAGGAACGCCCAGCTCTTGCCAGATTTTCTTCAACTTGCGTCCACCGTTGCGTCCCACAATGTGCAGTAATCCAGATGCTTTAAAACGGATACTGACAGGCTCGTCGGCACGTGGAGTTCGTAGGTCACCACCGGTCACCAGGCGTACTGTTCCAAGGCCGGCAGGTAACCTCAGCGGCGTTTGCCAGGACAACCAGCTCAGAACCGTATCACTTTGCCCTGCAACGGATTTAATCCACCACAGTTGTGACTGGTAACGGCGGATTTCATACTCGCCAAAACGCAAACACGGGGACGCATCCTCACGCGACAGCGCCGCTTCCTGCCAGATGCGCTCCAGGCCGTCACGCGAGGGCATCGGCGCATTCTGCGCCGCCAGCCAACGACGTAATATTGCAGCACGACGGGCATCACTCATCGCCATGAGCGGCTCCAGCTGTAGCGAGCCTTGCGGCGTGATGCAGTCTGCTACCTCGTCAGCTAACAATTCATCCAGCAGGCTCTCCTGCTCTGCGCACAACGCCGCGCTACGTGCTGTCGCTCCTGCGAAGTGCGGCCAGCGCTGTTGCAGGAGCGGGATAATACGTAGCCGTAAAAAATTACGATCGTAGGCATCATCCTGATTGCTTTCATCTTCAATCCAGCGTAACTCATGCGCTTGCGCCCACTGCTCAAGCGCGCCATGCGTTTCCATCAGTAACGGTCGAATAAGAGATGAACCTGCAAACGACGAACGTTCTCCCATTGACGAAAGGCCAGCCGGACCGCTGCCGCGTTTAAGCGCCAGCAAAAAGGTTTCGCACTGGTCATCAAGGTGTTGGGCAGTCACCAGCACCTCACCAGGCAACAATGTTCGGGCAAAAGCGTCATATCGCGCGCGGCGAGCCTGCGCCTCAATCCCCAGCCCCTTATCCTCAAGCTGGACGCGCTCAACCACCAGCGGCACCTGCCATTGCTGACAAACCGCTTCACAGTGGGCCACCCAGCTATCGGCATGAGGACTGAGTCCATGATGAACGTGAATCGCGCGCAGAGTGAGGTCAGGGGTCTGTTGCCGCCACTGCACCAGTTGATGCAGAAGCACTGTGGAATCCAGACCACCGCTAAAGGCCACCAAAATCTGGCGGCTGGTCAGGAGGGAAGTGTTAAGGGTGAGTGTCGTCATGATGCTTACTTACTGTGGCGTTGCCCGGCACGTTACCGGGCAAAAGCCGTAATGACAAGTCTTACTGCTCGTATAACTCAAGCGGCAACCCGTCAGGATCATTAAAAAAGGTGAAACGTTTGTGGGTAAACGGATCAATACGTACTGGTTCGCATTTCACGCCGTTACCCTCGAGATGCGCAATGGCCTTTTCAACATCATCCACGCTAAAGGCAAGATGACGCAAGCCACAGGCTTCTGGTCGACTGGGGCGCGCTGGCGGGAAGGGAAACGAAAACAGTTCAATGACGTACTGCCCGTTTAACGCCAGGTCACCTTTCCAGGAGTCACGCTCCTCTCTGTACGCTTCGCTCATCAGCGTAAATCCAAGCACATCGCAATAGAACGCCTTACTGGCGGCATAGTTTGTCGCGATGATCGCGATATGGTGAACCTGTTTTAATCCCAGCATAGCGTCTCCTTTAGGCATATTATCAGCACGTTACCCGTCGAACACTGACGAAAGCAAGCGGTTAAACCGTTTTTAGGACTCTCACACGGTATACCCCATCTTCATCCTGTTTCGCGCCATGAATATCCGTTTCAAACCCAGGATAATGATGGCCAATAGAACACAGCATTAACAGAAAATCGAGCACTGCCCGACTCTCTTCGGTGATCATTTCACCCGGCATCAGGAGCGGTACACCGGGTGGATAAGGCAGTACCATATTGGCCGAAACACGCCCCACCAGTTGATCAATCGCGACAGTTTCGACTTCACCTTTGATCTGCCGCTGCCAGGCTTCGTGAGGCGTCATTTTCATTTCAGGCAATGTATCGAACGCCCGTAGCATCAGACCAGAAAGATCGTGCTGGCGGATCAGTTTATGGATCCCATGAGCCAGATCCTGAATCCGCATATTTCGATAAAAATCGGGATCTTCCGCATACAGATCCGGTAGCATATTTTTAACGCGAAGATTCAGATCATAGGAGCGCTTGAACTCCGTTAGCCCACGCAGCAATCCCATCGCCCGTGTTTTATCGATACCGATACTAAAGAGGAACAGCAGGTTATACGGTCCTGTTTTCTCAACGACCACACCACGTTCATCAAGGAATTTCGCCACCAGTGCCGCAGGTATCCCTTCCTCGCTCATATTGCCCTGCTCATCCATCCCCGGCGTCAGGATTGTGACTTTGACCGGGTCGAGAAACATGTGATCGCTATCAGCATCGGAAAAACCATGCCACGCTTCCCCTGGCGCGACGGGCCAGCACTGAGCGTCATTAACCTCTTCCGGCTGCCAGATATCAAAGAACCAGCTGTCCGACTCTTCCCGCAACCGCTGCACCTCTTTACGGAAATGGAGCGCTCGTTCCACCGAACGGTTGATTAAGCGCTTTCCCGGATTGCCGCGCAGCATTGCCGCCGCCGTCTCGATAGATGCCACAATGGGATAGCTGGGTGACGTCGAAGTGTGCATCATAAACGCTTCATTAAAGGTGTCTTCATCGTATTCACCTTTAATATGGATGAGAGACGCCTGGGATAATGCCGCCAACATCTTGTGCGTAGATTGCGTTTCAAAAATCACTTTCCCTGCCACCCGTTCACCACTCATGCCGCTTTTCCCCTGATAGATCGGGTGAAAATGGGTGTACGGCACCCAGGCAGAATCAAAATGAATCGAAGGCACTTCCAGCGTTTGTTTGATCCAGTTAGTGTTATAGAGAAGACCATCGTAGGTCGAATTGGTAATGACCGCATGCACCGGCCACTGCGCCCGTTCCGTTTCTGCCACTTTGCGTTCAATGTTCGTACGGGAGAACTCGCGCCGGGGGATGCCACCGAGGATACCGAGCGCATTTCGCGTGGGTTTCAACCAAATGGGGACCACATCGCTCATCATCAGTAAGTGAGCGAGAGACTTATGACAGTTACGATCAATAAGCAACGTACTGCCTGCCGGAGCTGCATACATCCCGACAATTTTATTCGACGTCGAGGTTCCGTTCGTCACCATGTAACTCTGTTCTGCCCCAAATGTGCGGGCAATGTATTCTTCGGCTTCCAGATGCGGGCCCGTATGGTCCAGCAAAGAGCCTAATTCAGTAACAGAGATAGAGACGTCAGCTTTCAGCGTATTACCACCGAAAAAGTCATAGAACAGGCAGCCAACAGGACTCTTTTGGTATGCCGTCCCCGCCATATGGCCTGGCGTACAAAAGGTGTACTTCCCCTCTTTCACATACGTAAACAGCGCCCGGGTAAACGGCGGTGTGATGTTTTCCAGATATTCGTTAGTGTACTGGCGAATGCGCGTTGCAATATCGTCGGACTGGCCCAGCGCGTACTCAAAAAACCACAGCGCCATACGCATATCCTGCGCACTGACATCCATGGTCGAGTGCGTATTAATAAATGCGTAAAGGGGAAGATATTCGTTAAGTTGATTTATATCGCTACACAGTTCGAGACTGTACTCATCCCAGTCAAAAATCACGCCGCAGATCCGCGGATTGTGTTCGATAAACTTGAGCAGGTCGACACTATTTTGTGGCCAGATAATCTGGAATCCCTGTGATTGCAGGGAGTGTTCAAGTTCCTTGATGGGCTCGTCTTTATAAAAAACCCCGTGCGGTCCCATTATGGCAATGATATTCATGCGTTCCTCCTGGAAAATCCTTATCTCATCATAGCCTGGTCAAACCGCAGGTAAAAAAAAGGGCCACAAAAAGTGGCCCTTTTCAGAAAAGTAGAAAGTTACGCGTAGCCGTAGCTCATCAGACGCTGATAACGACGGTTTTTCAAATCGTCTTTGCTCAACACATCGAGATCGGCCAAATCAGACAGCAATTGCGCTTTCAAAGAAGCCGCCGTGGTTTCCGGGTTACGATGCGCGCCGCCCAGCGGTTCTGGAATGATAGAATCAATCAGCTTCAGCTCTTTCAGACGCGGGGCGATGATGCCCATTGCTTCTGCGGCCAGCGGCGCTTTGTCTGCGCTCTTCCAGAGGATCGAGGCGCAACCTTCCGGAGAGATAACTGAATACGTGCTGTACTGCAGCATGTTAACCTTATCACCCACACCAATCGCCAGTGCGCCGCCGGAACCCCCTTCACCGATAACGGTACAAATCACCGGTACGCTCAGACGTGACATTTCACGCAGGTTGCGGGCAATCGCTTCAGACTGACCACGCTCTTCCGCACCGACGCCAGGGTATGCACCTGGGGTGTCGATAAAGGTAATGATCGGCATGTTGAAACGCTCGGCCATTTCCATCAGACGCAGTGCTTTACGGTAGCCTTCCGGCGCTGGCATGCCGAAGTTACGACGGATTTTTTCTTTGGTCTCACGGCCTTTCTGATGACCAATGATCATCACCGGACGACCTTCCAGACGTGCGATACCGCCAACGATAGCTTTATCGTCTGCATAAGCGCGATCGCCCGCCAGTTCGTCAAATTCATCAAACGCCAGGCGGACATAATCCAGGGTATATGGACGCTGTGGATGGCGTGCCAGTTGGGCCACCTGCCATGCGCCAAGATCGGCGAAGATTTTGCGCGTCAGTTCTACGCTTTTTTCACGCAGACGATGGACTTCTTCATCGATGTTAATATCCAGTTTCTCATCCTGACGGCTCACCGCAGTCAGAGAATCGATTTTCGCTTCCAGCTCTGCAATCGGCTGTTCAAAATCAAGGAAATTCAGACTCATAGTATTCCTGTATTAGTCAAACTCCAGTTCCACCTGCTCCGAACCAATGAGGCCACGGAGATCGTTTAGCAAACGATCGCTCGGAGAGACACGCCACGACGCGCCAAAGCGCAACCGCGCACGTGCATCCGCCCTCTGATAGTAGAGATGTACTGGAATTGTCCCCGAGCGGTGGGGTTCCAGAGACTGACGGAGTCGGTTTAAAAGCTGGTCATCAATTTGCCTGTCCGTCAGCGAGATAGCAAGCCCGCGAGCATATTTTTCACGGGCTTCGTCAATATCCATCACTTCGCGGGCGGTCATTTTAAGCCCCCCGCTGAAGTCATCAAAGCTGACCTGTCCGCTGACGATAAGTATGCGGTCTTTTTCCAGCAATTGCTGGTATTTATCCAGAGCATCGGTAAACAACATCACTTCCAGACGTCCGGAACGGTCATCCAGGGTACAGATGCCGATACGATTGCCGCGCTTGGTGACCATAACCCTTGCGGCAATGACGAGCCCCGCAGCCGTAGTGACTTTACCACGTTCTGTCGGATGCATGTCTTTCAGCCTGTAGCCTCCGACATAGCGCTCAATTTCTTTTAAATACTGGTTGATGGGGTGTCCCGTCAGGTATAAGCCTAACGTTTCTCGCTCCCCATCCAACACCACCTGTTCCGGCCATGGCTGGCAGCTGGCATAGGATTGCTCAATTTGCTCTGGTTCTTCCGCCAGAACGCCAAACATATCTGCCTGGCCGATGGCTTCTGCTTTCGCGTGCTGATCGGCAGCCTTCAGGGCATCGCCCAACGCGTTCATCAATGCGGCGCGATGCGGCCCAAGACGGTCAAACGCCCCGGACATGATCAGTTTTTCCAGCACCCGGCGGTTCAGCTTTTTGGTGTCCGTACGCGCGCACAGATCAAACAACTCCCGAAAATAACCGCCTTCGTTACGCGCTTCAATAATAGCTTCAATTGGGCCTTCGCCCACGCCTTTAATCGCGCCGATACCGTAAACAATCTCACCGTCATCATTGACGTGGAAATGATACAGCCCGGAGTTGATATCCGGCGGCAGGATCTTTAGTCCCATGCGCCAGCACTCATCCACGAGGCCAACCACCTTCTCGGTGTTGTCCATATCGGCGGTCATTACCGCTGCCATAAACTCAGCCGGATAGTGCGCTTTCAGCCACAGCGTTTGGTACGATACCAGCGCATAAGCGGCGGAGTGAGATTTGTTAAACCCGTAACCGGCGAATTTCTCCACCAGGTCAAAGATTTTCATCGCCAGTTCGCCGTCAACGCCGCGTTTTTTCGCGCCTTCTTCAAAGGTACCGCGCTGCTTGGCCATCTCTTCCGGCTTTTTCTTACCCATCGCACGACGCAGCATATCCGCGCCGCCGAGTGTATAGCCGGAGAGTTCCTGGGCAATCTGCATGACCTGTTCCTGGTACAGGATGATGCCGTAGGTTGGCTCCAGAACCGGTTTCAGGCATTCGTGCTGCCATTGAACATCCGGATAGGAAATCTCTTCGCGACCGTGCTTACGGTCGATAAAGTTATCTACCATCCCTGATTGCAATGGACCAGGACGGAACAGCGCCACCAGAGCGATCATATCTTCGAAGCAGTCAGGCTGCAGACGTTTGATCAGGTCTTTCATACCGCGAGATTCAAGCTGGAAGACCGCAGTGGTCTCCGAACGCTGCAGCATGTCGAAGCTTTTCTTGTCGTCTAACGGAATCGCTGCGATATCCAGCGGCGGTTCACCGTTTTTCTCACGGCGGGCGTTGATCATCTCCAGCGCCCAGTTAATGATCGTCAGCGTACGCAGACCCAGGAAGTCGAACTTCACCAGCCCGGCATATTCCACATCGTTTTTATCAAACTGGGTGACCGGATGCAGCCCCTGTTCATCACAATACAGCGGCGCAAAATCGGTAATTTTGGTTGGCGCGATCACCACACCACCAGCGTGTTTACCGGCGTTACGGGTGACACCTTCCAGCTTACGCGCCATATCAATTAGCGCTTTAACCTCTTCATCTGCCTCGTAAATTTCTGGCAGTTGCGGTTCAGCTTCAAAGGCTTTAGCCAGTGTCATACCCGGATCGGGAGGCACCAGCTTAGAAATTCGGTCCACAAATCCATACGGATGTCCCAGCACGCGACCGACATCGCGGATTACCGCTTTTGCCGCCATCGTACCGAAAGTAATGATCTGCGATACCGCATCGCGACCATACATATCCGCCACGTGCTCGATCACCTGATCGCGTTTCTCCATACAGAAGTCAACGTCGAAGTCAGGCATGGAGACACGTTCCGGGTTAAGGAAACGTTCGAACAGCAGGTCAAATTCCAGCGGATCAAGATCGGTAATTTTGAGTGCATAGGCCACCAGTGAACCCGCACCGGAACCACGCCCCGGCCCGACCGGCACGCCGTTATCTTTTGACCACTGGATAAACTCCATAACGATCAGGAAGTAACCCGGGAATCCCATCTGGTTAATCACCTGAAGTTCAATATCCAGGCGTTCGTCATAAGGTGGGCGCTTCTCGTTGCGCTCGGCTTCGTCCGGGAACAAAAACGCCAGACGCTCTTCCAGACCCTCTTTCGATTTCTTGACCAGATAATCTTCGGTGGTCATGTCCCCGGTCGGAAACTGCGGCAGGAAGTATTCGCCGAGACGCACCGTGACGTTACACCGCTTGGCTATCTCTACGGTATTTTCCAGCGCCTCCGGGATGTCGGCAAAAAGCTCGCACATCTCCTCTTCGCTGCGCATATACTGCTGCGGCGAGTAATTACGTGGGCGCTTTGGATCGTCAAGGGTAAAGCCATCGTGGATGGCAACGCGAATTTCATGTGCGTCAAAATCGCCCGTTTCGAGAAAACGGACGTCGTTGGTGGCCACAACCGGCAAGCCGCGCGTTTCAGCCAGTTCTACCGCCGCATGCAGGTACGTCTCTTCATCAGGTCTGCCGGTGCGAATCAGTTCAAGGAAGTAACGATCGGGAAAATGTTCTTCGTAAAACGCGACACATTCGTCGACCAGCGCGCTGTTACCGCGCAGCAGGCAACGTCCTACATCGCCCATCCGCCCGCCGGAAAGCAGGATCAACCCCTCTTTTAATTCGACCAGCCAGTCACGATCGATAATCGGCCCGGCGGCGCCATAACCGCGCTGGTACGCTTTAGAGATCAACAACGTCAGATTCTGGTAACCGGTATTGTTCGCCGCCAGTACTGTCAGTTGGGTAAGCTCATCGCCCAACTGCTCGCTCTGAACGTGAAAATCAGCGCCGACGATAGGTTTTATCCCCGCGCCGTGGCCCGCTCCGTAGAACTTCACCAGACCGCAAAGGTTAGTGAAATCGGTGATCGCCAGCGCAGGCATGCCCAACGCGGCCGCCTTTTTCACCAGCGGTCCGGTTTTCGCCAGCCCATCGATCATAGAGTAGTCGCTGTGCACCCGCAGGTGGACGAAACGTGGTTCAGACATCTTTAGATTCCGGTTTACTTATTCTCGACGCAAGAATCAGGACGCAAGTCCCAGTGCACGTTTGACAGGAGCAAAGCTGCGTCGGTGATGCTCCGTCGCACCATGTTCAGCCAGCGCCTCCAGATGAAAAGCGGTGGGATAACCTTTGTGTTGCGCAAAACCATATTGGGGAAATACAGCGTCCAGCGCGGTCATCTCAGCATCTCGCGCGACTTTTGCCAGAATGGATGCGGCACTGATTTCCGCCACCCGGCTGTCGCCTTTCACCACGGCCATCGAGGGCACCGCCAGTGCCGGACAGCGATTACCGTCGATCAGCACATATTCCGGCGCAATATGCAGGCCTGCAACGGCTCGCTGCATCGCCAGCATGGTCGCATGCAAAATATTTAGCTCATCGATCTCATGCGGCTCCGCACGTCCCAGGCTCCAGCTTAACGCTTTTTCTTTAATTTCGTCATACAGCGCCAGGCGGCGCTTTTCTGAAAGTTTTTTTGAGTCGTTGAGTCCCACAATTGGACGGGCCGGATCAAGAATAACGGCGGCGGTAACGACCGCGCCGACCAGAGGTCCGCGCCCAACTTCATCCACTCCGGCCACTAAATGGGTATGCGGATAAACAAATTCAATCATCGTGCTAACTCCAGAACTGCATCCGCTGCCTGCTCATCGGCATTGCAACGGATCTGCTGATGCAGTGCGCGGAATGTGTCGTGCATGGCGTGGCTGGTTTTACCGTTTGCCAGCAGGGGCAACAATGCTTCCGCCAACGCATGCGGCTCACACTCTTCCTGCAGCAGCTCTTTGACTAATTCTCTTCCTGCCAGTAGGTTAGGTAGCGAAACATAGTCGGTTTTTACCAGTCGCTTCGCTAGCCAGAACGTGAAGGGCTTCATGCGATAGCCTACCACCATCGGACACTTCGCCAGCATACACTCCAGCGCAGCCGTACCCGAAGCCAGCAGCGCTGCATCGCTCGCCACCATGGCTTCACGGCCCATCCCATCAAGCAAGTGGACAGAGAGCTCTGGCGCGACTTCCGCTTTGATTCGCTCGAACTGCTCGCGACGTTTGGCATTGACCAACGGCACCACCACTTCAAGATCGGGATAGTGCTGTCGCAGTAGCTGTGCGGTTTTCAGGAAGTCAGCACTAAGCATCTCGACTTCAGCGCCACGGCTGCCGGGTAACAATGCCAGGCAATGGGCATCATGAGGGATCCCCAGCACATCGCGTGCCGCATTTTTATCCGGGTCCAGTGGCATAGCATCCGCCATCGTGTGACCAATAAAACGGCACGGTACATTAAATTTGTCGTAAAACGCTTTTTCGAAAGGCAGAAACGCCAGCACCATATGGGTGGATCTGCCTATTTTGAAAACACGTTTCTGTCGCCACGCCCATACGGACGGACTGACGTAATGAATGGTTTTAATACCCTGCTTTTTGAGGTTGCCCTCAAGGGTGATGTTAAAATCCGGAGCATCAATACCAACAAAGACATCCGGCTGCAGTTCGGTAAAACGCTTGGTCAGATCGGCACGAATGTGCAGTAAGCGACGTAAGCGTCCGAGCACTTCAACAATGCCCATCACCGCCAGCTCTTCCATTTCGTACCAGGCTTCGCAGCCTTCGGCCTGCATGAGTGGACCGGCAACACCGACAAAACGGGCGTTGGGCACACGTAATTTGAGAGCACGGATTAGACCTGCACCAAGAATATCGCCGGAGGTTTCTCCGGCGACCAGGGCAATCGTTAAAGGGCGCTGTTCAGCCATTAACGAATCAGACCGCGTGTTGAGCGGGCAAAGAAATCACTGAATAGCTGAACTTCCGGGTACTGCTTCGCCAGTTCAGCGATTTCCGGTTTGGCTTCTTCCAGCGTTTTGCCGCTACGGTACAACGCTTTGTAGGCATTGCGGATCGCAGTGATCGCTTCGCGGGTGAAACCGCGGCGCTTCAACCCTTCGATGTTGACGCCAAATGGTGTCGCGTGGTTGCCCTGAGCAATAACATACGGCGGAACGTCCTGAGCAACGCCAGAACATCCCCCAACCATCACGTGTGCGCCGATAATGCAGAACTGGTGCACGGCAGTCATGCCACCGATGATGACAAAATCATCAAGCGAAACATGACCCGCAAGGGTAGCATTATTGGCCAGAATACAGCGATTACCTATCGTACAATCGTGCGCCACGTGGGCATTGATCATCAGTAAGTTATCGCTGCCCACCTTCGTCAACCCACCGCCCTGCACAGTGCCACGATGAATGGTGACGCTTTCGCGAATGCGGTTACGATCGCCAATTTCCACACGGGTCGGTTCACCCGCATATTTCAGATCCTGGTTAACTTCACCGATAGAGGCGAACTGATAAATCTCATTATCGCGACCAATTTTAGTATGGCCATTCACGACAACGTGAGACTTCAGTACGGTACCCTCACCAATTTCTACATGGGGTCCAACAAGACAAAAAGGGCCAATGTGAGCGTTAGCGCCAATAGAGGCGCCCTCTTCCACAATGGCGGTAGGGTGAATAAAGGCGGATTTATCAATCACGTATCAGGCCTCCCGGCTACGGGCACACATCATAGTTGCTTCGCAAACGACTTTACCGTCAACCAGAGCAACCCCTTTAAAGCGGGTCAGGCCACGGCGTGTTTTCTCGAAAGTGACTTCCATGATCATCTGATCGCCTGGCACGACAGGACGCTTAAAGCGTGCTTCGTCAATACCCGCGAAGTAATACAGTTCACCCGGCTCCAGTTTTCCTACGCTTTTAAAGGCGAGGATACCTGTTGCCTGAGCCATCGCTTCCAGAATCAGCACGCCCGGAAAGATCGGTTTGCCAGGGAAGTGCCCCTGGAAAAATGGCTCGTTAACGGAGACATTCTTCACTGCGCGCAGAAAACGACCTTCTTCAAAATCCAGCACACGATCAACCAGCAAAAACGGAAAACGGTGCGGCAGAAGTTCTAAAATCTCTTCAATATGCAGAGTATGAGTGTTAGTAGTCAAAATACTCTTCCTGTCTAAATATACTAAAAGGCAATAATAACACGGCCTGCCGCAATCGAAAGAATGCCGACAGGCCGGAAAGTTTGGCACGCAAAAGATGAAACGTTAGTCCTGCTGATTAACCTTGCGCTCAATGGCTTTGAGACGCTTGCTCATATCATCAATGTTCATCACCAGCGCAGCGGTTTTACGCCATACTTTATTAGGTTGCAACGGAATGCCTGAGGAATAGACGCCAGGTTCAGTGATAGGACGCATCACCATACCCATGCCAGTCACCGTGACTTTGTCGCATATTTCCATATGCCCGTTAATCACGCTGGCGCCGCCAATCATGCAGTAACGGCCAATCTTCAGGCTGCCCGCCATAATGACGCCACCGGCAACCGCCGTATTGTCGCCAATCACGACGTTATGTGCAATCTGACACTGATTATCGATGATCACACCATTACCGATAATGGTATCGTCCAGGGCACCACGATCGATAGTTGTACAAGCGCCGATCTCCACACGATCGCCAATAATAACGCGACCAAGTTGCGGGATCTTCACCCAATTACCACGATCGTTGGCATAGCCAAAACCGTCAGCACCCACAACCGTACTGGACTGGATCAGACAATTTTCGCCAATCTGAATGTCGTGATAAATCGTCACATTCGCCCACAAACGTGACCCTGCGCCGATTTTTGTATTCTTTCCAACGAAGCAACCCGGACCGATAACTACGTTATCACCGAGCATTACGCCGGATTCGATCACCGCATTTGCTCCTACGGAGACATTGCTACCCAGCGTCGCCGTCGCATCAATCACTGCACTGGGGGCAATGTTTTGCGCTGGCTGCGGCGTGGTATCTAAAATTTGTGCCATTCGCGCATACGTCAGGTAGGGATTCTTCACTACCAGGGCGGCACTCTTAGCAAAAGGAAGATCATCCTGCGTCATCACAACGGCAGAAGCCTGACATAAAGCCAGATGCTCACGGTACTTAGGATTTACCATGAACGTGATATTACCTGTTTGCGCAGATTGCATGGACGCAACGCCGGTGATGACGATATCGCCATCACCGTGTAATTCTGCATCCAACTGCTCTGCTAAATCAGCCAGTCGAATTGAAGGCATTACTTATTTAACCTGTTTCAGTACGTCAGCGGTGATGTCTTTCACTTCGCTGCTGTTGTAAGCAACAGTGTTAGCATCAACGACCAGATCGATATCCTGACTGTTAGCGACGGATTTCACAGCAGTCTGGATACGGGTAACCAGCTTGCCACGCTCTTCGTTGGAACGGCGCGCACGATCCTGCTCAAAAGCCTGCGCTTTCTGAGCAAAAGTCTGGCGTTGAGCCATTACTTCTTTTTCCAGCTTAGTGCGATCGCTACCAGCTTTCATAGACTGCAGACGTTGCATTTTAGATTGCAGGTCGGATTCCATGCGCTGCAGTTCGCTGGCACGGCCTTTGAACTCATTTTCCAGCGTGCTGGAAACACCCGTCTTCTGCGCAACCTGCTGGAACAGACTACCCATGTTGACGATTGCAATTTTGTCAGCAGCCTGTGCGGACGTAACCATCGCTAAACCGAGACCTGCAGCTAATAACCACTTTTTCACAATAAACTCCTTACCATCCCATTTGCACCCGAAGGTACAGCTCTTTGCGTGGCCAGGCGACCCTTGAGGGGATCGCCAAAAGTCATCGCTACACTACACTTACATTCCTTTGCGAAGAACAGTTACCAGGTTTTACCAATGTTAAACTGGAACTGCTCTTTTTTGTCTCCATCGTAATCCTTGAACGGCTGGGCATAGGAGAAGACCAACGGCCCCAATGGGGACATCCATTGTAATGCGATACCTGCGGACATACGGATATTGCTTGGATCGCTGTAGTCCGGATAACCGGCATACTTGCTGGAATCCCAGTTAGTATCCCACACGGTCCCCATATCCCAGAAGAACGAGGTACGGACCGAGTTGGCGTATTTTTCACTAATAAACGGCGTTGGGGTAATGAACTCCAGGCTGGCGACAGCCATCGCGTTACCGCCCACTGCATCATCAGATTCGCACGGTGCTGTGTTAGTGCTTGCGCACTCATTTTCGAAATCATCGTCACCGTCATGACGGCTGTTTGCAGGTAAATACAGTGCTTTCGGACCAATGGTATTGGACTGGAAACCACGCACGGTGCTTGAACCACCCGCATAGAAGTTCTCATAGAACGGCATTTCTTTGCCGCCTAAGCCATCTCCATAACCCCAACGGGTACGACCCAGAACCACCCATTTGTGATCATCATCAATCGGCACATAGGTCGCCGTATCCAATGTCGCTTTGTAGTATTCGTTGTCAGAACCCGGAATAGTCACTTTACCGTTCAGGTTGATACGCGTCCCTTCCGTCGGGAAGTACCCACGGTCAAGTTTGTTATACGTCCAACCATAGTTGAAGGTGAAATCATCTGCAGTAAAACTGTTGTTATCATTCGTCGGGTCTGGGTTTTCTCCCATCGATTCAAGATAACGCCACATCGCTACCTGCGGCTGCATGTTAGACAGTTTGTTATGTACATAACCTAAACCTGCACGCAGCGTGTTGTATTCGTTGATTGGGAAGCCCAGCGTGACGTCCGTACCATAACTTTTGTTGGTATAGTCGGACAGATCAGCATCATCAGCTTCAAAGTCGTTATAGAAGACACGACCACCGAGGCTAACGCCATCAACAGTAAAGTACGGGTTCGTTACAGACAACTCAGTATAGGTTTGATAGTCGTTTTTGGTACCGTTAATCCCAACGGAATAACCCGTACCCAACCAGTTGTCCTGCTGAACGCCGGCCTGGAAGCTGACGCCGCTTTCTGTACCGTAACCAATACCAAAGTTGAAGCTACCGGTGTTACGTTCTTTGACCTTATACACCACATCAACCTGATCCGGGCTGCCCGGAACGCGTTGTGTATCGGTGTCGACGGTTTCAAAGTAACCCAGACGGTTCAGACGCTCTTTACCCTGATCGACCAGGTCGCTGCCTAACCATGCCCCTTCCATCTGACGCATTTCACGGCGCAAAACGGAATCTTTGGAGGTATCGTTACCTTCAAAACGGATCTTACGCACATAGAAACGGTTACCCGCATCCACGTTCACACGTAATTTTACGGTTTTATCAGCATCGTTGATTTCAGGTTGCGACTGTACACGCGGATATGCATAACCATAGCGACCCAGAAGCTTCTTGATATCATCTTCCATTTTGGTCACTTTGGTGCCGTTATAGAGTTCGCCCGGCTCGATCTTCGTCAGACTCTCAATTTCAGCTGAATGCCCGGCCAGGTTACCGCTCACCTCAACACCCGAAAGCTTGTACTGTTCGCCTTCTGTAATGTTAACAGTAATGTAGATGCCTTTCTTATCCGGCGTCAGACTGACCTGCGTAGAGTCGATGTTGAAACGCGCGTAACCGCGATCCAGATAGTAGCTGCGCAGCGTTTCGAGGTCGCCCGCCAGTTTCTGTTTCTGATACTTACGATCGCCCACGACGTTCCACCACGGTACTTCATCCCGCAGTTGGAAATGAGAAATGAGTTCGTCAGTGCTGAAGGCATGGTTACCGACGATATTGATCTGTTGAATTTTCGCTGATACGCCTTCCTGGAATACCAGTTTGAGGTCAACGCGGTTACGCGGCAACGGTGTGACAACCGCTTTCACGCTGGCACTGTATTTACCGACGCTATAGTAGAAGTCTTCCAGTCCTTTTTCGATATCAGCCAGAGTGGTGCGATCCAGAGATTCGCCAACACGCACGCCAGACGCCTCGAGGTTTTGCTTAAGCATTTCTTCTTTCACCGATTTGTTACCGGAGAAAGTAATACTGGCAATCGTCGGACGTTCTTTTACCTGAACCAGAAGGGTATCACCGTCACGCAGGACACGGACATCCTCAAAGTTACCAGTGGCAAACAGAGCGCGAATGGTATTACTGATATCTTCATCATTAACCGTGTCGCCTGTGCGCACCGGCATACTGAGGAGGGCCGCACCAACAGCGACTCGCTGTAGGCCTTCGAAATGAATGTCCTTCACTACGAACCCTTCAGCACCGTATACGGTGGCGCTGCTAAACAGCAGCGACGCTATGAGCAACTTTTTCATCGCCATCGTTATTATGCGTTCTTCCTAACACTCTCTTACAACCGAGAGAAATCATTGAAAAGTGCAAGCCCCATTAACAACACCAGCAAAATCGAGCCAATGCGATAACTAAAGTCTTGAACCCGCTCGGATACCGGACCGCCCTTCAGCTTTTCAATCGCCAGGAACAGCAGATGCCCCCCGTCAAGAACGGGCAACGGAAACAGGTTGATTATCCCTAAGTTCACGCTGATAAGCGCAAGAAACATCAGGTAATAAATGCCCCCAAACTCCGCTGACATCCCAGCCCCCTGGGCGATAGAAATCGGCCCACTGAGGTTGTTCAGTTTCACATCACCGGTAATCAATTTCCCCAGCATACTGACCGTCAACTTCATCAACTGCCACGTTTTATCCGTGGCCTCGAGGATGGCGCTGAATGGTCCATACTGGCGTACTGTCTTGTATTCATCAGGCAGAGGAATAATTTTAGGCACCACGCCCGCAAAACCCTCTGCTTTACCGTTAACCGGTTTTGTATCCGGAATTAACGTCAAAGACAAGGAGCTCCCCTGTCTTTCGATTTCGAGTGCTAACGGCTTACCCGGATTATCGCGCACCAGCGTCACGAACATCATCCATTGCGTTAACGATTGACCATCGACTTTAACGATCCTGTCGCCAGCTTGCAAACCTGCCTTACTTGCAGCAGAGTGCGTTTGCACTTCTGACAACACGGGTTCAATCTGTGGACCGCGTGGTCGAATTCCTAAAGACGATACAGGATCTTCTTTGTCTGGCTCAAATGCCCACTGACGCAAATCCAGCGTTTTGTCCTGTCGCTGGTTGCTGCCAAACGGCGCCACGCTGATTGTCGTGTGCTCATCGCCGATTTTCGACACCAATTGTAAACGGACGGCATCCCAATCAGGGGTTTCGATACCATCAACCGCTTTAAGTTCCGTTCCTGGACGAATTTGCGCCTGGGCAGCAATTGAATTGGGCGTTATTTCGCCAACGACCGGACGCACACCAGGAACCCCGATGATAAAGACCAGCCAGTAAGCAAATATAGCGAAAAGGAAGTTTGCAATCGGACCTGCGGCGATAATTGCCGCCCGCTGTCCAACGGTTTTATTGTTGAAGGCATGATGGCGCAGTTCCGGAATCACCGGCTCTGCGCGCTCATCCAACATTTTGACGTACCCGCCGAGGGGGATAAGAGCGATGACATACTCAGTGCCAAAACGATCGGTGCGTCGCCAAAGCGCTTTGCCAAAACCAATGGAAAAGCGCTCGACACGAACGCCACAGCGCCGGGCAACCCAGAAATGACCAAATTCATGCACGGTGATAAGCACACCCAGTGCGATGATGAATGCAGCCAGATTCCAGAGAATACTCAGCATAATACCTTCCGTTAAAGCGTCCTGAATACCAACAACAACAGGCACGCAAAGACCGGTACTGCAGCCGTCAGGCTATCAATACGATCCAGAATACCACCATGTCCAGGGATCAAATGACCGCTATCCTTAATTCCCGCTTCACGCTTAAACATACTCTCCGTTAAGTCACCCAGCACAGAGGCCAACGCAGCAACAATAGAGCATATGAACAAGGTTGAAGGCGCGACATCAAGGTTAGCCCACATACTGTAACCCCATGAGATCACCGCAGCGGTCACCAGACCACCAATGAAGCCTTGCCATGTTTTACCGGGAGAAACCTTTGGCGCCAGCTTATGTTTGCCAAACAGTTTGCCAAACATATACGCCCCGGAGTCTGCTCCCCAGACAAGGATCATGACATAGAGCAGCCACACGGCGCCACTGTAATGATTCTCATCATAGTGCCAGGCACGAAGCGCCAGCATTCCCCAAAAGAAGGGAACGATGGTCAATACGCCGAAAATAACGCGTAATGTCTTCGAATTACGCCACATTGCGGCTGACCCCGGATAAAATAACACCAACAATAACGCCACCGCCCACCAGCCTAGCGACAGCCAAAGCGAGACTTCAACCAGAGGTTGACGAATATTGTGATGATACTCGGGTAATAAAAATAGCATTAGTGCCAGCAATAACCCGCACAGCACCGCCAGCCAGACCCGTTGTGTACGAGTGGCAAAACCGCTTAACTGTCCCCATTCCCAAGCGGCCAGCATACAAACGACCAGCGTAACAATGGCGAACCCCACCGGCGGCAGCAGAAAAAGCGCCGCGATGACAACAGGTATTAAAACAAAAGCAGAAATCAGGCGATACTTCAGCAAAAGCGACCCCCATCAGGCTTTGTCATCACCGGGCTCGGTGCCGCCGAAACGACGCTCTCGATTAGCAAAGGCATGCAGCGCACCTTCAAAGTCTTGTTCATCGAAATCGGGCCAAAGAACATCAGTAAAGTAAAGTTCGGCGTAGGCAATTTGCCACAGCAAAAAATTACTGATGCGATGCTCTCCCCCAGTCCTAATTACTAAATCCACAGGAGCCAGCTCATGCATGCAGATCTGCTGACTTAGCATTTCTTCATCGATCTGATCAGGGCGCAGCAGACCTTCCTGCACCTGTTCTGCCAGTTGCCTGACTCCCTGGACAATATCCCAACGTCCGCCGTAATTCGCGGCAATATTCAGCGTCAACCCAGTATTCTGAGCCGTTAGCGCTTCAGACTTGCGAATACGTTCCTGCAAACGCGAGTTAAATCGACTGGTATCGCCAATAATGCGCAGACGAACGTTATGGCGATGCAGGCTTTTTACTTCACTATCAAGCGCCCACACAAACAGCTCCATTAACGCACTGACTTCCTGCGCTGGTCGGTTCCAGTTCTCACTACTAAAGGCATACAGCGTTAACGCGTCAATACCGTTATTGGCAGCGAAAGAGACGGCACGGCGGACGGATTTCGCCCCGGCCTTGTGCCCAAAGGCTCGAATCTTCCCTTGTTTCTTCGCCCAGCGACCATTGCCATCCATAATGATCGCAACATGACGACAGCCATGTGCTGGCAAATTTTCGCTTAATGGTTGAGTTGCAGACAACATAACGCGTTTTTAGTCCCTGAAAGGATTTAACGGTACTCAGGAATACTGAAGCCTTTACAAAAAAAAGCCGTGTCAAACCACGGCTTACCTGACCGAAAAAAGCCAAATACCTGCGATCAGGTGGCGCAGACTATATCACCGAAGCACAACGCTAACAAATAGCACGATCTACTGTAGCTGGAATATCGTCATACGGAGAGTCGCGTCACTTGTTTTCTGGCGACTTCACGTGCAACAGCATCGACCCTCAGTACATCGTCTACGCTTTGTGGTTCTTGCAGATCCATGTTATCCAGTACCGATAAATTCAGATCGGCGATATCGGTAAAGCGAATCTGCTGTGCAAGAAATGCGGCAACAGTGACCTCATTCGCCGCATTAAGCGCGGTTGTGGCGGCTTGCCCCTGCTCGAAGGCATCCATGGCCAGTTTCAGGCACGGATAGCGCTGATAATCCGGAGCAGAAAACGTCAACGCACTGAGCGAGCAAAAATCAAGCGGCTTCGCGCCAGAAGAAACACGATTCGGCCATGCCATCGTATGGGCAATTGGCGTGCGCATGTCCGGTTCTCCCAATTGCGCCAGGACGCTACCATCCTGATAACGCACCATAGAGTGAATCACAGACTGCGGATGAATCAGCACTTCCATCTGACTTGCACTGGCATTGAACAACCAGCGTGCTTCAATGTATTCCAGACCTTTATTCATCATAGTGGCCGAATCGACAGAGATTTTTCTCCCCATCGACCAGTTTGGATGACGGCAAGCCTGGTCGGGCGTCATCGTCGCCAAATCGTGCAATGGCGTTTCACGGAAAGGGCCACCAGACCCGGTAAGCAAAATCGACATCACGCCATTTTGCTCCAGATCAGCGTATCCCAGGTTGTGTTGAATAGGTTGCGGTAAACTCTGAAAAATCGCGTTATGTTCGCTATCTACGGGTAAAAGCTGAGCTTTACTGTGTTTCACCGCATCCATGAACAGGCGTCCGCAGGTCACCAGCGACTCTTTATTCGCCAGCAAGATGGTTTTCCCCGCGTGGATAGCCGCCAGCGTTGGCAGCAGGCCGGCTGCGCCGACAATCGCTGCCATCACCTGATCAACGTCATCAAGCGCCGCCATATCACAGGCCGATTGTTGTCCGCTCAGCACCTCTGTACAGCTGCCATGCTGCAAAAGCGCAGCTTTCACCTGACGGGCGCTATTCTCATCGTCCATCACTGCGTAACGTGGGGTGAACTCCAGGCACTGCTCGACCATACGAGTAACATTTTTACCCGCAACAAGTGCAACAACGCGGAAATTGTCTGGGTTATGGCGCACCACATCCAGTGTGCTGCAACCAATAGAGCCGGTTGAGCCCAGAATGGTTAAATGCTTCATAAGACGTCCAGAAGAATTGAGATACGATAAAAAGCAAAACGCCGCCAGCCAACCCTTACAGGTTTTCTGTGCGGCGTTTTAGTCGTACAGGGGAATCAGAACTGCATCAGTTCTGTTTCTTTTTCTGCCAGCGCCGCATCAATTTTCTTGATGGCTGCGTCAGTCAGTTTCTGCACGTCTTCCTGAGAACGACGATCGTCATCTTCGCTGATCTCTTTATCTTTCAGCAGAGCTTTCACTTTGTCGTTCGCATCACGACGTACGTTACGTACGGCAACACGCGCTTGTTCAGCTTCACCACGAACGATTTTCGTCAGATCTTTACGACGTTCTTCCGTCAGCGGAGGCAGCGGAACACGAATATCGCTACCTGCAGAGCTTGGGTTCAGGCCAAGGTCAGAAGCCATAATCGCTTTCTCAACAGCAGGCCCCATAGAACGGTCAAACACGTTGATTTTCAGAGTACGGGAATCTTCTACCGTTACGCTAGCCAGCTGGCGCAGCGGCGTCGGCGTGCCGTAATATTCCACGACAATGCCATCCAGCAGGCTGGGAGAAGCACGACCCGTGCGTATTTTGCTGATTTGGTTTTTGAACGCTTCGACGCATTTGTCCATGCGTACTTCAGCATCTTTTCTGATTTCGCTAATCACGTTACGAATCCTTGAAAACTTGTCTCAGTCAGACCAGACAGTCACACACAGTGGCAGTGTGCTAAGTATAGCCCTGATTAATTCATAATACGGGTAAGAGCCTCTCCCGCGACAGTAAAGCGGAATATTACCTGTATTTGGTCATCACGGGAATTATTCCGTGATTAAAGTCCCTTCTTTTTCACCCATCACCACACGACGCAGCGCACCGGGCTTGTTCATGTTGAATACACGAATCGGCAATTTGTGGTCACGAGCCAGCGTGAACGCGGCCAGATCCATCACTTTCAGCTCTTTATCCAGCACTTCATTGTAGCTCAATTGCTCGTACATCGTTGCGGTTGGATCTTTCGCAGGATCGGCGGTAAATACGCCATCCACTTTGGTGGCTTTCAGTACAACATCCGCTTCAATTTCAATACCGCGCAGGCATGCCGCGGAATCGGTAGTGAAGAATGGATTACCCGTACCGGCAGACAAAATAACCACACGGTTATTACGCAGCAGGCTAATCGCTTCTGCCCAGCTGTAATTGTCACATACGCCGTTCAGGGGAATAGCAGACATCAGGCGGGCGTTCACATAGGCGCGGTGAAGCGCATCGCGCATTGCCAGACCGTTCATTACGGTGGCCAGCATGCCCATGTGGTCGCCCACAACGCGGTTCATACCCGCTTTCGCCAGACCAGCACCACGGAACAGGTTACCGCCACCAATCACCACACCGACCTGAATACCCAGTTCAACCAGCTCTTTGATTTCCTGAGCCATACGATCCAGTATGCTTGCGTCGATACCGAAGCCTTCTGAACCCTGCAGAGCTTCGCCGCTCAACTTAAGCAGAATGCGTTTATAGACGGGTTTTGCATTGGTAGCCATGATGTTTCTTTCCTGAGACTGTCAACGATTAAGATGGGGTTAATTCTGGCGACATATGATATGTCACATATCAGCACAGAAACGCCAGGAGTCTGTCTGAATTTTGCATGACGGACACAAAAAGAAGCCGCCCTCAGGCGGCTCCTTATAAAATTAAGACTGCTTGGACATCGCAGCAACTTCTGCTGCAAAGTCAGTCTCAACTTTCTCAATGCCTTCGCCCACTTCAAAGCGGATGAAGCCAGTAACGTCAGCGTTGTGCTCTTTCAGCAGCTGAGCAACAGATTTGCTCGGCTCCATGACGAACGGCTGGCCAGTCAGAGAAACTTCGCCGGTGAATTTCTTCATGCGGCCTTCAACCATTTTCTCTGCGATTTCTTTCGGCTTACCAGACTGCATCGCGATGTCCAGCTGAACCTGGTATTCTTTTTCTACCACTTCAGCAGACACGTCTTCCGGCTTAACGAATTCTGGCTTGCTTGCAGCAACGTGCATTGCCAGCTGTTTAACCAGTTCTTCGTCAGCGCCAGTTGCAGCAACCAGAACACCGATACGCGCACCGTGCTGGTAGTTACCCAGAACTTCGCCTTCCAGGGAAGCAACGCGACGGATGTTGATGTTCTCACCGATTTTAGCAACCAGAGCAACACGTTCTTCTTCGAACTGTGCTTTCAGAACTTCAACGTCAGTGATTTTGCCAGCAACGGCAGCGTCCAGTACTTTGTCAGCAAATGCCTGGAAACCAGCATCTTTAGCAACGAAGTCAGTCTGGCAGTTAACTTCCAGAATGAAAGCGATGTTGCCGTCGATTTTGGTTTTGATCACGCCGTCAGCAGCAACGTTGCCTGCTTTTTTCGCCGCTTTGATCGCACCGGATTTACGCATGTTTTCGATTGCCAGCTCGATGTCGCCATTAGCTTCAGTCAGTGCTTTTTTGCAATCCATCATGCCTGCGCCAGTACGCTCACGCAGCTCTTTTACCAGGGATGCGGTAATTTCAGCCATTCTAAAATCCTCGGAAGATTTGATCTGCCCGGCCATAAACCGCACAGATTTAAAAGTGAAAAAGGGGGCCATATACAGGCCCCCTAACCAAACGTGATACTACCTGGCCTATATCCGTCATACTTCAAGCCGCAGGTGCGTTGTTTTCCTTACTCACCCCAGTCACTTACTGAAGTAAGCTCCGGGGGATTCGCTGCGTCAACGCCTTCCTGCAACTCGAATTATTTAGGATATATAAGGGGTCACTCTAACGAGCGTGCCTTATTATTCAGCTTCTACGAAGCTTTCTTCCGCCTGGGAAGCCAGATCCTGAGAACGGCCTTCACGAACGGTTGCAGCTACAGCGCCCAGGTACAGGCTAACAGCACGGATTGCGTCGTCGTTACCCGGGATAACGAAGTCAACACCGTCCGGATCAGAGTTGGTATCAACGATAGCAAATACCGGAATACCCAGGTTGTTTGCTTCTTTGATAGCAATGTGCTCGTGGTCAGCATCGATAACGAACAGAGCGTCCGGCAGACCGCCCATGTCTTTGATACCGCCCAGGCTGTTTTCCAGTTTCTCAAGCTCACGAGTGCGCATCAGCGCTTCTTTCTTGGTCAGCTTTTCGAAAGTACCGTCCTGAGACTGAGTTTCCAGGTCTTTCAGACGTTTGATGGACTGACGAACGGTTTTCCAGTTAGTCAGCATACCGCCCAGCCAGCGATGGTTCACGAAGAACTGGTCGCAGCTGTTAGCAGCGTCTTTCACCGCTTCGCTTGCAGCGCGTTTAGTACCAACGAAAAGGATTTTGCCTTTGCGAGAAGAGATCTTGTTCAGTTCAGCCAGGGCTTCGTTGAACATCGGTACAGTTTTCTCAAGGTTGATGATGTGAACTTTGTTACGCGCACCGAAGATGAACGGCTTCATTTTCGGGTTCCAGTAACGGGTCTGGTGACCAAAGTGAACACCAGCCTTGAGCATGTCGCGCATGGAAACAGTTGCCATGATTAAAACCTCTATATATAAAGTTGGGGTTATGCCTCCACGTATCCCATATTACCGACCCCAAAGGGCACCCCGGAATATGTGCCGATACGTGTGTGTTGTTACACAAAGTGAGATTTGTCGCTTCCGTCTATCTTGTGTATCTGAGAGAGAACGGAAGTCCGGCGCGCTTTATACCACAAATACGCCGCAGACACCAATAATTGTTGGCAGTCCGTGCTAAATTGAACAATGAATTTCGTGTTACACGAAGGCGGCAAATTTTTGAATCCCCTGGCGTTTACGAGGAGTAAGTGACTGGGGTGAAAAAATGCAGCCAACGCACTTGTGGCACGAAAGGCGAAGTTCAGAATGATTCTCAATTTGGCAGCGTGTGCCCCTGACTGATACCATTGTCAGCACTTACACAATTATTGTCGAAATAATCGACACTGATGGACAGAATTCATGGCTATCTCAATCAAGACCCCTGAAGAAATCGAAAAAATGCGCGTCGCTGGTCGTCTGGCTGCCGAAGTGCTGGAAATGATCGAACCGTATATCAAACCGGGCGTTAGTACCGGTGAACTGGATCGTATTTGTAACGACTATATCGTTAATGAACAGCATGCTATTTCCGCATGTCTGGGCTATCACGGCTACCCGAAATCCGTCTGCATCTCGATTAATGAAGTGGTGTGCCACGGTATTCCGGATGATGAAAAACTGCTGAAAGATGGCGATATCGTCAACATCGACGTGACCGTCATTAAAGACGAATACCACGGCGATACCTCGAAGATGTTTATCGTCGGCAAGCCCACCATTCTCGGTGAACGTCTGTGCCGTGTGACGCAGGAAAGCCTGTATCTGGCGCTGCGGATGGTAAAACCGGGTATCCGTCTGCGTACGCTGGGCGCTGCCATTCAGAAATATGCGGAAGGCGAAGGCTTCTCCGTGGTGCGTGAATATTGCGGCCACGGCATCGGCCGTGGTTTCCATGAAGAACCGCAGGTTCTGCACTACGATGCTGATGACGGCGGTGTAGTGCTGCAAACCGGGATGACGTTCACCATTGAACCGATGCTGAACGCCGGTGATTATCGTATCCGTACCATGAAAGATGGCTGGACGGTAAAAACGAAAGATCGCAGCTTGTCCGCGCAGTATGAGCATACTATTGTGGTGACAGAGAATGGCTGTGAAATTCTGACATTACGCAAGGATGACACCATCCCGGCGGTAATCACGCACGACGAATAATTTTTTGCCTGATGGCGATGCTCCTGCATCTTATCAGGCCTACAAATTGCACTATCCCGTAGGCCGGATAAGGCGCTCGCGCCGTCATCCGGCTTTTTAATGGGTGGCATACGATGAATACTCTTCCAGAACAACATGCGAACACGGCCCTCCCCACCCTACCTGGCCAACCGCAAAACCCCGGCGTATGGCCTCAACATGAGCTAACCTGCGCAAACATCAAAGCGCATCTTGATGTCTTTCAGCGATGGTTGGGCGAAGCATTTGACGATGGCGTTTCAGCCGAAATGCTTATTGAAGCCCGCACCGAATTTATTGACCAACTTCTACAGCGACTGTGGATCGATTACGGTTTTGGGCAAATTAGCGATGTCGCGCTGGTGGCGGTTGGGGGCTACGGTCGTGGTGAACTTCATCCGCTTTCCGATATCGACCTGCTGATATTGAGCCGTAAAAAGTTGCCGGACGCGCAGGCGCAAAAAATTGGTGAATTGCTGACGCTGCTGTGGGACGTCAAACTGGAGGTTGGGCACAGCGTGCGAACTCTGGAAGAGTGTCTGCTGGAGGGGTTGTCGGACCTCACCGTCGCCACCAACCTGATCGAAACACGTCTGCTCATCGGCGATGTGGCGTTATTTCTTGAATTGCAGAAACACATTTTCAGCGAAGGATTTTGGCCGTCAGAAAAATTTTTCGCCGCGAAAGTTGAAGAGCAACACCAGCGCCATCACCGCTATCATGGTACCAGTTACAATCTGGAACCTGACATCAAAAGCAGTCCCGGCGGTCTTCGCGATATTCATACTCTGCAGTGGGTGGCGCGTCGTCATTTTGGCGCGACATCGTTAGACGAGATGGTCGGTTTCGGCTTTTTAACCCAGGCAGAACGGGCCGAGCTAAACGAGTGCCTGCATATTCTGTGGCGCATTCGCTTTGCACTCCACCTGGTGGTCAGCCGTTACGACAACCGCCTGCTCTTTGATCGTCAGTTGAACGTTGCGCAGCGTCTCAACTACCGTGGCGAAGGTAACGAGCCGGTCGAGCAGATGATGAAGGATTATTTCCGGGTCACCCGCCGCGTCACTGAACTCAATCAGATGTTGCTGCAGCTGTTTGACGAAGCAATCCTCGCGCTGTCGGCCGACGAAAAACCGCGCCCCATTGATGACGATTTTCAGTTACGCGGTACGCTGATCGACCTGCGCAGCGAGGATCTGTTTATCCGTGAACCGGAAGCGATCCTGCGGATGTTCTACATCATGGTACGCAACAGCGCGATCACGGGTATCTATTCCACCACGCTGCGTCATCTGCGTCACGCACGCCGCCATCTTAATCAGCCCCTGTGCTACATCCCGGAAGCGCGTTCGTTGTTTCTGAGTATGCTGCGCCATCCCGGCGCCGTCAGCCGTGGTTTGTTGCCGATGCACCGTCACAGCGTGCTGTGGGCCTATATGCCGCAATGGTCGCACATCGTCGGTCAAATGCAGTTTGACCTGTTCCACGCCTATACCGTGGATGAGCACACCATTCGGGTGATGCTGAAGCTGGAGAGCTTCGCCAAAGAAGAGACGCGTCAGGCTCACCCGCTGTGCGTGGATCTCTGGCCTCGCCTGCGACAACCCGAGCTGATTTTTATCGCCGCGCTGTTTCATGATATCGCCAAAGGACGCGGCGGCGACCACTCGGTGTTGGGCGCGCAGGACGTGCTTAAATTCGCCGAGCTGCACGGTCTGAACTCGCGCGAAACGCAACTGGTTGCCTGGCTGGTGCGTCATCATCTGCTGATGTCTGTTACGGCGCAGCGACGCGATATTCAGGATCCGGAAGTGATCAAGCAATTCGCCGAAGAGATGCAAACAGAACACCGTCTGCGTTTCCTCGCCTGTCTGACGGTAGCCGACATTTGCGCCACCAATGAAACGCTGTGGAATAGCTGGAAGCAGAGCCTGTTGCGTGAACTGTATTTCGCCACTGAGAAACAGCTCCGTCGGGGAATGCAGAATACGCCCGATATGCGCGAGCGTGTGCGTCATCACCAATTGCAGGCCCTGGCGCTGTTGCGTATGGATAATATTAACGAAGAAGCGCTGCATCACATCTGGTCGCGCTGCCGTGCTAACTATTTTGTCCGCCATAGCCCAAATCAACTGGCCTGGCACGCACGGCATTTGTTGCAGCATGATCTCAATGAACCGTTAATTCTGCTCAGCCCGCATGCCACGCGCGGCGGAACCGAAATATTTATCTGGAGCCCGGACAGACCGTATCTGTTTGCCGCCGTCTGCGCCGAGCTGGACAGGCGTAATCTGAGCGTTCACGACGCGCAGATTTTCACCACCCGCGACGGCATGGCGATGGATACGTTTATCGTTCTGGAACCCGATGGCAGCCCTCTTTCGTCGGATCGCCACGAAGCCATCCGTTTTGGGCTGGAGCAGGCGATCACGCAGCGCAGCTGGCAACCGCCGCAGCCGCGTCGCCAACCGGCCAAACTTCGCCATTTTACTGTCGAGACAGAAGTGAATTTCCTCCCGACCCATACCGACCGGAAATCGTTCCTGGAATTGATTGCACTCGATCAACCCGGGCTGCTGGCACGCGTCGGGCAAATTTTTGCCGATCTGGGAATTTCGCTTCATGGCGCCCGAATTACAACCATTGGTGAGCGAGTAGAAGATTTATTCATAATCGCCACAGCCGACCGGCGTGCGCTTAATAATGAGCTGCAGCAGGAAGTGCATCAACGGTTGACAGAGGCCCTCAATCCAAACGATAAAGTGTAGTGTGTTTATTTATATGGATAAGAGTTCAACAATGCAGCAGTTACAGAACGTTATTGAGTCCGCTTTCGAGCGCCGTGCCGACATCACTCCGGCAAATGTAGATACCGTGACCCGTGAAGCGGTTAATCAGGTCATTTCTCTGCTGGATTCCGGCGTGCTGCGTGTCGCAGAAAAGATTGATGGTCAGTGGGTCACCCATCAGTGGCTGAAGAAAGCGGTACTGCTCTCTTTCCGTATTAACGATAACCAGGTTATCGACGGTGCGGAAAGCCGCTACTTCGATAAAGTGCCAATGAAATTCGCTAACTACGATGAAGCGCGTTTCCAGAAAGAAGGCTTCCGTGTGGTTCCGCCAGCGGCAGTGCGTCAGGGCGCGTTTATCGCTCGCAATACTGTGCTGATGCCATCCTACGTGAACATCGGCGCTTACGTTGACGAAGGCACCATGGTTGACACCTGGGCGACTGTTGGTTCCTGTGCGCAGATTGGTAAAAACGTTCACCTGTCTGGCGGTGTTGGTATCGGTGGTGTTCTGGAGCCGCTGCAGGCAAACCCAACCATCATCGAAGATAACTGCTTTATCGGCGCGCGTTCAGAAGTCGTTGAAGGGGTTATTGTGGAAGAAGGTTCCGTGATCTCCATGGGCGTGTACATCGGTCAAAGCACCCGTATCTATGATCGCGAAACCGGTGAAGTGCACTATGGCCGCGTTCCGGCAGGCTCCGTGGTCGTTTCCGGCAACCTGCCGTCCAAAGACGGGAAATACAGCCTGTACTGTGCCGTGATTGTGAAAAAAGTGGATGCAAAAACCCGTGGCAAAGTGGGCATCAACGAGCTACTACGCACCATCGACTAATCATGATTAAAAAAAGCGGGGGCAACCCCGCTTTTTTTATATCTTCTGGTGGCGGAAAAAGAACTTTTCGTTAATTATTCAAAGGTTATGTTGAGATTAGGGGTACCGCTATGTACGACAATCTGAAAAGTCTGGGCATTACCAATCCTGAAGAAATCGATCGATACAGCCTGCGGCAAGAAGCCAACAACGATATCCTGAAAATCTACTTCCAGAAGGATAAAGGCGAATTCTTTGCCAAGAGCGTTAAGTTTAAATATCCTCGCCAGCGCAAAACGGTCGTCGCCGATGGTGTTGGTCAGGGGTACAAAGAGGTGCAGGAGATCAGCCCGAATTTACGCTATGTGATCGACGAACTGGATCAGATCTGCCAGCGTGACCGCACTGAAGTCGATCTTAAACGTAAGATCCTCGACGATCTTCGTCACCTGGAGAGCGTCGTCGCTAACAAGATCACTGAAATTGAGTCCGATCTTGAAAAGCTGACTCGCGGTAAATAAGTTACCCGGGGCGATCTGTTTTGCCTGATGACGCTACGCTTATCAGGCCTACAGATCAGAAATCGTAGGCCGGGCAAGCATCAACGCCGCCCGGTACTATTTTTACCGTTGTTCATCCAGCTGCAACGCCACATACAACAACAGCCGATCGTCAAAATTCCCCAAATCCAGCCCGGTTAATTCAGAGATACGGTTCAGGCGGTACTCCAGCGTATTGCGGTGGATGAATAACGCTTTTGATGTCGCCAGCGGTTGTACGTTGTGGCGAAACCACGCGGCCAGTGTCCGGCGCAATAATCCGTTGTTATCCATCGCTTTTAGTCGTGCTAACGGCCTCGCCAGCTCATTGGCTTGCCAGCCGCCGCGCAAACTGTCCAGCAGCACCGGTAACATGAGATCCTGGTAAAAGTAACCGCGGCTTTCCGGCATCCGCTGTTTCCCCACCATCAGGGTCGTGCGGGCAGTACGATACGAGCGGGCAATGCTGCCGGGGCCGGTAAAATAGTTGCCCAAGGCGACGCGAAAACGGAGATGCCCATTCTCTTTCATCCGCGCGATAAGCTGTTCAACACGCCTTCGGTGATCATCCGCATCCCAGCGGCCAAACTGATTTAGCGCAGGCTTCAACACCACCATTTCAGTGAGTGACACAATCGCCACCAGATTATTACGCTCAGGGGTGGTCAGCGCATTCTGTAACTGCTGTAGCTCTGCCATGGCGCTATCAACGCCAAGCTGGCCGCTGTCAACTTCCAACACGGCAACCACACGCGGTTGGTTCAAATCGATCCCCAGTCGCTGCGCCCATTCGGTCAGCGCGGGCGTATTTTCTTCCGCCTGAATGAGGTTCATGACCAGCTCTTCACGCAGACGGCTGTCTTGCGCCAGCAGGTGCATCAGGCGTGACTGCTCAAGCATCATTTCGGCGGTCATACACACCAGTTCGCCGTATTTACGCAAGTGCTCAGGTTGCCCCGTCAAGCCAATGACTCCAACGATCTCCCCCTCAAGTCGCAGCGGCAGGTTTATCCCCTGACGTACGCCGTGCAGATGCCGGGCCACCGCATCATCGATATCAACAACACGCCCTTGCGACAACACCAGCAATGCCCCTTCGTGCAATTCACCAATACGTTCGCGATCGCCGCTGCCGATAATACGCCCACGGGCATCCATTACGTTGATATTGGTATCAATGATGCGCATGGTTCGCGACACGATATCCTGTGCCATTTTGGTATCAAGGTGCCAGCCAGCCATAAACCCTCCTGTGAGCGGAACACAAGCATAGGGAAGATGTTAGCCTGCAACATTGTGCAAATGCACAAACTGACGGGAAGATATATGGAGTTGTGGGAAACTTCACAAAACGGGGGAGACCCCTTTCCCTTACGGGAAAGGGTGTTGCGCGGGATTACTGCATCAGCAGGTAAATAGAGCTATCGCCACGCTGAATGTTCAGCGCCAGCACGGACGGTTTGCTGTCGAGGATTTTACGCAGTTCAGCGATGTTTTTAATCGCCTGCTGGTTTGCCCCAACGATCACGTCGCCTTTTTTCAGGCCAATCATGGCCGCCGGAGAATTGGCTTTGACGTTATTCACGACCACGCCCTTATCCTGGCCTTTATTACTCATCTCTGCACCTTCAATACCACTGAAGATGGTGCTGGAATCGACCTGATTCTGGCTGCTTTGCTGCAGCTCCAGGCTTACCGTCACGGGCTTACCTTCGCGCAGCAGACCCAGGCTAATTTTGCTGCCAATCGGCATCGTCCCAACCTGCGCACGCAGTGCAGCAAAGCTGCTGATCGGCTTACCGTTCAGCGAAGTAATGACATCACCCGCTTTAATGCCCGCTTTTGCTGCTGAAGAGTTCGGCATCACCTGGCTAACGAATGCGCCACGCTGCGCATCAACTTTCATTGCTTTCGCCAGTTCAGAGCTCAGTTCGGTTCCCAGAATCCCTAACTCGCCACGTTTCACCTGACCGTACTCCACCATCTGAGCCGTCAGGTTTTTCACCATGTTGCTTGGGATGGCAAAACCGATACCGATATTACCGCCGTCTGGTGCAAGGATTGCGGTGTTAATGCCGATCAGTTCACCGTTCAGATTCACCAGCGCCCCACCGGAGTTACCCCGGTTGATGGCCGCGTCGGTCTGGATGAAGTTTTCATAGTTCTCTGCGTTCAGACCGCTACGGCCCAGCGCAGAAACAATACCGGAGGTCACCGTCTCACCCAGACCGAACGGGTTACCGATGGCAACGGTATAATCCCCTACGCGCAGTGCGTCAGAGTCCGCCAGCTTAATCGCCGTCAGATTTTTCGGATCCTGGATCTGGATCAGCGCGATATCGGAGCGCGGATCTTTACCGACGACTTTCGCATCGAATTTACGACCATCGCTCAGCTGTACTTTGATTACGCTGGCATTGTCGACCACGTGGTTGTTGGTTACGACATAGCCTTTTGCAGCGTCAATGATGACACCAGAACCCAGCGCCATGAATTTTTGCTGCTGGCCGCCGCCGTTACCGCCGCCCTGCTGCACACCGCCCTGACAGAAAGGCGAGCTCTGGAATGGCGAGCCATCCTGGCAGAACGGAGAATCTTCACCGAAAAACTGCTGGAAGTTACGCGGCATACGCGGTGTATTCACCGTCGTGCTGCCTTCCACGTTAATACTCACCACCGATGGCATCACTTTTTCGAGCATCGGTGCCAGACTTGGCATCTGCTGGGCTGCTGTTGCTGAAGACGCCGTCTCAGCCGCCGTTGCAGACAGGGGGGACAACGCCAAACCTAAACTCAGAGCCAGTGCACTCATTGCTAATGTGGTTTTTTTCATGTGTTTCGATCTCGATTAACAGATAACGCAAAATTGCTGTGTACATCAGATTCGTTTTATAGCGCGAAGTTCCGGTATAAAGTTTCTGGAAACGGTAAATATTTATTGTTCATCTTTACAAAAGGTTGAATATTATTCAACTGCCATCAGACGGCGATATTCATCCCAGGCATACAAATCTGTCATCCCACTGATATAATCCTGAATCAGACGGCAGCGATAATAATATTCCAGCGTGACGTATTCCGGCGAGTCCGGTGCTAATTTTCCCACAACTTCAACATAAGCCAGGCGATGACGCGTAGAGAGCTTCTGGAATAGTCTGGACTCAATAGGAAAGCGTTTCAGTCGTTCGTTATCAACCAGCTCAGAAAAATCTAATAGCGACATTTTTAATAGCGGCTGATAAATCTCCAGCAAACCACTGATCACCCGGTATCCTTGTAATTCCAGTTGCTCAACATCCGGATGACTAAACACATGTTTTACCGCGACATTTTTATATAACTCAAGCAACTGACTGAAGCCACTGGCATCCTCCAGCAATGCGTGATTGAAATTTCCGTCAAAGATTTGCGGCAAATTATCAATAAAGCGCTGGGCAGCATACGGCACCAGTTTATTAAGTGTATTTACGCGTAAATACATAAAAAATTGGTCTTCCGTGCTACGACTTAATGAATTAGCGCGCGATTTCTCCCAGGCATTCTCAACTACCTGCATGAACAGTGAACCTTTTTCATGATGCCCCCAGGCCTCATGAAGATGATGATAAAGCTGCTCCACGCTGAAGATTCTTTTCTCAACGGCATCCTCAAGATCGGCCACGCAATATGAAATGTCGTCAGCCGCCTCCATAATCCACGCTAATGGATATCGACTGTAAGGCGCCATTTCAAGTTCTTTACGTAACCTCTCAATATAGGGTTCTTCAGAAAGATAGTAGCCCGGTTTTTTCATCAAATAGCTATGCGAGGACGGTGTTTCCCCCCGCCACCAGGCAGGCCGCGTATATTTTAAAATACCGCCCACCTGCGCCCAGGTCAGATTCATTCGCATCAATGTATGAACCAGACGAATCCCCTGAGCATTACCTTCAAACTGACATAAGTCCTGGCGCACTTTACGACGAAGATGATTCACTGACTCCTCACCCTCACGCAGTCTCAGCGCCGCAACGACACATCGATCGTCACTGAGTGGCTGGCTTTCCGCATCTGCCGGAAACAAACGCTGACGGAACCAATCGTTAATCGCCGCCTCGCCAAAATGCCCAAACGGTGGATTGCCAATATCGTGCATCAGGCAGGACATCTCCACGATGCTTTCAAAAGGACCGGTCAACTCATCAAGACCATACTTTTCTAACAGTTTCAGTTCTTTAAGGCGACTCAGTATTTCTTTAGCGATATAACGCCCAACCTGCTGCACTTCCAGAGAGTGCGTCAGTCGCGTCCGCACCGCCGCATTGCGTTCAAGCGGGAATACTTGCGTTTTCTGTTGCAGACGACGAATAGCGGGAGAATTGATGATCCGACCACGATCGCTCTCAAAGATCCGTAGAATTTCGTGCTCAGACTTCGTGCCTTGCGGTGAACGATAACGACGGTGCCAGTTAATTTTATTTCGGAAATCGATCTGTGCCATGTTCTCTCCCGCCTGAGCAATGCGCTTCACCTTAAGCGCATGATAGACTATGCCCTCAAATCTGGCTTATCGCGAGTAAATCTATGAAAATCGGCATCATTGGTGCAATGGAAGAAGAAGTTACGCTACTGCGTGACAAAATCGAAAACCGTCAGACAATTACCCTTGGCGGTTGTGAAATTTACACCGGCCAGCTGAACGGAACTGAGGTTGCGCTACTGAAATCAGGCATCGGTAAAGTCGCGGCTGCGCTGGGCGCAACCCTGCTTCTCGAGCGCTGCAAGCCGGATGTCATTGTTAATACAGGTTCTGCAGGCGGACTGGCACCAACGCTGAACGTCGGTGATATCGTGGTTTCTGACGAAGCGCGTTATCACGATGCCGACGTCACTGCGTTTGGTTATGAATTTGGCCAGCTTCCGGGTTGCCCTGCAGGTTTTAAAGCGGATGACAAACTGATCGCTGCAGCCGAATCCTGCATCGCAGAACTGAACCTGAATGCGGTGCGCGGGTTGATCGTCAGTGGCGACGCCTTCATTAATGGATCCGTCGGTCTGGCGCGCATCCGCCATAACTTCCCGAACGCGATTGCCGTAGAAATGGAAGCGACCGCTATCGCGCACGTTTGTCATAACTTTAACGTGCCTTTTGTGGTAGTTCGCGCCATTTCTGACGTGGCCGATCAACAGTCTCACCTCAGCTTTGACGAGTTCCTGGTGGTTGCCGCCAAACAGTCCAGCTTGATGGTGGAAACACTGGTCCAGAAACTGGCACATGGCTAAATCATTATCCAGGGCGCTGGCCGCCCTGCTTTTCGCCCTTCCGGTGTGGATCTCCGCCGCGCCGCGTGTCGTTTCCCTCTCCCCCGCCAACACCGAGCTTGCCTTTGCCGCAGGAATTACCCCCGTTGGTGTGAGCAGTTATTCCGACTATCCCCCGGAAGCGAAAGACATCGATGAAGTTTCCACCTGGCAAGGGATGAATCTGGAACGGATTGTGGCGTTAAAGCCCGATCTGGTTATCGCCTGGCGTGGGGGGAATTCAGAGCGGCAGGTCAACCAACTGACCTCTTTGGGCATCAAAGTTATCTGGATAGACGCGGAGACCATCGAGCAGGTCGCTGGCGCGTTGCAGACGTTGGCGGCCTGGAGTCCCGATCCAGAAAAAGCCAAACGTGCAGCGCAAGCCTTGTTGGATGAGTATGCTCAGCTAAAATCTCAGTATGCAGAGAAACCGAAAAAGCGGGTGTTTCTCCAGTTTGGCATCAATCCGCCCTTTACCAGCGGAAAAAACTCGATTCAGAACCAGGTTATTGAGCTGTGTGGCGGAGAAAATGTCTTTTCCGATAGTCGTGTTCCCTGGCCGCAGGTGAGTCGCGAACAGGTGCTGGCAAGGGCTCCCCAAGCGATCGTCGTCGCAGGAGATTCGGGCGAAATCCTCAAAATCAAACAATACTGGGGAAATCAGCTAAAAATTCCGGTTATTCCACTCACCAGTGACTGGTTTGAACGCGCAAGCCCGCGTATTATCCTCGCCGCAAAACAACTCTGTAATGCGCTTTCACAAGTGAAATAGAGCCAGGCCTCGCCAGGCTCTCAGTGGGGATTCGACGATGCTCGTCTATTGGCTCGATATTGTAGGCACAGCCGTATTTGCTATCTCTGGCGTATTACTGGCCGGAAAGCTGCGCATGGACCCGTTTGGCGTTCTGGTTCTCGGCGTTGTTACGGCCGTAGGCGGGGGAACCATTCGCGATATGGCGCTGGATAACGGACCGGTATTTTGGGTAAAAGACCCGACAGACCTGGTGGTGGCGATGATCACCAGCATGCTCACCATTGTACTGGTGCGCCAGCCCAGACGCCTGCCTAAATGGATGCTCCCAGTGTTGGATGCCGTTGGTCTTGCGGTATTTGTGGGGATTGGCGTGAATAAAGCCTTTATTGCGGGAAGCGGTCCACTGGTTGCCATTTGTATGGGCGTAATTACCGGCGTCGGCGGTGGGATTATTCGTGATGTGTTAGCCCGCGAAGTTCCCATGATTTTACGTACCGAAATTTATGCAACGGCCTGTATCATCGGCGGTATCGTGCATGCTACTGCGTATTACACTTTTGATATTCCACTGGAAACGTCCAGTATGCTGGGTATGGTCGTGACGCTCATCATTCGACTTGCCGCCATTCGCTGGCACCTGAAGCTGCCCACCTTTGCGCTGGATGATCACAGCAGATAGCAAAAAGCCGCGTCTGGGACACGGCTTTTTCATGTTCAGTACAATCAGATACTGAAGGACGAGCCGCACCCACAGGTGCTTTTTGCGTTCGGGTTGGTCACGACGAAACGAGAACCTTCCAGACCTTCGGTGTAATCAACGGATCCGCCCACCAGATACTGCAGGCTCATCGGATCAACAACCAGGCCGACGCCCTGTTTCTCAATGGTCATATCGCCATCGTTCACCTGATCATCAAAGGTGAAACCGTACTGGAAACCGCTGCAACCACCACCGGTGATATACACACGTAATTTCAGATTCGGGTTATCTTCATCAGCGATCAGGCTTTTTACTTTATTGGCTGCTGCTTCAGTAAATTGCAGTGGCAGCGCTACGTCATCACTCATTTTTTGCTCCAAACGACATTGGCAATTGGGCAAATTCTAACCCAATACTCTCGTCATTATCTAATACCCTGGTATTTCGTTCAAGTATTCTCGCCAGCGGTAACGCTCTGGCTTTTTGCCGCCTGCTCTGCGTCCTGCTTTGCCAGCGTACGGGCAAGGATCGTAGAGTATAGCGGCTTTCCGCCCATAAATTGCGCCAATAGTGTTGCGCCAAGGCAGGTAATAATCATTGGCAAAATGAGCTGATAGTTATCGGTCATTTCCAGAACCAGCACAATCCCCGTCAACGGCGCACGCACAGATGCCGCCAGCAGTGCCCCCATTCCGGCAATCGCAAATGTCCCCGCCTCAAGATGATATTGCGGGAAAAATACCGCCGCCGCCATGCCAAACGCTGTGCCCAGTAACGTCCCCAACGCCAGCATCGGCGCAAAAATACCGCCAGGCGCGCCGGATGAAAAACAGAGCAGCGTGGTAATCACCCGCGCAATAAAGATAAACAACAGCAGTCCAACGCTGAAATTACCGGCGGCGGCAATGGGAATCAGGTTAAAGCCTCCGCCAGCCGCCTCCGGTTTAATCAGTCCGAGAATACCGCACAGCCCGCCGATAACTCCGCCCATCAATACCCATTTTTTGAGATCGCCGCCATGAAAGCGTTGAAACATGTCCTGGGTACGCAGCACCATCGTATTGAAGACAGGCCCAACACAACCAAAGATCATTCCGAGGATCAAATAGAGCCACAGGGTGTTAATCGGCGCATTCGACAGTTTGCCCACCTCAATGATCGGCGCTTCTCCGTTGAAGATGCGAAACACGATGCTGGACATGATAACGCCTGTGAACACCGCCTTGATCGAAATAAGGTTGTAACGAAACTGCGGACGCATCTCTTCAAGAATGAACAGAATACCCGCCAACGGCGCGTTAAACGCGGCAGAAAGCCCCGCGGCCGCACCGGTTGCCAGCAACGTGTGGCGCGCTTCAGCGCTGCGCATGCGGAACACGTCCAGCACCATGCGACCAATATTTCCGCCAATCTGCACCGTGGGCCCTTCGCGCCCGAGCACCATTCCTGCGCCGAGCGTCCCCATTCCTCCCACAAACTTAACGGGCAGTACGCGCCACCAGCGAACCGGACGTAACTCTTCCAGAGCGCCTTCTATTTCCGGGATACCCGAACCACCCGCTTCCGGCGCAAATTTGCGCACCAGATAATAACCGACCATCGCAAGCCCGGCAGAGAGAATAAAAGCCAGCGGCCAGACCAACCATGCATGGTCTGCGACATGGGCCAATGTACCCAAACGCTGGTTCTGGACCCAGGTCACCGCTTTTTCGAACGCCACGCCAGCCAACCCGGTCACTGTGCCGACAACGGCTGCCATCAACAAAATCGCCAGCGGCGTTTTATCGCGCTCAACGAGTCGGCGGATCAGATCCCGTCGCCGTAAGCGCAAAACGTGCTGAGCGCCAAAAGAGGGAGTGTCTGTTTTCATCAGATAATCATTAATTGGATTACCCTAAATAATTCGAGTTGCAGGAAGGCGGCGACGCAGTGAATCCCCTGGCGCTTACAAAAGTAAGTGACTGGGGTGAGCGAGGAGAGCCAACGCATCTGCAACGTGAAGTATGCCGGGTAAAATACAAATGCAGAGGCGGCATTGTACTCGCCTCTTCGGTGAAAATCCCCTGGAAATCGTGTTGTTTCAAATGCGGAAAACTTTACATAGAATAGCGGGCATTCACTTTTTCTACGAACCAGGAACCCCTCCATGAGTAAGTCTGAAAACCTCTACAGCGCAGCACGCGAGCTCATCCCCGGCGGCGTTAACTCCCCTGTTCGCGCCTTTACTGGCGTGGGAGGCACTCCGCTGTTTATCGAAAAGGCAGACGGTGCGTATCTGTATGATGTCGATGGCAAAGCCTACATCGATTATGTCGGTTCCTGGGGACCGATGGTGTTGGGTCACAACCATCCGGCGATCCGTAACGCGGTGATTGAAGCCGCCTCACGTGGTCTGAGTTTCGGTGCTCCCACCGAGATGGAAGTCAAAATGGCGGAACTGGTCACCAATCTGGTGCCAACGATGGATATGGTACGTATGGTGAACTCCGGTACCGAAGCCACCATGAGCGCCATCCGTCTGGCTCGCGGCTTTACTGGCCGCGACAAGATCATCAAATTTGAAGGCTGCTACCACGGTCACGCCGATTGCCTGCTGGTTAAAGCCGGTTCTGGCGCGTTGACGCTGGGCCAGCCGAACTCACCGGGCGTACCGGCAGATTTCGCGAAACATACCCTGACCTGTACTTACAACGATCTGAACTCCGTTCGCGCGGCATTCGAACAGTATCCCGAGGAAATTGCCTGCATCATCGTTGAGCCCGTCGCAGGTAACATGAACTGCATCCCGCCGCTGCCGGAATTCCTGCCTGGTCTGCGCGCGTTGTGTGACGAGTTCGGCGCACTGCTGATTATTGACGAAGTGATGACGGGCTTCCGTGTCGCGCTGGCAGGTGCACAGGATTACTACGGTGTGACACCGGATCTGACGTGCCTGGGCAAAATCATCGGCGGCGGTATGCCTGTTGGCGCTTTCGGCGGTCGTCGCGACGTGATGGATGCGCTGGCTCCGACCGGTCCGGTTTATCAGGCGGGAACGCTTTCCGGTAACCCTATCGCGATGGCCGCCGGTTTTGCCTGCCTGACCGAAGTCGCTCAACCGGGGATCCATGAAACGCTGGATGAGCTGACCACGCGACTGTCTGAAGGTCTGCTGGACGCAGCACAGGATGCGGGAATTCCGCTGGTGGTGAACCATGTTGGCGGCATGTTCGGGATATTCTTCACCGATGCCGAATCGGTAAACTGCTACCAGGATGTGATGGCATGTGATGTGGAGCGCTTTAAGCGTTTCTTCCATCTGATGCTGGACGAGGGCGTTTATCTGGCGCCGTCCGCCTTTGAAGCCGGTTTTATGTCCGTAGCGCACAGCATGGACGATATCAATAACACCATCGACGCCGCGCGTCGGGTGTTCGCGAAGCTGTAACAACGCGTGAAGAACCGTAGGCCTGATAAGCGTCAGCGCCATCAGGCAATACAATGCCGGGTAGCGGCTGACGCCTTACCCGGCCTACAAATACACCATTTAAGCGCGTAGCATTATTACCGGCTCTGCTTTCTCAACAGATAAATAAAGTACGGCGCGCCAATAAACGTCGAAAGCAATCCCGCAGGGATCTGATACGGGAACAAGACCATCCTGCCGCACCAGTCAGCGAAGACTAACAGCACGCCCCCCGCCAGCGCCGACATGATCATATGCGGCATCGTCCGCCGAAAACCTAACATCCGCGCAATGTGCGGCGCCATCAAACCGACAAAGCTCAGCGGGCCAATGGTCATTGTCGCCGTCGCCGTCAGACACGAGGCCAGCATCAGCAGACCAATGCGCGAAGGTGTCAGCGCCATCCCCACAGCCCGAGCGGTATCGCCACCTAACGGTAAGATGGTCAGCCAACGACGACACAGCGGCGCGATCGCCAACAAAATCACCATTACGATCCCGGTATGCAACACTTGCTCACCCGAAGCGTTGTAGGTCGAACCCGAGATCCAGGTTAACACTTCCGCCATTCGCGGATCGCCGCTTGCCTGTAACATCATCAGTAGCATGGTGAATGCCGTACTGAGCGCCATCCCCGCCAGTAACATACGGTGTGGAGAGAATCCTCCGCGTCCGGCGGCGATCATAATGATCAGCAACGTGACTGCCGCGCCAAGACTCCCGGCAGGCAGCAGCCAGCCGAACGCATTTCCCGGAACCAGAAACAGCATTAATACCACACCAAACGCCGCGCCGGAGCTTATCCCCAACACTTCCGGACTCGCCATCGGGTTACCGGTCAGGCGTTGAATAATGCACCCGGCAACCGCCAGCATCACGCCAGCGATCATGGCGGCCAGAATACGCGGCCAGCGCCAGGGCAGTAATTCATCCAGCATTGCGCCGCTGGCCCACGTCCAGCCATGCACATCTCGTCCCAGTGAGAGGGCCACAATAACCACCGCCAGCAGCAGCACGCCGCCTGCCAGCGCAAAACCCAGCACATGTTGTCGTTCGGTTACAATCCTGTCATTCGCATTCATCGCTGGCATGCTCATGCTGCGCAGACGCGGCAGCAGCCACAGAAGCAGCGGCGCGCCAATCAACGCCGTTGCCGACCCGGTGGACACTTCCATCCACACGCGCGTCAGCCAGAGAATGATTTGATCAGAAAGCCAGAGGATCAGCGCCCCAATCAGCGGCGCGAGCATCAGACGCGCCAGCAGACGCCGTGCACCGAGCATTTTCGCGAGCAGCGGTGCAAACAGCCCGATGAAGCCGATAATCCCCACCGCGTTAACCAGTAGCGCACTGAGCACAATCGCCAGTGACAGCACCGCCAGACGCGCCAACGATAAGGCCAGCCCCAGATTGCGCGCCACGCCGTCGTCTAACCCCATCAGAGTCATCGGGCGTAACAACAGCAACGTGAGCATCACTCCACCCAACAACTGCGGCCACAGACGCTGCACGCCGCCCCAGTCCGTTTGCGTCAGCGTCCCGGAACTCCAGAGAAACATACTTTGCAGCTGATCATGATGGAAAAGGACCATCAGTTGATTGATGGCACCGCAATACAAGCTGACGACCAAGCCGGCGAGAATTAACGTCACCGGAGACAGACGTTTCCCCCACGCAACGCCAAACACCACCGCGCCGACGACACAGGCGCCCACCAGTGCGGCGAATTGCGTGGTCAATGCGCCGGGAAGCGCCCACAGGGTGGTGACGGTGATCCCCAGTTGCGCACCGGTTGCCACACCCAATGTCGTCGGCTCCGCCAGCGGGTTACGCAGCACCTGCTGAAAGAGTACGCCCACCAATCCCAGTCCCGCCCCCACCAGCAAAGAGATCGCCAGACGCGGCAACAAACTGTAGTGGAACAACATCTGCTCAACCACATCAATATCGGGTGACCACAACGCCTGCAGCCACTGGCGACAAGGCAGTGCGATTGAGAAATTTGACCAGGTTAGCCCGGCGGCAACAATCAGCAGTACCGCCAGAAATGCGGCCGGAAACAGCGCAATACGTTTACTCACGCCTTGCCTCCCAGCGCATTATCCAGAATACGAACAAAATTCATGGTTGAAAGCGTTGCGCCGTAGAACCAGACAGCGGGCACCTGCTGAAAACGCCCGGCACGCACAAATGGCATTGCCTGCCACAGCGGTGTGGCGATCAAAGCGTCCATCTCACGCTGGTTACCGTGGTCAAAACAGACAACATCAGCCTCTTTATAGGCCGCCAGACGATCAATCCCCACCACGGAGCTTCCCCAAAAATTGGTTTCACCCTGCCAGGCATTACGAATGCCATATTCGTCCAGCACCGGCTGAAAGAGGCAATTCGGCCCGAAGACCAGCATATGACGCGAATCCAGCAGGCTCGTTATCAGCAACGGCCTCTCCCCACGCTGGGTAAAGCGTGTTTTCTGGCTTTCGATAAAGCTGTCGAACTCTGCTAAATGGCGTTGGGCAGCGGGTTCCACATTGAGAAGTTGCGCCATCTCAGTGAGCGACTGGCGCGCCACCGCCAGGGGATTTTTGCCGTCACTGAAGTTAAACCCATGTCCCGGTGCAATACGGCCCAGCTTCTCAGGCGAAGGGCCGTATCCTGCCGACCAGAACATAAATGAGGGTTTCATTTCAGTCAGCAGTTCCAGATTCGGCTCAGTACGCAAACCCACGTCAATCACGGAGTCCGGCAACGGCGGTTCGTTGACCCACAAACGGTAGTTAGGAGTATCTGCCACGCCGTACGGCGTAATGCCTAGCGCCAGCAGAAGCTCTACCGGTAGCCATTCCAGCGCCACAATACGCTGCAGGTCAACAGAGGCGGCGCGTGCCTGCCCCATCTTCCAGAGCAACGGAGAAAGCGCCATCGCGGTTAAAAAGCGACGGCGAGAAAGAGGATATAAACCACTCATTAATAAACAAAACTCACAGGTGCGGCGCCCGCAGGGTGCGGTAAAATCCCCATCGGGATGCCGTAAATCTGTTCCAGTGTTTCACCCCGCATCAGTTCGGCGGGGGTTCCCTGCGCGATCATTTCACCGCCACGCAGTGCGACCAGATAGTCGCAGTAGCGCGCAGCCATATTGATATCATGAAGCACGGCAATTACGGTCAGGCCGCGCTGCTGGCTTAAACGGTGCACCAACGCCAGCACATCAACCTGATGCGCAATATCCAGCGCCGAGGTGGGTTCATCAAGCAACAGGCAGCGGCTATCCTGCGCCACCAGCATCGCTATCCATGCCCGCTGACGCTCGCCACCGGAAAGGCTATCCACCAACCGATGCGCCAACGGTTTTAAACCGACCAACGTGATCGCTTCTTCCACTTTTTCTCTGTCGGCCACGCCAAAACGCCCCAATGCGCCATGCCACGGATAACGCCCAATCGCGACAAGTTCACGCACCGTCATCCCTTCAGCCTGCGGCAACTGCTGGGGCAAATAAGCGACTTTGCGCGCAAACGCTTTGCTGCTCCAGTTTTCCAGCGGCTGACCGTCCAACAAAATCTCGCCTTGAGAAGGCGGCTGATGTCGTCCGAGCATTTTCAGCAGGGTGGATTTACCTGAGCCGTTATGCCCGATAAGTCCGATCACTTTACCGACAGGAAAGGTCAGAGAGAGAGGATGCAGCAGCGTACGTCCAGGCACGCGAAAAGAGACATTGTGCAATGCAAACGTCGTGTCGGAATGGGTTGTGTTTTCCTGCATAGCGGCCAACTTGTAAAACGGGCACGGATAACCGTGCCCTAAGAGAAATTAGAAACGGAAGGTTGCGGTTGCAACAACCTGGCGTTCCGCGCCCCAGAAGCAGCCGTACGTGTTGAAGCAACTGGCGACGTATTCACGATCAAGCAGGTTGTTAACGTGGAGCGCCACGTTGGAACCCGCCATACCCACGCGAGCCAGATCGTAGCGTACTAACGCATCCATAACGGCATAACTCCCCACTTTAAAGGAGTTTGCCGGGTCGCCATAGCTTGAGCTGCTAAAACGTCCCCCGGTACCCAGCGTCAGACCCGACAATGCGCCATCATAAAAGGTGTAATCTCCCCACAGTGACGCCATGTGTTCCGGCACCTGTGCAGGCGTGTTGCCTTTGTATTTGGTGTCTGTTGTGTATTCAACATCGGTATACGTGTATGAACCGACGACGTTAACACTCGCCGACAGCGCCGCTTTCGCTTCGATCTCAACGCCACGCGCACGAATCTCGCCACCGTCAACCGAGAAGAATGAACCCGCCGGGTCCGCCATCAGGTTGTTGGTTTTCGTCAGTTGATACAGAGCGCCGGTAATCACGATCGGGCGATCTTTCGGCACATATTTGACACCGACTTCGTACTGTTTGCCTTTTGAAGGGGCGAACAGATTACCTTGCGCATCCGTCTGTGAAGACGGTTCAAACGATTCGCTGTAGCTGAAGTACGGGGTTACACCATTATCGAACAGATAGTTAACACCACCACGCCAGGTAAACTGGTTGTCATCACGCTCTGAGGTCGTGCCATAAACACGGTTGAACGACTCCTGATCAGCCCAGTCATAACGACCGCCCAATGTTACCAGAACTTTGTCCCACTGCGCCTGATCCTGAATATACACCCCAGTCTGTTTCTGCTTGTTCAGAACCTGATAAGGGCCAGAGGTCGCAGGATCTTTCGAATTAAAATCGAAATCGCCGTTCACCGGATTGTACAGGTCCAGCAGAGGAACAGAGTCGTCATAACCAAACCAGGAGTTGATGTCATTACGCATACGCATAAAGTCAACGCCGGTCAGCAGGATATGGTCAACTTCGCCAGTTGCAAAGTTACTCTGCAACTGGGTATCAACCGCAAAGTTCTGCAATTTCTCATCATCAACAACATACTTACGTGCGAGATAGTGGCCTTTGTCTTCCGGTGCCAGCGCCGCACATTGTTTGCTGCCCACGTTTGCAGGGTCAGAGCACACGCCATAGCCGTAGACGCTGTTTTGCGAGGTTTTATTTTCCGCAAAGCGCAGGTTCTGTCGCACGGTAAAGGTGTCGTTAAATTCGTGATCGAAGCTGTAGCCCACCATCTTCTCGTTACGAGAGTAGGTATTGTTGTCAGCGCCTTCGTTAAAATCAGTAGACAGACGTTTACCGTTAGGCAATTCGGACACGGTCCCCTCTTTTGGCAACCAGCCGTAGTAACCGGTCTCCGGCTCGTTCTGGAAGTAAGAGAGGAAGGTGAAGTTGGTTTTGTCATCCGGACGCCAGGAGAAAGACGGCGCGATAGTATAGCGTTGCTCTTCTGCGCCCTGCTGCTGCGCATCGGCGGAACGCGCAAGGCCGGTTAAGCGATAGGAGTAAACACCATCATCATCCAGCGCATCGCTGAAATCAAACCCGGTCTGGAACAGGTTGTCGGTGCCCATTTTAAACTGAACTTCTTTCAGGGGCTCTGTGGTTGGGCGCTTGCTGACCATGTTCAGTAAGCCACCCGGGTTGCTCTTTCCGTAAAGAACGGAAACCGGACCGCGCATCACTTCCGCGCGCTCCAGCATATAGGGATCGATCACCGCGTCGTTGTAGAAGTTACCCTGCATCTTCAGGCCATTCAGATAGTTATTCTGGCTTTGGCCATCGGCAGCGAAACCGCGGATAATCAGGTAGTCATAGGTGTTGGATGCGCCACGAGTGCCCACAGCAACGCCTGGCGTGTAGCTGAGCGCCTCTTTCACAGATTTAGGCTGGTGCAGCGCCATCTCCTCAGCGGTTACAACAGAAATAGACTGGGGAGTCTTTTCAATCGGGGTATCCGTTTTGGTTGCCGTCGCGGATTGTCGCGCTGCGATGGTTGCTGCGGGTCCCCATGCACTTTCTTGCGGGGCAGGTGCAGCGGTAACAGTAATGGTTTCTTCTTTCGGTTGAACCGCTGCCTGTGCATAGACAGACATGCCGCTAACCGCTGTGGCTACTACGACCGCAATTTTACGCAGCGAGTAGTTTGGCTGAGCAGTTTTAAAACGCGCCATTGGTATATCTCTGATGAAAAGTGAATGATAACGTAAACGAGAATTATTATTATGACGGCAGCATAATATTCGAAACGCTGGCGAGATCGCAAGCGATACACAACCCTGCGGAAACTGAGGGGTTAAGAAGTAACCAGATAAAATGAAGGGGTTATTGAATTAGGCGAAATCGCCTTACCGTGCGGCAAAAGAAAAACCCGCCGAAGCGGGTTTTGAGGGCATTAGTTACTGCCAAACATCTCTTTTATCCAGCCCGCGACGCCGTCACCGTCTTTCTTCTCCTGCTGCGGCGGTTGCTGTTGCTGCTGTTGCGGTTGAGAGGACTGGTCAAACGGATTACCTGATTGCGGTTGTTGCATCATCTCGCCCTGCTGGCACAGCGCATCAGGATCGGTGGTCCAGACCGGAAGCGTACGCATTCCGCCGCCACACACAAAGTTGCCGTCGTAATCCACGCCCATATCCACAATGTCTTCCGGTGGAGTTAACACCAGCGGAGCTGGCGTCTGGTTGGCCAGGTAGCGCTGATAAATCGACATCGCACCACTGGCGCCGTACAGTTTGGTTGGCTGATTATTATCACGTCCCACCCAGGTAATCGTGACCTGGCTTCCGTCGATACCGGCAAACCAGGTATCCACGTTATTGTTGGTGGTTCCGGTTTTACCCGCCAAATGCAGTCCCGGATATTTCGCCCCCAGTTGACGTCCAGTACCACGCTGTACAACCTGCTGCATGGTCCACAGCGTCATATAGGCCGCTTGCGCCGGAACCGCGCGTTCCGCCTGCGGGAAGCTCTGATAGAGCACCGAGCCATCTTCAGCAATCACCGAACGTAACGCCGACAACGGCGCCCGGTTACCGCCACTGGCGATCGTCTGGAACGCCTGCGCGACTTCGATTGGCGTCAGGTTCAACGCCCCAAGCAGCATCGCCGGCACCGGATTAAGCTGATCTTTCGGCGCGCCCAGCTTCAGCCAGGTATCGGTGACGGCCGGCAGTCCCAGCGCCATCCCCAAATTCACCGTCGGCACGTTCATCGAACGCGTCAGAGCATCCACCAGCATCACTTTACCGCTCTCGCTGTAGCGGCGGTCATCGTTCTGCGGCGACCAGACCTGGCCGTTTGGCTGGCGCAGGGCAATCGGCGCATCGGCGATCCAGGTATTGAGACGATACAACTTCGGCTGACTGAGCGCGGTCAGATAGGTCGCTGGTTTCGCCAGTGAGCCAATGGAACGGCGCGCCTGCATGGCACGGTTGTAACCTGCAAACTGCGGTTCAGCACCCCCGACCATTGCCCGCACTTCGCCACTGAAGCGGTCAACCACCACGATAGCCGTTTCCAGATCGCTGAGTTTGCGTTGTTTCTTGAGTACCGGAATCCCCTCAACGGCGGCTTTCTCTGCGGCATCCTGCGCCACCGAGTCAAACGTCGTGAAGATCTTCACCCCGGAGAGATCTTTAACTTTGTCGCCCAGCTTCGCCTGCAGCTCCTGACGCACCATCTGCATGAACGCCGGCTGTGGAGAGATCACCCCACCGCGCGGCTGCACGCCCAACGGACGCGCACTCAGCATTTCGTAAAGTTCCTGGTCAATGACCTGCTGTTGTTGCAGCAGACGTAATACCAGGTTACGACGCTCCAGCGCCAGTTTCGGGTTACGCCACGGATTATAGATGGACGCCCCTTTCACCATTCCCACCAGCAAGGCCTGCTGATCAAGACTCAGTTCCTCAACCGGACGACCAAAATAGTACAAACTCGCCAGCGGGAAGCCGCGAATCTCATTGTCGCCGCTCTGACCGAGGTACACTTCGTTCATGTACAGTTCGAGAATGCGATCCTTGCTGTAACGCGCATCCATCAGCAGCGCCATGTAGGCTTCGTTGGCTTTACGCCAGTAGGAACGTTCGCTGGTGAGGAAGAGGTTTTTCACCAGCTGCTGAGTCAGCGTACTCGCTCCCTGCACCGTACGTCCGGCCGTCAGGTTCGCCAGCACCGCGCGCCCGATGGAATACAGGCTGACCCCATCATGTTCATAGAAATGGCGGTCTTCGGTCGCCAACAGCGTATCTACCAGCAGATCCGGGAAGCCGTTACGCGGTACAAACAGACGCTGTTCGCCGTTTGGTGAAGAGAGCATCGTGATCAGACGCGGATCGAGACGGAAGAAACCGAACTGGCGGTTGTTGTCCATGTTCTCGATAGTGTCGAGATGATCGCCATCAAACGTCAAACGCGCCCGTACCTGCCCTTCTTTACTATCCGGGAAGTCAAACGGGCGGCGAATCATCTCAATGCTGTTCGCCTGTACAGTGAACTCGCCAGGGCGCGTCATTTTCGACACCTGACGATACTGCGTCGCTTCCAGCAACTTCACCATTTCGGTTTTGCTGACCGGCATTTCCGGCTCAAGGTTCACCATACGGCCATAGACTGCCGCAGGCAATTGCCAGACTTTGCCATCAATACGGCTACGGATTTTTTGATCCAGGTAGACGCCGTAAATGGCAATCAGCACCACAAAAACAATCGACAGTTTTAGCAACAGCCACATCCAGCCGCGCTTACCACGAGGCTTACCGCCTTTGCCTTTACCCTTACGCGGCATCGGTTCTTCATCCTCATAGTCGTCATCATAATCGTCGTCATACTCTTCATCTCTGAGTCGACGACGGCTCACTTTTTGTTTCACCGGACGCGTCGGTTTCCCTTTACGCCCGATTGGCTCGCGGTCATTCCCGGCCATGCTTTTTCTCCACAACGTTCAGGCGCAAGGGCCTGATTCTCTGTTCTTCCGCCAGAGGACAGAAGAAGAAATCTCTCAATTATTTGGTTTTTTGCCGGATGGCGCTTCGCTTATCCGACCTACGGGACCACTACGAATACTTTTTGGTACGCCGCGTCGGCGCGGTATTCGCCGGATCGTCTGGCCACACATGTTTGGGATAGCGTCCTTTCATCTCTTTTTGTACCTCACGGTAGGCGCCCTGCCAGAACGCGCTTAAATCCCGCGTGATTTGCAGTGGTCGCTGTGCCGGTGATAATAACTCGAGCACCAGCGGAACGCGCCCCTGAGCAATAGTAGGTGTTTGCGCTTCCCCAAACATCTCCTGCATTCTGACAGCGAGTGCAGGCGGGTTATCATCATGATAACGAATGGCTATCCGGCTTCCCGTCGGCACAGTGTAATGCGCAGGCAGTTCACTATCCAGACGTTGCAGCATAGACCAGTCCAGCAAACTGCGTAACGCCAGACCGACATCCACAGCCTTCAGCCCACGCAGAGAATGCACACCGGTCATCTGCGGTAGTAACCAGGATTCCAGGCTAGCCAGTAACGAGTCCTCATCGACAGCAGGCCACGCATACTCCGGCAGCCATTTTGCCGCGCAGTGCAAACGCAGCCGTAATTGCTCGGCTTCCGGCGTCCAGTTGAGCACACTTAAGCCTTTATCGCGAATGCCATTCAGCATCGCCTGATGCAGTTCGTCTTCGGACGGTTTGGCAAGCGGCTGAACTTTTACCGTCAGTTGCCCGATACGCAACCGGCGTAGCGCTTTCAGCGTGCCTTGCGCCTCATCCCACTCAATCGTGTCGGATTGCTGCAAGAGTGCGGGACACGTCTGAATCAGCGTGTCGATATCCAGCGGCAGCGCCAGCAAAATACGCGCATCTGGTGAGGCGCTCCCTTGCAACAACAGAGGTGCTATCAGCCACTCATGGCGACCCAGCGCGTCATCGGCATCCAGTTTTGCCCCCATCCCGTTCGCCAGTTGGTAGCGCCCATCCAGTCCACGTCGACGCGCAATGCGATCGGCAAATGCCTGGGCAAGCAACGGGGCTATCAAATGGCTGTCCGGTTCCGTGGCGCGCACGTTGAGGCGTTTCAGAAGTTGCTGACTGCGCTGTTGCCAGCCGGGGTGATGACGTGAAAATGCGACGCTTAAATCGCACTTCCCTCCCCGCAGCGGCTCTTCAAGCATCGCCGCGAGCTTCGCCGCCGTGGCGGCTTCACTGCTGTTTTTGGCGCTAACGAGCATCGCCGCCAGTCGGGGGTCGTTGCCGAGCGCCGCCATTTTTTGACCGATTGCGCTCAGGCGATCGCCCTCGAGCGCGTTCAGCATCTGCAATAGCCGCTTAGCCGCCAGCAGAGGGGTCGCTGGCGGAAGATCTAACCAGGTGAGCTCTGCGGGATCGTGACATCCCCACTGCAACAGCTCCATCAGCACGCCCGACAGATCGCTTTGCAAAATCTCCGGCTCGCTTTGCGCCGCCGCTCTCTGTGCCTGATCTTTAGGAAGCAGGTGAAGACAGATCCCCGGTTCCAGTCGGCCTGCACGTCCCGCACGCTGCGTCATAGAGGCCTGGCTGACGCGCTGGGTTATCAGGCGCGTCAGTCCTGTTCGCGCGTCAAAACGCGCCACGCGCTCCTGCGCGCTGTCCACCACCAGGCGGATCCCTTCGATCGTTAAACTGGTTTCGGCAATATTGGTTGCCAGCACCACTTTGCGCATCCCGGCTGGCGCTGGCAAGATGGCCTTGCGCTGGTCATCCAACGACAATGCGCCATACAACGGACACAGCAGAACATCGCTCCCCACGCGTGAAGCCAGATGTTCCTGTACGCGCTGGATCTCTCCTACACCGGGTAAAAACAACAGCAACGACCCCGACTCGCTACGCAGCAATTCCGCCGTGGCAATGGCCACTGCCTCATCAAAACGCAGTTGAGCCGCCAGTGGCTGGTAGCGGCGTTCAACAGGATAAACGCGCCCTTCGGAGACCACCACTGGCGCATCCGGTAGCAGTTGCTGTAAGCGATCGTTATCCAGCGTTGCGGACATGATCAGCAGTTTTAAATCGTCGCGCAGCCCCTGCTGTACATCCAACAGCAACGCCAGCGCCAGGTCAGCCTGCACACTGCGCTCGTGAAATTCATCGAGGATCACCATCCCAACGCCGTTAAGCTCCGGGTCGCGTTGGATCATTCTTGTCAGCACGCCTTCTGTGACCACTTCAAGGCGCGTCTGCGGCCCCACGCAACTTTGCGCCCGCATCCGGTAGCCTACCGTTTCACCGGTTTTTTCGTTCAGTAACTCCGCCAGTCGCTGTGCCACATTGCGTGCCGCCAGACGGCGTGGTTCCAGCAGGATAATCCGCCCCTGAATACCTTTATGTGTCAGAAACTGCAGCGGCAGCCAGGTTGATTTCCCGGCCCCGGTTGGCGCGGACAACAAAACCTGGGGGGCGCTATCAAGGGCAGTGAGCAGTTCAGGCAGTACGGCGGCTACAGGCAACGACGTCACAAATGACTCCAGAGGGTTAACTTTCTTCGCGCTGCATTGTAGCATCGCGTTAATTCATAACCGAGTACCCATCATGACTGAGCCAAAACGGCTGTTCTTTGCGATTGAATTGCCCGGCCCTGTTCGTGAGCAAATTATCACCTGGCGTGCCGCCCATTTTGCCCCCGAGGATGGTCGCCCGGTGGCCAGCGCAAATCTGCATCTGACGCTGGCCTTTCTGGGCGAGGTCAGCCCGGAAAAACAACAGGCGCTGTCACAGCTTGCCGGACGCATTCGTCAACCGGGATTTACGCTCAAACTGGATGACGCGGGCCAATGGTTACGCTCGCGCGTTGTCTGGCTGGGGATGCGCCAGTCGCCGCGAGGACTGCTGCAACTGGCCAACATGTTGCGGGCGCAAGCTGCGCGTAGCGGCTGTTATCAGAGCCCTCAACCCTTTCACCCGCACATCACCTTGCTGCGCGATGCCAGTCACGCCGTGGCAATTCCGCCGCCAGGTTTTTGCTGGTCATTTCCAGTGACCGAATTTTCCCTTTATGCCTCTTCGTTCGAGCGGGGACGTACACGATACACCGCATTACAACGCTGGACACTTGCCGAATAATCAAGGAACTCAGATGAAATTTTCGCCCCCTTTACAGCGCGCAACGCTGATTCAGCGCTATAAGCGTTTTTTAGCCGATGTGATCACGCCCGACGGCACCGAATTGACGCTACATTGCCCTAATACAGGGGCAATGACCGGTTGTGCGACAGCAGGCGATACCGTGTGGTATTCGACGTCAGAAAATATGAAGCGAAAATATCCTCATACCTGGGAATTAACTGAAACTCAGTCCGGGGCGTTCATTTGTGTTAATACGCTGTGGGCGAACAGATTAACGAAAGAGGCAATAGAAAATAACCACCTGCCGGAATTGTCAGGCTACAGTGTATTGAAAAGCGAAGTAAAATACGGCGTCGAACGTAGCCGTATTGATTTTATGTTACAGGCAGATTCCCGACCCGACTGCTATATTGAAGTAAAATCGGTTACGTTGGCAGAAGAAGAGTATGGTTATTTCCCCGATGCCGTTACTGAGCGAGGTCAGAAACATCTTCGGGAGCTGATGAGCGTAGCGGCTGCTGGCCATCGCGCCGTGGTGTTATTTGCGGTGCTGCACACAGCCATTACACGGTTTTCACCCGCGCGGCATATCGATGCAAAATATGCGCAACTCCTGATTGAAGCACAACAAAAGGGGGTAGAAATTCTGGTTTATAAAGCGGAACTTTCTGCCGAAGGCATGACTCTTAATGAACCGTTGCCCATTACATTGTAGTGGTAAAAACAACTGGTTAATTAGTATTCTGGCCGCGTGCGCAAATACGCTTTTCCTCACAGGGTTGTCAAGTGTTACGTATAGATAATTGCTATCCGGAAAAGCATCTGTTATTTATAGCGACCTGATTTTTCCCCCGAACATGGGGATCGATAGTGCGTGTTAAGGAGAAGCAACATGCAAGAAGGGCAAAACCGTAAAACATCGTCCCTGAGTATTCTCGCCATCGCTGGGGTGGAGCCGTACCAGGAGAAGCCGGGCGAAGAGTATATGAACGAAGCCCAGCTGTCGCACTTCAGACGTATTCTGGAAGCATGGCGTAATCAACTTAGGGATGAAGTCGATCGCACTGTAACTCATATGCAGGACGAAGCAGCGAACTTCCCTGATCCGGTGGACCGTGCCGCACAGGAAGAAGAGTTCAGTCTTGAACTGCGTAACCGCGATCGTGAACGCAAATTGATCAAAAAGATCGAGAAAACGCTGAAGAAAGTAGAAGACGAAGATTTCGGCTACTGCGAATCCTGCGGTGTGGAAATTGGTATTCGTCGTCTGGAAGCGCGTCCGACAGCCGATCTGTGCATCGACTGCAAAACGCTGGCTGAGATTCGCGAAAAACAAATGGCAGGTTAATCCCGGCCATTTTTACCACCTTCAATCCAGGCGGGAGTCACTCCCGCCTTATTTTTTTATTTTTCTTAAGACATGACAGACTCACACTATATTGGCCGTTTCGCCCCTTCCCCTTCCGGCGAACTACACTTTGGTTCATTGATCGCCGCGTTGGGCAGCTACTTGCGGGCGCGGGCGCAAAAGGGTATCTGGCGAGTGCGTATTGAGGACATTGACCCTCCTCGTGAAGTTCCCGGTGCCGCAGAAACTATCCTGCGTCAGCTGGAACATTACGGTCTGCACTGGGACGGCGACATCCTATGGCAATCCCAACGCCATGATGCCTACCGGGACGCGCTGGCCTGGCTCTCTGAACAAGGTCTGAGCTACAACTGCACATGCTCGCGAGCCCGAATCCAAAGCCTGGGCGGGATCTACGACGGGCATTGTCGCGATCTGGCTCATGGACCAGAGCACGCTGCCGTGCGTATTAAACAACAACATCCCGTCACCCGGTTTTATGATGTGCTGCGCGGGGATATCCAGGCAGACCGTCATCTGGCGCAAGAAGATTTTATCATTCATCGCCGCGACGGCCTGTTTGCCTATAACCTCGCCGTGGTGGTGGACGATCATTTTCAGGGCATCACTGAAATCGTGCGCGGCGCGGACTTAATCGAACCCACTGTTCGACAAATTTCGTTGTACCAGCAATTCGGCTGGCAGGTGCCTGACTATATTCATCTTCCGCTGGCGCTCAACGAACAAGGCGCTAAACTCTCCAAGCAGAATCATGCACCTGCGCTACCGCAGGGCGATCCGCGCCCGGTCCTTATTGATGCGTTACGCTTCCTGGGTCAGAACGTCGCGTTAGAATGGCAGGACATGAATGTGGAGGAATTGCTGCAATATGCGGTGAAGAACTGGACACTTGCGACAGTGCCTGCATCGTCTATTGTAAATTCAGCGTTCTCAAACGCGTCATGCTGAGCTATGATTAGCCGCTATTTTTTTGTCCTGATTGAAGTTTGACACTACCGAGGTGCACTATTTTTACCCGAGTCGCTAATTTTTGCCGCAAAGTGCTAAGTCGCGAAGAGAGCGAGGCTGAACCGGTCGTCGCCCGTCCGCATATGACGGTAATCCCGCGTGAACAGCACGGAATTTCCCGCAAAGATATCAGTGAAAATGCGCTGAAGGTAATGTACAGGCTCAATAAGGCGGGTTACGAAGCCTGGCTGGTCGGCGGCGGTGTGCGCGATCTTCTGCTCGGCAAAAAACCGAAAGATTTCGACGTAACGACCAACGCCACGCCTGATCAGGTACGTAAACTGTTTCGCAACTGTCGTCTGGTCGGTCGCCGGTTCCGCCTGGCTCACGTCATGTTTGGCCCGGAAATCATCGAAGTAGCCACCTTCCGTGGTCATCACGAAGGCGGCGACACTGACCGCACCACGTCTCAGCGTGGACAAAACGGCATGCTGCTGCGTGACAACATCTTCGGTTCTATTGAAGAAGATGCGCAACGTCGCGATTTCACGATCAACAGCCTCTATTACAGCGTGGCTGATTTTACCGTGCGTGATTATGTTGGCGGCATGAAGGATCTGGAAGATGGCGTGATCCGTCTGATCGGTAATCCGGAAACGCGTTACCGCGAAGATCCCGTACGTATGTTACGCGCTGTCCGTTTTGCGGCAAAACTCGACATGCGTATCAGTCCGGAAACCGCAGAGCCTATTCCTCGCCTGGCGACACTGCTCAACGATATTCCTCCTGCGCGTCTGTTTGAAGAATCACTGAAACTTCTGCAGGCGGGTTATGGTTTTGAAACCTATAAAAAACTGTGCGAGTACAGCCTGTTCCAGCCGCTGTTCCCGACCATCACACGCTATTTCACCGAAAACGGCGATAGCGCGATGGAACGTATTATCGCGCAGGTACTGAAGAACACCGACAACCGTATCCACAATGATATGCGCGTCAACCCGGCATTCCTGTTCGCCGCCATGTTCTGGTACCCGTTGCTTGAGATGGCACAGAAAATTGCGCAAGAGAGCGGTCTGTCTTATTACGACGCCTTCGCATTAGCCATGAATGATGTGCTGGACGAAGCCTGCCGCTCGCTGGCGATCCCCAAACGCCTGACGTCGCTCACGCGTGATATCTGGCAGCTCCAGTTGCGTATGTCGCGCCGCCAGGGTAAACGCGCCTGGAAGCTGATGGAACATCCTAAGTTCCGTGCATCTTACGATTTACTGGCTCTACGCGCAGAAGTGGAAAACAACGCAGAACTGCAACGTCTGGCGCAGTGGTGGGGGGAGTTCCAGGTCTCTGCACCGCCTGAGCAAAAAGGCATGTTGAACGAGCTGGATGAAGAGCCGGCCGCTCGTCGACGTCATCGTCGCCCACGCAAACGCGCTCCGCGTCGTGAGGGCAGTGCATGACCCTTGCGTATATCGCAATTGGCAGTAATCTGGCCTCTCCACTGGAGCAGGTCAATGCGGCGATTCAGGCGTTGGGAGAGATCCCGGAAAGCCGGATTGTCGCACTCTCCTCGTTTTACCGCACTCCGCCACTGGGGCCGCAGGATCAGCCTGACTATCTGAATGCCGCTATCGCACTGGAAACGACGCTTCTGCCGGAAGCGCTGCTTAACCATACTCAGCGTATTGAGTTACAGCAGGGGCGCGTTCGTAAAGCGGAGCGCTGGGGACCGCGCACGCTGGATCTCGATATCATGCTGTTCGGCGATGAAGTGATTAGCACTGAACGTCTGACCCTTCCCCACTATGACATGAAAAACCGCGGCTTTATGCTGTGGCCGCTGTTTGAAATTGCACCTGAGTTGGTCTTTCCTGATGGCATTACAATACGCCAACAACTCACGCTGCTGGCAGCAGAAAAACCTGCCCTTTGGTAAATCAGGCGTTCCGTTTAACATTTTCTGCGGACAACTTACACATTTCCTTAAAATAATTGCCCCCCTGACTCCTCCTGTTAGAATGCCGGATAATGATACTTTCATTCTCCGGAAATGTTATGAAACCGACCACCATCTCCTTACTGCAGAAATACAAACAAGACAAAAAACGCTTCGCCACCATTACCGCTTACGACTACAGCTTCGCCAAACTGTTTGCCGATGAAGGGCTGAACGTGATGCTGGTGGGCGACTCACTTGGCATGACAGTACAGGGCCACGACTCCACCCTGCCGGTAACCGTTGAGGACATTGCCTATCACACCCGCGCCGTACGTCGGGGCGCACCGAACAGCCTGCTACTGGCAGACCTGCCGTTTATGGCTTACGCCACGCCAGAACAGGCGTTTGAGAATGCGGCAGTGGTTATGCGCGCGGGCGCGAACATGGTCAAAATCGAGGGCGGCGCGTGGCTGGTGAATACCGTAAAAATGCTGACAGAACGCGCAGTGCCGGTTTGCGGACATCTGGGTTTAACACCACAATCAGTCAATATTTTCGGTGGTTATAAAATTCAGGGGCGTGGCGATGCCGGTCAGACACTGTTCGACGACGCGCTGGCACTCGAAGCCGCAGGCGCACAATTGCTGGTGCTGGAGTGCGTTCCGGTCGAACTGGCGAAGCGGGTCACTGAAGCGCTTTCCATTCCGGTGATCGGCATTGGCGCAGGCAACGTTACCGACGGGCAGATCCTCGTGATGCATGACGCGTTTGGTATCACCGGCGGGCATATTCCAAAATTTGCTAAAAATTTCCTGGCAGAAGCGGGCGACATCCGCGCCGCAGTGCGGCAGTATATTGCCGAAGTTGAGTCCGGCGTCTATCCGGGCGAAGAACACAGTTTCCATTAAGCAACGTTTGGATCGTGTAGGCCGGATAAGACGCGCCGCGTCACCCTCCGGCGTTTGTGCAGAGATGCCTGATGGCGCTGCGCTTATCAGGCCTACGGATAATCAGGCCACTAAAGGAGTCCTGTTGTGTTAATTATTGAAACCCTGCCGCTGCTACGCCAGCATATCCGTCGTCTGCGTCAGGAAGGCAAGCGTATTGCGCTGGTACCTACCATGGGCAACCTGCATGATGGTCATATGAAACTGGTTGACGAAGCCAAAACGCGCGCCGACGTCGTGGTGGTCAGTATTTTCGTTAACCCGATGCAGTTTGACCGTCCGGACGATCTGGTGCGTTATCCCCGTACGCTGCAGGAAGACTGCGAAAAGCTGAACAAGCGCAAAGTCGATCTGGTCTTTGCTCCCGCGCCTGACCAAATTTACCCGCAGGGTACTGAAGGGCAGACTTACGTCGACGTACCGGGTCTTTCCACTATGCTGGAAGGGGCCAGCCGCCCAGGCCATTTCCGCGGCGTTTCCACTATCGTCAGCAAGTTATTCAACCTGGTGCAACCCGACGTCGCCTGTTTTGGCGAGAAGGATTTTCAGCAACTGGCGCTCATCCGCAAAATGGTTGCCGATATGGGTTATGACATTGAAATCGTTGGCGTACCCATCATCCGGGCCAAAGACGGCCTGGCCCTGAGTTCCCGTAACGGTTACCTGACGGCTGAACAGCGTAAAATCGCCCCAGGTTTACACAAAGTCATGAAGGGTATTGCCGGGAAATTACTGGCCGGAGATCGGGACGGCGAAGAGATGATCGCCATTGCCGAACAAGAACTGAATGAAAAAGGCTTCCGCGCTGATGATATTCAGATCCGTGATGCCGACACCCTGCTGGAATTAACGGACACCAGTAAGCGTGCGGTCATCCTTGTTGCGGCCTGGTTGGGTCAGGCGCGTCTGATCGACAACCAGAGCGTCGAATTACCCCAGTAGACAGGGGTTAAAAATCGGGCAATACTGCCTGGAATTTCCTGAAGCTGTTATAAATATCAGCTTTGTTATCGGTATGGTAGAAAGGTAGAAGTTATGATTCGCACTATGTTGCAGGGCAAACTCCATCGCGTGAAAGTGACTCAGGCGGACCTGCATTACGAAGGGTCTTGCGCTATTGACCAGGATTTTCTCGACGCGGCGGGCATTCTTGAAAACGAAGCCATTGATATCTGGAACGTCACCAACGGCAAGCGTTTCTCAACCTATGCCATTGCGGCTGAACGCGGTTCTAAAATTATCTCAGTGAACGGTGCGGCGGCACACTGCGCCAGTGTGGGTGATATTGTGATTATCGCCAGTTTCGTGACCATGTCCGACGAAGAAGCGCGTCGCTGGCAGCCCAAAGTGGCCTACTTTGAAGGCGACAACGAAATGAAACGCACAGCGAAGGCAATCCCGGTACAAGTTGCCTGAGCAGAATTACCCCTGCGGCTGATTACTGATCAGCCGCGACAGGGTCTCCAGCGAATCCGTTCTTAAGATATACAGGCGTTTCAATAAGAACGGATTATCCCCCGGCTTTACCTTCCCTTTCACCGTCGTGACCGCCATATGGAATCCAGCATCGTTTGCCGCTTTTAGCGCCGTGGCGTTATAACCGCCGAATGGATAAGAGAGATAAAGCACATGCGGGTTAAACTGCGTCAGTGCGCGTCGCGAACGTGCAAAATCCATAAGAACATTGTGATAGTTACGGCTGAGCAGGATCGGGCGGCGATAACCGTCTACCCGATGCAAAAAGTGCGTATGCGACTGGAAATCAAACGTATTTCTGATCTCCTGCAATTCAGAAATACTCATAAATTGCAGCGATTTGGGATCCCATTTTTGCGGATGCCCCTTAATTCGGGATGAAATAATAAAAGCGGTCGCCTTAAAACCGTACTGTTTCAATACCGGATACGCATAGCGACTGACGGATTTCAGTCCATCATCAAAGGTAATCACCACCGCGCGCGCCGGAAGATTCATCTTATTGCGCACATACCCTTCCAGTTGGTACATCGTCAACGTGGTATATCCCATGTCCCTCAGCCAGGTCATCTGGTTACTGAAAGCTCGCACCGATGTCGTCGTAGAGGTATGGCGAAAACGGGTGTTCTCTTCGTCGCGTAAAATATGGTGGTAGGTGAGCACAGGGAGACCGTGATCTTCCTGCGCGTCCAGCGCGCTGATATAGGCAAGCCGATTGCCAATCCGTACCTGATACCAGGTTTGGTTGAGCCGACCTTTTAGCTTACTAATAATGGGGTAACGTAGATTTTCTACGAGTATGCCGAATGGCGCGCTTCCCGCATCCGGCGCATTATAGACGGGCGTATCTTTCCAGGTGACCAGATTCTGATTACTGAGGGGTTTATTAAGGGCGCCCAGACCATCTTCCACTTTCTGATGCCCCTGCACCGGCTCAAGGTGGCCTTTATCGATAAACCCGGTGCCGAAACCAAATTTGAATTCATAATAATCTGCGGCAATGGGTTCAACAGAGATGATCTGCCCGGCACGAAGCGTTCCCACGTTCTCCATGTTATTGCCAACCTGCGCCCAGATGGCAGCATCTTCCGTTGTCTGCATATAACGCGCAGGCAACGCAGCACCAGCCCCCATTGAAATCAGCAGCAGGAGAAAAAAAACATGTTTGATCATGAGGAGTAGCCGGGAGGTGAACACCCTGCCTATTGTAACAAAACCGCCCTCAATACCAACGGCTAATACTCATACAAATCATGCAGCAATACGAAAGGGGGATTTTTTTGCTGCTGATGCCAGAGACTGGTCACCTCAGACGTGCCGTGCGCAACGATTTGATTGCGAAACTCAACGCTACTTATCGCCTCTCGCGACGACAGCATTTTTTCCAACAATGGCAAAGTGACGCCGGAAATCACCTCGCACTGAGAATGTTTATGGCTCAATAAAGATGCAATGCGATAAGGCGCAGCGCCAGGCGCGTCGGTTAAAAAGATCACCCCCTCGCCAGAGTCCGCTTGATGCAACGCGTCACACAGCATGCGGCTCAACATATTCGCGCTTAATCCACACCAGTAATTCACCGCACGGCATTGCGCCTGAGGGCCGTGTTTCTTTTCCAGGCGATACAGCAGTTCCTCTGCACGACCATCATGACAGGTAATGACCCAACCTAACATTGCCTACCTCCTTAGCAGGGAAGTAGTTTATCAAGGTAATCAATATGTAATGGTGACAACTGTCAAAGGATTCCCCTCCCAAAACGGGAGAGGAATGTGAAATCAGCTACGTAGCCCACGTCCACGCTGGATCAAATACCAGCACAGCAGGTAGAAAGCGACGGTGAAGATCACCAGTACGCCAAACGTCGTGATTAACGGAACATCATGAATACCGAGGAAGCCATAGCGGAAACCACTGATCATGTAGACGATGGGGTTCAGATGCGACAGCCCCTGCCAGAACGGCGGTAGTAGCGTCAAAGAGTAAAATACCCCGCCGAGATAGGTCAGCGGCGTCAGCACAAACGTTGGGATCAGGCTGATATCATCAAAGGTTTTTGCGAAAACGGCATTCAATAACCCGGCCAGCGAAAACAGCACCGACGTCAATGCCAGCGTTAACGCAACGAACAGCCACGAATGAACCTGAAATGGCACAAAAAACAACGAAATTGCCGTCACCAGCACACCGACACACAGTCCGCGCGCCACACCACCGCCAACAAATCCGGCAATAATGACATGCGTCGGGACCGGGGCGACTAACAACTCTTCGATGTTGCGCTGAAATTTAGCGCTAAAAAACGACGACGCCACGTTGGCGTAAGAGTTGGTAATCACCGCCATCATAATAAGGCCCGGCACAATAAACTGCATGTAGCTAAAACCATGCATTTCACCTATCCGCGAACCGATCAAGTTACCAAAAATAATGAAGTAGAGCGTCATGGTGATGACGGGCGGAACCAACGTTTGTACCCAGATGCGCATAAAGCGGTGGATCTCTTTGGCCCAGATGCTTTTCAGCGCGACCCAGTAAAGCTGCATCATGCGCGATCTCCTTGTTTTTCATGAACCAGTGAAACAAACAGCTCTTCCAGACGGTTCGCCTTATTGCGCATACTCAGCACCTGAATCCCCTGCTCGCTGAGCTGGCTGAAGACGCTGTTGATCCCCTGTTCACGCAGCACTTCCACTTCCAGCGTGGCGGTATCCACCAGGCGATACTGATAACCTTCGAGCTTCGGCAGCGGACTTTTTGCCGCCAGATCGAGAATGAAGGTTTCTGATTTCAGCTTTGAAAGCAGGTTTTTCATTGAGGTGTTTTCCACCAGCTCTCCGTGCTGAATAATCCCGATATTGCGGCACAGCATTTCCGCCTCTTCCAGATAGTGGGTGGTCAGAATGATCGTGGTGCCTTTATCGTTTAAATCCTTCAAAAAACCCCACATTGAGCGGCGAAGTTCGATATCAACACCCGCTGTCGGTTCATCAAGAATTAACAGTTTCGGTTCATGCATAAGCGCACGCGCGATCATCAGGCGCCGCTTCATCCCACCCGATAACATACGCGCACGTTCGTTGCGTTTTTCCCACAAATCAAGCTGTTTTAAGTACTTTTCGCTGCGCGTGATCGCTTCTTTTCGTTCGACGCCATAGTATCCCGCCTGATTCACCACGATCTGCTGGACGGTTTCAAACGGGTTGAAGTTAAATTCCTGCGGAACCAAACCCAACTGGCGTTTGGCATTGACCACATCTTTCGCCAGATCGTAGCCGAAGACGCTGACGCGCCCGGACGTTTTATTTACCAACGAGCTGATAATGCCGATTGTGGTGGATTTTCCTGCCCCATTCGGCCCCAGAAGCGCATAAAAATCCCCCGCTTCGACTTGTAAATCTATTCCCCGCAACGCCTGAACACCACCGGGATAGGTTTTTTTAAGCTGTTGAAGTTCCAGTGCAATGGTCATAAATTTTTACTTACCTTACGTTCCTACACTTTATATGTGGTTTAAATAATCCCAGAGTTGACCTATATTAGCCCAACGCATTTATTTGGTTACAGGTCGTTAACCTCCATGAAAGACATAGATACACTGATCAGCAATAATGCACTATGGTCAAAAATGCTGGTGGAAGAGGATTCCGGATTTTTTGAAAAACTGGCGCAAGCGCAGAAGCCGCGCTTTCTATGGATTGGATGTTCCGACAGTCGCGTTCCTGCAGAACGTTTAACCGGGCTTGAACCGGGCGAATTATTTGTTCACCGTAATGTGGCCAACCTGGTCATCCACACCGACCTCAACTGCCTCTCTGTCGTGCAGTATGCCGTTGATGTGTTGGAAGTTGAACATATTATTATTTGTGGTCACTACGGTTGTGGTGGTGTGCAGGCTGCTGTTGAAAACCCGGAACTGGGGCTGATCGACAACTGGCTGCTGCACATCCGCGATATTTGGTTTAAGCATAGCTCCCTGCTGGGCGAAATGCCTCAGGAGCGTCGTATGGATACCCTGTGCGAACTGAATGTTATGGAACAGGTGTATAACCTGGGTCACTCCACTATCATGCAGTCCGCCTGGAAACGCGGTCAGAAAGTGACGATCCACGGTTGGGCGTATGGCATTCACGATGGTCTGTTGCGCGATCTTGATGTCACTGCCGTCAGCCGCGAATCCCTTGAGCAGCGTTACCGTCAGGGGATTTCCAATCTCAAACAAAAGCACATCAACCACAAGTAAGTTCTCAATAAAATGCCGGGTGGCGGTTTCGCCTTACCCGGCATGTAAAACGACGTTAATGTCGTTCTTCACGTTGTGCGCCAGCAGGCGCACCCGCTGATTACTCGTCCAGCAGTACGACTTTACCTACATACGGCAGATGGCGATAACGCTGTGCATAGTCGATGCCGTAACCCACCACGAATTCATCCGGAATAGAGAAACCAATAAACTCCACCGGGACATTCACTTCACGGCGTGAGGGTTTGTCCAGTAACGTACAAATCGCCAGTGATTTAGGCTCACGCAGGCTCAGGATTTCACGCACTTTTGACAACGTATTGCCGGAGTCGATGATGTCTTCGACGATCAGCACATCTTTGCCACGAATATCTTCATCCAGGTCTTTGAGAATTTTCACATCGCGGGTCGTGGACATGCCGCTACCGTAGCTGGAGGCGGTCATAAAATCGACTTCATGAGATACCTGAACTTCACGGCACAGGTCCGCCATAAACATAAATGAACCGCGCAGCAGACCCACCAGCACCATATCACTGCCGCTGTCTTTATAACGCTCAGTAATCTGACGACCCAGTTCAGCAATACGTGCTTTGATCTCCGCTTCGGGGATCATGACTTCTACAGTATGTTTCATATCTCTAACCATATGATTTAAAAACAAATCACCCAATGCCTTCACGGAATTGCACAGCATCGAAGCGCAAGGCACGCAGTATACCAGTAAAAGTATTTGTTCGTGGCATCAGATAATAAGTCTAATTTTGCAATTAGGATCGCGCCTCTTAAATCCAAGAATCAACTCTGTATAAATTAAAAAATTGAGTTAACGCATTGTTATAGCAAAAAATAATGCATGATGATCTCGGCTATCTTTGCAAAAAACAGGCGACTGATTGTCGCCTGGGCACAGCCGGATGATGAAAGGTAGCAGCTGATTTTTTACAATAGCAGCGTGGGGCCACCACGCTGCTTTTTCGTTTTAGCGATTATCAAACGTATCGTTCTCGCCGTCATTTTCCCCGGCAACAGACACGACCACGTCATCAAAGCGCAAATCATTCACAGCAACAATACGTCCAAACTCCCTGGCCTCAATCCGACAGTGGCTAAAGCTAATGTTCTCCATCGGTTTTTCAGTAAAGGCGACCAGGTCGAATGCGCGAGCCGGTAAAGCATAGTCAGCATCCAGAGTGGCATTAACGTGACTAATGCGGATATTACGCACTTTGGTCATCTGTAAATGCTCCGGGATTTGCCTTGCTACTGCCTGCCAGTCTTCTGGCAGTTCATCAATGTTGTTAAAGAGTTTGCGGTTGTAGGAATTGTGCCAATCCATAATCCAGGAAAATGGAAATTGCACATTGTGCATCTGCAAATTTTCCACCACCACATCTTCCATGAAACCGCCACGCTCTTTCGACGACTTCATTCGCAGCCCGCAATCTGAGTTCTCAAAGGTGATGTCATGGACATAGACATTTCGAATGCCGCCGCTGACTTCACTGCCCAGAGTCACGCCGTAGCCTGAGCGAATAAGACAGTTGTCGATTTCGATATGTTCCGCAATCTTACCAACCCGATAACCATCGCCGTCACGACCCGACTTGACGACAATACAGTCATCACCGCACGACACATCACACCGGGTGACGCGTACGTGGCTGGAGGAATCAATGTCGATGCCGTCGGTGCTTGGCCCGTGGTTATCGCGGATAGTTAAATCACTCACCAGGACCTGGTGCGCATAGGTTATCTGTAAATTCCAGAACCCGGCACGCTCAAAGGTCAAATCAGAGATCGTAACGTTCTCTGCCTTGTAAATCAGGCAGGCGCGTGGGCGTTTAACGAGATAATCCGCAATCCAGCGCAGCCCTTTTTTGTCGTAATCAACACGCAGTCCGCTCTCTTTATCCGGACCGCAATAGAGATCCCACCAGTGCGTGCCCTGACCGTCAATCTTGCCAGGCCCTGAGATCTCGATGTTGTTAACATCGATGGCATTGAGTACCGCCGCAGGCCACATCATCTCAACGCCAGCAACCCGTGTAGGGATCTCCGGATAGTCAGAAAGATCGGTGGAACCCAGCAGGGTAGCGCCTTGCGCGAATTGCAATTTGCTTCCTTCTTTCAGAAAGAGCGAACCTACCAGATAATCCCCTGGTGAAATCACGACAGGGAGCCCCTGTTCAGCACCAGCATCAATAGCCCGTTGAATCGCCAGAGTGTCTTTCACAACACCGATACCCATCGCACCAAAATCTTTCACTTCAATTTGTACAGGCATTAATTCAGTCCTTCTCTCATTCTCGGGGTTATTTGCTAATACCATTTAATTTATTCAGCGTTTTTTCCATTTCGAGCGTTTGTTTACGGTTCAATGGATAGAAGTAAATCAACGTCATTGCAGCCAAAAACAGGCATACAGCAGGCAAAAGGTTCGCCATCGCGTAGATATTTTCCTGCACCGCACTGCTCTGGATGATGCCCCCCGTTGAAGAGGACTGATAACCGATTATGGCCAACATGAAACCACCAATTGCCCCCGCACACGCCTGACCCACTTTGCGGGCAAAGAAGTTCACACCATATACGGTGCCATCCTCGCGGTCGCCGGTGACATATTGGTGATAATCACAAACATCCGTCATGAATGCCCAAATCATCAGGTTGAATAACCCAGCGCCCAGGGTCGCCAGGAAAAGGAAGACCAGATAGGTTTTCGCATCCGTGATATGGCAGAAGTACATAACCAGATACATGCCTACCGAAAAGAGCAGAGCGCCTACGCTTGCTTCTTTTTTACCAAAGCGCTTCGTGAGCCAGGACGCTGATGGCGCCAGCAGAACCAGAGAACCGAAGGTAAACAGTAATGCGACAGACATCGCCTCTTTGTTGTGGAAGTAGTCATTAAACAGATAGGTCATGTTGGTACCAGAGAGTCCCTGGTTAATCACAATCAGCAGATCGACAATAACTAAAACGATCAGCGCTTTATTGCGTAACAATCCCTTCAGTAAAACAGAAACCGGCACGTTCTCTTTTGTTTCAACGCGCACACGTTCCGTCGTCAAGTGACACGTCAGAGTTAAGAAGATGAAAGCCAGCACCGAACATCCAATCGAAATCCACAAGAAACGCTCACCGGAAATAACCTGGCTACCGTCAACAAGGGTGGTGTACATCAGGATAGGAATAAAGAAGCCGGTCGCCCCGCCCCCGATAGCGGACCCAATGCTACGATACGTAGAGAGCGAAACACGGTCGTCCGGATTGGAGCTGATAGCCGCCGACATTGCGCCATAAGGAATGTTAACTGTCGATAACAGCGCACCGTAGACAAAATAGGAGCCGCAAATGTAAATGATTTTCGCGGTATATGAAAATTCACTCACAAATGGCAGGAACAGCAATACCGCAATGGCGCAAAAAGGATACTTCATGCGACTAACCCAGGGGTTAAAACGCCCTTTGGCGGTTAGCTTAGAGGTATCGCATAAACGCCCCACGGCCACATCGACAAACGCATCAAAGAGTTTGGTCACAAAATAGAGCGACCCAACGATAACGCCAGAAATACCCAGCACATTGGTGTAATAAATCATTAAGAAACTGTTTACCAAACCCAGAATAAAACAGTTACCCAGGTCACCGCACATATAACCAAATTTATCTCTAAACCCGAAAGGTCTGATATTAATACTTTTATTACTTTCGATGATATGTTCATCTCGAACCGTCATGCCAACTCCTCACACGTATTATTCACAAAAATTATGTATACAATCTGATAGTCTGGGTAATAAAAAGATGTACTATCTAAAAACACATTTGGTACGACACATTTTCGCGACAAAGAATAATTGGTATGACATCAAGAAGGAGTGCTGAAGATCACACAATCTCAAGACCCCCTTTAAACACAGCGCAAAAGGTATATACTTCAAATAAAATTGGTATGATAACTATAATGCAGTAAAACCTGATCACGCGTTGTGGAAATCCAGGTTCTACACATGAAATGGCTTCAAGAAATTAACAATACATATATATTTGCGGAAGTTATAGATGGACTACATTAATATCATTGGTTTTATTGGCGGCGGTTGCACTACCATTTCCTTTATTCCTCAGGTGGCTTTAGTGCTAAAGACAAAATCAACAAAAGATATTTCGTTGATGATGTACTCTGTTTTTGTTTTCGGCATTTCTTTATGGTTGCTCTATGGAATTTTGTCGGGCGCCCTCCCCGTTATCATCCCCAATTTGATTACTTTAGTACTGGCAGGTTCAATTCTTTTTATGAAGATAAAAAACGAAATTATTCAAAAAAACCGATAATAGCAACGCCAGGTAGTAAAGCGAGAATGGATAATGCTTGCTACTTTTACTACCTGGATGATGACAGGCCAGGTCTTTTTTCTGTACAGCGTCTCAGAGGTAAAAAACCTCAGGCATCAGGTTGGGCAATTTTCGGCGTCGCGCCCGCCTGAACACACGGGCGCGACGTTTTACGCAGTGGTAAATCCAAGCATCATTCCTGTGTCTTCGTGCTCTAGCAGATGACAGTGCGCCATATAAGCATGCTCTTTCGGGGCATCATGATCAAACTTGACCAACACCTCACTGACGCCGCCTTCAACGCGTACCGTATCTTTCCATCCCGTACGATGCGCAGCCGGTGTTTTGCCGTTTTCCGACAAAATACGGAACTGAGTGCCGTGGATGTGGAACGGATGCAGCATCATATCGCCTTCGCCGGAGATGACCCACCGCTCGTACTGCCCTTTCGCCGCCGCAAACATCGGCTTGTTCATATCGAAGGCCTGACCATTGATCTTGTTGGCATTATGGAAATCAAATTGCCCGCCGTGATTCATATGTCCCATGCTGCCATGATTCATATTGCCGTGATTCATTTTGCCATTGCCCATATGCCCCGTCATATGCCCACTCTCCATCCCGGCCATCGCTTGATCACCGTATTTTTGCATCAGCATTTGCATGCCCATCATGTCGAGCATGGGGTCCATGGAGAGCTGCAACTTGCGTACCGTCAGACCATCAAGCGACGGTAATGCCGGCATGTTGGTTAACGTATCCGGCAACGTTCCGGAAGCCGTTATCACCAGCGGCTGGATGTGCATGACCGGATGCGGTTGATCAAAAGGCGCAACCGCCATCCCCATCTGGCTGACCGGCAGTGTCACCAAATCAAACGCTTTACCATCGCTGATATCCACCAGCACTTCAAACCGCTCCCCCATCAACAAGGGGAGTTCATTCACTTTGACAGGCTCAGCCAGCAATCCGCCGTCACTGGCGATCACATACAGAGGGCGGCCATCGCTGGCGGCGATGTTGAGCGAACGCGCGTTACAGCCATTAAGTAAACGCAGTCGTAACCAGCCTTTTGGCGCGGCGTGTTGAGGGTAAATCGCCCCGTTGGTCAGCAGGGTGTCTCCAAACCACCCCACTGCGGCGGTCATCACATCCAGTTGGTAATTAATCTGGCCGTCAGCGGAAAACTGTTTGTCCTGGATTATCACCGGGACATCATCAATACCCCACTGCGTAGGGAGCAGCAGCTTACGAATATCCTCATCTTCGATAAGCACCAGTCCCGCCAGCCCCATCGCAACCTGGCGCCCCGTTTTTCCATGCTGATGCGGATGAAACCAGCAGGTGGCGGCACGCTGCTCAGGCGTGAACGTGACAGAGCGCGAGCCACCGGCAGGAATAACACCTTGCGGACCGCCGTCCACTTCACCGGGAATTTCCAGGCCATGCCAGTGTAATGTGGTCTCTTCAGCGAGCTGATTATGAATGTCGACGGTAACGGCTTTACCCCTGTGCAGTTTTAACGCCGGTCCCAGCAGATTACCGTTGTAACCCCAGGTCGTGGCCGTCTTGCCCGCGAAGGTCGATTGCCCGGTTTTAACGATCAACTGTATTTGATTGCGTGCATCGGCGGTTAGCAGATCGGGAATCGGTAACGCGGGGCGCCCGGCGGCAAAGACACTCCGGCTCCACAGCGGCAATGCAGATGCGACCCCAAGTGCCACAGAATATTTTAAGAAATCACGACGTTGCATTTTCACTTCCTTATTCTCAGCTGGCCGGACTCAGCCTAAAACTTGAGCATAGACCCTCCCCCTACAGGAAGGTCAAGTCAGAGACAGCATCGAATGCAATAATAAAGGTCGTCGCCTCGCTCGCAGTATGCTAACGTTTAATTTCCGTGATGCAGTGGTAGAAGCAATGAAGACGTTTTTCAGAACCGTGTTGTTCGGCAGCCTGATGGCCGTATGTGCAAACAGCTATGCGCTCAGTGAGTCCGAAGCCGAAGATATGGCCGATTTAACGGCAGTTTTTGTATTTCTGAAAAATGACTGTGGATACCAGAATTTACCCAATGGGCAGATTCGTCGCGCACTGGTCTTTTTTGCCCAGCAAAACCAGTGGGATCTCAGTAATTACGACACCTTTGACATGAAATCCCTTGGTGAAGACAGCTATCGGGATCTCAGCGGAATTGGTATCCCGGTCGCAAAAAAATGCAAAGCGCTGGCACGAGATTCCCTCAGTCTGTTGGCCTACGTCAAATAAACTCCCCGATACCAAAATGCTGAAGTAATGACCGTGCAACACCGGTCATTGTTAGCTATGATGTTGCGCCCTTTTTCACGGGCGTCAACAAATGGAGGTATCAACCCATGGCCGAAAATCCCTCGTGGCATGAAACGCTACACGACCAGTTTGGTCAGTACTTTGCCGTGGATAACGTGCTCTATCATGAGAAAACCGACCATCAGGATTTGATCATTTTCGAGAACGCCGCGTTTGGTCGCGTGATGGCGCTGGACGGTGTGGTGCAAACCACCGAGCGCGATGAATTTATCTATCACGAAATGATGACCCACGTGCCTTTGCTGGCACACGGTCACGCTAAACATGTGCTGATCATCGGCGGTGGCGACGGGGCAATGCTGCGTGAAGTGACCCGCCACAAAAACATTGAAACCATTACGATGGTGGAGATCGATGCAGGCGTGGTCTCATTTTGCCGACAGTATTTGCCGAACCACAACGCAGGCAGCTACGACGATCCACGATTTAAACTGGTGATCGACGACGGGGTCAACTTCGTGAATCAGTCCCGCCAGACCTTCGATGTGATCATTTCCGACTGCACCGATCCTATTGGGCCCGGCGAAAGCCTGTTCACCTCGGCATTCTATGAAGGCTGCAAACGCTGCCTGAACCCTGGCGGGATTTTTGTCGCCCAGAATGGCGTCTGCTTCCTGCAACAAGATGAAGCTCTCGACAGCCATCGTAAGCTCAGCCACTACTTTGGTGACGTCGGTTTCTATCAGGCCGCCATTCCGACCTACTATGGCGGAATCATGACCTTTGCCTGGGCGACCGATAACGAAGCTCTGCGTCATCTTTCGACCGAGATTATTCAGGCCCGATTCCACACTTCTGGTCTGAAATGCCGTTACTACAATCCGGCAATTCACACGGCAGCCTTTGCCTTACCCCAATACTTGCAAGATGCACTGTCCGCGCAGTGAATCTAAGGATGTGATAAAAATTGAAAAAGCTGAAACTGCATGGCTTTAATAACCTGACCAAAAGCCTGAGTTTTTGTATTTACGATATCTGCTATGCCAAAACCGCCGAAGAGCGTGACGGCTACATCGCCTATATCGATGAACTCTACAACGCCAACCGTCTGACTGAAATTCTCTCAGAAACCTGTTCCATCATCGGCGCAAACATCCTGAACATTGCCCGTCAGGACTACGAACCACAGGGTGCCAGCGTCACCATTCTGGTGAGCGAAGAGCCGATGGACCCAAAACTTATCGATAAAACCGAACATCCTGGCCCTTTGCCGGAAGCGGTCGTCGCTCATCTTGATAAAAGCCATATCTGTGTCCACACCTATCCGGAGAGTCACCCGGAGGGCGGATTGTGTACTTTTCGCGCCGATATTGAAGTTTCTACCTGCGGCGTAATCTCACCGCTGAATGCGCTGAATTACCTTATCCACCAGCTTGAGTCCGATATCGTGACTGTTGATTATCGTGTACGGGGTTTTACACGTGATATCAATGGCATGAAGCACTTTATCGATCATGAGATTAATTCAATCCAGAACTTTATGTCCGAGGATATGAAGTCGCTGTATGACATGGTGGATGTGAACGTTTATCAGGAAAATATCTTCCATACCAAAATGTTGCTTAAAGAGTTCGACCTTAAGCACTACATGTTTCACACCAAACCAGAAGATCTGACAGATACCGAGCGCAAAGAAATTACCGCTGCGCTATGGAAGGAAATGCGCGAGATTTATTACGGCCGTAATATTCCTACGGTGTAAGCGTAGTCGCGGAGCACGGAGGCTCCGCTGTATAAGGTATTCCTTAACTAGCGTTGCCCGACGAATTCACGATATGCCGCAACGACCTGTAGAAAATCCTCCACGCCACAAAGTGACAGACTCTCTTCGTCGTAGTAGCTCATCCCTTCTTCCATTTCGTCGCCAGAAAACTCAAGCTGATTGGCGCGAACCATCACCTCTTCGCCATCCATCCAGAGCGTGTATTCATGCCCTGCCCGTTGCCAGGAACGTTCGCTGCCTTTCACCGCATGCGCCGCCTGTTCCACTTCATCAAGCAAGGCCAGGTTTTCTTTCACTTCTTCATTAAACCAGTGCCCCACCACTTCGTGGCCCATGGACATCCGCACCTTTACGACTCCGGTAACATCACGCAGAAATTCGTAATCCATAATGTGTTCCTCTGCTCCCGGCAATGCGTCAATCTCGCACTGCGCCATGCTGTAATTATCGCAGCCTGGTCGCAGAAAAAAAGCGCCCCAGGTGGAAGGAATGCAAATAAAAAACCCCGCTTCGAAAGAAGTGGGGTTTTACTGACCAGTAAGCGGAGCGCTTCCAGGCCTATTGCCGGGCGGTAGTAAATTCACCCGGCCTTTAACAGCGCGTAACGCCTTATACCGCGGTCTGGAAAATCACGCCGTCCGCTTTCTCGGTGTACTGAGAGAGCTTATCGAAGTTCAGATAACGGTAAGTGTCGACAGCGGTTTTATCTACCTGCGCCACGTAGGTCTGATACTCTTCCGGGGTCGGCAGTTTGCCGATCAGTGCTGCAACAGCAGCCAGCTCCGCAGAGGCCAGGAAGACGTTCGCGCCAGTACCCAGACGGTTCGGGAAGTTACGGGTGGAAGTAGAAACCACCGTCGCACCGTCCGCCACACGCGCCTGGTTACCCATGCACAGTGAACAGCCAGGGATTTCGATACGCGCACCGCTCTTACCAAAGACGCTGTAGTAGCCTTCTTCAGTCAGTTGCGCGGCGTCCATACGGGTTGGCGGAGCCACCCACAGGCGCGTCGGCAACTGGCCTTTGTGCGCATCCAGCAGTTTACCTGCCGCACGGAAGTGACCGATATTAGTCATGCAGGAACCGATAAACACTTCGTCAATCTTCTCGCCCTGCACGTCAGAGAGCAGACGCGCGTCGTCCGGATCGTTTGGCGCGCACAGAATCGGCTCTTTGATATCGGCCAGATCGATGTCGATCACCGCCGCGTACTCTGCATCTGCGTCGCCTTCCAGCAGCTCAGGGTTCGCCAGCCATTTTTCCATGCCCTGCACACGACGCTCCAGCGTACGACGGTCGCCGTAACCTTCCGCGATCATCCACTTCAGCAGGACGATGTTAGAGCTGAGATACTCAACGATCGGCTCTTTGTTCAGCTTGATGGTACAACCGGCAGCGGAACGCTCAGCGGAGGCATCCGTCAGCTCGAACGCCTGCTCTACTTTCAGATCCGGCAGACCTTCAATTTCCAGGATACGACCAGAGAAGATGTTTTTCTTCCCTTTCTTCTCAACGGTCAGCAGACCTTGTTTGATGGCGTACAGCGGGATGGCGTGAACCAGGTCGCGCAGGGTGATGCCCGGCTGCATTTTGCCTTTAAAGCGCACCAGCACGGATTCCGGCATGTCCAGCGGCATTACGCCGGTCGCAGCAGCAAACGCCACCAGACCAGAGCCCGCCGGGAAGGAGATACCAATCGGGAAACGGGTATGCGAGTCACCACCGGTACCCACGGTATCCGGCAGCAGCATACGGTTCAGCCAGGAGTGGATAACGCCATCGCCCGGACGCAGGGAAACACCACCACGGTTCATGATGAAGTCTGGCAGAGTATGGTGCGTGGTGACGTCAACCGGCTTCGGATACGCCGCAGTGTGACAGAAAGACTGCATGACCAGGTCAGCAGAGAAGCCCAGACACGCCAGGTCTTTCAGTTCATCACGGGTCATTGGGCCGGTGGTGTCCTGGGAACCCACGGAGGTCATCTTCGGTTCGCAGTACGCGCCCGGACGAATCCCTTTCACGCCACAGGCGCGACCCACCATTTTCTGCGCCAGCGAGAAGCCACGGTTGCTTTCCGCCACGTCTTTCGCCTGACGGAACACATCGCTGTGCGGCAGGCCGAGAGACTCACGTGCTTTGGTGGTCAGGCCGCGACCGATAATCAGCGGGATACGACCACCGGCACGTACTTCGTCAATCAGCACGTCAGTTTTCAGTTCAAAACTTGCCAGCAACTCGCCGGTTTCGTGGTTACGCACTTCGCCTTTGAACGGGTAAACGTCAATCACGTCACCCATGTTCAGGTTATTGACGTCCACTTCGATCGGCAGTGCGCCTGCATCTTCCATGGTATTAAAGAAGATAGGGGCAATTTTGCCACCGAGGCACAGACCGCCGCCGCGTTTGTTCGGCACATGAGGAATGTCGTCCCCCATGAACCACAGTACGGAGTTAGTTGCGGATTTACGCGAAGAACCGGTTCCCACAACGTCGCCAACATAGGCCAACGGATAACCTTTCTGTTGCAAGGCTTCGATCTGTTTGATCGGACCAACCACGCCCGGCTGATCCGGCTCGATCCCTTCACGGGCGTTTTTCAGCATCGCCAGCGCGTGCAGTGGAATATCAGGACGGGACCACGCATCCGGTGCCGGAGAGAGATCATCGGTGTTCGTTTCACCGGTCACTTTGAAGACGGTTACGGTGATTTTTTCAGCCAACTGCGGGCGGTTCAGGAACCACTCGGCATCGGCCCAGGACTGAATCACCTGCTTAGCAAAGGCGTTACCCGCTTTCGCTTTCTCTTCTACGTCGTAGAAGTTGTCGAACATCAGCAGGGTGTGGGAAAGCGCTTTGGCAGCGATCGGCGCCAGTTTGGCGTCGTCGAGCGCGTCGATCAGCGGATGAATGTTGTAGCCACCCTGCATGGTGCCCAGCAGTTCAATGGCTTTTTCAGGGGTCACAAGAGGGGAAGTCGCTTCGCCTTTGGCGACAGCAGCAAGGAATCCGGCTTTGACGTAGGCAGCTTCGTCAACACCCGGCGGTACACGGTTAATCAACAGGTCTAACAGGAATTCTTCTTCGCCAGCAGGCGGGTTTTTCAGCAGCTCGACAAGCGCAGCCATTTGGGTCGCATCCAGGGGCTTGGGTACAATCCCCTCGGCGGCACGCTCAGCTACGTGCTTACGGTATTCTTCTAGCACGACGGTTCTCCTCGCTCTCATTGTCATAATGCGGCGCTTTTGTATATGGGCGATTCTCTTCACGCTCCTGTGAGACAGCAGTTAGTAGGGTAAATGCCCGATACCGCAATCGGCAGAATAGCAGGATTTTAGTGGGGTGTTAATGCGTTTACAAAAAAGCAACATAAAAAAGTGGCTGAATCGATACGTATGGTCTAATGCCCTTCATCATGAGGACAAGAAATTATTTTCACCCGTTACGTTTGGTCACATAATTTCGGCTACTGATAGTCATCTTGCGGTATCGATCCCAAGATAAGTTAAAAATTAAACTATTGTCTCTCTATACTCATGCCACACCGCAACGTCATGCGGCAGGTATTATGACCCTGGCGATTCCGCAGGAATCGGGAGAGAGAAGATGAAGTTGCCCTTTAAGCCCTATGTGATTGCTCTGGTGTGTTGCACTGGATTGCTCGCCGCTTCGGGCGTGTTGTATATCAAAAGCCAGACCCCCGAAGCGCCCGCGCCGGCGCCTGCCCCTGTTCAGACCGCCCCTGTCGCGACGGCGCCTCAAGACCCTGCCGCAGCCGCTGCGCCTGTCGCAAAACCGACCTTCACCACTGCCCAAATTGATCAGTGGGTTGCGCCTATTGCGCTCTTTCCTGATCCGCTGCTTTCTCAGGTACTGATGGCGTCGACCTACCCGGCGAACGTGGTTCAGGCTGTGCAATGGTCGCGTGATAATCCGAATTTGCAAGGAGATGCCGCAATTCAGGCGGTGGCGGGTCAACCGTGGGATCCGAGCGTCAAATCGCTGGTCGCGTTTCCTCAGCTAATGGCGATGATGGGTGAGAATCCTCCGTGGGTACAAAACCTGGGTGATGCCTTCCTGGCGCAGCCGCAGGATGTGATGGACTCCGTTCAGCGCCTGCGATTACTGGCGCAACAAACCGGTGCGCTGAAATCTTCACCGCAGCAAACGGTGACCAGCGAGCCGAAGAAAACAGTTGCCGCGACACAGACCACTACCACTACAACCACCAACAACACCACAAATACGACAACGCAAGCCCCGGCACCGACCGTTATCAAAATTGAGCCCACTGACCCGCAGGTCGTCTATGTCCCAAGCTATAACCCTTCAACGGTTTACGGCACCTGGCCAAATACGTCCTATCCGCCGGTGTATATGCCACCTCCTCCGGGGCAACAATTCGCCAGCAGTTTTGTAAACGGTTTTGGTTTTAGCCTGGGAGTAGCTACGACCTATGCCTTGTTCAGTGACATTGACTGGGATGATGACGACGACGATTATCACCACGATCACGATGATGACTACCACGGTGGTGGCGGCCATTATGAACGTAACGGGGACAACAACATCAATATTGATGTGGAAAACCTCAACCGCATCTCCGGTCAAAACCTTAAAGACCGGAATATGAACTGGCAGCACAACCCTGCTTATCGCGGCGGCGTGCCTTACCAGAGTAACGCGGTCTCGCAACGTTTTAATCAGACTAATGTCAGTGGTGGGGTACGTACAACGCAGCAATCACTGGCCACAACGGCATCCCGCGACAGCCAGCGCCAGGCGGCGATGACAGAGCTCCAGCAGCGCAACAACACCGCCCCCAAAACGGCCCAGCAGTCGGTTTCTTCTCGCGATATGCAACGCAAAGCGGCGTCACAGCAACTGAACCAAGTTGCCCAACGTAACAACTATCGCGGTTACGATACTCCGCAAAACAGTACGCGTCGGGAAGCCGCGCAAAAAACGCTACAAAAATCGACAACGCAGAACCAGCAGCAGAATCGCAGTGAGCAGAGAGCGAAAGCCCAACAGCAGGTCTCTCAGCAGCAACGCGATAACGCTCGCCAGCGCGTGGAGTCGTCCACAACGCAGCGGCGAAGCACTGTCTCGACGGAACAACGTCAGGCACGTGTACAGAGTAATCGTTCTAACGCATTCAGTGGGAATGACAGCCGCTCGCCTTCCTGGCAATCTCAGCAATCGCGGGGTCAGGAAAGCCGCCGTGTGAGCCGTGCAAATACCCAACAACGTGCCGAGGCGCGTGGAAATATGTCTGAGCGTCACGAACGCCGTCGTTAATCGGAGCAAATGATGAAAAAAATCATGTTAAGTGCCCTGCTGTTGTCATTGCCTCTGATGAGCCACGCGCAGCAGTTGTTCTCTTCTCCTGAAGAGGCGGCAAAGGCTTTTGCTGATGCTGTTGCTCAGCAAAATGAAACGCATCTTAATGCAGTGTTAGGCGACAACTGGCAACAATATCTCCCGCCGGAAGGAGCCGACCCGGAAGCGGTCGCTCGCTTTAACCGTGACTGGAAGGTCAGTCATCGCATTGTAAAACAAGAGAACATTGCACATCTGAATGTCGGGCAAGAAGACTGGCAACTGCCCGTCCCTATCGTCAAAACCAGCAAAGGCTGGCATTTCGATATGGCTGCCGCAGAGGATGAGATCCTCACCCGCGCCATCGGTCGTAATGAACTGTCAGCCATACAAGCAATGCGCGCCTATGTTGACGCTCAGTACGACTACTGGCAGCGCAAACAGGTTTTCGCCACGAAATTGATCAGTAGCGAAGGCAAGCAGGATGGCCTGTACTGGCCGATGAAACCAGGAGAAGACCCAAGCCCATTAGGACCGGCATTCAGCCCGGTGGTGCCAGGTACGGGTTATCATGGCTATCACTTTCGCATCGTCAAAAGCAATGATGAGAAAGGATTCGCACTACTGGCGTGGCCGGTGGAGTGGGGAGAAACGGGCGTGATGAGCTTTATAGTAAATCAGGATGATCGGGTTTATCAGGCTGATTTAGGCGACGATACCGTAGAGAAAGTGACGGCTATCACCCAATATACCCAGGATGCGCCCTGGACACCGGTAGAATAACCGACATAAAAAAAGCAGCGTTACGCTACTGCTGATGACTCATAATCCCCGTGTTTTTACACGGGGATTATTGTCTATAGCCCCCAGAATGGCTCAGGCGTTTCGCCTTTTTACGGGTGCAGAGCCAGATTACAGAATGTTGGCAACAGATTTTGCCAGCTGCGCTTCCAGCACCGGTTTCGCCTCTTCAAACTTCAGGTTAACTTTGTTGGCATTAGACACAACGCGAGTCTGGTATTTCGCACGCTCGCCCTTTTCACTGCTGGTTTGCAACTTGATACCGGAGGTGCCCTGGCGCAGCGCAGCAACGTTATCCGTGGTGACTTTCGCTTTGCTACGCTCGGAAATTTGCAGGTCGGTTACCATGGTGTAGTTCACGTCTTCGACCATCGCGTCAGCGGCCATCCCGATCAGACCCGCCGCCAGTCCCACGCCCAGCGCAGCGCCGGAGGAATTGCTGTTATAAGCGGTGATCCCCGCGCCCAGAGCCGCTCCCATCGCGGCGCCTTCATAGCCGGTTTTCAGGAATCCCTGAGCCTCGCGCAGATCCATTTTGTCCGCTTTCAGCACGTTTGCCTGTACCCAATAGTATGCGCTGTCCGGTGAACTGGTCACTTTATAGCCCTTCGCTGACAGATCATTTGCCAGCAGGGTTTGCAGGTTGCTCATGTCTTTATCAGACGTGTTTTTTACCTGAATGTAGACGGTCTTCTCGCTGGAAGGCTCCAGCCAGATGGTTTCACTCATCTGCGTTTTCACTTCCAGATTACGTTTTTTCACCGCGGTGGTCATTGCGCCGCAGCCGGTCAGCGTCATCGCCGCAACGACCATGCCAACAACTGCGATTTTTTTTAAAGACATGATTTTTCCTTTCTTCGTGTAATAAGTGTCCAGATCCCAGTAACCGCGCGGCCAGAAGCCACACAAGGGTGAAAGGATTATCGGCAGAAGAGAGGTTTTTTTTAGCGTTAAAATCAATAAGATGACTACCAGAACAGGTAGTTTTCAGGCAAAAAAAACGCCTCCGAAGAGGCGTTTTCACAAAAGTCAGAAGATTACTTCTTCTTCGCTTTCGGGTTCGGCAGGTCGGTGATGCTACCTTCGAACACTTCTGCCGCCAGGCCCACGGACTCATGCAGAGTCGGGTGCGCGTGGATGGTCAGCGCGATATCTTCAGCATCACAGCCCATTTCGATCGCCAGACCGATTTCGCCCAGCAGCTCGCCGCCGTTGGTGCCGACAATCGCGCCACCGATCACACGGTGAGATTCTTTGTCGAAAATCAGTTTGGTCATACCGTCTGCGCAGTCGGAAGCGATAGCACGGCCAGAAGCAGCCCACGGGAAGGTGGCGGTTTCGTAGCTGATGCCTTTCTCTTTCGCTTCTTTCTCAGTCAGACCGACCCATGCAACTTCTGGTTCAGTGTACGCGATGGACGGGATCACTTTCGGATCGAAGTAGTGTTTCTTACCGGCGATAACTTCAGCGGCAACGTGACCTTCGTGAACACCTTTATGCGCCAGCATCGGCTGACCGACGATATCGCCGATAGCAAAGATGTGCGGTACGTTGGTACGCAGCTGCTTGTCTACGCGGATGAAACCACGCTCGTCCACTTCCACGCCCGCTTTGCCCGCGTCGAGGTTTTTACCGTTCGGCACACGACCGATAGCCACCAGCACGGCATCATAACGCTGTGCTTCAGCAGGCGCTTTTTTGCCTTCCATGGAAACGTAAATACCGTCTTCTTTCGCTTCAACGGCAGTCACTTTGGTTTCCAGCATCAGGTTGAATTTCTTGCTGATACGCTTGGTGAAGACTTTCACAACGTCTTTGTCTGCGGCCGGAATAACCTGGTCGAACATTTCAACCACGTCAATCTCTGAACCCAGCGCATGGTACACGGTACCCATTTCCAGACCGATAATACCGCCGCCCATAACCAGCAGGCGTTTTGGTACGGTTTTCAGCTCCAGTGCGTCAGTGGAATCCCATACGCGCGGATCTTCATGCGGAATAAAGGGCAGTTCGATCGGACGGGAACCCGCCGCGATGATCGCGTTGTCGAAGTTGATGACGGTTTTGCCGTTCTCACCTTCCACTTCCAGGGTGTTCGCCCCGGTGAATTTACCCAGACCGTTGACCACTTTCACTTTACGGCCTTTCGCCATACCGGCCAGACCGCCAGTCAGCTGAGTGATCACTTTTTCTTTCCAGGTACGAATCTTGTCGATATCGGTTTTTGGCTCGCCGAAGACGATACCGTGGTCAGCCAGCGCTTTGGCTTCTTCGATAACTTTTGCAACGTGCAGCAGCGCTTTAGAAGGGATACAGCCCACGTTCAGACAAACACCGCCGAGGGTGCTGTAACGTTCTACAATTACGGTTTCCAGACCTAAATCAGCGCAACGGAAGGCCGCGGAATAACCTGCCGGGCCTGCCCCAAGTACCACGACCTGAGTTTTGATTTCAGTACTCATCATGACCTCTTAATTTATTTCCGGCGATCCCTGGTCTTGTCGCCCATCATCCACCGGGTCGTTCTATCCGCCCGTAGTGTACAAAAATGTTAACAATTTTGAAACAACAAACGGCGAACGAATTGTCTTTGTCACCCAATAACCCCATAACCTACATGAGATTACCAGAAAAAAGCCGGCCGTCAGGCCGGCTTTTCGATTACATCACCAGGCGGCGAATATCAGACAGCGTGTTGTTGATGATGGTGATAAAGCGTGCACCATCAGCACCGTCGATCACACGGTGGTCGAAGGAGAGAGAGATTGGCATCATCAGACGCGGTACAAACTCTTTCCCGTTCCATACCGGCTCCATTGCCGATTTAGAAACACCGAGGATTGCCACTTCCGGCGCGTTCACAATCGGCGCGAAGTGGGTGGTACCCAGGCCGCCGATGCTGGAGATAGTGAAGCAACCGCCCTGCATTTCGCCAGCGGTCAGTTTACCATCACGCGCCTTTTTGGAGATGGTGGTCAGTTCACGAGACAGCTCGGTGATGCTCTTCTTGTTCACGTCTTTAAAGACCGGAACCACCAGGCCATTCGGGGTATCAACCGCCACACCAATGTTGATGTATTTCTTCAGCGTCAGGCGCTGACCGTCTTCGGACAGAGAGCTGTTGAAGCGAGGCATCTGCTCAAGCGCCGCCGCAACGGCTTTCATGATGAAGACAACCGGGGTGAATTTCACGTCCAGTTTGCGCTTCTCAGCTTCGGCGTTCTGCTGTTTACGGAACGCTTCCAGATCGGTGATATCGGTTTTGTCGAAGTGCGTAACGTGCGGGATCATCACCCAGTTACGGCTCAGGTTAGCACCAGAGATTTTCTGGATGCGGCCCAGTTCCACTTCTTCGATTTCGCCGAACTTGCTGAAGTCCACTTTCGGCCACGGCAGCATGCCCGGGATACCGCCACCCGCGACAGCAGCCGGAGCCGCTTCAGCGCGCTTGATAGCCTCTTTCACGTAAGTCTGAACGTCTTCGCGCAGGATACGACCTTTACGGCCAGTGCCCTTCACTTTCGCCAGATTCACACCGAACTCGCGCGCCAGACGGCGAATCAGCGGGGTCGCGTGAATGTAAGCGTCGTTCTCAGCAAACTCAGATTTGCCTTCCGCTTTCACAGCCGGAGCCGCAGTGGGTTTAGCAACCTGAGCCGGTGCAGCAGCAGGTGCTGGAGCAGCAACCGGAGCCGCAGCAGGCGCAGCGCCTTCCACTTCAAAGACCATAATCAGAGAACCGGTTTTCACTTTATCGCCGGTGCTGATTTTGATTTCCTTCACGGTGCCCGCAAACGGTGCCGGAACTTCCATAGAGGCTTTGTCGCCTTCTACGGTGATCAGTGATTGTTCAGCGGCAACTTTGTCGCCCACTTTCACCATCACTTCAGTGACTTCAACTTCGTCGCCGCCGATGTCCGGTACGTTCACTTCTTTAGAACCGGAAGCCGCTGGTGCAGCTGCCGCTGCCGGAGCAGCAGCCTGTGCAGGCGCGGCAGCAGGTGCAGCACCCGCCACTTCGAAGACCATGATAAGCGACCCAGTAGACACTTTGTCGCCGGTGTTGATTTTGATCTCTTTAACCACGCCCGCGAACGGAGCCGGGACTTCCATAGAGGCTTTGTCGCCTTCTACGGTGATCAGGGATTGTTCAGCGGCAACGGTGTCGCCCACTTTCACCATGATCTCAGTCACTTCAACTTCGTCACCACCGATGTCCGGTACATGAACGTCTTTCGCCGCTGCAGCTGCTGGTGCTGCTGCCGGAGCCGCTTCTTTTTTCGCTTCTGCCGGAGCAGGTGCAGCAGCTGCTGCACCGTCGGCGGAATCGAAAATCATGATCAGTTTACCGGTCTCGGTTTTATCGCCGACAGAGACTTTGATCTCTTTAACGATACCTGCCTGCGGAGACGGAACTTCCATAGAGGCTTTGTCGCCTTCTACGGTGATCAGCGACTGTTCTGCGGAAACGGTGTCGCCCACTTTGACCAGGATCTCGGTGATTTCAACTTCATCTGCGCCGATGTCCGGTACTTTGATTTCGATAGCCATTATTCTTTTACCTCTTACGCCAGACGCGGGTTAACTTTTTCTGCATCGATGTTGAATTTGGCGATTGCGTCCGCAACCACTTTCTTATCGATTTCGCCACGTTTAGCCAGTTCGCCCAGTGCCGCTACTACCACATAGGAAGCATCAACTTCGAAGTGGTGACGCAGGTTTTCACGGCTGTCAGAGCGACCGAAACCGTCGGTACCCAGTACGCGGTAATCATCAGCCGGTACATAAGTACGAACTTGTTCGGCAAACAGTTTCATATAGTCAGTAGATGCCACAGCCGGAGCGTCGTTCATCACCTGAGCGATGTACGGAACGCGCGGCGTTTCCAGCGGGTGCAGCATGTTCCAGCGCTCACAATCCTGGCCATCACGCGCCAGTTCAGTGAAGGACGTGACGCTATAAACGTCAGAACCTACGCCGTAGTCGTTCGCGAGGATCTGCGCTGCTTCACGGACGTGACGCAGGATAGAACCGGAGCCCAGCAGCTGAACTTTACCTTTGCTACCTTCGAGGGTTTCGAGTTTGTAGATACCTTTACGGATACCTTCCTCGGCACCTGCTGGCATTGCCGGCATGTGGTAGTTTTCGTTCAGCGTGGTGATGTAGTAGTAAACGTTCTCTTGTTTCTCACCGTACATGCGCTCCAGACCATCGTGCATGATGACCGCAACTTCGTACGCGTAAGACGGATCGTAAGAGATACAGTTCGGGATAGTCAGAGACTGAATATGGCTGTGACCATCTTCGTGCTGCAGACCTTCGCCGTTCAGCGTCGTACGACCGGAAGTACCACCGATCAGGAAGCCGCGCGCCTGCTGGTCACCAGCTGCCCAGCACAGGTCGCCGATACGCTGGAACCCGAACATGGAGTAGTAGATGTAGAACGGGATCATCGGCAGATCGTTGGTGCTGTAAGAAGTCGCAGCAGCCAGCCAGGAAGAACCTGCGCCCAGCTCGTTGATACCTTCCTGCAGAATCTGACCTTTCTCGTCTTCTTTGTAGTAAGCAACCTGCTCACGGTCCTGCGGGGTGTACTGCTGGCCGTTCGGGCTGTAAATACCGATCTGACGGAACAGACCTTCCATACCGAAAGTACGCGCTTCGTCAGCGATGATCGGCACCAGACGATCTTTGATCGACTTGTTCTTCAGCATCACGTTCAGGGCACGAACGAAAGCGATAGTGGTGGAGATCTCTTTGTTCTGCTCTTCCAGCAGCGCACCGAAGTCTTCCAGGGTCGGCAGTTCCAGCTTCTCAGTGAAGTTCGGCTGGCGGCTCGGCAGGTAGCCGTGCAGTTTCTGACGCTGAGCGTGCAGATAAGTGTGTTCTTCAGAACCTTCCGGGAAGGTAATGTAAGACAGTTTTTCAACCTGCTCATCGGTAACTGGAACGTTGAAACGGTCGCGGATATGACGCACGCCGTCCATGTTCATTTTCTTCACCTGGTGCGCGATGTTTTTACCTTCGGCGGTGTCGCCCATGCCGTAACCTTTAATGGTATGGGCGAGGATGACCGTTGCTTTGCCTTTGGTTTCCTGCGCTTTTTTCAGTGCAGCGTAAACTTTCTTCGGATCGTGACCACCACGGTTCAGTGCCCAGATCTGCTCATCAGTCCAGTCAGCGACCAGCGCAGCGGTTTCCGGGTATTTACCGAAGAAGTGCTCTCGAACGTAAGCGCCATCTTTGGATTTGAAGGTCTGGTAGTCACCATCAAGGGTTTCGTTCATCAGTTGGATCAGTTTACCGCTGGTATCTTTACGCAGCAGCTCATCCCAACGACCGCCCCACATCACTTTAATCACATTCCAGCCAGCACCTGCGAAGATGCCTTCCAGTTCGTTGACAATCTTGCCGTTACCGGTGACCGGTCCGTCAAGACGCTGCAGGTTACAGTTGATAACAAAGACCAGGTTGTCCAGTTTTTCACGGGTGGCGATGGTGATCGCACCTTTGGATTCCGGCTCATCCATCTCGCCGTCGCCCAGGAACGCGTAAACGGTTTGTTTAGAGGTATCTTTCAGGCCACGGTGTTCCAGATACTTCAGGAACTTAGCCTGGTAGATCGCACCGATTGGGCCCAGACCCATAGAGACGGTCGGGAACTGCCAGAATTCCGGCATCAGTTTCGGGTGCGGGTAGGAAGACAGGCCTTTGCCATTCACTTCCTGACGGAAATTGTCCATCTGCTCTTCAGTCAGACGGCCTTCGAGGAACGCACGTGCGTAGACGCCTGGGGAGATGTGACCCTGGAAGTACACCAGGTCGCCGCCATCCTGCTCGTTGCGTGCACGGAAGAAGTGGTTGAAGCAAACATCATAAACGGTTGCGGAAGACTGGAAGGATGCCATGTGGCCACCCAACTCAAGGTCTTTTTTAGATGCACGCAGCACGGTCATGATGGCGTTCCAGCGGATAGCAGAACGAATACGGCGTTCCAGCTCCAGATTGCCCGGGTATTCCGGCTCATCTTCAACGGCAATAGTGTTTACATAATTGCTGGCCCCTGCACCTGCCGCTACTTTCACGCCGCCTTTGCGGGCTTCAGAAAGAAGCTGGTCAATCAGATACTGAGCACGCTCAACACCTTCTTCACGGATGACCGATTCGATCGCCTGTAGCCAGTCGCGAGTTTCGATCGGATCCACGTCATTTGGGAAACGTTCTGACATGGGGGTATTCCTTATCTATCTAATACGTTGAGTTATCTGGAACCTGTCCCATTGCATTTTCGCGGGAAAACACAATAAGACAGGTTCTGCGTTTAGTTGCCGCGCCTTAAATAGCGCTTGATTTACAACATCTTCTGGTTAACGTTCTACCAGAAAAATCACTAATTCTTTCGCTGCTCCAGGCGGCGTAAGGCGCGTTCACGACGGCTTTCCTCACGGCTTCGGTCCAGGAGAATTTCTTCGATAAACGCCAGGTGACGGTGCGACGCTTCACGCGCCTCTTCGGGATTCCCGGCGATAATCGCTTCAAAAATACGGGTACGGTGACCGCTTACCAGCGGCAGCATCTCCCGACGCGCATACAGCAATTCAAAGTTTTGGCGAACGTTTTGCGCCAGCATCGGCTCCATACATCTCAGTAAATGGAGCAACACCACATTGTGCGCCGCTTCAGTGACCGCAATTTGATACTGGAGAACCGCGTCGGACTCTGCGTCCAGATCGCCGGACTGTTGCGCCAGTTCAATGGCATGGTGGAGTTCACGAATGCGAGTCTTGTCTTCATCCGTACTGCGCAGTGCCGCGTAGTATGCAGCAATGCCTTCCAGCGCATGACGCGTCTCGAGCAGGTCAAACTGGGATTCAGGGTGATCGGAGAGCAGTTCTACCAGTGGGTCGCTAAAACTTTGCCACAAGCTGCTCTGAACAAAAGTTCCGCCGCCCTGGCGACGAAGCAGCAGACCCTTCGCTTCGAGACGTTGGATCGCCTCGCGTAAGGAGGGTCGGGAGACATCGAACTGCTTTGCCAGTTCGCGTTCCGGTGGGAGTTTTTCGCCGGGGCGTAAGGTCCCCTCAAGAATTAAAAACTCCAGTTGCTGCTCAATCACATCGGATAATTTAGGTTGGCGAATTTTGCTGTAGGCCATGATTCCCTGTCTTAAGCCATTTGCCCGGAGTCAATTGGTCTTACCAATTTCACGTTCGTGACGCTAAAGTAACAAAGTATTCACCTTCTGTCCATACAGGTTTTGATTGAAATCAGTAAACCAAGCACATTTTAACAAGATTACAGAAATAACGTTTCAAACATGTAACTATGCACAAATGTTAAATTTACCCACGATTAAGAAAATTTAACGTAATTGAAACGAAAAAATATCCCATCTGAACCGATTCACCTGCTTGCTTATCGATTTTTATCGCCTAAACACTGAATAAATATGCATATAGCAAACCAGGACTTCGGTGAGATGGCATTTACAAATGGTTTCTTTTTATTCAAGTCGTCACCCCCCCTTCATAAAGCAGGTGCATTCGCGTCCGCATACCATTATTCTGAATAAGACAAAAGTCTTTGTTTAACATTTTAGAATTCACGACCGTAAACAAATCAATACAACAAACGGAATTGCAAACTTACACACGCATCACTGCGTAGTTCAAAAATAATGACTCAAAATAGTGCGGGCTGCGCCAACGCCGCCTGGAATTATGAAGAGTAAAACCACACACGAGGTTTCATGATGGATGGTCAACAGCATGGCGAGCAGCTAAAGCGCGGCCTTAAAAACCGCCATATCCAGCTCATCGCTTTGGGTGGCGCAATAGGCACCGGGCTGTTCCTGGGTAGCGCTTCCGTTATTCAGTCTGCAGGGCCCGGCATTATTCTGGGTTATGCGATCGCCGGTTTTATCGCGTTTTTAATCATGCGTCAGTTAGGTGAAATGGTCGTTGAAGAGCCAGTTGCAGGCTCCTTTAGCCATTTTGCCTACAAATATTGGGGCGGATTCGCAGGTTTTGCCTCCGGATGGAACTACTGGGTGCTGTACGTGCTGGTTGCGATGGCGGAACTGACCGCCGTTGGGAAGTATGTCCAGTTCTGGTGGCCGGAAATCCCGACCTGGGTTTCAGCGGCCGTCTTCTTTATTGCCATCAACGCCATTAACCTGACCAACGTGAAAGTGTTCGGTGAAATGGAGTTTTGGTTCGCCATTATTAAGGTAATTGCTGTTGTGGCGATGATCCTGTTCGGCGGCTGGTTGCTGTTCAGCGGCAACGGCGGCCCGCAGGCCAGCGTCAGCAACTTGTGGGATCAAGGCGGCTTCCTTCCGCACGGCTTCACCGGACTGGTCATGATGATGGCCATCATCATGTTCTCGTTTGGCGGTCTTGAATTAGTGGGGATCACTGCCGCAGAAGCGGATAACCCGGAACAAAGCATCCCGAAAGCCACTAACCAGGTTATCTACCGTATCCTGATTTTCTATGTGGGTTCGCTGGCCGTCCTGCTCTCTCTGATGCCATGGACGCGCGTTACCGCTGACGTCAGCCCGTTCGTCCTGATCTTCCACGAATTGGGCGATACCTTTGTGGCGAACGCGCTGAACGTGGTAGTACTGACCGCCGCTCTTTCTGTCTATAACAGCTGCGTGTACTGCAACAGCCGTATGCTTTTCGGCCTGGCTCAACAGGGTAATGCGCCGAAAGCGTTGATGACTGTCGATAAACGCGGCGTGCCAGTGAACACCATTCTGGTTTCTGCGCTGGTCACCGCGCTGTGCGTACTGATTAACTACCTGGCACCTGAATCTGCGTTTGGTCTGTTGATGGCGCTGGTGGTTTCTGCGCTGGTCATCAACTGGGCCATGATAAGCCTCGCGCATATCAAGTTCCGTCGCGCCAAAGAACAACAGGGTGTCACCACCCGCTTCCCCGCGATGTTTTATCCTTTAGGTAACTGGATCTGCCTGATTTTCATGGCGGCAGTGCTGGTGATTATGCTGATGACGCCTGGTATGGCGATCTCCGTTTGGCTGATCCCCGTCTGGCTGGTCATTCTTGGCGTCGGTTATCTGTGCAAACAGAAAACCGCTAAAGCCGTAAAAGCGCATTAATCCTCTCCACCCTCACCCGCCCGGGTGAGGGTTGTTACCTGCCTCACACTTTCCCGCGCATAGCTATTTTATCCATATCAGTAACCTTTTCCTGCAACGCAATTATCCATACCGGGGCGAATAATCCTCTTTACACCTGATAGGGGAGAATTCTCAATGGAAACGCGTAAGCTGTCTGTAAGAGAAAAGATCGGTTATGGCATGGGTGACGCCGGATGTAATATCATCTTTGGCGCTATTATGCTGTTTGTTAACTATTTTTATACGGATATTTTTGGTCTGGCTCCGGCGCTGGTCGGCGTATTGCTGCTTTCTGTGCGCATCATTGACGCCGTCACTGACCCGATTATGGGGGCTCTGGCTGACCGAACGCGCAGCAAATACGGGCGTTTTCGCCCCTGGCTACTGTGGATTGCCTTCCCCTACGCCCTGTTTAGTGTACTGATGTTTACCACGCCTGAGTGGAGCTACAACAGCAAGGTTATCTATGCGTTTGTCACCTATTTCCTGTTATCTATCACTTACACCGCCATCAACATTCCCTATTGCTCGTTAGGTAGTGTCATCACCAACGACCCGAAAGAGCGCGTCGCCTGTCAGTCTTATCGCTTTGTACTGGTGGGTATCGCCACCCTGCTGCTGTCGCTCACGCTGTTGCCGATGGCCGACTGGTTTGGCGGCGAAAACAAAGCCAAAGGTTATCAGATGGCGATGACCGTGCTGGCCTTTATCGGTATGTGCATGTTCTTATTTTGCTTCGCCACCGTGCGCGAGCGTGTACGTCCGGCGGTCCCGACCAACGATGATTTAAAAGCGGACCTCAAAGACGTCTGGAAGAACGACCAGTGGGTTAAAATCCTGCTATTAACCCTATGCAATGTTTGCCCTGGATTTATTCGCATGGCGGCAACCATGTATTACGTCACCTGGGTTATGCAACAGAGTACCCATTTCGCAACGCTGTTTATCAGCCTGGGCGTGGTCGGCATGATGGGGGGCAGTATGCTGGCGAAAGTGCTGACGGATCGCTGGTGTAAACTGAAGGTATTCTTCTGGACCAACATCATACTGGCTATTTTCTCCTGCGCCTTTTACTTCCTCGACCCGCATGCGACAACAATGATTGTCGTACTGTACGTACTGCTCAATATTCTTCATCAGATCCCTTCCCCGCTGCACTGGTCACTGATGGCGGACGTCGATGACTACGGCGAATGGAAAACAGGTAAACGTATTACCGGGATCAGTTTTTCCGGCAATCTGTTTTTCCTGAAATTAGGTCTGGCGATTGCCGGGGCGATGGTGGGTTTTTTACTCTCCTGGTACGGCTACGACGCGGGAGCAAAAGCGCAAAGTGAAAATGCCATCAATAGCATTATGCTGCTGTTCACAATCATTCCAGGCATTGGTTACCTGATCACTGCGGGCGTGGTTCGCCTGCTGAAAGTCGATCGCGAATTTATGCAGCGGATTCAGGCCGATCTGGAAAAACGTCGCATCAACTACCGCGAACTCAACGAATATCAGGACATTCAATCTGCAGAAACAGTAAGGAAAGCCTAATGCACACCTGGCCAAATCCGTTTATTGAGCAACGCGCCGATCCGTTTATCCTCCAGGATGGCCGCGATTACTACTTCATTGCTTCCGTACCGGAATACGATCGCCTGGAGATCCGTCGGGCTAATTCACTGGAAGGATTGCGTGACGCCACGCCCGTTGTGGTGTGGCGCAAGCCAGAAAGCGGCCCAATGAGCGAACTGATCTGGGCGCCAGAACTGCACCACATTGAGAATAAGTGGTATATCTATTTTGCCGCCGCGCATACCCAGGCGCTCGACACTTTAGGCATGTTCCAGCACCGCATGTTCGCTCTCGAGTGTGCAAATGCAGACCCACTCACTGGCGTTTGGGTTGAAAAAGGTCAGATCACAACACCGTTCGACACCTTCGCACTGGATGCCACCACGTTTAATCATCACGGCAAACAGTGGTATCTGTGGGCGCAAAAATCGCCTGATATTGCCGGAAACTCAAATATCTATCTTGCCGAACTGTCCAATCCGTGGACGATCAAAGGTGAGCCGGTCATGCTGAGCAAACCCGAGTATGACTGGGAATGCCGCGGCTTCCTGGTCAACGAAGGCCCCGCCGTTTTACAACATGACAATACGCTGTTCATCAGTTATTCGGCCAGCGCCACTGATGAAAACTACTGTATGGGGTTGCTATGGATTAAGGCAGATGCCGATCCGCTGAACCCGGATAACTGGCAAAAATCACCGCATCCTGTCTTTACCACCAGCGATAAGAACCGCCAGTACGGTCCAGGACACAACAGTTTTACAAAAACACCGGATGGAGAAGATGTGCTGATTTATCACGCACGTAACTACACCGAAATCGAAGGCGATCCGCTCTACGATCCTAATCGTCACACGCGTCTGAAGTTAGTTCACTGGAAGGAAAACGGGATGCCTGATTTTGGCATCCCGCCTGCGGATACACTTTAACTCACCACCCGATGGCGCTGCGCTTACCGTGCCTACGCTTGTCGTAGGCCGGATATGTGCAGCATCATCCGGCGATAACGGCGCTAAATCAGCGTCCCATAAATCGTCAGCAGTGCTATCACTACCACCACCACAAACGACGTCTTCTTCGCCATAGAAACCGCGGCTTTCGGCGTTTCCACTTTGTCCGTATGTGACTCCCGCGCCAGTGAGAACTGCGCCAGACGCGTCAGAACCTGATACTGCGAGGTGCGCAGATCCGCCAGAGAAGCAAACCAGGCTGGCAGCGCCTTCTCACCGTGCCCCAACAAGGCGTAAACCACGCCAGCAAGACGCACAGGGATCCAGTCAACCACATGCAGAATGGCATCAACCCCCGATTGCAGACGCTGATGCGGGTTTTGATAACGCGCCAGCCAGGATTGCCAGGCACGTAAAAAGGCGTATCCCATTAGCGTCACGGGCCCCCACGAGCCACCGACAATAAACCAGAACAGTGGTGCCAGATAGAAACGAAAGTTAATCCATAACAGCGCATTTTGCAGTTCACGCAGAAACTCGCGCTCATTGCACTCCGGTGGAACACCGTGGACAAGCGTCAACTCGCTGGCCATCGCCTCACGCGCATGTGCGTCATCGCGAGAAGCCGCGTTTAGATATGCATGATAATGCAGGCGCACTTTACCAGCACCGACACAGAGCAGGCCTATCAGGATCCAGACTGCCAGCGTTAGGGCATTGAACAGTAAACCGTCCAGCGCGCGCAGCAGCAAAAAGGTGATGCCCATTGCAATCGCCGTCATCCCCAGCGTTCTCAGCATCGAAAAATGCTTAACGCGACGGAATAACGCCTCCAGTCGGTGATCGAGGTGCCAATGTTCACCGAGCTTAAACAGGCGCTCAACAATCAGCACCAATAATGTTGTAAACAGCGTCATGTCATCTCCTTGTGCGACGAGGGGGTGACCAGAGCACGAAACTTCACCCAGTCAAACGACGGGCCAGGATCGGTTTTACGCTCAGGCGCGATATCGCAATGTCCGGTCATGTTATTGGCTATTGCCGGGTAAAGCGCGATGAGCGTACGTGTCACCGCGGCCAGTTGCTGATACTGCTCCTCGCTATAGGCCAACGTGTCCGTACCTTCCAGCTCAATACCGATAGAAAAATCATTACAGCGTTCACGCCCGTGATAATTCGAAACACCTGCATGCCATGCTCGTTTATCGAAAGGCACATACTGCACGATTTCACCGTCACGGCGAATCAGGCAATGGGCAGAAACACGCAGTTGCGCAATCCCGGCAAAAAAAGGGTGGGCATTGGGATCCAAAACGCCTGTGAATAACGCATCAATCCAGGGACCACCAAACTCACCGGGCGGTAAGCTGATATTGTGCACCACCAATAATGAAGGGACTTCGTCATCCGGGCGGCAATCGAAATGCGGAGAGGGGACACGTCGCGCCTCAACCAGCCATCCCTTGTCTAACAACATGCAAGAGCTCCTTAAATGTGGTGCTGATATCCGGTTCAGAGTAGCATGTTTCTACCTTATGATTCGTTAGCAATTTGGAGTTTTATCATGCCGCCTCGCCGCTATAACCCTGACTACCGACGTGACGCGCTGCTGGAACGCATAAATCTGGATATCCCTGCCGCTGTTGCCCAGGCACTGCGCGAAGATTTAGGCGGAGAAGTTGACGCCAGTAACGATATTACCGCGCAACTTCTGCCGGAGAACACACGTTCTCATGCCGTCGTTATTACCCGCGAAGACGGCGTATTTTGTGGCAAACGCTGGGTTGAAGAGGTCTTTATTCAACTGGCGGGCGACGATGTAAACCTCACCTGGCATGTCGCAGATGGCGACAGCATCAAAGCCAATCAGCCGCTATTTGAACTTGATGGCCCGTCTCGTATTTTGCTAACGGGTGAACGCACTGCGCTCAATTTCGTTCAAACCCTCTCTGGCGTTGCCAGTGTGGTACGCGAATATGTCGATCTGCTTGCCGGCACGAATACCCAGTTGTTGGATACGCGTAAAACGCTGCCAGGTCTGCGTACTGCGCTAAAATATGCGGTACTCTGCGGTGGCGGGGCGAACCATCGGTTAGGTCTTTCTGACGCATTCTTGATCAAAGAGAACCACATTATTGCCTCTGGTTCCGTACGCCAGGCTGTTGAAAAAGCGTTCTGGCTGCACCCGGATGTTCCGGTAGAAGTCGAAGTTGAAAATCTGGATGAGCTGGACGACGCACTGAACGCGGGCGCAGATATCATCATGCTGGACAATTTCGACATTTCTCAAATGCGCGAGGCGGTTAAACGCACTCACGGTCAGGCGAGACTGGAAGTTTCAGGTAATGTGACCCATGAAACCCTGCGTGAATTTGCCGAAACGGGTGTCGATTTCATCTCCGTAGGCGCACTCACCAAGCATGTGCGCGCCCTGGATCTCTCCATGCGTTTTCGTTAATCGCTGATTGCATTGCTCGATGGCGCTTCGCTTATCGGGCCTGGCATCCTCGCTTCTTTTGTAGGCCGGATAAAGCATTTACGCCGCCATCCGGCATTTTCTTCGAGCCTCTTCGCAAATGCTCTGCCTGGCTTTGAAACCAACATAAATACGCCTGAACCCGCCTTCCTGTTTTGCTTTTTACCTCTCGTATGCAGCGTCCTGCGTCTGCCACAGTAGCGCCAGCTAACTCAAGGAGCAGACAATGGACAAGCAACGCGGCTTCACGCTTATCGAATTGATGGTCGTCATTGGCATCATCGCTATTTTAAGTGCAATTGGTATTCCGGCTTACCAGAATTACCTGCGTAAAGCGGCACTGACCGACATGCTGCAAACCTTCGTCCCCTATCGCACCGCAGTGGAACTGTGTGCGCTGGACCACGGCGGGACGGATACGTGCAATGCCGGCACGAATGGTATTCCCTCCCCCACGACCACTCGCTATGTCTCTGAAATGAGCGTAGCGAAAGGCGTCGTCATCCTCACCGGACAAGAAAGCCTCAATGGTCTGAGCGTCACCATGACGCCTGGCTGGGATAACGCTAATGGTATTACTGGCTGGACACGTGTTTGCGCGATCCAGAATGACAGCGCATTGCAGCAAGCCTGCGAAGACGTTTTTCGCTTTGACGCCAATTGAGGTTCAATAATGAAAGACGCACAACTTCGGGCCTTGTGCCAGCGCCATCAGGCTGTACTCATCAATGTGGATAGCGATACTGTCCATATCGCCGTGGTCGACTCGCCCTCTCAGGGATTGTTGGATGCTCTGCGGTTCGCGACGCAAAAACGGATCGATCTCGCATGCTGGACTCAACAACAAATGGAAAGCCATCTGCACAAACCCCAACAAGCGTCGTCGACAGCTATCCCGGAAAATGGCCAGACCGCTGCCGGATTGCTGCATCAGACCTTACAGACTGCACTGGCAAAACGCGCCTCTGATATTCACATTGAACCGACTGAAAACCATTACCGAATCAGACTTCGCGTGGACGGTGTGTTACACGCCTTGCCGAACATATCGTCGGAAACGGGTACGGCGCTGACTGCAAGACTGAAAGTGCTGGGTCATCTGGACATCGCGGAACACCGTCTCCCGCAGGATGGGCAGTTCGCCATCGAATTAAGCGGTAGCGCAGTCTCATTTCGCATCGCCACGCTTCCCTGTCGGGGCGGAGAGAAAGTGGTGCTCCGCCTTTTACACCAGGTCAATCAGGCGCTGGACATAAAAATGCTGGGGATGCAGGAACACCAGCTAACTGAATTCATGCAGGCGCTACAGCAACCGCAGGGTCTGGTGTTGGTCACAGGCCCGACCGGGAGCGGAAAAACAGTCACACTCTACAGCGCACTGCAAACACGCAACATGCCAGACCTTAACCTCTGTAGCGTGGAAGATCCGATCGAGATCCCCATCGAAGGTCTCAACCAGACACAAATCCACCCTCGTGCGGGTCTCAGCTTCCTAAATGAATTACGTGCATTACTGCGCCAGGACCCCGATATCATCATGGTTGGGGAAATCCGCGACGGAGAAACGGCGGAAATTGCCATTAAAGCGGCACAAACTGGTCATCTGGTTCTCTCTACGCTGCATACCAACTCAACCATTGAAACATTGGTCCGGTTGCAGCAAATGGGCGTGGCACGTTGGATGCTTTCCTCTGCGCTGACGCTGGTGGTTGCACAACGTCTGGTGCGAAAACTGTGCCCGCACTGCCGACATGTCACGGGAGATTCCATTGTACTCCCGGCCACACTATGGCCCACGTGGCTCCCGCGCTGGCAGGCGCCCGGCTGCGAACATTGTCACCATGGGTTCTATGGGCGTACGGCACTGTTCGAAGTTCTGCCCGTCACACCAGCGCTCAGGCAACTCATCGCTAACGAAACCGATATTGAAACTCTTGAATCCCATGCTCAACAGGCCGGTATGCGTTCGCTTTTTGACAATGGCTGCGAGGCCGTTGAACAAGGATTAACGACATTTGAAGAGTTGATCCGTGTACTGGGTATGCCTCATGGCGGCTAAACAACTCTGGCGTTGGCAGGGTCTTAACGACGAAGGCGTCTCTGCAGACGGCACATTGTGGGCTGAAAACCGGGGATTGTTGCTTGTGGCTCTGGCGCAACAACGGATTACACCGCTTCGTATCAGGCGCATAAGCGTGAAAACAGCCCAATGGCGTGCAGAAAAAACGGCAGAACTTATCTACCAACTGGCAACGCTCCTCAATGCAGGCTTAACACTTTCCGAAGGGCTAACGTTACTTGCCGGACAACATCCCAGTGGGCAATGGCGAGCATTACTCCACGTTCTGGCGCACGACCTGGAACAGGGAATACCGTTTTCCAGCGCGCTCTCGCAATGGGCAAATGTCTTTCCCCCTCTTTATCAGGCGATGATTCGTACCGGAGAACTGACGGGTAAACTTGATGAATGCTGTTTTGAACTGGCCCGCCAGCAGAAGGCACAGCAACTACTCACGGAGAAAGTGAAAAAAGCACTGCGCTATCCCATCATCATTTTAACTATGGCGTTCCTGGTCGTTCTCGCCATGCTGCACTTTGTTCTACCGGAATTTGCTGCCATCTATAAAACGTTCAATACACCGCTACCCTCTTTGACTCGAGGGGTGATGGCATTCGCTGATTTTACGGCGTCCTCGGGATGGCTACTGGCGTTGCTTTGTATCGTGTTAGCGATAGCAAATACGATACTACGGCGAAAACCGTCCTGGCAGATCTTGCGCCAGCGCCTTCTGCTGCGAACGCCGGTGATTGGTCGTCTGGTGCGGGGACAGAAGCTCACTCAAATATTTACCATTCTGGCGCTGACGCAAAGTGCGGGTATCACGTTTTTACAAGGGCTGGAGAGCGTGAGAGAAACGATAGTATGCCCCTGGTGGTCGCAACGACTGATGCAAATACAGCACGACATTACCGCAGGGCACCCAATCTGGCTGGCGTTCAAAAATGCCGGAGAATTTAGTCCATTATGCCTGCAACTGGTGAGAACCGGAGAAGCCTCTGGCTCACTGGATACGATGTTGCATAACCTTTCCCGACATCACAGTGAAAATACGCTCTCCCTGGCAGATAACCTGGCGGCATTGCTGGAACCCACGCTGTTGGTGATAACCGGGTTAATTATAGGAACGTTGGTGGTGGCAATGTATTTACCCATTTTCCATCTTGGGGATGCAATGAGTGGAGGGTAGTGAGAAGCTGGCGCTGAATGCCGCGCCAGCACAAGCGATTACAGGCTATTGAAAACGCGGTTTTCTTGTTCCTGAACGCGAATAAAGGTGGTGCGTTTGGTCAGCTCTTTCAGACGGGATGCCCCAACATAAGTACAGGCAGAACGCAAACCACCGAGGATATCACGCGCGGTGTTTTCAACCGGACCACGCAGCGGCAGCTTAACGGTTTTACCCTCTGCAGCGCGGTATTGCGCAACGCCACCTACGTGGCGAGTCATTGCAGACTCTGAGCTCATACCGTAGAAAAGCATGAACTTCTCGCCGTTCTCTTCAACAATTCTCCCGCCGCTTTCTTCATGGCCTGCCAGCATTCCGCCTAACATTACGAAGTCCGCGCCACCGCCAAAAGCTTTGGCAACATCGCCTGGCATCGTGCAGCCGCCATCGCTGACAATCATGCCGCCCAGACCATGTGCCGCATCGGCACATTCAATCACAGCAGAAAGCTGCGGATAGCCAACACCGGTTTTCACTCGGGTTGTACATACAGAACCAGGGCCAATCCCGACCTTCACAATATCCGCGCCGGAAAGAACCAGTTCTTCACACATTTCACCGGTGACCACATTACCTGCACAGATGGTTTTTGTTGGCCATGCTTCACGCGCCTTCGCCACAAACTGTACGAAATGTTCAGAGTAACCGTTTGCCACATCAATACAGATAAAGTTCAGTGCCGGATTCAGCGCCAGAATCTGATTCGTTTTTTCAAAATCAGCATCAGAAGTCCCGGTAGAGACCATCACGTGCTTAACCACATCGGCAGAGGCTTCGCTGACAAACGCGCTCCAGTCTGCAACGGAGTAGTGCTTGTGAACAGCGGTCAGAATACCGAAAGAGGCCAAAGCGGTAGCCATCGAAAATGTACCAACGGTGTCCATATTCGCAGCAATAACCGGGACGCCAGACCAAGTCTGACCTGAGTGTTTAAAGGTAAATTCACGTTCCAGTTCAACATCGGAACGACTTTTGAGAGTAGAACGCTTAGGGCGGATAAGAACGTCTTTGAAACCTAACTTCAGATCTTCTTCGATACGCATGTGCGGATTCCTGGGGTTAATGGCTATAAGAATGAGAGCACAACTCCAGTGACGTTATCATACGCACTAATCATGGCTTCGCAAGACTGCGAAATTCTCTTTTTTTACGCTACAATCCCATAAATTTACCTGGCGAACAGTGGGCACCCCTCACAACAGCACCGCTTTCGCATGTTTAACTTTTAACCATTTGATTATCAAAATCAATTTCCCGGGATCAAATTATATGAGGTATACGGTAGCCTTAACAGGCGGCATCGGCAGTGGTAAAAGCACCGTTGCAAATGCATTTGCTGACCTCGGAATAAACGTGATTGATGCAGATATTATTGCGCGCCAGGTGGTTGAACCAGGCCAACCCGCCCTTACCGCGATCGCGGAACATTTTGGTTCAGACGTTATCGCTGCGGACGGTTCATTGCAACGGCGGGTTTTACGCGAACGCATATTTGCCGCACCAGAAGAGAAGTCCTGGCTAAATAGCTTACTGCACCCCCTCATTCAGCAGGAAACTCAGCGGCAATTTCAGCAAACGACGTCGCCTTACATACTTTGGGTGGTGCCGCTGCTAGTTGAAAACGCGTTGTACAAAAAGGCCGATCGTGTGCTTGTGGTCGATGTCACCCCAGAGACGCAACGCCTTAGAACCATGCAACGCGACGACGTGACGCGTGAGCATGTTGAACAAATTCTGGCTGCCCAGGCAACGCGTGAAGCGCGTCTTGCCGTGGCGGACGATGTTATTGATAATAACGGCGCGCCGGATGCCATTGCATCAGATGTCGCCCGCCTGCATGCGCACTATTTACAACTTGCGTCGCAGTTTGTCTCACAGGAAAAACCGTAATGCACACCCAGGTCCTTTTTGAACACCCTCTCAATGAGAAGATGCGTACATGGCTGCGCATTGAGTTTCTGATCCAACAACTCTCCGCCAAACTCCCTATTGCAGATCATGCTGGAGCACTGCATTTCTTCCGTAATATCGGTGACTTGCTGGATGTGTTTGAGCGCGGAGAAGTGCGCACAGAACTTCTCAAAGAGCTTGAACGCCAGCAGCGTAAGCTTAAGGCCTGGATGGAAGTGCCTGGTGTTGATCAAAGTCGAATTGATGCCCTTCGCCAGCAATTAAAAACGGCTGGCAGCATTTTGATTTCAGCGCCACGAATTGGACAGGAACTGCGTGAAGATCGCCTCATCGCTCTGGTACGCCAGCGTCTGAGCATTCCAGGCGGCTGCTGCAGTTTTGATCTGCCAACGCTGCACATCTGGCTGCATCTGCCGCAATCGCAACGTGATGCTCTGGTTGAAACATGGCTTGCGAGCCTGAATCCACTGAATCAGGCATTGACGCTGATCCTGGATCTAATCCGTAACTCCGCGCCCTTCCGTAAGCAAACCAGCCTGAATGGTTTCTATCAGGATAACGGTGACGATGCAGACCTGTTGCGTCTACATCTGGCGCTGGACTCACAGCTTTATCCACAAATTTCAGGGCACAAAAGCCGTTTTGCGATCCGTTTTATGCCGCTGGACAGTGAAAATGGCCAGGTTCCTGAACGCCTGGACTTTGAACTGGCATGTTGTTAAGAAGTGAGTTTAAGGAGTGAAAATGTCTGAACAAACCATCGTAAACTGCCCAACCTGCGGTAAAAATGTTGTCTGGGGCGAAATCAGTCCATTTCGTCCATTCTGTTCCAAACGCTGTCAATTGATCGATTTAGGGGAATGGGCAGCCGAAGAAAAACGTATTCCCAGTTCTGGCGATCTGTCAGAGAGTGATGACTGGAGCGAAGAACAGCGGTAAATCTGCTATTGAGCGGTCGGGTGGCACCACCGCCATTCCTTGCCGGATGGCGGCAACGCCTTATCCGGTTTACGGCCTACCTAATCTGTTTTAACTTCGTAATGACGGGTTCATTTGCCGGTGGAAAATTTTTTGCATCCAGCTTGCTCTGCGCGATCCACTGACCGGGTTGCCCTTCCTTTCCCCACGGCTCTCCTTCCCAGTTTTCGACCAACCAGAACCAGAGAGTGATCTGTCGATCCGGGAACTGGTACTCCAGCGTATCAAATAGCGTCGCACCTTGAGGCGTAATACCAACTTCTTCCTGCAGTTCACGAATCAGCGCCTGTTCCGGCGTTTCGCCCAACTCAATTTTCCCACCCGGAAATTCCAGTTTATTCGCCATATGGGCATCAGCGGCACGCTGGGTAATAAAAATTTCGTTCTGCGGGTTACGAATTATCCCGACGGCGATTTGCAGAATCTTCATTTTCTCACATCCATAAAAAAGGCGCAGATATCTGCGCCTTTATCGTTTTTATTCAGACCTTAGCTCAGACGACCATGGCACTGTTTGTATTTTTTACCGGAACCGCAAGGGCAGGGATCATTACGACCCACTTTACGATCGCCCGTTTGCGCAGCCAACTCTTCTGCCACTGCGGTATCATCACCTTTATGGATAAGCTGTTGCATTTGCGCCAAACGTTCAGCTTCTTCACGACGCTGCTGTTCCATGGCTTCAACCTCTTCCGGCATGCGAACCTGAACTTTGCTCAGCGTGCTGATCACTTCATATTTCAGTGACTCCAGCATAGAGGCAAACATGGAGAAAGATTCACGTTTATATTCCTGCTTCGGATCTTTCTGCGCATAGCCACGTAAATGGATACCCTGACGTAAGTAATCCATTGCCGCCAGGTGCTCTTTCCACAGCGAATCGAGCGTTTGCAGCATAACGCCCTTCTCGAAGTGGCGCATCATTTCTGCACCGACAACCTCTTCTTTGCGCTGATAAACATCGATAGCATGCGCCAGAATACGTTCACGCAGCGTTTCTTCGTGCAATTCAGGCTCTTTATCCAGCCACTCTGAAATCGGCATGTCGAGATCAAAATCGTTTTTCAGGCGTTCCTGCAGCCCAGGGACATCCCACATCTCTTCCAGCGACTGCGGCGGAATATAGGCATCGATGGTGACTTTGAACACATCTTCGCGGATGCTGTTGATGGTTTCGCTTACATCGGTCACATCCAGCAGTTCGTTACGCTGGCTGTAGATAGCGCGACGCTGATCGTTTGCCACATCATCATATTCCAGCAGTTGCTTACGAATATCGAAGTTACGGCTTTCTACTTTACGCTGGGCGTTAGCAATCGCTTTGGTGACCCACGGGTGCTCAATGGCCTCACCCGGTTTCATGCCGAGTTTGCGCATCATGCCTGAAACACGGTCAGAGGCGAAGATACGCATCAGCGCATCTTCCATCGACAGATAGAAACGAGAAGAACCGGCGTCACCCTGACGACCAGAACGGCCACGAAGCTGGTTATCGATACGACGAGATTCGTGACGTTCAGTCCCAATGATGTGCAAACCGCCCGATGCCAGCACCGCATCATGACGCACCTGCCAGTCAGCTTTAATCTGTGCAATCTGTTCCGGTGTTGGATTTTCCAGCTCAGCCACTTCAGCCTGCCAGCTCCCCCCCAACACGATATCGGTACCACGACCCGCCATGTTAGTCGCGATGGTCACTGCAGCCGGGTAACCCGCCTGTGCAACAATCGCCGCTTCGTTGGCGTGGAATTTGGCGTTCAGAACGTTATGTTTGATACCCGCTTTCACCAGCTCATTAGAAACCACTTCGGATTTCTCGATGGAGATAGTACCGACCAGCACTGGCTGACCATTCGCAGTACGCTCTTTGATATCTTCAATAATCGCCTGAATTTTTTCCGCTTCCGTCATGTAGACCAGGTCCGGCATGTCTTTACGGATCATCGGACGGTTGGTCGGAACCACAACGGTATCCAGCTTGTAGATAGAGCTAAATTCAAATGCTTCGGTATCTGCTGTACCGGTCATACCGGCCAGTTTCTCGTACAGACGGAAGTAGTTCTGGAACGTAATGGAGGCCAGCGTCTGGTTTTCGTTCTGGATATCCACGCCTTCTTTCGCTTCAACGGCCTGGTGCAAACCATCAGACCAGCGACGCCCCTGCATGGTACGACCGGTGTGTTCGTCAACGATGATAACTTCACCGTCTTTCACGATGTAGTCGACGTCGCGGGTAAACAGCACGTGCGCGCGCAACGCAGCGGTGACGTGGTGCATCAGCATAATGTTGCCCGGAGAGTACAGCGACTCACCTTCGTCCATGATGCCTTCATTCACCAGCAGTTCTTCAATCAGCACCAGACCACGTTCGGTCAGGTTCACCTGACGGGCTTTCTCATCAACGGAGAAATGGCCTTCACCCTGGAAGGTGTCGGAGTCTTCTTTCTCCTGACGCACCAGGCGTGGAATGATTTTGTTCACTTTCTTATACATTTCTGAGCTGTCTTCAGCCGGACCAGAAATGATAAGCGGCGTACGTGCTTCATCGATCAGGATGGAGTCCACCTCATCCACCAGCGCGTAGTGCAGTTTACGTTGAACGCGTTCTTCAGGGCTAAACGCCATGTTATCGCGCAGGTAGTCAAAGCCGTATTCGTTGTTGGTACCGTAAGTGATGTCCGCCGCGTATGCTTCACGTTTTGCAGGTGCAGGCAGGCCAGACATGTTGATGCCGACGCTCATGCCGAGGAATTCAAACAGTGGACGGTTATTTTCGGCGTCACGCTGTGCCAGGTAATCGTTCACGGTCACCACGTGCACACCTTTACCGCTTAATGCGTTCAGGTAAGCAGGCAGCGTTGCGGTCAGGGTTTTACCTTCACCGGTACGCATCTCCGCGATGCAGCGATCGTTAAGGACCATACCGCCTAACAACTGAACGTCAAAGTGGCGCATCCCGAAGACGCGTTTACTGGCTTCGCGGACAACCGCAAAGGCTTCCGGAATCAGGCTTTCCAGGCTTTCACCTTTTTCCAGACGAGCACGGAACTCTGTCGTTTTCGCTTTCAGTTCATCATCGGAGAGTTTTTCCATCTCCGGTTCCATGGCATTAATCACGCCGACGACTTTGCGCATGCGACGTAACGTACGATCGTTACGGCTACCGAATACTTTCGTTAATAATTTGATTAGCATAATAATAAAATCTCAAACGCCCCGCGAAGCGAAGTCATAAAAATGAGTTAAAGGTTTTTTGTTTTTAGCTGAGGCATTGAGGGCCAGCACGTATTCCTTGCGCCTGGTTAATCCAGACAGAAACGTTAAATACGGCCTGAGGCGTAAAATGGGCGTACGCCAGTTGGCGCACGATTGCAGGCGGCTGGCCTTCCTGAGTCAGCATGGCGCTGAGCGTATTCAGTAAAGCGAGATGATGTGCCTGAAGTGGTAGTGGTTCTTCAGCAACGGGTAGCGCTTGCGGCGCCATTGCGAAGGAAAGATGGCGAATAACCGTCCGAATCGCATGCTGGTGCCAGTAATCGACGGTAAAATTCGGGCGACGGTTGGTGGCTTCCAGCAACGCAAGCTGGCTAAAGTTTACCTTCGCAGATTGATCGTGATTGCTGGCTGTCGCTTTTGCTGGCGTATTCGGCTCGGCAGCGTTACTGAGAGCGGGCAGACCAAAACTCGCCGCGACCATCCCTAATAAGAGATGCGGCCAGAAGTACCGTCTGCCTAACTGTCGCCAGCGCGTCAGTATTCCACTCACGTCATTGCCACCTTAAAAGCCCGATCGTCGGGTTTATGCTTTCTAAACGTTATTTTTGCGCACAAATCTTATCACTAATACCGCTGTACTACAGCAGGAATGACAAAAAGCTAAGGGTAAAAATGCTTAAGAAAGCAGCGAACGCGCTGCGTTTCGATTCAGCAACACATAAAAATCGCATCAGAAAAAATGGCGGGTACGCCACAAAAAAAACGACTGGCTTACCTGGCCGGAGAGAGTGCCAGATTAACCAGTCGAATTTATGCGACAGGGTATGTCGTTATGCCAGTACGGTCGAAGGCGCTTTGAAAGCCAACGGCAGTTCTGCGTCGTCCTGGAAGGTCACAAATTCCCAGGCTTCCTGTTTAGCCAGGACTGCCTGTAGCAGTTTGTTATTCAGCGCATGACCGGATTTATACGCGGTAAATGCACCGATAATATTGTGACCACACATGAACAAGTCACCGATAGCATCAAGCATTTTGTGGCGAACAAATTCATCTTCAAAACGCAGGCCGTCTTCGTTCAATACGCGATAATCGTCAACAACGATGGCACAATCGAAGCTGCCGCCCAGGCACAAACCACGAGACTGCAGATATTCGATATCACGCATGAAGCCGAAAGTACGCGCACGGCTGATCTGGCGCATGAACGCGTCCGCAGAGAAGTTCATCGCATAGCGCTGCGTACTGGAGTCAATCGCCGGATGGTTAAAGTCGATAGTGAAATCCAACGTAAAACCATTGTACGGCTTGAACTCAGCCCACTTGTCGCCATCTTCGACACGAACAGTCTCTTTGATGCGTACAAATTTCTTGGCGCTTTTCAGTTCTTCAATGCCTGCATCAAGCAGCAGGTAGACGAACGGAGCGGCACTGCCATCCATGATCGGGATTTCCGGAGCATTGACTTCGATAACAATGTTATCGATGCCCAGGCCCGCCAGAGCAGCGTTAAGATGCTCAACGGTTGAAATCCGTACATCATGCTCATTAACCAGACACGTACAGAGCATGGTATCACGCACAGATTTGGCATCGGCCGGGAAATCTACCGGTGGATTCAAGTCGGTGCGACGATAGATGACCCCGGTGTTGGCCGGCGCAGGTCGTAATGTCAGGGTGACTTTTTTGCCGGTATGTAAACCGACACCAGTCGCCTGAACGATACGTTTAAGTGTCCTTTGTTTGATCATCGTATAATCTCGCCAAATTACCTATCCAACCGAAGTGTACTATACATTCGGCGGGCCAGTTTAGCACAAAGAGCCACGATACCCAAATTCCAGCTTATTCTTAGTCAGCTTGCTTGCGCAGGAACGCAGGGATATCGAGATAATCCGGCTCTTTAGTGGTTTGCGGCGTGTTGTCGTTAACCACTTTAGCAACCGGTTTTTGCTCTTGCGTCAACGGCGCCATGCCGTGCTGTTGGTAGCGATCCATCACTGGCTGCTGCACCTGCTTATTGGTGACCAGGGTGATTTCCGGACGTTTGTCCATACCAATTCCAGTGGCAACAACAGTGACACGCAGTTCGTCATTCATATCCGGGTCAAGAGAAGTACCGATAACCACGGTTGCATTATCCGAGGCAAATGCACGGATGGTGTTACCCACGGTTTCAAACTCATCCAGACGCAGATCGAAGCCCGCCGTAATGTTGACCAGTACGCCGCGCGCGCCAGACAGATCGATATCTTCCAGCAGCGGAGAAGAGATAGCCATTTCAGCCGCTTCTTCCGCACGGTCTTCACCGCTCGCCACGCCGGAGCCCATCATCGCATAGCCCATTTCGGACATCACGGTGCGTACGTCTGCAAAGTCGACGTTCATCAGACCAGGACGGGTGATCAGCTCTGCGATCCCCTGTACCGCGCCTTTCAGCACGTCGTTTGCTGCGCCAAATGCGTCCAGCAGGGAGATACCGCGCCCCAGCACTTTCAGCAGTTTGTCATTCGGGATAGTGATCAGAGAGTCCACATGTTTGGACAGCTCCGTAATACCCTGCTCCGCGAATGCCATGCGTTTCTTGCCTTCAAAATTGAAAGGCTTAGTCACGACAGCGACGGTCAGAATACCTAAATCTTTTGCGACTTCAGCAACCACTGGCGCAGCACCTGTACCGGTACCGCCACCCATGCCTGCTGCAATAAACACCATGTCTGCCCCGTCAAGCGCTGCACGCAGTGCCTCACGATCTTCGTCAGCCGCATTGCGACCCACTTCCGGGTTTGCCCCCGCCCCCAGACCTTTGGTGATACCGCTACCGATCTGAATGGTCTGGCCAACAGCAGTTTTACGCAACGCCTGAGCGTCGGTATTGACTGCGAAGAATTCAACACCTTCAATGCGCTCGCGCACCATGTGTTCAACGGCATTACCGCCGCCGCCACCGACGCCGATGACTTTAATCACCGCGTCGTTGGTCAGTTCCATAGGTTCAAACATAGTTTCTCTCCGTTTTGTGCCTGTCGCCTGAGACCGTTAATCTTCTCCGGTCTCATAAAAATTAAAACTCTTTTCGCAGCCAGCTATTAAGTCGCTTGATCCACGAGCCAACTGAAGCCGTTACACGTTTTTCTACTTCTGCTTCGCCACTCAAATGGGACTCTTCCCCGTAGTGAAGCACCCCCACCGCCGTTGAATAATACGGCTCCTGAGCATAATCCGTCAGTCCGGTGATATTCAACGGCGCCCCAATACGCACCTGCGTATGGAACACGCGCTGGGCGCAGGCTGCAAGGCCTTCAATTTGCGCCGCGCCACCGGTTAACACAATCCCCGCCGCCAGATGATGTTTCACACCTTGCTGGCGAAGCTGTTCTTGTAATTGCAGTATCTCTTCATTGACCAAATTGAGCAGTTCGGTATAACGCGGCTCAATGACCTCTGCGAGCGTCTGACGCTGCAGACTGCGCGGCGGTCGCCCACCCACGCTGGGGACTTCCACACTCTCGTCTTTCCCAACGATGGAGCCTAACGCACACCCGTGTCGCACCTTAATGGCTTCGGCGTCGCTCGGTGGCGTACCAAAGGCATAGGCGATATCACTGGTGACGACATTTCCTGCGTAAGGGATAACTTTGGTATGGCGCAACGCCCCGCCAGTATAAACGGCGATGTCCATTGTACCACCACCAATATCCACAACGCAGACGCCCAGTTCACGTTCATCTTCCGTCAACACGGAATAACTGGCCGCCAGTCCGGCAAATATCAATTGGTCAACTTTCAGGCCACAACGTTCCACGGCTTTAACAATGTTTTTCGCCATATCGTTGTGACACGTAATCAAATGCACTTTTGCCTGCATGCGCACGCCGGAAAGACCGACAGGATTTTTGATGCCTTCCTGGTAGTCAATCGCATACTCTTGCGGAATAACGTGCAGTACACGATGTTCATCACGAACACGAACCGACTTGGCGGTGTGCACCACGTTTTCCACATCTTCCTGCGTCACTTCCTCTTCGGAGATCGGCACCATGCCGATTTCATTCTGACAGCTAATATGCTTCCCAGAAAGCGCCAGATACACCGAGGAAATCTGGCAATCCGCCATCAGTTCAGCCTGGTCAATGGCGCGCTGTACGCACTTTACCACTGACTCAAGATCGTTCACTCCGCCTTTATCCATACCGCGCGACGGGCAACTACCTACACCAATGATATTGACTATACCATCGGGCAGAACTTCCCCTACTAAAGCGGCAACCTTCGCGGTGCCAATCTCCAGTCCAACTACCAGTTTTCTGTCCGTCGCCTTGATCATTGTTGTTCTGCCTGTGCCTGATTCTGTTGCTGATTAGATTCCTCAGGAGGTAAGGGAACCCACCCTACTGCCGCCCCTGAGTCATAACGCAAATCAACGTAGCTAATCCGTTTGCCATCGGTTTGCGCCTGCTGCTGTAAAACCGGATAGAGTTCTACAAAGCGAGCCAAACGTTTCATGGTGTCGCCCCGACCCAGATTGAGCTTAATATCGTTATTCAGCGTCAACTGCCAGGAACGACGAGCGGTCATTGCCGCTTCCTTCAGGGTGAATCTATCCTTAGCCAGCACCTGCCCCATTTCACGGTACCCTTGCAACACTTCACTTGCGCTGCCTTCCGGGCCGTACAACATGGGTAAAACCTGCTTGCTGGTTCGATCGGTTGGTACACTGAAGGCATTTCCTTCCGCATCCACCATATGCTGATCATTCCAACGCGCAATCGGCACATATTCAACCAGATGAATCTTCAATTCATCGGGCCACTGTTTTCTGACACTGGCCTGTTTGATCCACGGTAAACGTTCAATCTGACTCTGGATGATGTTCACGTCCTGGGTCATAAAGGTGCCAGGCGCCCCGAGAGCCAGAATTGACTGTCGGATATCATCATTGCGCGTGTAATGCCGATCGCCGGTCAGCACCAGTTTCGACAAGGGTAAACGCTGCGCGTCTTCCATCCAGCCCAACACCACCCAGCCGCTGACAAACACGGTGCACAACACTGTCAGCAGGAAAAGAATACCTGCAAGACGCGTTCCATTACTGCGGCGTGAAGATGAGAGTTCTTCTTCACTGTTTCGCGTGTTCAGTGCAGCCTGCGACATATCAGTCCGCCAACTCCAGAATTCGTACCACCAACTGCGAGAAGCTCATACCCGCCTGACGTGCCGCCATAGGCACCAGACTGTGGCTGGTCATACCCGGAGAGGTATTGGCTTCCAGCAGATAAAACTGGCCATCGCTGTCCTTCATGACATCGATACGACCCCAACCTTTGCAGCCCAACGCGGTCCACGCTTTCAGCACTAATGCCTGTAACGCAGCCTCTTGATCCTCTTCCAGACCCGCAGGGCAGAAATATTGTGTCTCATCAGACAGATACTTCGCCTCATAATCATAGAAGGTTCCAGCGGGTTGGATACGGATTGACGGTAAAATTTCTTCACCGAGCATCGCTACCGTAAATTCCGGGCCGCTGAGCCATTTTTCAATCAATACTTCTTCATCATGATGAAAAGCCAATGCTAATGCGCTTTGCAAAGCATTTTGTTCTTCAACTTTTGACATTCCCACGCTGGAGCCTTCACGGCTCGGCTTCACTATCAGTGGTAAACCCAATGCCGAAATTTGCGTCATCATGTCATCACTAAGCCCTTTTTCGAACTCAGCGCGCGTTAACGCCACCCACGGCGCGACCGGTAATCCAGCCCCTTGCCACAGCAATTTGCTACGCAGTTTATCCATTGAAATGGCAGATGCCATCACGCCACTACCGGTGTACGGCAGGCCAATCAGATCCAGCATCCCCTGCAAAGTGCCATCTTCGCCACCACGCCCGTGCAGCGCAATGAACACCTTCTGAAAACCCATCGATTTCAGAAGAGTGATGTCACTCTCTTGCGGATCCACCGGATGCGCATCCACACCACCTTCGCGTAACCCTGCCAGCACGGCTGCGCCGGAGTTCAGCGAAACTTCACGTTCAGCGGAGGTTCCTCCCAACAAGACCGCGATCTTATCAGCCATGTTGTTCTTCCTCCTGAGTTTGCGGCTTCAGTTTGATTTCAGCTAAGGAACGTGCGATTTTGCCGATATTTCCCGCACCCTGCACCAGAATCAAATCGTTGCCGGTTAATACCGGCGCCAGCATTTCCGCCACCTGAGTAGGATCAGACACCAGAATCGGGTCAATCTTGCCGCGTCCACGAATGGTACGGCACAGTGAGCGGCTATCCGCGCCAGGGATCGGTGTCTCTCCCGCCGCATAAACGTCCAGCATCAGTAGCGTATCCACCTGAGTTAATACGTTGGCAAAGTCATCGTACAGATCGCGCGTACGCGTAAAACGGTGCGGCTGGAACAGCATCACCAGATTTTTCTCCGGCCAGCCCGCGCGCGCGGCTTTGATGGTCGCGTCAACTTCCGTTGGATGATGGCCGTAATCATCGACCAGCATCGCCGTACCGACTTTACCGTTTACCGGCTCAAGCGGGAACTCGCCGAGAACATCAAAACGGCGTCCTGTTCCCTGGAAGCTCTCCAGCGCACGCAGGATTGACTCGTCATCAATGTCCTCTTCCGTTGCCACCGCCACGGCAGCCGCCGCATTTAGCGCATTATGGCGACCCGGTGCATTCAGCGTCACGCGAAGCTGTGGCTTGTCCTGGCGCAGAAGCGTGAAGTGCCCCTGCGGACCAATCTGCTGATAGTCTTCAATACGCACATCCGCGTCATCGCTAAAACCGTAGGTCGTGGTCTGACGCCCCACGCGCGGCAGCAGCTCACGGATCACCGGATCATCAACGCACATCACTGCACGACCATAAAACGGCAAATTGTGCAGAAAATTAATAAACGTCTGCTTTAAATTTTCGAAGTCGCCCTGGTAGGTATCCATATGGTCCGCTTCGATGTTGGTGACAATCGCCACCATCGGCTGCAGATGCAGGAACGACGCATCGCTCTCATCTGCTTCAGCAATCAGATAACGACTATGACCCAGACGCGCATGTACGCCCGCCGCTTTAACCAGACCACCGTTCACAAAGGTCGGATCCAGTCCCGCTTCGGCATAAATACTGGAAACCATTGCCGTGGTTGTGGTTTTACCATGCGTCCCGGCAATGGCGATGCCGTGACGAAAACGCATTAACTCCGCCAGCATCTCTGCGCGGCGAATGACCGGAATGCGCGCTTCATGTGCCGCGACAATCTCCGGGTTATCCGCAGAAATAGCGCTGGAAACCACCACCACGCTCGCATCACGGACATTCTCCGGGCGATGATTGAAAAAGATAGTGGCACCCAGATTCGTTAACTGTTGCGTAACCGGATTCGGCGCCAAATCGGAACCACTGATCTGATACCCTTCATTGGCCAAAACTTCAGCAATACCGCCCATACCAGCACCACCGATGCCGACAAAGTGAATGTGCCGAACGCGACGCATTTCAGGCACGATGGAACGCAGTTTCGCCAATTGTTGTGTATTCATTCTTTACGCCATTAACGTCGAAATTTCATGCGATGCAAAAGGCACCGCCACAATTACACCCGGGCAGCCCGGCTCACTTCATTTGCAACACGTTCTGTGGCATCTGGAATCGATGCCGCGCGAGCACGCTCTGCCATGGTGAGTAAAGTTTCTCGCGACCACCCGGAAAGGGTGCTGGCGACGGCATCCACGGTAAACTGTGGCTGCTCGATAATTTTGGCTGCGCCCGCTTTTTCCAGCGGCAGCGCATTCCAGTACTGCTGCCTGTCTTTATGTTGAAAGGGCACAAACAGCGCAGGTAAACCCGCGGCAGCAATCTCGCTCACCGTTAATGCGCCCGAACGACACACCACCACATCCGCCCACGCATACGCGCCGGCCATGTCGTCAATAAACTCGGTCACCTTATGCTGCGATTGCCCCGCCTGTGCATAAGCGTGTTCAACCGTCTGCTGCGCGCCTTTACCACTCTGATGCCAGATCGTTACCGCATCGCCAAGTTTTGCAGCAACCTGCGGTAGCGTCTGATTCAGGACGCGAGCGCCCTGAGAGCCACCAACCACCAGCAAACGAATCGGGCCTTCACGCCCCGCCAAACGCTCCTGCGGCAGAGGCAGCGCCAGTACGTCCGTACGCACAGGATTACCCACGACTTCCGCGTTCGGGAAGGCGCCAGGAAAAGCCTGCATAACCGTGGTCGCGATCTTCGCCAACCATTTATTGGTCAAACCGGCAATACCATTCTGCTCATGCAGCACCACCGGGATCCCTAAAGACCAGGCGGCAAGGCCGCCGGGACCGGAAACATAGCCACCCATACCCAGCACCACGTCGGGTTTGAACTGTTGCATGATGGCGCGCGCCTGACGCCAGGCGTTAAAAATACGCAGCGGGGCAGCAAGCAATGCCTTGATCCCTTTGCCACGCAAACCGGAGATACGAATGAAGTCAATCTCAATGCCATGTTTTGGCACTAAATCCGCTTCCATACGATCGGCGGTACCCAGCCAGCGAACCTGCCAGCCCTGGGCCATTAAATGGTGAGCAACAGCCAATCCCGGGAACACATGTCCGCCGGTACCGCCTGCCATCACCATTAACCGCTTCGGTTGACCACTCATCGTGAACCTCGTGTAAACGCCTGCGCTTTTTCCAGACGCGTTTCATAATCAATACGTAACAAAAACATGATAGCTGTCGACATAATCAACAAACTCGAACCACCATAGCTAATCAGCGGCAGCGTCAGACCTTTGGTCGGCAGCATACCGGCAGCCGCGCCAACGTTGACAAGTGCCTGGAAACTAAACCAGATACCGATAGAACAGGCGAGAAAACCTGAAAAACGGTGGTCAATTTCCAGCGCTTTACGCCCGATCGACATCGCACGAAAAGCGACGAAGAATACCATTAAAAGCGCCAATACCACACCGATATAACCCAGTTCTTCCCCAATGATGGCGAAGATAAAGTCAGTATGCGCCTCCGGCAGGTACTCCAGTTTTTGGACCGAATTCCCCAGCCCTTGCCCCCAGACTTCACCGCGACCAAATGCCATCAGCGATTGCGTCAACTGATAACCACTGCCAAAGGGATCTTCCCAGGGGTTCCAAAAAGAGGTCACACGGCGGATACGATAAGGCTCGGCGAGGATCAGCAGAACAACCGCCGATATCCCCATCCCGATGATGGCTATGAACTGCCAGAGTTTCGCCCCGGCAAGAAACAGCATTGCCAGCGTGGTTACAAATAACACCACCACCGTACCGAGGTCAGGCTGCGCCAGCAAAAGTACCGCCAGCACCAGGATCACACCCATCGGTTTTAAGAAGCCGCGCAGGTTATTACGTACCTCGTCGACCTTACGCACCAGGTAGTTCGCGAGGTAGCAGAACAGCGACAGCTTGGTGAATTCCGCAGGCTGAATACGCAGCGGCCCCAGTGCAATCCAGCGCGATGCCCCGTTAACAGAACTCCCCACCACCAGTACGATCAACAGCATGATGATCGACGCAATCAGCATCGTGGTGCTGTACTTTTGCCAGAACTCCATCGGCAAACGCAGCGTGACAAGTCCCAGGCAAAATGCGAGGAAGATATACAGCGCATCACGCTTGGCAAACAGGAACGGGTCGTTCGCCAGTCGCTGCCCGACGGGCATTGACGCAGACGTCACCATCACGAAACCAATAGCCGCAAGCCCCAGGGTTAACCACAACAACATGCGGTCGTACATAATCAGGCTGTCTGCGTCTTTCTCACGCGAAGCCATCACCCAGCCCTTAAGCGCAGCAAAGCCCTTCGCCAGGAGACCCAATCCCGGCAGGCGCGGCATTCTCAGGCGAGGGAGAGAGAAACGCATCAACCCAACTCCTTCGCCAGGCGGGTAAATTCATCACCCCGCTGCTCAAAATTCTTGAACTGATCGAGGCTGGCGCAGGCGGGTGACAAAAGCACCATATCACCCGGCTTCACGCGTGGAGCGATCAACCGCATCGCCTCCTCCATCGTTTCAGTTTGTTCAGCAACGTCAGGACGCAGCGCCGCGAGTTGCGCACCATCGCGGCCAAAACAGTACAGACGAACACGATCGCCGTACAAATAACGCGCCAGCGAAGAAAAATCGGCTGATTTACCATCGCCACCGAGTAGCAGATGTAGCGTGCCATCGACATGCAAACCATTCAACGCCGCTTCAGTACTGCCTACATTGGTCGCTTTAGAATCGTTGATCCAGCGAACGCCGTTATGCTCCAGCGCCAGTTGGAAGCGATGAGCAAGACCGGTAAACGTCGTTAGCGCTTTCAGGCTGCTCGCACGCGGTAATCCTGCTGCGTCAGCCAGCGCCAGTGCCGCCAGCGCGTTGGTGTAGTTATGCTGACCGGAAAGCTTCATCTCTTTCACATTCAGCACTTTCTCTCCCTTCACTCGCAGCCAGGTTTCGCCCTGCTGACGGTTAAGGTGATAGTCACCCATATTGACGCCAAAACTCACACAGCGCTCATCCGCACCGCGTACCGGCATGGTTAGCGCATCATCTGCATTGACCACACACACTTTCGCATTCTCGTACACGCGCAGTTTCGCCGCGCGATACTGTTGAAGACCAAATGGATATCTGTCCATATGATCTTCCGTCACGTTCAGAATCGTCGCGGCAACCGCCTGTAGACTGGACGTGGTTTCCAGTTGGAAACTGGACAGTTCAAGCACATAGAGTTCGCGATCGTCATCCAGCAGCATCAGGGCTGGCAGACCGATATTGCCCCCCACGCCGACATTAACACCCGCCGCTTTCGCCATTTCGCCGACCAGCGTCGTTACCGTGCTTTTACCGTTCGACCCGGTGATGGCCACCACGGGAGCCTGCGCTTCGCGACAGAACAGCTCAATGTCTCCGACAATCTCAATGCCCGCATCGGCGGCGGCACGTAATGAGGGGTGTGCAAGGGCAATACCCGGGCTGGCAACCACCAGATCCGCCGCCAGCAGCCACTCGTCGTTCAGGCTGCCAACGTGGCGTTCAACCGCTTCAGGCAATTTATCCAGTCCCGGCGGTGTCGCTCGGGTATCCATCACACGCGGTGTCACGCCACGAGCCAGGAAAAAGTCCACGCAAGAAAGTCCGGTTAACCCCAGACCAATGATGACGACATTTTTACCCTGGTAATCAGCCATGATTAACGTACCTTCAGCGTTGCCAGGCCAATCAGCACCAGCATCAGCGAAATAATCCAGAAGCGCACAATAACGCGCGGCTCCGGCCAGCCTTTCAATTCATAGTGATGGTGAATCGGCGCCATACGGAAAATACGTTGTCCGCGCAGCTTAAAGGAGCCGACCTGCAGGATGACCGACAGGGTTTCTACCACAAACACCCCACCCATAATCACCAGCAGGAACTCCTGGCGCAGCAGCACGGCGATAATCCCCAGCGCGCCGCCCAGCGCCAGTGAGCCAACGTCACCCATGAAGACCTGTGCCGGATAGGTGTTAAACCACAGAAAGCCTAACCCCGCGCCGACAATCGCCGTACAGACGATCACCAGTTCACCGGCATGACGTAAATATGGAATGTGCAGGTAGTTGGCGAAATTCATGTTACCGGTCGCCCACGCCACCAGCGCAAAACCGGCCGCAACAAATACCGTCGGCATAATCGCCAGACCATCAAGGCCATCGGTCAGGTTAACCGCATTCCCCGTCCCCACAATCACAAAGTACGCCAGCAAAACGTAGAACAGCCCCAACTGAGGCATCACGTCTTTAAAGAACGGCACCACCAGTTGAGTGGCTGGCGTATCATTGCCCACCAGATAGAGGGCAAATGCCACGCCTAATGCAATGACGGACATCCAGAAATACTTCCAGCGCGCAATCAGGCCTTTCGTGTCTTTGCGTACCACTTTGCGATAGTCATCGACGAAACCAATAATGCCGTAGCCAACCAGCACGACCAACACACACCAGACATACGGGTTAGACGGGTAAGCCCACAGCAGCACAGAAACGACAATCGCGGTCAAAATCATAATGCCGCCCATCGTCGGCGTACCGCGCTTGCTGAAATGCGACTCCGGACCGTCGTTACGCACAACCTGGCCAAACGACAATTTTTGTAAACGGGCAATCATGCGCGGGCCCATCCATAAAGAGATGAACAGCGCAGTCAGCAGGCTGACAATGGCGCGAAACGTCAGATACGAAAAGACGTTAAAGCCGGAATAATATTTGACCAAATGTTCGGCCAGCCAAACTAACATGTCCCATTCTCCTGTAATGCGCGTACTACCTCTTCCATGGCGGCACTACGTGAACCTTTCACTAAAACAGTCATTGTCTGATGCTCTGTAACCAGCGCCTTAAGACGCGCTACCAACGCAGATTTGTCGGCAAAATGTTCGCCGACGCCGCTGGCATTACTGATGGCCTGGCTCAGTTTCCCTGTACTCAATACACAATCGATATCTGCCGCTTTCGCCGCCTCGCCGACCTGCACATGGCACGCCTCGCTTTCCGCCCCCAGCTCCGCCATATCGCCGACCACCAACACACGGAAACCCGGCATTTCAGACAGAACCTGTACGGCGGCGGTCATCGACCCCACATTGGCGTTGTAGGAGTCATCAAGCAGCAACTGGTTTTCGGCCAGTTGGATTGGGAACAAACGGCCAGGTACGGCAGTTAAGTTAGCCAGCCCTGTTTTAATCGCCTCCAGCGGCGCGCCAACCGCCATCGCCAGCGCGCTCGCAGCAAGCGCATTGGCGATATTGTGGCGACCGGGTAATGGCAACAGAACATCAATGCTGCCCATTGGCGTTTGCAGAGAAAACGCCGTACCGCGCAGCGTCACGTTGATATTGGTTGCCGTAAAATCACTGTTGGCGGCATTGGGCGAAAAGCGCCAGACCTTACGATTGCCGATAACACCCTGCCAGTTCAGCCAGTCGTTGTTATCCGCATTTATGATGGCAATGCCATTTTCCTGCAGGCCGCTGAAGATCTCACCTTTGGCTTTCGCCACGCCTGCCAGCGAGCCGAACCCTTCCAGGTGCGCAGCCGCGAGATTGTTCACCAGCGCCGCTTCCGGACGCGTCAGGCCGACGGTCCAGGCAATTTCACCCTGGTGGTTAGCGCCTAATTCAATCACCGCATAGTCATAATCCTGATTCAGACGTAATAACGTCATCGGCACGCCGATGTCGTTATTCAGATTGCCAGCGGTATATAAGGTGTTTCCGCACTGACTCAGAATGGCCGCAGTCATCTCTTTAACAGATGTTTTACCGGATGAACCGGTTAATGCCACCACGCGAGCCGGAACCTGCGCGCGGACCCACGCTGCCAGTTCACCAAACGCCAAACGAGTGTCTTTGACAATCAGTTGCGGAAGGGAGATATCCAGCGGACGACTGACCAGTAACGCCCCCGCGCCGCCCGCTTTCGCTTTATCAGCAAAATCGTGGGCGTCGAAGCGTTCGCCTTTCAGCGCGACAAACAAGCAGCCCGGCGTCAATTTACGCGTATCGGTCGTTACCGCATCCAGCGTTAGATCGGCACCATGCAACTCGCCATGCAGAACCCCGGCCAGTTGGCTGAGCGTTACGCTAATCATGCGATAACCCCCAGCAGACGCGCGGCAGTCACGCGGTCGGAATAGTCGAGACGCTGAGAGCCGACGATCTGATAATCTTCATGGCCCTTACCTGCAATCAGTACGACGTCGTCTTCTTTCGCCTGCATAATGGCGTTAGTAACCGCTTCGGCGCGACCTTCCATCACCTTCGCATGCCCGGCGTCCAGCATTCCGGCAAGAATATCGTTGATAATGGCACGCGGCTCTTCAGTACGCGGGTTGTCGTCAGTCACTACAGCCACATCTGCAAATTGTTCAGCAATCGCACCCATTAACGGACGTTTGCCTTTATCGCGATCGCCGCCGCAGCCGAAGACGCACCACAATTTTCCTGCACAATGCAGGCGCGCCGCTTCGAGCGCTTTTTCCAGCGCGTCCGGCGTATGGGCGTAGTCAACCACGACGGTCGGTTTACCCGGCGCACTGAAGACTTCCATGCGGCCGCAAACGGGCTGCAGGCGGGAGGCTGTTTTTAGCAGTTCTGCCAACGGATAGCCCAGCGCCAGCAGCGTGGCCAGCGCCAACAGAAGGTTGCTGACGTTAAACGCGCCCATCAGGCGGCTTTCAATCTCGCCTTCACCCCAACTGGACGCAAAGCGAATGGTTGCGCCGCTGTCGTGATAATTCACCTCAACCGCTTTCAACCAACGACCATGACAGTTGGGATTAATATGGTCTTCCATCGAAACAGCAACGGCGTCTGGCAGTTTCACCAGCCAGCGACGCCCCACTTCGTCATCGGCGTTAATGATCGCCTGGCCGCAGTGATGCGTGGAGTACAGCAGCCATTTCGCGGCTTCGTAATGCTCCATGTCACCGTGATAGTCAAGGTGGTCGCGGCTTAAATTGGTAAAGACTGACGCTGCAAATTTCAGCGCTGCGACGCGGTGTTGCACCAGGCCATGAGACGAGACTTCCATCGCGCCGAGTGTCGCGCCCTGTTCTACCAGTCCCGCCAGCACATGCTGGACATCAACCGCTGAACCGGTGGTATTTTCCGTCGGGATCACTTTACCCAGCAGACCATTGCCTACCGTTCCCATCACCGCGCTGGTTTCGCCGAGCAATTGGCTCCATTGCGCCAGCAACTGGGTGGTCGTCGTTTTACCGTTCGTGCCGGTCACGCCCACCAAACGCATTCTTTCAGAGGGTTCGTGATAGAAGCGGCCAGCCAGTGCAGATAAACGCTCGTTGAGCTGGCTGAGGTAGATGACCGGAACGCCGTGCATTTCACGGATCTCACCGTCGGTTGCCTCATCTTTTGCCTCTGCAATAATGGCAGCCACACCTTGCGCTATCGCCTGCGGGATATATCGACGCCCGTCCGCCTGATGACCTTTCACTGCCACAAAGAGATCGCCCGATGCAGCCACACGGCTGTCGAGTGTCATCTCCCGCAGAGCTCGCTCCGGTGCGCCCGGCACCCATGGAGCAAGAAGGTCGCGCAAATTACGATCTGCCACCTGTTCCCTCGCCTTGATTAATTACGAATTCACTTTTCTCGCCCGTTGCCAGTGCGTCCGGTTCGATGTTCATGGTGCGCAGTACGCCCCCCATGATGGCACCAAAGACCGGCGCAGAAACGGCGCCGCCATAGTATTTACCCGCCTGCGGATCGTTGATAACAACAACCAGTGCAAAGCGCGGCTGACTCGCAGGCGCAACGCCTGCGGTATAAGCAATGTATTTATTGATATAGCGCCCGTCCGGCCCGACTTTTTTTGCCGTACCGGTTTTAATGGCGATGCGGTACCCTTTGATCGCGGCCTTCACACCGCCGCCCCCCGGTAACGCCACACTTTCCATCATGTGTACGACGGTACGAACCGTAGATTCCGGGAAGATACGCTCGCCCGGAACGGGCGGGTCAACTTTGGTAATTGAGAGTGGGCGATAGACGCCGTAGCTGCCAATCGTTGCATAGACTCGCGCTAACTGTAACGGCGTTACCATTAGCCCGTAGCCGAAAGAGAAGGTGGCCCTCTCTATGTCAGACCACCGTTGTTTTTGAGGATATAAGCCACTGCGTTCTCCGACCAACCCCAAATTGGTCGCTTTTCCCAGCCCAAAACGTGAGTAAGTATCTACTAACGCTGAGGACGGCATCGCTAACGCCAGCTTAGAAACACCGACGTTACTCGACTTCTGTAAAACCCCGGTAAGGGTCAGTTCGCTGTAACGCGCCACGTCTTTGATTTCGTGACCGTTAATTCGGTAGGGAATCGTGTTGAGTACGGTATTTTCACGCACGACGCCGCGTTGTAGCGCGGTCATCACCACCATCGGTTTGACGGTTGAACCCGGCTCAAACACGTCGGTGATAGTACGGTTACGCATCGCGTCTTTCGGCGTGCCGGTCAGGTTGTTCGGGTTGTAGGAGGGGCTGTTCGCCATCGCCAGCACTTCACCGGTATTCACATCCACCAGCACGGCGCTACCCGACTCCGCCTTGTTAAAGGCCACCGCGTTATTCAGTTCGCGATACACCAGCGCCTGTAAGCGTTCATCAATGCTCAACGCCAGGTTATGCGCCGCCTGACTGTCGGTAGAAGAGATATCCTCAATGACGCGGCCATAGCGATCTTTACGCACGATGCGTTCGCCCGGCTGGCCCGTAAGCCATTTATCAAAGCTCTTTTCAACGCCTTCGATACCCTGACTGTCGACGTTGGTAAAACCAATGAGGTGAGCGGTCACTTCTCCGGAAGGATAGTAACGGCGGGATTCTTCGCGCAGATGAATACCGGGAAGCTTCAGTTTTTTGATGTAATCGCCAAGATCCGGGTTTACCTGACGCGCCAGATAAATAAAGCGGCCTCTAGGATTCGCGTTAACGCGTGCCGCCAGTTGATCGAGCGGCATTTTCAGCGCGTCAGCCAGCGCTTTCCAGCGATTATCCAGCGTAATGCCGCCTGCATCATGCAACTCTTTCGGATCCGCCCAGATAGCTTTTACCGGGACACTCACTGCCAGCGGGCGACCAGAACGATCGGTGATCATTCCGCGTGATGTTGCGACTTCCTGCACACGCAGAGAACGCATGTCTCCCTGGCGCACCAGCATATCCGGCGCGATGATTTGCAGCCAGGCCGCGCGACCCAACAGAAAAACCAGTGCCAGTAAAATGCAGCCGCACAGCAACGCAAAACGCCAACTGATAAAGTTGGCCTGTTCTTCCTGACGTTTTGGTTTGAGCGTTTTTGCCGCTGCTTTCATGCGTCGCGTTTATCCTTATTTTTGCACTACGATATTTTCTTGTGAGGGATCAACATGCTGCATCTGCAGTTTTTCCGTTGCGATCCGTTCCACCCGGCTATGATCGCCGAGCGCATTCTCTTCAAGGATCAGGTTGCGCCATTCGATATCCAACGCATCCCGCTCCAGAACCAATTGCTCTCGCTGCGCGGTCAATAGTCGCGTGTGATGCGCCGTGGTGACGACAGTCACCGCGGTCAAAATGATGCAAATGAACAGGCAGAGTGGCAGCTTCCCGAACCGCAAAAGATCGTCACCGATTACGCCAGGCAAAGCATGACGCTCGTTGCTTCCTATTGATCCCTTAACTTTGCTGAGGGCATCTGTCACTCTGCTGATCATGCGTTCGTCCTCTCTGCAATTCGCAGAACTGAACTACGGGCACGTGGATTCTCTGCCACCTCTTCTTCGCCCGGCATCAACTTGCCTAACGCTCGCAACTCGCGACCACCCAGTTTTTTGAGCTGTTCTTCCGTCATCGGCAATCCTGCCGGTACTTGCGGACCGCGGCTTTGCTCACGCATAAAGCGCTTCACAATGCGGTCTTCCAGCGAGTGGAAACTGATGATGGAAAGTCGCCCGCCTGGGGCCAGCACGCTGAGCGAGCTTTTTAGCGCCTGCTCTATCTCCTCTAGTTCACTGTTCACCCAAATGCGCACCGCCTGGAAGGTACGGGTCGCGGGATGTTTGTGTTTGTCCTTCACCGGCGTCGCTGCCGCAATCACTTCGGCGAGTTCTTTAGTGCGGGTCATCGGTTCAATGCGGTTACGCTCAACAATGGCGCGGGCAATGCGTTTACCAAAACGCTCCTCGCCAAACGTTTTGATAACCCAGGCGATATCCGCTTCTTCAGCCGTTTGCAGCCATTCGGCGGCAGACTGACCACGCGTGGGGTCCATTCGCATATCCAACGGACCATCTCGCATGAAGGAAAAACCGCGTTCGGCATCATCAAGTTGCGGAGAAGAGACGCCAAGATCGAGAAGTATTCCGTCGATCTTACCGGTCAGTCCACGCTCAGCGACATACTCAGCCAGCGCAGAGAAAGGTCCATGAATGATGGAGAAGCGGGGGTCATTGATGGTTTGGGCAACGGCAATAGCCTGCGGATCGCGATCGATTGCCAGTAAACGTCCGTTGTCGCCAAGTTGCGAAAGGATCAGACGTGAGTGACCACCGCGACCAAATGTCCCATCAATGTAAATGCCGTCGGGGCGAATGTTCAGACCGTTTACGGCCTCGTCCAGCAGCACCGTTGTATGTTTAAAATTTTCCATCATCATTATAGAGACAAGTCCTGCAGTCGCTCCGACAAGGTTTCGGTAACAGACTGCTCAGCGTCGATATCTTCCTTGACCCGTTGATACCAGGTCGTTTCATCCCACAGTTCAAATTTGTTGAACTGTCCAACCAGCATCACTTCTTTCGTCAGTGCGGCGTGTTGCCGCAGAATCGGCGCGATCAATAGACGACCGGCACTGTCCATCTGACATTCGCTGGCATGTCCCAATAGTAAGCGCTGCACGCGGCGCTCAACCGGATTCATGCTCGACAGACGCGATAATTTTTGCTCGATAATTTCCCATTCAGGCAGGGGGTACAGCAGCAGGCACGGGTGATGAATGTCAATGGTACACACCATTTGACCGGTAGCGCTCTCGATCAGTTGATCCCGGTAACGGGTAGGCACAGATAAGCGCCCTTTACTGTCGAGATTGACTAACGTTGCTCCCCGGAACATGCCAGCCTCACCCCCAATTACCACTTTATCCCACAAAATCCCACTTAAAGGAGTTTACGGAGCGGAGGAAAAGCTTGTCAAGCCAGTAGCAACGCTTACCGGAGCAAAAAACCCAATGTTTACGGCTAATATCAGCGTTGATTAAATTACGTCCAACGAACGAAGCAAATTAACATCATGAATATTTGTAAGAAAAAAAAACAAAAACTCATCACCGTTTAAAACGACTCAATACCATCTGAAGAAAATATAAAGTGTCAGTTTGCGACGCGAGCGGCATTTTAGGACATATTGCAGCGGGATAACAGTACCTGTTTATGGGTCGCTATGCCCCTTGTAGCCAAGGAGTACGATGCGTTACCACAACAGGGAAGGAAAGTGTTTGTTAATTCGGCGAATCTCCACAACCATGTAACAAAATAATACAAGAGCAATCTGCCGTTACCACCCAATAACCTGAAAAATGTTTGCGAGAGTACAATCAGCATTATTTATAAGACATCGCAGGAAGACTTTAAGGAATAATCTTAATTCTGATGCGGTTATTGATTTCCGTTTTTTTTATTTCCCCCGCACCTAAGCATTTTCTGGCGCGGGGGTATTAACTCAACTACGGCTGAGGACGCCGCGGCGATACAAATTACGTTTGATCCGGGTTAAACCCGGTTTTGGCTTACGGGGTTCATCCAGACTCGCCAGAACAATCTCAAGAACACGCTCGGCGACATCACGATGGCGTTGCGCTACGGCAAGCACCGGACATTGCAGAAAATCGAGCAGTTCATTATCACCAAAAGTGGCGATAGCCAGTTCGGAGGGTAATTTTCCATCGCGGCGCAATGTCACATCCATTACGCCCTGCAGCAACGCAAAAGAGGTGGTAAACAGTGCCTGCGGCATCGGGTGCGTTTCCAGCCATTTTTCAAACAGCTGCGCCGCGGCAGCCCGCTCGTAGCTGTTGGCATACAAGAAATGCACTTCACGCGGATCATCCTTCCACGCGGTACGGAATCCCTGCTCACGCAGGAAGCTTACCGAGAGTTCTGGCAGCGCACCTAAATAGAGCACCGTTTCCGCAGGGAATTTGCGAAGCTCTCCAGCCAGCATTTCCGCATCATCCTGGTCAGCGCCAACGACACTGGTAAAATGCTCACGATCGAGGGCACGATCCAGCGCGACAATTGGGAAAGCATCATTCGCCCAGCGCTGATAGAAAGGATGCTCCGGCGGTAAAGAAGTGGAGACAATAATCGCATCCACCTGGCGCTGCAAAAGGTGTTCGATACAGCGCATTTCGTTATCCGGCTGATCTTCAGAACAGGCGATCAGCAGTTGATAACCCCGCTGGCGCGCCTGACGTTCCAGATAATTTGCTATGCGGGTATAACTTGTGTTCTCAAGGTCAGGAATGACCAGGCCAATAGAGCGAGTGCGTCCCGCACGCAGCCCGGCAGCCACAGCATTGGGGTGATAATTATGCTCGCGCACCACCGCCATGACTTTTTCAACGGTCTTGTCGCTCACGCGATATTGCTTTGCTTTTCCGTTAATAACGTAGCTTGCAGTTGTTCGCGATACACCGGCTAGCCGAGCGATTTCATCCAGTTTCACAATTGCCCCTTGCGTAAAAAGTACAAACCATAACCACTGAGACGGCATGGGTAAAATTAATTAACATCTAATCGCAGAATAAGCACTGCGGCAACCGCTTTTGTCTCTGGTTATTGCGGATTTCGCAAAAAAAGGCCCAACCGGTAATGTTGGGCCTGTGAAATAGGCGTAAGGTATTCCTTAACGCATGATTTTATCGCCGCGCGAAAGGCCGACCACGCCTGAACGCGCAACTTCGACAATCTTCGCCACTTCGCGCAACGTTGCCAGGAAAGCATCCAGTTTTTCACTGGTACCCGCCAGTTGAACAGTATAAATAGACGGAGTGACGTCGATGATCTGTCCACGGAAGATCTCAGTATTGCGCTTGACCTCTTCGCGCCCGTAGCCGCTGGCCTGAATCTTCACCAGCATGATTTCACGTTCAACGTGCGCCCCTTGCCCAAGCTCGCTCACCCGCAACACATCGACCAACTTGTGCAATTGTTTTTCGATTTGTTCGAGGACTTTTTCATCGCCCACCGTCTGGATGGTCATACGCGATAACGTCGGATCGTCAGTCGGCGCGACGGTCAGGCTTTCAATATTGTAGCCACGCTGAGAAAAGAGGCCGATCACGCGCGATAATGCCCCTGACTCGTTTTCCAGCAGTACAGATAATATCCGGCGCATAATCAGGTTCTCTCCGTTTTGCTTAACCACATTTCATCCATCCCGCCCCCGCGAATCTGCATAGGGTAGACATGCTCACTGCCGTCTACCGTCACGTCGACGAAGACCAGGCGATTGTTCTGCACGTGCTCCAGGGCCTCGCTCAGTTTGCTTTCCAGCTCGCCCGGATGGTTAATCTGGATCCCAACATGACCATAGGCTTGCGCCAGACGCACAAAATCAGGCAATGACTGCATGTAAGATTGTGAATGCCGCCCCGAGTAGATCATGTCCTGCCACTGTTTGACCATCCCCAAATATCGGTTATTCAGGTTGAGTACCAGAACAGGCAATTCATACTGCAGCGCGGTCGACAGCTCCTGGATGTTCATCTGGATACTGCCGTCACCGGTCACACAAACGACCGTTTCTTCGGGCAGAGCCATCTTCACCCCCAGCGCGGCAGGCAGACCAAATCCCATGGTGCCCAGCCCGCCGGAGTTAATCCAGCGGCGCGGTTTATCAAACGGATAGTAAAGCGCGGCAAACATCTGGTGCTGACCGACGTCGGAAGTGACGTACGCCTCACCTTTGGTAAGACGCCAGATTGCCTCAATCACCGCTTGCGGTTTGATACTCTCACTTTGCGTGTCATATTTCAGACACTGGCGGGCGCGCCAGCGCTCAATCTGTTGCCACCAGTCGCGAATGTCATCCAACGGCTGTGCTGAGGACTCTTGCGGTAGCAATTCCAGCATCTGCTCCAGTACCAGACGCGCGTCGCCCACGATAGGCACATCGGCTGTCACAGTTTTTGAGATAGACGTAGGGTCGATATCAATATGTAAAACGGTCGCATTCGGACAATATTTTGCCAGGTTATTGGTGGTGCGATCGTCGAACCGAACACCTACTGCAAAAATCACATCCGCGTTATGCATGGTCATATTCGCTTCATACGTACCATGCATACCCAACATACCTAAGGACTGTTGATGCGTTGCCGGAAATGCGCCAAGTCCCATTAATGAAGAGACAACCGGGAGATTAAGCGTCTCAACTGTCTGGCGTAGCTGCTCGTGGCAGGCTGAATTTATCGCCCCACCGCCCACGTAGACCACCGGTTTTTTCGCTGCCACCAGGGTTTGCAACGCTCGCTTAATTTGCCCTTTATGTCCCGTCGTCGTCGGATTATACGAACGCATACTGACGGCGTCCGGCCAGACATAAGGGAGTTTTTTCGCCGGGCTTAGAATATCTTTCGGTAAATCCACCACGACAGGACCAGGTCGCCCACTCGCCGCCAGCCAAAACGCCTTTTTAAGCACCTGAGGAATATCTTCCGTCTGCTTGACCAGGAAACTGTGTTTTACCACCGGGCGGGAGATCCCCACCATATCGCATTCCTGAAACGCATCGTAGCCAATCAACGAGGTCGCCACCTGGCCGGACAGGATCACCAGCGGAATCGAATCCATATAGGCCGTAGCAATGCCCGTAATCGCATTTGTCGCGCCGGGACCTGAAGTCACCAGCACCACGCCAACCTCGCCGGTCGCTCGTGCCAAACCATCCGCCATATGCACGGCTGCCTGCTCATGACGCACCAGGACGTGATCGATCCCCCCTACCGTATGCAGTGCATCATAAATATCGAGAACTGCGCCCCCAGGATAGCCGAAAACCTGTTTCACGCCCTGATCGATGAGCGATCGCACGACCATCTCGGCTCCAGACAACATCTCCATGGCTTGCCTCACTGTATGATGAATAACATTTGTTAAACACATTAACCGCTTGCCCTTATGCAGGCAATTCGGGCAGACGCCCGCAAACGGAGTGAGATCAGAATAAATAAGAAGAATGAATGGGTTTAATGGCGGATTACACTATGTTACGCATTCATGGTGACAATTAATCGCTTAAAAATGAGGAGTTATCGCAATTTCTCTATTTTTCGGGATGTTAAAAATGAGGCCTGAAAGCGAATTCAGTATAAAATTTCACACTTATTAAAAAATGCAGAATAAACCAGATGTCTCACTCTGATTTATCCTGCCCAATTGTTTTATCGCTTGCAGACAGAAACCAATAACTCTTCCATCCACTGATGTCCTTTATCGCGACCCGCAGCTTCATGCCAGGAAAGATAACACGTCCGGTTATTCAGCTTTAACGGCAAAGGTAATATTTGTAATTCCAGTGAATCGGCAAATTCTTCTGCCAGCCAGCGGGGAGCAATAGAAACCAGATGTGTTTGCGAAACAACATTAAGCACACTGATCATCGCCATACCTTGATAGGCGACACAGGCTTGTTTATCCGCCGAGTCATACCAGGGTTGACTAAAAGAAGCAAAGCGATCAAGAGAAACAACAGCGTGTTGTTCATTATACACATCGCTTTCCAGCAATGGACCATTGATATGCGGGTGTTTTCTGCTGGCAACTAATACCATCTCATCATTAAACAACGCAATGCTGGTGAACTCGGGACGGCGAAATTCCTCATAGCTAATAACAAATTCCGTTTCCTGATAACGTAATTGATGTTCTGTGTTCTGATTTAGTGATGATTTAAAAACAACATGTATATTCGGGGCAATTTGTTCTACACGATTATAAATAAGAGATGTCAGAATATTGTCCAACGGACTGCAGACACATAGATTGAACACACGTTCGCTGCTGGTAGGTTCAAAGCCCGAACCCGGTAATTCATTCTGCACCAGTTGCAGCGCCTGCCGAACGGAGCCGAATAACTGAAATGCGCGTGCTGTCGGCTGAATTCCGCGCCCGTACCGAACAAATAATTCGTCATTAAACATGACTTTTAAGCGCGCGACTGCGTTACTCACCGCAGGTTGTGACATCCCCAGAGAATGTGCTGCTCGCGTGATATTCTGTTCCTGCATCACCGCATCAAAAACGGTTAATAAATTGAGATCAACCATTCTAAGTTGCGGCTTCCCCATCTCTAAAAGATGCGGTTTATTTTTTACCTCTGGCATATTTAACTCCACTATCACACTACACTTCCTTTTCCTTGGGGAATGCAGAAATAAATTCAAAAATATCATTTACCATGCATATAAAATAAGAAAAAGAAAAATATAAAAATTAGGAAAACATAAAGGCATCGTTTAGAAAACGGTGATAGATATGGCAAACATAACGTGATGAATGTCACACCCAATAGTTCATAAGATTCAAATTACGAAAGCAATATAACCATAAGCCAGGCGAATATACAATCAGGCATTCAGTTAATGATCATTTAAGTTTTAATTAAATATTTATATTAACAGAACCCTTATTCTTAACATTAATTTATCAATATAATGATGGATAGGATAAGAACCCATTCGCTGGGAATATAAAAACAATGTAAATCATAAAGATAAGCAACGCCTTTACAATACCTTCCAAAGACCTTTCCTCACAGGCAAATGAAAAAAATCATACCCAATTGTTTCAAACAATGAAAAGTATGAACACCCAACAACTAATTTGTCCTTTATTGGACTAAATGCTCAGCACAATTAGCTAAAGTAAAAAACAAAATCCTCCGCGTTACAGCGGCATTTTACAGGACACAGGGTTGACATTAGACAACGTATCCAGTACCACTAAAAGCATATCGCTTTCACCTGGAGTTTGATTAATGATTCGTAACGTTCGTCTCCTCAGCCTACTACTACTAAACGCATCCTCGTTGCGCGGTAGACTGGTGAGCGACATTCAACATTAAGTCATCTTCCAGTAAGACAAAAAACCCGCGCCGTTGCGCGGGTTTTTTTATGCCTGGTGCAAGGCGCTCTCAGAGACAAGGACCTAAACCATGAGCCAGCAAGTCATTATTTTCGATACGACATTACGCGACGGTGAACAAGCGTTACAGGCAAGCCTGAGCGTGAAAGAAAAACTGCAGATTGCCCTGGCTCTCGAGCGTATGGGCGTTGACGTGATGGAAGTCGGCTTTCCTGTCTCTTCCCCTGGCGATTTTGAGTCTGTACAGACCATCGCGCGCCAGGTCAAAAATAGCCGTGTGTGTGCTCTGGCCCGCTGCGTAGAAAAAGATATTGATGTCGCGGCGGAATCGCTGAAAGTCGCAGAGGCGTTTCGTATCCATACGTTTATCGCCACCTCGCCGATGCATATCGCCACCAAATTACGCAGCACGCTGGACGAAGTCATTGAACGCGCGGTTTACATGGTTAAACGTGCGCGCAATTACACTGATGACGTGGAATTCTCCTGCGAAGACGCGGGCCGCACGCCGATTGCCGATCTGGCTCGCGTGGTAGAAGCGGCCATTAACGCCGGAGCAAAAACGATTAATATTCCGGACACCGTCGGTTACACCATGCCCTTCGAGTTTGCCGGTATTATTTCCGGGCTGTATGAGCGAGTTCCTAATATCGATAAAGCCATCATCTCCGTACACACGCACGATGACTTAGGTCTGGGCGTGGGTAACGCGCTGGCAGCGGTGCATGCCGGAGCGCGTCAGGTCGAAGGCGCCATGAACGGTATCGGCGAACGTGCCGGTAACTGTTCACTGGAAGAGGTGATCATGGCGATTAAAGTGCGTAAAGATATCCTGAACGTACAGACCCGCATTCATCATCAGGAAATCTGGCGTACCAGCCAGTTAGTCAGCCAAATCTGTAACATGCCGATTCCGGCGAACAAAGCGATTGTCGGCAGCGGCGCCTTTGCCCACTCCTCCGGCATCCATCAGGATGGCGTGCTGAAAAATCGTGAAAACTACGAAATCATGACCCCGGAATCTATCGGTCTGAATCAGGTTCAGTTGAACCTGACATCACGCTCAGGACGCGCGGCGGTAAAACACCGTATGGATGAAATGGGTTATAAAGAGGACGAATACAGCCTGGACAATCTGTATGACGCGTTCCTGAAACTGGCAGATAAAAAAGGTCAGGTATTCGACTACGACCTGGAAGCGTTGGCCTTTATTAACAAACAGCAGGAAGAGCCGGAGCATTTCCGTCTGGATTATTTCAACGTGCAGTCCGGCTCGAACGATATCGCCACGGCGTCCGTCAAGCTGGCCTGCGGTAATGAGGTGAAGGCAGAAGCGGCCAACGGCAACGGTCCCGTTGATGCTATCTATCAGGCCATCAACCGTATCACTGATTACAACGTCGAGCTGGTGAAATACAGCTTAACGGCAAAAGGCCATGGCAAAGATGCGCTGGGCCAGGTGGATATCGTCGCCAACTATAACGGTCGCCGTTTCCACGGTGTCGGCCTGACGACAGATATCGTCGAATCCTCCGCCAAAGCGATGGTGCACGTCCTGAACAACATCTGGCGTGCGGCTGAAGTCGAAAAAGAGTTGCAACGCAAAGCTCAGAACAACGAAAACAACAAGGAAACCGTGTGATGTCGAAGAATTACCATATTGCTGTTTTGCCGGGCGACGGTATTGGCCCGGAAGTGATGGCGCAAGCCCTGAAAGTACTGGACGCCGTTCGCAACCGCTTTGCCATGCGCATTACCACCAGCCATTACGACGTAGGCGGCGCCGCCATCGACAATCACGGTCAGCCGCTGCCGCAGGCCACGGTTGAAGGGTGCGAGCAAGCGGACGCCATTTTGTTTGGCTCGGTCGGCGGTCCAAAATGGGAAAAACTGCCGCCGGACCAGCAACCTGAGCGTGGCGCCTTACTGCCGTTGCGTAAACATTTCAAATTATTCAGCAACCTGCGCCCAGCCAAACTGTATCAAGGACTGGAGGCATTTTGCCCGTTGCGTGCGGATATTGCCGCCAACGGTTTCGACATTCTGTGCGTGCGCGAGTTAACCGGCGGGATCTATTTCGGCCAGCCAAAAGGCCGTGAAGGTCACGGCCAGTATGAAAAAGCCTTTGATACCGAGGTCTATCACCGCTTTGAAATCGAGCGTATTGCGCACATTGCTTTTGAGTCGGCACGTAAGCGCCGTCATAAAGTGACCTCGATTGATAAAGCGAACGTGCTGCAAACCTCCATTCTGTGGCGTGAAATCGTCAATGAAATCGCGAAAGAGTATCCGGACGTTGAACTGGCGCACATGTACATCGACAACGCCACGATGCAGTTGATCAAAGATCCGTCTCAGTTCGACGTGCTGCTGTGTTCCAACCTGTTTGGCGACATCCTGTCTGACGAATGCGCCATGATCACCGGCTCCATGGGCATGTTGCCTTCCGCCAGCCTGAATGAACACGGTTTCGGTCTGTATGAACCTGCGGGAGGTTCGGCGCCAGACATCGCCGGGAAAAACATTGCCAATCCGATTGCGCAAATCCTCTCTCTGGCACTGCTGTTGCGCTACAGTCTGGACGCAAATGACGCCGCAACCGCGATAGAAAGCGCGATTAATCGCGCGTTAGAAGAAGGTATCCGCACCGGTGACTTAGCCCGTGGCGCAGCCGCAGTCAGTACCGATGAGATGGGCGACATCATCGCCCGCTACGTCGCAGAAGGGGTGTAATCATGGCTAAAACATTGTATGAAAAATTGTTCGATGCACACGTGGTCTATGAAGCGCCGAACGAAACCCCGCTGTTATATATCGACCGTCATCTGGTGCATGAAGTGACCTCCCCGCAGGCATTTGACGGCCTGCGCGCGCATGGCCGTCCGGTTCGCCAGCCAGGTAAAACCTTCGCAACAATGGATCATAACGTCTCTACGCAAACGAAAGATATCAACGCGTCCGGCGAAATGGCCCGCATTCAGATGCAAGAATTGATAAAGAACTGCAACGAGTTCGGCGTGGAATTGTACGATCTGAACCACCCTTATCAGGGCATTGTCCATGTCATGGGGCCAGAACAAGGCGTCACCTTGCCGGGCATGACCATTGTCTGTGGCGACTCCCACACGGCGACCCACGGCGCATTTGGCGCACTGGCGTTCGGGATCGGGACCTCTGAAGTTGAACACGTACTGGCGACGCAGACCCTGAAACAGGGCCGCGCCAAAACCATGAAAATCGTCGTTAATGGCACGGCGGCCCCAGGGATTACGGCCAAAGATATCGTACTGGCGATTATTGGCAAAACCGGCAGCGCAGGCGGTACCGGGCATGTGGTTGAATTTTGTGGTGAAGCAATCCAGGCCCTGAGCATGGAAGGCCGTATGACGCTGTGCAACATGGCTATCGAAATGGGTGCGAAAGCCGGTCTGGTCGCGCCAGATGACACCACGTTCAACTATGTACAGGGGCGTCTGCATGCGCCGAAGGGGAAAGCGTTTACCGACGCCGTGGAATACTGGAAGACCCTGAAGACCGACGATGACGCCACATTTGATACCGTCGTGACCCTGCAAGCGGAAGAGATCGCGCCGCAGGTCACCTGGGGCACTAACCCAGGCCAGGTCATCTCCGTAACGGAGAACATTCCCGATCCCGCGTCATTTGCCGATCCGGTCGAACGCGCCTCTGCCGAAAAAGCGCTGGCCTATATGGGGTTAAAACCCGGTATTCCGTTAACGGAAGTGGCGATTGATAAAGTGTTTATCGGCTCTTGCACCAACTCACGCATTGAAGATTTACGTGCGGCGGCTGAAATTGCCAAAGGGCGAAAAGTCGCACCTGGCGTCCAGGCGCTGGTGGTGCCAGGCTCCGGCCCGGTGAAAGCCCAGGCGGAAGCGGAAGGTCTGGACAAAATCTTCATCGAAGCCGGTTTTGAGTGGCGTTTACCCGGTTGCTCCATGTGTCTGGCCATGAACAACGACCGCCTGAATCCGGGTGAGCGTTGCGCCTCCACCAGTAACCGTAATTTTGAAGGTCGTCAGGGACGCGGTGGGCGTACACACTTAGTCAGCCCGGCGATGGCCGCCGCCGCCGCCGTTACCGGTCATTTTGCCGACATTCGCAGCATCAAATAAGGAAACCACCATGGCAGAGAAATTTATTCAACATACCGGCCTGGTTGTCCCGCTGGATGCCGCCAACGTCGACACCGACGCCATTATCCCTAAGCAGTTTTTGCAGAAAGTCACCCGTACCGGCTTTGGCGCACATTTGTTTAACGACTGGCGCTTCCTGGATGAACAGGGTCAGCAGCCCAATCCAGAGTTCGTCCTGAACTTCCCGCAATATAAAGGGGCTTCCATTCTTCTGGCGCGGGAAAACTTTGGCTGCGGCTCTTCACGCGAGCACGCGCCCTGGGCGCTGACCGATTACGGGTTTAAAGTCGTCATCGCCCCCTGCTTCGCGGATATTTTCTACGGCAACAGCTTCAACAACCAGTTGCTGCCCGTGACGTTAAGCGATGCTGAAGTGGATGAACTGTTTACCCTGGTGCAGGCGAATCCGGGCATCACATTCGACGTGGACCTGGAGGCGCAGGTGGTTAACGCAGGAGACAAATCCTACCCCTTCGCGCTCGACGCGTTTCGCCGCCACTGCATGATGAACGGGCTGGACAGCATCGGGCTGACACTGCAACACGAAGATGCCATTACGGCATATGAAGAGCAGCAACCGGCATTTATGCGCTGATCCTGATAATGCCGGATGATGACGCAAAAGCGTCGTATCCGGCATTTTTATACATCTTTCACCCGCCCCGTCATCGCCAGCGTCACCACAGAAATCGCCGCAATCACCCAATAGACGGCAAAATGTCCAAAACTTTGCGCTACCGCGCCCTGGATAACACCCGCCAGGATCACCCCCGTCGAGATACTGTTGGTGAACAGCGTGGTTGCCGACCCAGCTCGCCCCGGCATCAGATCCTGAAACCACAACATCCCGATGCCCGCGATAATGCCAATAAACACAGCATTAAACAGTTGCAGCACCAACAGCGCCGCGTGGCTGTGAAAGAAGATAAGTCCGAGATAGAACAAGACGCCTGCTGCGACTGCGGTGAGCATCATGCGCCGCTTGCCAAAGCGCTTCACATAATAGCCCGCAAGGATCATTGCCGGAATTTCCAGCCCTGCCGCCGTCCCCATCAGGATCCCCGCCAGTTTATCCGGTAGCCCAAGCTCGCTGCTAATCCAGAGCGGCATATCAATGATGTACATGGTGTTGCAGGTCCACATTAAGGTGGACGCAATAAACAACATGCGTACGTTTTTATCCTGCCAGCCGCTGGTCTGTGTCTCAGGCGCGTCTGCGGGTTGTTCGACACGTGCCACTGAAGGCAACATGAACGCAATCAGCACCAGGCTAATGGCAAAAATCCCCGCTGCGATAGCAAACATGGTGGTGAAGCCATAATTCAGCGCCAGCATAAACGCCAGCGGCGGACCAATCACCCACGCCAGAGAGAGCTGGGCACGCATCACCGAACTGAACATGACCACTTCGCGCGCCGAGCTGTCCGCATACTCCCGCGCCAAAGCAAACAGTTGCGGCATGGCGCTATTCGCCAGCGATGCCAGCAGTACGCCGCAGGTTATCAACGTAAGGTAATGACGATTAAACGCAAACAACAGCGCATTACCGATGGCCATCAGGCAGCAAAACATGATCAGTCGACGGCGGTCACCCCGGTTATCTGAACGTTTTGCCAGCCCCAGACTCACCGCGATCCCGGCAATGGCGTTGACCGTATAAAACAGCCCGACCCAAAATGGCTGCGCCCCCACCTCGCGGCTCAAAAACAGGCTCAACGTCGGCGCCTGAAGCGCACCTGCCACCCCCATCATAAAAGCCACCAGCATGAATGCCGCGTAAACACCATTCAGACGCCGTCCCATCGTCATAATCCAGAGCATACCGTTCCTTACTCGCGCTGCTGAAACGAAAAAAGCCAGCAGGTATTATCTGCTGGCGGGTGATTTTAGGCCAGAGCCCACACCAATACTCAGTCACACATGATGTCTGCAAAGTGGAACTCAGAGATCAGGCTGTCACCTCCCATTGCATCAGTTCTTCAAGCATCTTTAAGCGCTGCGGCGCGCTCAGGCAAGCCAACCAGGACACCCCTTCAGTCGCGGTAAAGTAGTGCAGAAAAAACGGACGCATAGACGACCTCTCCATATTGCTTCATCGGAATCCATTATTGGCCTAATATGAGGATTATAAAATTGCTGAGTTTTGCGCAGGAGTTCCTCTTTTATGTCTTCAGGTCGTCTGCAACAACAGTTCATCCGTCTGTGGCAATGCTGTGACGGAAAAACGCAAGACACCACGTTGAACGAGCTGGCGGAACTGCTCAGTTGCTCCCGCCGCCATATGCGTACACTGTTGAACACGATGCAGGAGCGCGGCTGGCTGACATGGGAAGCCGAAGTCGGTCGCGGTAAACGCTCACGCCTGACCTTTCTCTACACCGGACTTGCGCTACAGCAACAACGGGCCGAGGACCTACTGGAGCAGGATCGCATAGACCAACTGGTGCAATTAGTCGGTGACAAAACAGCCGTCCGGCAAATGCTGGTCTCGCATCTGGGGCGCAGCTTCCGCCAGGGCCGACATATCCTGCGCGTGCTTTACTATCGCCCCATGCACAATCTGCTGCCAGGTAGCGCATTGCGCCGCTCTGAAACCCATATCGTCCGGCAAATCTTCAGTGCGCTGACCCGCGTAAATGAGGAAAATGGGGAACTGGAAGCCGATATTGCCCACCACTGGCAACAAATTTCCCCTTTGCAATGGCGATTCTTTCTGCGACCGGGGATTCACTTTCACCACGGGCGAGAGCTGGAAATGGAAGATGTGGTGTCGTCTCTCACACGCATCAACACCCTACCGCTCTACTCGCACATTACGCAGATTGTCTCTCCTACGACCTGGACACTGGATGTGCATCTTTCGCATCCCGATCGCTGGCTTCCGTGGTTGTTAGGCCAGGTTCCGGCGATGATCCTGCCGCGAGAATGGGAAACCCTGAACAATTTTTCCAGCCATCCGATAGGCACTGGCCCTTATGCCGTCATGCGCAATACGCGTAATCAACTTAAAATCCACGCCTTTGACGATTACTTCGGCTACCGGGCGCTCATTGATGAAGTGAATGTTTGGGTGTTACCGGACATTAGCGAAGAACCGACCTGCGGCTTGATGCTCGAAGGCACGGTGGAAAGTGAAAAGGCCATTGAAAGTCGTCTTGAAGAAGGCTGTTACTATTTACTCTTTGATGCGCGAACCCATCGCGGCGCCAATCAGCAGGTCAGAGAATGGGTAAGCCACGTGCTTTCCCCCACCCATTTGCTTTACCACGCCAATGAGCAGTACCAGCGCCTGTGGTTCCCCGCGTATGGATTACTGCCCCGATGGCACCATGCCCGACCGGGACACGGTGAAAAGCCTGCGGGTCTGGAAACGCTGACGCTGACTTACTATCGCGAACACATTGAACACCGGGTTATTGCACAGATCATGAGCGCCCTGCTTGCCGAGCATCAGGTTCAGTTGACTATTCAGGAGATCGACTACGATCAGTGGCACACGGGTGAGATCGAGAGCGATATCTGGCTCAACAGCGCTAACTTTACCTTGCCGCTCGACTTCTCGCTGTTCGCTCACTTATGCGAAGTACCGCTGCTGCAAAACTGTATCCCTCGAGACTGGAAAGAAGATGCCGCGCAGTGGCACGCAGGCGAGATGAATCTGGCCACATGGTGCCAGCAGTTGCTTGCCAGCAAAGCGATTGTGCCACTCATTCACCACTGGCTGATCATTCAGGGGCAGCGCAGTATGCGCGGCTTACGGATGAACACGCTCGGCTGGTTCGACTTTAAATCGGCGTGGTTTGCCCCACCAGATCCTTAACCCTTTTGATCTCTTCACGTAATCATTACAATGTGCCGTTCTCAACGGGGTGCTGCGCCAGGTGCGTGGGCTGAGAAAATACCCGTCGAACCTGATCCGGATAACGCCGGCGAAGGGATTTGAGGCTAACGCTCAAGTCCTTTGCCACTCTTTTAATGAGGTGCAAAGTGTTAAAAAAATGTCTTCCCTTACTGGTGTTGTGTGCTGCACCGGCCTTCGCTAAACCCGTGCTGACTGTGTATACCTACGACTCCTTCGCCGCCGACTGGGGCCCCGGTCCCACCATCAAGAAAGCCTTTGAAGCCGACTGCCAGTGCGAACTGAAAATGGTCGCGTTGGAAGATGGCGTCTCATTACTTAATCGCCTGCGCATGGAAGGGAAGAACAGCAAAGCCGATGTGGTACTTGGGCTGGACAACAACCTGATCGACGCCGCCACGCAAACCAAACTGTTTGCGAAAAGCGGCATTGCGCCTGATGCCGTCAACGTACCTGGCGGTTGGAAAAACGAAACGTTTGTCCCCTTCGACTACGGTTATTTCGCGTTTGTTTATGACAAAAACAAGCTGAAAAACCCGCCGAAAAGTCTGAAGGAGCTCGTCGAAAGCGACCAGAAATGGCGCGTGATTTATCAGGACCCGCGCACCAGCACGCCGGGTCTTGGGCTGATGCTGTGGATGCAGAAAGTGTATGGCGATAAAGCGCCCGAAGCCTGGCAGAAACTGGCGGCCAAAACGGTCACCGTCACCAAAGGCTGGAGCGAAGCCTATGGCCTGTTCCTGAAAGGGGAAAGCGATCTGGTGCTGAGCTACACCACCTCTCCGGCGTATCACATTATCGAAGAGAAGAAAGACCATTACGCCGCGGCAAACTTCAGCGAAGGCCACTATCTGCAGGTAGAAGTCGCCGCCCGTACCGCGGCCAGCAAGCAGCCGGAACTGGCAGAGAAATTCCTCAAATTTATGGTTTCTCCGGCATTCCAGAACGCCATCCCCACGGGCAACTGGATGTACCCTGTCACCAACGTCACGCTACCCGCCGGGTTTGATCAGTTGACCAAACCGGCCACCACGCTGGAGTTCACTCCTGCTGAGGTGGCATCTCAACGTCAGGCCTGGATCAGCGAATGGCAACGCGCCGTCAGCCGTTAATTCCCGGCTGGCTGATACCCGGACTTTGTGCCGCCACGCTGATGGTGGCTGTCGCCCTGGCCGCATTTCTGGCGCTCTGGCTTAACGCGCCGCAGGGGGAATGGCTCTCGCTTTGGCAGGACAGCTACCTGTGGCATGTGGTGCGTTTTTCGTTCTGGCAGGCGTTTCTCTCGGCGCTGTTATCCGTGGTTCCGGCGATTTTCCTTGCCAGGGCGCTTTACCGACGCCGTTTCCCCGGTCGTCTGGCATTATTACGATTGTGCGCCATGACCCTGATTCTGCCGGTTCTGGTCGCTGTTTTCGGTATTCTCAGCGTCTATGGTCGCCAGGGATGGCTCGCCACTCTCTGGCAAACGCTGGGCGTGGAGTGGCGTTTCTCGCCTTACGGGTTGCAGGGCATTCTGCTGGCGCACGTTTTTTTTAATCTGCCGATGGCCAGCCGCTTACTGCTACAGGCGCTGGAAAACATCCCCGGTGAACAACGACAGCTCGCTGCGCAGTTAGGCATGCGTGGCTGGAATTTTTTCCGCTATGTGGAGTGGCCGTGGTTGCGTCGGCAAATCCCTCCGGTGGCGGCGCTCATTTTCATGCTCTGCTTCGCCAGCTTTGCTACCGTTCTCTCACTCGGCGGCGGCCCTCAGGCAACCACCATCGAACTGGCGATTTATCAGGCTCTCAGTTACGACTTCGATCCTGCGCGGGCGGCAATACTGGCGTTGATCCAGATGACATGCTGCCTGGCGCTGGTACTGCTGAGCCAACGCTTAAGCAAGGCTATTGCGCCGGGAACGACGCTGGTACAAGGCTGGCGTGATCCGGACGATCGCCTGCGTAGCCGCCTGGCTGACGCGGCGCTGATTATTCTGGCGCTACTGCTATTGCTGCCCCCGCTCCTGGCGGTCATTATTGACGGTTTCAACCGCCAATTGCTGGATGTACTCGCACAACCGGTTCTCTGGCAGGCCCTGTGGACATCGCTGCGCATCGCACTGGCCGCCGGTTTGCTGTGCGTTATTCTGACCATGATGCTGTTGTGGAGCAGTCGCGAACTGCGGGCACGGCAACAGATCGTCGCGGGTCAGACGCTAGAATTGAGTGGCATGTTGATTCTTGCCATGCCCGGCATTGTCCTGGCGACAGGCTTTTTTCTGCTGTTGAACAACAGCATCGGTTTGCCGGAATCTGCAGACGGGATTGTGATTTTCACCAATGCGCTAATGGCGATACCTTACGCATTGAAAGTGCTGGAAAACCCAATGCGAGACGTGACGGCGCGGTACAGCAGGCTGTGCCAGTCGCTGGGGATCGAGGGATGGTCACGTCTGAATGTGGTTGAACTGCGCGCGCTGAAACGGCCGCTGGCGCAGGCGCTGGCATTTGCCTGCGTACTGTCTATTGGCGATTTTGGCGTCGTCGCCCTGTTTGGCAACGATGATTTCCGCACGCTGCCTTTTTATTTGTACCAGCAGATTGGCTCTTACCGCAGTCAGGACGGCGCAGTAACCGCGCTATTGCTGCTGATACTCTGCTTTATGCTCTTTACTGTGATTGAAAAACTACCGGGGCGACATGTTAACACTGACTGATATCACCTGGCTGTATCACCATTTGCCGATGCGTTTTACGCTTTCTGTAGAGCGCGGCGAACAGGTGGCAGTGCTGGGACCTAGCGGCGCCGGGAAAAGTACCTTGTTGAACCTCGTTGCGGGATTCCTCGCGCCCGCCAGCGGTACCCTGCTGATTGAAGGAGAGGATCACACCACTACGCCCCCCGCCCATCGCCCGGTTTCTATGCTGTTTCAGGAAAACAACCTGTTCAACCATCTCACGGTGCAACAAAACATCGGTCTTGGGCTTGATCCGGGGTTGAAGCTCAATGCGCTTCAACGGGAGAAAATTCAGCACATCGCCCGCCAGATGGGCATCGATAACCTGATGGCGCGGTTACCGGGCGAGCTTTCCGGCGGTCAGCGCCAACGTGCGGCGCTGGCGCGCTGCCTGGTCCGTGAACAGCCGGTGCTGCTGCTCGACGAACCGTTTTCCGCACTCGACCCCGCCCTGCGCCAGGAAATGCTGGCGTTGGTCAGCGACGTGTGTCGCGAACGGCAATTGACGCTGCTAATGGTGTCTCACAGCATAGAGGACGCGGCGCGCATTGCGACACGTTCCGTTGTGGTGGCCGACGGACGCATCGCGTGGCAGGGTGAGACCGATGAATTGCTTAGCGGCAGGGCCAGCGCTTCAGCGCTGTTGGGGATTAACGCATAAATAGTATTGCCGGATGGCAGCGTGTGGGCCGGATAAGGTGAAACCGCCATCCGGCATAAAACGAACTCAGTAACCCACGACTTTCCGTAAAATTGCAATGTAAACCGGCATCAGCGGATGGCGTAGCAACGTCACCAGCGCCATCACGCCGAGAGCAAAGATGACCGGCGTCAGCCACAATAAGCGGCCCTGGGATAAAAAGGAGGTCAGTCGATCGGGGGCAGCCTTACCAAAACGCCACAACCGCCAGCACAGCCAGCCTGCGACCCACAGCAGCAACGCCGTCGCCAGTAACAACCATTTGAAACCACCGCTCTGCATGCCCTCGGGAATGTCGATCGCCGCACCGGCCAGGATCCCCGGTAAAAAATAGAAAGGCGGCCACAGCACGCAGCCAATAATATTAGGCACGACGAATTTTGCGATCGGCAGATCCAGCATTCCCGCCACCATCGGCACCAGCGGACGCGTAGGGCCGACAAAACGCCCGACCAGAATGGTGAACATGCTGTGCTGATGCAGCGCATGCTCGGTTTTATCCAGCAGCGCTTTGTTCTTTTTCATAAATGACCAGCGGTGCAGCGGCTTTTTAAAACGCCACCCCAGCCAAAAAGAGATCCAATCGCCCAGTAAACATCCCACAATGCCCGCGAGCCAGGCATGCCAGAAATTCACTTCTCCGCTGCCGATGAGCGCTCCCAGCCCTGCCATCAACACCGTACCCGGTAAAATCAGCCCGACCAACGCCAGCGATTCCAGAAAAGCCACCAGCAGGACCGCAATTAACGAGTAGAGGGTGGATTGGAGAATGAAGTGTTCCAGCAATGCTTGCATAGTATGCCCGTCAGTTTTACGAAGCAGGGATTCTGCTAACCCTCTCTCACTTCGTCAAGCCATCATTTATCTGAATAGTTTACGGGATATGACAATTTTGCAGACACATCATTCACTTTTTATTCACATCCGGCGCGAAACTCGCTCGGACTGGCCCCGGTGCATTTCTTGAAAACGCGGGAGAAATAGAGTTGATCATCAAACCCGACATTGCGCCCTACGGTAGCAATCGGCATCCGGGTTGTACTGAGCAACAGTTTCGCCTGACTGATACGCTGATCTTCACGCCAGCTTAACACGCTGATACCGAGTTGCTGACGGAACAGGTGTGACAGGCGAGAAGGCGACAGGCAAACATGTTGCGCCACGCTGGCAATATCGAAATGGCTGTCCGCCAGGTGATCGCTAATGTACTGGCAGGCGTCACGCACACGGTTGTCCATCGGCGGGTGTAGCGATTCGTTGATCGCTTCCATGCGGCGCAACAACAATTGCTCCAGCAGATTGATCGCCAGGAGTTCAGAGTAACGCCCTTCCCCCTGCCCGGCGCTAATAATCTGGCCAAACATGTCATTGAAATGGGGCTGATGGGCCTCATCCGGACGATAAAATCCCGTCTGAGCAAAAATTGTCGGCCAGGCCAGCCATTCTTGCCAATAAGCGCGCGGACGAAAGTAAACCCATTGGTGATACCATTCGCTGGCGTCGGGATGGCGTCCGTAATGGTGAACTTCGCCTGGCGGAAACAGCAAAATATCCCCCGGGCGACAGATAAACTGTTTCCCGTGGTTATTGATGACCCCTTCGCCACGCAGGGTCAGATTAAGAATGTAACCCTTCATCCCCAACGGTCGGTCAATAAAAAAATCCAGATATCCGTTCGCTTCGATAGGGGTTAACCCCGCCACCAGATGTGCGTTAAACGAGTACCCCGGCAGCAGAGGATCATTTTGCGTTTCAGCCATAAATTCATTACTCCAGGCGTTAAATGAAGAAACAAATTGTCCATATTCCAGGAGACACCTTCTGTTTCACCGCTCCTGGCCGCCGTGATTTCAGTGGCGGAGCACCAACCCGCGTGTGAAAAGCATCTTGTAACAAAGACACACTATCGAGGCGACGAAAACGGGTAACAAAAGTGTCTATAAAGACGGCAGAAATGTCCACATTGATTATTTGCACAGCGTCACACTTTGCGATGACATAGCTCTTTAATCCATAAGATTAGCGGATCCTGCCTGACGGTTTTTATCCCCACTATCTACTGTTTCTCCATACCTGTTTTTTTGGATGGAGTAAGACGATGGCGATTGCAATTGGCCTCGATTTTGGCAGTGATTCAGTACGAGCGCTGGCGGTGGAATGCGCCACCGGCGAAGAGATCGCCACCAGCGTAGAGTGGTATCCGCGCTGGCAGGAAGGGCGTTATTGCGACGGTCCGAATAACCAGTTTCGCCATCACCCACGCGACTACATTGAGTCGATGGAATCGGCGTTGAAAACCGTGCTGGCTGAACTCAGCGCATCACAGCGTGCGGAGGTGGTCGGGATTGGCGTTGACAGCACCGGCTCCACGCCAGCCCCCATTGATGCCGACGGTCATATCCTGGCCCTGCGCCCGGAGTTCGCCGACAACCCAAACGCGATGTTTGTACTGTGGAAAGACCACACCTCGGTGGAAGAAGCAGAAGAGATCACTCGCCTGTGTCATACACCGGGCAAGATTGATTACTCCCGTTACATTGGCGGTATTTATTCCAGTGAATGGTTCTGGGCAAAAATCCTGCATGTCAGCCGCAAAGATAGCGCCGTCGCGCAAGCCGCCGTCTCCTGGATTGAGCTGTGTGACTGGGTGCCCGCCCTGCTTTCCGGTACCACCCGCCCACAGGACATTCGCCGCGGCCGCTGCAGCGCCGGACACAAATCGCTGTGGCATGAAAGCTGGGGAGGCCTGCCGCCCGCCAGTTTCTTCGACGAACTCGATCCGTTGCTTAATCGCCACTTGTCCTACCCGATGTTTAGCGAAACGTTCACTGCCGACATTCCCGTCGGTACGCTCTGCGCCGAATGGGCACAGCGCCTCGGTTTGCCGAAAAGCGTGGTGATTTCCGGTGGCGCGTTTGACTGCCATATGGGCGCCGTCGGCGCTGGCGCGCAGCCGAATGCGCTGGTGAAAGTGATCGGGACGTCCACCTGCGACATTCTGATTGCAGACAAAAACAGCGTCGGCGAGCGCGCGGTGAAAGGGATTTGCGGGCAGGTCAACGGTAGCGTGGTGCCCGGTTTTATCGGTCTGGAAGCGGGTCAATCCGCCTTTGGCGATATCTACGCCTGGTTTGGTCGCATTCTCAGTTGGCCGTTAGAACAGCTTGCCGCTTCGCATCCTGAGCTGAAAGATCAGATCAAAGTCAGCCAGAAACAGCTGTTACCCGCGCTGACCGAAGCGTGGGCAAAAAATCCGTCGCTGGATCACCTGCCGGTGGTGCTCGACTGGTTTAACGGCCGCCGTACGCCAAACGCTAACCAGCGTCTGAAAGGGGTGATTACCGACCTGAATCTTGCCACAGACGCGCCAGCGCTGTTTGGCGGCCTGATCGCCTCCACGGCCTTTGGCGCACGCGCCATCATGGAATGCTTTACCGAACAAGGCATTGCGGTCAATAACGTGATGGCGCTCGGCGGTATCGCCCGTAAAAACGTCAGCGTGATGCAGGCGTGCTGCGACGTGCTCAACCGCCCACTACAAATTGTTGCCTCTGACCAATGTTGCGCCCTCGGCGCAGCGATTTTTGCCGCCGTCGCCGCCAGGGTGCACGCCGACATTCCTGCCGCGCAGGACAAAATGGCGAGCGCTGTCGAGCACACGTTACAACCTCGCCCGGAACAGGCCCAACGTTTCGAACAGCTTTATCGTCGCTACCAACAGTGGGCGATAAGTGCTGAACAACACTATCTCCCGACTGCCACCCCGGCGCCAAAAGCCCCGGAAACTCAGGCAACCCTGACTCATTAAGGACACGACAATGACGATTTTTGATAATTATGAAGTGTGGTTTGTGATTGGTAGCCAGCATCTGTATGGTCCTGAAACCCTACGTCAGGTGACTCAGCATGCCGAGCACGTCGTAAAAGCACTGAATACCGAAGCCAAACTGCCGTGCAAACTGGTCCTTAAACCACTGGGCACGCGCCCGGATGAGATCACCGCCATCTGCCGTGACGCCAATTATGACGACAAATGTGCCGGTATGGTGGTGTGGTTGCACACCTTCTCCCCGGCCAAAATGTGGATCAACGGTCTGACGATCCTCAACAAACCGCTGCTGCAATTCCACACTCAATTCAATGCTGCTCTGCCGTGGGACAGCATCGATATGGACTTTATGAACCTGAATCAGACCGCACACGGCGGTCGTGAGTTCGGTTTTATCGGCGCACGTATGCGTCAGCAGCACGCCGTTGTCACCGGCCACTGGCAGGACAAACAGGCACACGAGCGTATTGGTTCGTGGATGCGCCATGCCGTTTCCAAACAGGATACCCGTCATCTGAAAGTGTGCCGTTTTGGCGATAACATGCGTGAAGTCGCGGTGACGGACGGCGATAAAGTGGCCGCGCAGATCAAGTTCGGTTTTTCCGTTAACACCTGGGCGGTGGGTGATCTGGTGCAGGTGGTGAACGCCATCAGCGACGGCGACATTAACGCGCTCATCGACGAGTACGAAAGCAGCTATACCCTGACTCCCGCCACGCAGATCCACGGTGATAAACGCCAGAACGTGCGTGAAGCGGCGCGCATTGAGCTGGGCATGAAGCGTTTCCTCGAGCAAGGCGGATTTCATGCCTTCACCACCACGTTTGAAGATTTACACGGCCTGAAACAGCTTCCTGGCCTTGCCGTGCAGCGTCTGATGCAGCAAGGCTACGGCTTTGCCGGTGAAGGCGACTGGAAAACCGCCGCCCTGCTTCGCATCATGAAGGTGATGTCAACCGGTCTGCAGGGCGGCACCTCTTTTATGGAGGATTACACTTACCACTTCGAGAAAGGCAACGATCTGGTGCTCGGCTCGCATATGCTGGAAGTGTGCCCATCAATTGCCATTGAGGAAAAACCGATCCTCGATGTACAACACCTCGGCATTGGCGGAAAAGATGACCCTGCCCGCCTGATCTTCAATACCCAAACCGGCCCGGCAATCGTCGCCAGCCTGATTGATCTGGGCGATCGTTACCGCCTGTTGGTTAACTGCATCGACACGGTAAAAACACCGCATGACCTCCCGAAACTGCCGGTGGCCAACGCCCTGTGGAAAGCGCAACCCGACCTGCCGACGGCGTCCGAGGCCTGGATCCTCGCCGGTGGCGCACACCATACCGTCTTCAGCCATGCGCTGGATCTGAACGACATGCGCCAGTTCGCTGAAATGCACGACATCGAAATCAGCGTGATCAATAACGATACCCGCTTGCCTGCGTTTAAAGATGCGCTGCGCTGGAACGAGGTTTATTACGGCTTTAAACGTTAAGCGTCGTATCGGAATGCCCGGTGGCACTGCGTTTACCGGGCCTACGCAAGCATTGTAGGCCGGATAAGCGCAGCGCCATCCGGCACACAGGAGCCAACATGTTAGAAGATCTCAAACGTCAGGTACTGGAAGCCAACCTGGCGCTACCGAAACACAACCTGGTCACTCTCACCTGGGGGAACGTCAGCGCGGTTGACCGGGAACAAGGCGTAATGGTGATCAAGCCTTCTGGCGTTGATTACAGCGTGATGACCGCTGAAGATATGGTCGTCGTGAGCATCGCCACCGGAGAGGTCGTTGAAGGTACGAAGAAACCCTCCTCCGACACGCCAACCCACCGGCTGCTGTATCAGGCGTTTCCGACAATCGGCGGAATCGTCCACACCCATTCACGCCATGCCACCATCTGGGCGCAGGCGGGCCAGTCGATCCCAGCCACAGGAACGACGCACGCTGACTATTTCTATGGCGCCATACCCTGTACCCGTAAAATGACCGATGCGGAAATCAATGGCGAATATGAATGGGAAACCGGTAACGTGATCGTAGAAACCTTTGAGAAACAGGGAATTAGTGCGACGCAGATGCCCGGTGTGCTGGTGCACTCCCACGGCCCTTTTGCGTGGGGAAAAACAGCAGAAGACGCGGTTCATAACGCCATTGTGCTGGAAGAAGTGGCCTATATGGGCATTTTCTGTCGCCAGCTCACACCGCTGCTGCCGGATATGCAACAGACGCTGCTCGATAAGCATTACCTGCGCAAGCACGGTGCAAAAGCCTATTACGGACAATAAACGGATCATCGCCAGCCGCATCGGTTGGCGTTATAGTCATGCCTCATTCACAAGGACGTCCGGGCATGTACAAATTCTCGACCTGCGCTGTAATTTTCCTCATCTTCACTCTCCTGTGTTTCTTTCTTTTTAATGCGGTTAGCATCGTCCTTTACAGTCATAAGGATGAAACCCGGAGCGCTGATTGCGCCATTGTGGCGGGTGCGGGTATCGCGGGTGAACTCCCCTCTGCGGTATTCAGGGAGAGGCTGAACCATGCAATCACGCTTTATCAGCAAGGACGAGTCCACACACTAATTCTGACGGGGGGACTCAGCCCAAACGCTACCCGTTCAGATGCTGCGGTGGCTCTGCGATATGTGCTTGCCAAAGGGATCCCTGCGAGCGCTGTATTGATTGAAGAGCAATCCACTCTCACCCGTGAAAATGTCCGCTTTGCCAAAATGCTGATGCAGGAACATCAATTACACTCTGCGCTTATCGTCAGCGATCCTCTTCATATGCGACGTCTGATGACCATCGTCCAGGACAACGGCATCGTAGCGTGGACTTCGCCAACGCCAACCAGTCGTTATAGGTCATTAACAGCGAAAAGTACTTTTTTGCTGAGTGAAACAATCTGGTACAGCGGATATCTTGTCTTACGCATTCTACCGCAACCCATTGCATAAACTGCTGTATAAAAAATCAGTAAAACGGACAGAACCAGGCTATACTCAGGCCTGGTTTTTTTGATGGGTACACAGCGTGGCGCAGGCAGGTTTTATTTTAACCCGGCACTGGCGGGATACCCCGCAGGGAACCGAAGTCTCATTCTGGCTGGCGACGGACAATGGCCCATTGCAGGTCACGCTCGCGCCGCAGGAGTCGGTAGCCTTTATCCCCGTCGATCACATTCCCCGCGCGGCTGCACTGTTAAGCACTGAAAATGGCTATCGTATCGCGCCGCTCAATTTGCGAGATTTTCACCGCCAGCCGGTTTCAGGTCTGTACTGCCGCTCCCATCGACAGCTTATGCGTCTGGAAAAACGGCTGAAAGAAAACGGCATCACGGTCTATGAAGCCGATGTACGCCCGCCGGAACGCTATCTGATGGAGCGGTTTATCACCTCTCCGGTGTGGGTCGATGGCGACAACCACCGTGACGGCATCATTAATGCACGCCTGAAGCCAAACCCGCACTATCGCCCGCCGCTGAAATGGGTGTCGCTGGACATTGAAACCAATCGCCACGGCGAGCTTTACTGCATTGGTCTGGAAGGCTGCGGCCAACGTACTGTGTATATGCTCGGTCCGGAGAATGGCGATGCCCGTGCGCTGGATTTTAATCTCGAATATGTGGCGAGCCGCCCTCAGCTGTTGGAAAAGCTCAACGCCTGGTTTGCCCAACATGATCCTGACGTGCTCATTGGCTGGAATGTGGTGCAGTTCGATTTACGCGTCTTGCAAAAACACGCCGAGCGCTATCGCATTCCTTTGTGTCTGGGGCGCGAGAAGACGGAGCTGGAATGGCGCGAGCACGGCTTTAAAAACGGGGTGTTCTTCGCTCAGGCAAAGGGACGACTCATTATTGACGGCATTGAAGCGCTGAAATCCGCGTTCTGGAATTTCTCCTCATTTTCTCTGGAGACCGTTTCACAGGAGTTGCTCGGCGAAGGCAAATCCATCGATAACCCCTGGGATCGTATGGACGAAATTGACCGCCGCTTCGCCGAAGATAAACCCGCGCTTGCCACCTATAATCTGAAAGATTGCGAGCTGGTCACGCGGATTTTTCACAAAACGGAAATCATGCCGTTTTTACTGGAACGCGCAACGGTCAACGGTTTGCCCGCAGACCGCCACGGCGGTTCGGTTGCTGCCTTTGGGCATCTCTATTTTCCCCGTATGCACCGCGCCGGTTATGTTGCGCCCAATCTGGGGGAAGTGCCGCCCTTAGCCAGCCCAGGCGGTTATGTGATGGACTCTCGTCCCGGCTTGTATGACTCGGTGCTGGTACTGGATTACAAAAGTCTGTACCCCTCAATCATCCGTACTTTTCTCATTGATCCCGTCGGCCTGGTGGAAGGCATGGCGCAGCCCGATCCTGCACACAGCACCGAAGGATTTCTCGACGCCTGGTTCTCGCGGGAAAAACACTGCCTGCCAGAGATCGTTACCCAGATCTGGCTCGGGCGTGACGAGGCCAAACGTCACGGTAATAAACCGCTTTCGCAAGCGCTGAAGATCATCATGAATGCGTTTTACGGCGTGCTCGGCACCACCGCTTGTCGCTTTTTCGATCCCCGCCTCGCCTCCTCGATCACCATGCGCGGCCACGCGATCATGCGCCAGACCAAAGCGCTCATTGAAGAACAAGGTTATGACGTTATCTATGGCGATACTGACTCCACATTCGTCTGGCTGAAAGGCGCGCACCCGGAAGAGGAGGCGGCGAAAATTGGCCGTTCACTGGTACAACATGTCAATGCATGGTGGGCGCACTCTCTACAACAACAGCGGTTAACCAGCGCGCTGGAACTCGAGTTTGAAACCCACTTCTGCCGCTTTCTGATGCCTACCATCCGCGGGGCGGATACCGGCAGCAAAAAACGCTACGCCGGGATGATTCAGGAAGGCGATACACAACGAATGGTGTTCAAAGGCCTGGAAACGGTACGCACTGACTGGACGCCTCTGGCACAACAGTTCCAACAGGAGTTGTATCTGCGGATTTTTCGTAACGAGCCGTATCAGGATTACGTGCGGGAAACCATCGATAAACTTATGGCGGGAGAGCTGGACGATCGGCTGGTCTATCGTAAACGTCTGCGCCGTCCATTAAGTGAATATCAACGAAATGTCCCCCCACACGTTCGCGCCGCCCGACTCGCCGATGAGCAGAACCTGGCGCGCGGGCGACCTGCGCAGTATCAAAATCGCGGCACCATAAAATATGTGTGGACCACGAACGGCCCTGAACCTGTGGATTATCAACACTCACCGTTGGATTACGAGCACTACCTGACGCGCCAGCTACAGCCTGTGGCGGAGGGAATTCTTCCCTTTATTGATGATAATTTTGCTACACTACTGACAGGGCAACTGGGGTTATTTTGACGCGTGACGAACGCGCCGCCATCCAGTACCATAGCGCCCTTTCCACTCCTGGACCCATATAACCCTGCTGCCACTTTAGCCTGGCAGTGGGTGATTATTGCCTGCAATTAAAGATATAGAGCCAAACACATATGCCTTTTACACTTGGTCAACGCTGGATCAGCGATACAGAAAGCGAACTGGGACTTGGAACTGTTGTCGCGATGGATGCGCGAACCGTCACCTTACTTTTCCCGGCTACAGGTGAAAACCGTCTGTATGCGCGTAGTGACTCCCCCGTGACCCGCGTGATGTTTAATCCCGGTGATACGATTACAAGCCATGAAGGCTGGCAGTTGCAAGTCGATGAAGTAAAAGAAGAAAACGGTCTGCTCGCCTACGTTGGTACTCGACTTGATAACGAAGAAACGGGTGTCATGCTGCGTGAAGTACTGCTCGACAGTAAACTGGTCTTCAGTAAACCGCAGGATCGTCTGTTCGCGGGTCAAATCGACCGCATGGATCGATTCGCGCTGCGCTATCGCGCGCGTAAATTTCAGAGCGAACAGTATCGCATGCCGTGGAGCGGCCTGCGCGGCCAGCGTACCAGCCTGATCCCGCATCAGCTCAATATTGCTCATGACGTTGGTCGTCGCCACGCCCCGCGCGTACTGTTAGCGGACGAAGTAGGCTTAGGAAAAACCATTGAAGCGGGAATGATCCTGCATCAGCAATTGTTGTCCGGTGCGGCAGAGCGTGTGTTGATTATCGTGCCTGAGACGTTACAGCATCAGTGGCTGGTGGAAATGCTGCGTCGTTTTAATCTGCGTTTCGCGCTGTTTGATGATGAACGTTACGCAGAAGCCCAGCATGACGCCTATAACCCGTTTGAAACCGAACAACTGGTTATCTGCTCGCTGGACTTCGCCCGCCGCAGTAAGCAGCGACTGGAACACCTGTGCGACGCCGAATGGGATCTGATGGTTGTCGATGAAGCGCACCACCTGGTGTGGAGCGAAGAGGCGCCCAGCCGTGAATATGCGGCTATCGAACAACTGGCGGAACGCGTTCCGGGTATCTTGCTGCTTACCGCAACGCCGGAACAACTGGGGATGGAAAGTCACTTCGCACGTCTGCGTCTGCTGGACCCAAGCCGTTTCCACGACTTCGCGCAATTTGTTGAAGAGCAGAAAAATTACCGTCCGGTTGCGGATGCCGTTGCGATGCTGCTGGCAGGCAATAAGCTGAGCAATGACGAACTCAATATGCTCGGCGAGCTGATTGGCGAACAGGATATCGAACCGCTGCTGCAAACCGCCAACAGCGATCGTGAAGGCGCGCAGAGTGCCCGTCAGGAACTGGTCTCCATGCTGATGGACCGCCACGGCACCAGCCGCGTGCTGTTCCGTAACACCCGTAACGGTGTTAAAGGCTTCCCGAAACGCGAGCTGCACACCATTAAACTCCCGCTGCCGACGCAGTATCAAACGGCGATTAAAGTCTCCGGGATTATGGGCGCACGTAAAAGCGCGGAAGACAGAGCCCGCGACATGCTCTACCCGGAGCAGATTTATCAGGAATTCGAAGGCGATACGGGCACATGGTGGAACTTCGACCCCCGCGTGGAATGGCTGATGGGCTATCTGACCAGCCACCGTTCGCAGAAAGTGCTGGTCATCTGCGCGAAAGCCACCACCGCATTACAGCTGGAGCAGGTTCTGCGCGAGCGTGAAGGTATTCGCGCCGCTGTGTTCCACGAAGGCATGTCAATTATTGAGCGCGACCGCGCAGCCGCCTGGTTTGGAGAAGAGGATAGCGGTGCTCAGGTTCTGCTGTGCTCTGAAATCGGCTCAGAAGGCCGTAACTTCCAGTTCGCCAGTAACCTGGTGATGTTTGACCTGCCGTTTAACCCGGACCTGCTGGAACAGCGTATCGGTCGTCTCGACCGTATTGGCCAGGCGCACGATATTCAGATCCATGTGCCTTTCCTGGAAAAAACCGCGCAGTCGGTACTGGTTCGCTGGTATCACGAAGGTCTGGATGCGTTTGAACACACCTGCCCGACCGGGCGTGCTATCTATGATACGGTGTATAACGATCTGATCACCTACCTGGCCGCGCCTGAAAACAGCGATGGCTTCGATGAGCTGATTAAATCCTGCCGCGAACAACATGAGGCGCTGAAAGCACAGCTGGAGCAGGGTCGCGACCGTCTGCTCGAAATTCACTCCAACGGCGGTGAAAAAGCGCAACAGTTGGCCGAAAGTATTGAAGAGCAGGATGACGATACCAACCTGATTGCGTTTGCTATGAATCTGTTTGATATCGTGGGTATTAATCAGGACGATCGCGGTGAGAATCTGATTGTTTTGACCCCCTCCGATCACATGCTGGTACCGGACTTCCCGGGTTTACCTGAAGACGGCTGTACCATTACCTTCGAGCGCGACGTGGCGCTGTCGCGCGAAGATGCGCAGTTTGTCACCTGGGAACACCCGCTGATCCGTAACGGCCTGGATCTGATATTGTCGGGCGATACCGGCAGCAGTACGATTTCTCTGTTGAAAAACAAAGCATTGCCAGTTGGCACCTTGCTGGTTGAACTGGTGTATGTGGTCGAAGCCCAGGCACCGAAACAACTGCAACTTAACCGCTTCCTGCCGCCAACGCCGGTGCGTATGTTGCTGGACAAAAACGGCAATAATCTGGCGGCGCAGGTCGAGTTCGAGACCTTCAACCGCCAGTTAAGCGCCGTGAACCGTCACACGGGCAGCAAGCTGGTCAATGCGGTTCAACAGGATGTCCACGCGATTTTACAACTGGGTGAAGCGCAGATAGAGAAATCTGCCCGTGCGTTGATCGATGCCGCGCGTAACGAAGCCGACGAAAAACTTTCTGCAGAGTTGTCACGTCTGGAAGCACTGCGCGCAGTAAACCCTAACATCCGTGATGACGAACTGACGGCTATCGACACCAACCGTCAGCAGGTTCTGGAAAGCCTCGAGCAGGCGAACTGGCGTCTGGATGCGTTGCGCCTTATTGTCGTCACGCATCAATAACGGAGCTGAAAATGGGAATGGAAAACTACAATCCGCCGAAGGATCCCTGGCTGGTTATCCTGTATCAGGATGAGCACATTATGGTGGTCAACAAGCCGAGCGGCTTGTTGTCTGTGCCGGGACGTCAGGAAGAGCACAAAGACAGCGTAATGACGCGTATCCAACGCGACTACCCGCAGGCAGAGTCAGTGCATCGTCTTGATATGGCGACCAGCGGCGTGATTGTAGTGGCGCTCACAAAAGCGGCTGAACGTGAACTCAAACGCCAGTTTCGCGAGCGCGAGCCTAAAAAGCAGTATGTTGCGCGTGTCTGGGGCCATCCCGCCCCTGGCGAGGGGGTGGTCGATTTGCCCCTGATTTGTGACTGGCCGAACCGGCCAAAACAAAAAGTGTGTTATGAGACGGGAAAAACGGCGCAAACCGGGTATGAAGTGGTGGATTACGCGGCGGATAATACCGCCCGGGTCGTACTCAAACCGATTACCGGACGTTCTCATCAGCTACGCGTACACATGCTGGCGCTTGGACATCCTATTTTAGGCGACCGGTTTTATGCGTCTCCGGAAGCGTTGGCGATGGCACCGCGTTTATTGCTGCACGCCGAAATGCTCACCATTACGCATCCCGCGTACGGCAACAGCATGACCTTTAAAGCCCCGGCAGATTTTTAGCATAACCGTCTGATAACGCTACGCTTATCCGGCCTACAGAGTTCATGAACGTAGGCCGGATAAAACGCGTGGCGTCGCCATCCGGCAAAACAATCACTTAAAGCCTTTCTGCTCTTTGATCAACTCATACGCCTTTTGAATTTCCTGGGCTTTTTGCTTCGCCATCTCCATCATCTCCGGCGGCAGACCTTTCGCCACCAGTTTGTCAGGATGATGCTCGCTCATCAGCTTACGATAGGCTCGTTTGATCGTCGTCGCATCGTCGCCAGGTTTCACCCCGAGCACATTACAGGCATCTTCAAGCGTCGGCCCTCGCTGCGCCTGTTGCCATCCGCCACCAGATTGCTGCTGATATCCGCCGCCAAACTGCGCCCCGCCCTGCATCATGCGCAGAAACTGGTCAAACTGCGTGCGGGAAATCCCTAACTCTTCGGCGATGACATACAACACTTCCCGCTCGTTCGGATGCAAAGTGCCATCGGCAAACGCCGCCTGAATCTGAATCTCCAGAAACATGCGAATCAGATCGAATCGCCCAAAACAGACGCTACGAAACTGACGCATTTTTTCACGTAATGGGTAATTGTCTGATTTTCCGACGCGGAAGGCATGTTGCGCCGCCGTACGTGATTCACCGTGCAGATTCATCCGATCCATCAACTGACTGGCGATATGAATATCGGCTTCGGTGACGCGCCCTTTCGATTTGGTTAAGTGTCCCATGACTTCAAACGTCGTGGCAAAAAACAGCGCCTGACGCTCACGTTGGTTCGCAAACCACGCCATTTTACGGCTGCGGGCTTTGTCGAACATATGCCCGACCAGCAGGCCTAAAACCACGCCCCAGAAGCCTCCGCCCATCATTAGAGCCACGGCGACACCAATTATTTTTCCCCAGTATTGCATAGACTCCCCAAATCGTTACGCGGTCAGTGAGGCTATGTCCCACAATATAAGGTGCTTTTTCGGTAATGAACGCTACGGTCAATTGTGGGACATAGCCTATAATTTGCATTATCATACCTGTCATTCAATGCCGTGCCTAACACCACAGACGCTATATCCGTTGGATTTCGAGTTGCAACAAGGCAGTAACGTACTGCCCGAGAAGATGCAGCCAGAAAGACGGCGGGCATAAAACGGACAGGATTAACACTAGCGCAGTGAAGATGAGTACGTTAGTCTCTGACCGTTTGTCACGCGCAACGCTACCGATGATGGAACAATAAATACAACGTATGAAAAAACGTATTCCCACTCTTCTGGCCACCATGATTGCCAGCGCCCTTTATAGCCAGCAGGGCGCCGCAGCCGATCTCGCCTCACAGTGTTTGCTGGGCGTGCCGAGCTATAACCGTCCACTGGTGCAGGGCGAGACGAACGAGTTACCCGTGACCATTACTGCCGATCACGCCAAAGGGAACTACCCTGATGATGCTGTGTTTACCGGTAATGTGGATATTGCTCAGGGCAATAGCCGTCTTCTGGCTGATGAGGTGCAACTCCATCAGAAAGAAGCGCAAGGACTCCCCGAGCCTGTTCGTACTGTCGATGCGCTGGGTAACGTCCATTATGATGACAACCAGGTCATCCTGAAGGGGCCGAAAGGCTGGTCGAACCTGAATACCAAAGATACAAACGTTTGGGAAGGCGACTATCAGATGGTCGGTCGTCAGGGGCGCGGTAAAGCGGATCTGATGAAACAGCGTGGCGAAAACCGATATACCATCCTTGAAAACGGCAGCTTCACCTCCTGCTTACCCGGCGCGGATACCTGGAGCGTGGTAGGCAGTGAAGTTATCCATGACCGCGAAGAGCAGGTGGCGGAAATCTGGAATGCCCGTTTTAAAGTCGGTCCTGTTCCGGTCTTCTATAGCCCGTATTTGCAGTTGCCGGTAGGCGACAAACGCCGCTCAGGCTTCCTGATCCCGAATGCGCAGTACAGCAGTAATAACTATTTTGAGTTTTATCTGCCGTATTACTGGAACATCGCGCCCAATATGGACGCCACAATCACGCCACACTACATGCACCGCCGTGGCGGCATTATGTGGGAGAACGAATTCCGCTACCTCACCCATGCGGGCGCCGGTTTGATGGAGTTTGACTACCTGAACTCCGATGATGTCTACAGTGACGAACATCCTGACGATGACAACTCGCGCCGCTGGTTGTTCTACTGGCAACACGCAGGCGTCATGGACCAGGTGTGGCGTTTCAACGTCGACTACACCAAAGTCAGCGACTCACAATATTTCAATGACTTTGATAACAAGTACGGTTCCAGTACTGACGGCTACGCGACGCAGAAATTTAGCGTTGGCTATGCGGTAGAAAACTTTGACGCCACCGTGTCGACCAAACAATTCCAGGTCTTTAGCGATCAGAACACCAGTAGTTACTCGGCAGAACCCCAGTTAGACGTTAACCTCTATCAGAATGACGTCGGTCCTTTTGATATGCGTATCTATGGTCAGGCGGTGCATTTTGTGAACACCAAAGACGATCAGCCGGAAGCGACCCGTCTGCATCTGGAACCGACCATCAATTTACCGTTGTCGAATCAGTGGGGCAGTATCAATACGGAAGCCAAGTTGATGGCAACCCACTACCAGCAGACCAATCTGGATTCGTACAATAACAATCCAAAGAACTTGAATAAGCTGGATGAGTCTGCTGACCGCGTGATGCCGCAGTTCAAAGTCGACGGTAAGATGATTTTTGAACGCGACATGGCCACCTTCGCCCCTGGCTACACCCAGACGCTGGAGCCTCGTGCGCAGTATCTGTATGTGCCATTCCGTGACCAGAGCGGTATCTACAACTACGATTCATCTTTACTGCAGTCTGACTATTCTGGTCTGTTCCGCGACCGAACTTATGGCGGTCTGGACCGCATAGCTTCTGCAAACCAGGTCACGACCGGCGTCACATCTCGTGTATATGATAACGCCGCCGTTGAACGTTTTAACGTTTCAGTGGGTCAAATCTACTATTTCACGGAGTCTCGCACTGGCGATGACAACATCAAATGGGAGAATGATGACGAAACGGGCTCACTGGTCTGGGCGGGCGACACCTACTGGCGTATTTCCGAACGTTGGGGTTTACGCAGTGGGGTGCAATATGACACGCGTCTGGACAGCGTCGCCACCAGCAGCAGCAGCATTGAATACCGTCGGGATGAAAATCGCCTGGTACAGCTAAACTACCGATATGCCAGCCCGGAATATATTCAGGCAACATTGCCCAGAAATAGTGACGATACTCACTGGAACGCCCCGCAGTATCAAGACGGGATTAATCAGGTCGGTATGGTAGCAAGCTGGCCGATTGCTGACCGGTGGTCCATTGTTGGTGCCTACTACTATGACACCAATGTGAATAAAGCTGCCGACCAGATGCTCGCTCTACAGTATAACTCCTGCTGTTATGCGCTGCGCTTCGGGTACGAACGTAAGCTGAACGGTTGGGATAGTGACAAACAAGAGTCTGTCTATGACAACGTGATCGGCTTTAACATCGAGCTGCGTGGCCTGAGTTCCAATTATGGTCTTGGCACGCAAGAGATGCTGCGCTCGAACATTCTGCCGTACCAGAACTCTTTGTGATCTGATTGATTTACCACGTAATCCGCATTGCGGTTAATTGAAATGGAAAAAGTATGAAGAACTGGAAAACGCTGCTTCTCGGTATCGCCATGATCGCGAATACCAGTTTCGCTGCCCCACAGGTAGTCGATAAAGTTGCAGCCGTCGTCAATAACGGCGTCGTACTTGAAAGTGACGTCGATGGTTTAATGCAGTCAGTAAAACTCAACGCGGGTCAGGCGGGTCAACAGCTTCCGGATGACGCTACGCTGCGCCATCAGATCCTTGAACGTTTGATCATGGATCAGATCCTGCTGCAGATGGGCCAGAAAATGGGCATCAAAATCTCTGACGAGCAGTTGGATCAAGCCATCGCCAACATTGCCAAACAGAACAACATGACGACGGACCAGATGCGTAGCCGTCTGGCTTACGACGGTCTGAGCTACTCGACCTACCGTAGTCAGATCCGCAAAGAGATGATCATCACTGAAGTGCGTAACAACGAAGTACGCCGTCGTGTGACAATTTTACCGCAGGAAGTGGATGCGCTGGCCCAGCAGGTGGGTAAACAAAACGATGCCAGCACCGAGCTTAACCTGAGCCACATTCTGATTCCGCTGCCGGAAAACCCAACATCCGACCAGGTGAACGAAGCCGAAAGCCAGGCGCGTTCTGTCGTTGAGCAAGCGCAAAGCGGCGCTGATTTCGGCAAACTGGCCATCGCTCATTCTGCTGACCAACAGGCGCTGAATGGCGGCCAGATGGGCTGGGGCCGCATTCAGGAACTGCCGGGTATCTTCGCTCAGGCACTGAGCACAGCGAAAAAAGGCGATATCGTCGGCCCGATTCGTTCAGGTGTCGGTTTCCATATTCTGAAAGTGAACGACATGCGTGGTCAAAGCCAGAACATTTCGGTGACTGAAGTTCATGCCCGTCATATTCTGCTGAAACCGTCGCCGATCATGACCGATCAGCAGGCACGCCTGAAACTGGAAGAGATCGCTGCGAACATCAAGAGTGGCAAAACCACGTTTGCCGCCGCAGCGAAAGAGTTCTCTCAGGATCCGGGTTCTGCCAACCAGGGTGGCGATTTAGGCTGGGCTGCGGCTGACATTTTCGACCCTGCCTTCCGCGACGCACTGACCCAACTGAATAAAGGCCAGATGAGCGCTCCAGTGCACTCTTCCTTTGGCTGGCATTTGATCGAACTGTTGGACACGCGTAACGTCGATAAAACCGACGCGGCCCAGAAAGACAGAGCCTATCGCATGCTGATGAACCGTAAATTCTCGGAAGAAGCAGCGACCTGGATGCAGGAACAGCGCGCCAGCGCATACGTTAAAATTCTGAGCAATTAATGACAAGGGCTCAACGTGTTGTCATCACTCCCGGCGAACCCGCCGGGATTGGTCCGGACCTGGTTGTCCAGCTTGCACAGCGTGAGTGGCCGGTAGAACTTGTCGTCTGTGCTGATGCCACACTATTAACAGACCGGGCAGCCATGCTCGGTTTACCGCTCACACTACGCCCTTATTCTCCCCACTCTCCGGCCAGACCTCAATCAGCCGGCACGCTGACCATCTTGCCTGTCGCGCTGCGCGCATCTGTCTCTGCGGGTCAATTGGCAGTTGAAAATGGGCAGTATGTGGTAGATACGCTGGCTCGCGCCTGCGATGGCTGTCTGCAGGGCGAATTTGCGGCACTGATTACCGGCCCGGTTCACAAAGGCATCATTAATGATGCTGGCGTGCCATTTACCGGACACACTGAGTTTTTAGAAGAGCGCTCACAGGCGAAGAAAGTGGTCATGATGCTGGCAACCGAAGAACTTCGTGTTGCGTTGGTCACCACGCATTTGCCGCTCAGAGCCGTTGCTGATGCCATTACGCCCGCCCTGTTGCGAGAGGTGATCGGCATTTTGCATCACGACCTGCGCCTGAAATTTGGCCTGGCCGATCCGCATATTCTGGTGTGTGGGCTGAATCCGCATGCTGGAGAGGGCGGTCACATGGGTACGGAAGAGGTCGACACAATCATTCCGGTGCTGGATACGTTGCGCGCGCAGGGCATGCATTTAAGCGGTCCACTGCCTGCCGATACGCTCTTTCAGCCTAAATACCTCGAAAATGCCGATGCGGTGCTGGCAATGTACCACGATCAGGGGCTTCCCGTGCTAAAATACCAGGGCTTTGGGCGTGGCGTGAATATCACGTTGGGCCTACCCTTTATTCGCACATCTGTTGATCACGGCACCGCGCTTGAACTCGCGGGTCGTGGGCAAGCAGACGTCGGCAGTTTTATTACGGCGCTTAATCTCGCCATCAAAATGATTGTTAATACTCAATGAATAATCGAGTCCATCAGGGCCACTTAGCCCGTAAACGCTTCGGGCAAAACTTTCTCAACGATCAATTTGTGATCGACAGTATCGTCTCTGCTATCAACCCGCAGAAGGGTCAGGCCATGGTCGAAATCGGTCCTGGACTGGCAGCGCTGACGGAGCCGGTAGGCGAACGCCTGGATCAACTCACGGTTATCGAACTTGACCGCGATCTGGCTGCACGTTTGCAAACACACCCGTTCCTGGGGCCAAAGCTGACGATTTATCAGCAAGATGCCATGACCATGAATTTTGGCGAGCTTTCCGAAAAAATGGGACAGCCGCTGCGTGTGTTTGGCAACTTGCCCTACAACATCTCCACACCGTTGATGTTCCATCTCTTTAGCTATACTGATGCCATTGCTGACATGCACTTTATGCTGCAAAAAGAGGTTGTGAACCGTCTGGTTGCAGGACCCAACAGTAAAGCGTATGGTCGATTAACCGTCATGGCGCAGTATTACTGTCAGGTGATCCCGGTTCTTGAAGTGCCGCCATCGGCCTTCACGCCGCCACCTAAAGTGGATTCTGCCGTCGTACGTCTGGTACCGCATACTACGATGCCGCATCCGGTCAAAGATGTCCGCGTACTGAGCCGTATTACTACCGAAGCCTTTAACCAGCGTCGCAAAACGATTCGTAACAGCCTCGGTAATGTGTTTAGCGTTGAGTTGCTGATCGAACTGGGCGTTGATCCGGCAATGCGGGCAGAAAATATTTCTGTCGCGCAATACTGCAAGATGGCGAACTATCTGTCAGAGAACCCGCCGTCGAAGGAGAGTTAAGCATGATCAATTCGCCCCGAGTGTGTATTCAGGTACAAAGCGTCTATATTGAGGCGCAGTCCACACCTGATGATGAACGTTACGTCTTTGCGTATACCGTTACCATCCGCAATTTGGGGCGAGCGCCAGTACAGCTGTTAGGTCGCTACTGGCTGATTACCAATGGTCATGGCCGTGAAACTGAAGTACAGGGTGAGGGTGTGGTTGGCGTACAGCCGCACATCGCGCCTGGTGAAGAATATCAGTATACCAGCGGTGCCGTTATTGAAACGCCGCTGGGCACCATGCAGGGTCATTACGAAATGATCGACGAAAATGGCGTGGCCTTTACGATCGATATCCCCGTATTCCGACTCGCTGTTCCTACACTCATTCATTAAAACTAGAGCGATGGCAACATACCTCATCGGCGACGTTCACGGTTGCTACGACGAACTGGTCGCATTGTTAGAACAAGTAGAATTTACCCCAGGGAATGACACCTTATGGTTGACGGGCGATCTGGTCGCCCGTGGTCCAGGTTCTCTGGATGTACTGCGCTACGTTAAATCACTGGGTGACAGCGTTCGCTTAGTACTGGGCAATCACGACCTTCATTTACTGGCCGTATTTGCTGGCATCAGTCGCAATAAACCCAAAGACCGGCTTACTCCGCTTCTCGAAGCGCCAGATGCAGACGAACTGCTCAATTGGTTGCGCCGTCAGCCGCTCTTACAGGTTGATGAAGAGAAGAAACTGGTCATGGCCCACGCGGGCATTACGCCGCAGTGGGATCTAAAAACAGCCAAAGAGTGCGCGCGCGATGTCGAAGCGGTGTTATCCAGCGACTCTTACCCTTTCTTTCTGGACTCGATGTACGGCGATATGCCAAACAACTGGACACCCGAATTAACGGGGCTGGCGCGACTGCGTTTTATCACCAACGCATTTACCCGCATGCGCTACTGTTTTCCGAATGGCCAACTGGACATGTACAGCAAAGAGTCACCAGAAAACGCGCCGGCACCGCTGAAACCCTGGTTTGCCATTCCGGGACCGGTTAGCGAAGCGTACAGCATTGCGTTCGGACACTGGGCCTCACTGGAAGGAAGAGGAACGCCAGAGGGAATCTACGGGCTGGATACGGGTTGCTGCTGGGGCGGAGACCTAACCTGCCTGCGTTGGGAAGATAAAAAATATTTTGTGCAGCCGTCAAACCGCCACCGAAACCGTGGTGAACACGAGGCAGTCGCGTCGTAATCGCGCGACAGGAATACAGGCCGGATGACGACGCTGCCGCGTCATCATCCGCACGATGTACCTGATATTCTGATAGCGGGTCGCTTATCCGTCTTACCGGCGTTCCAGAACCTCAAAGCAGTAGCTGTGCGAGTTCTGCTCATCGGCGTCGTGAAACTCACTGAATACCGATTCCCAGTCATCAGGCTCGTAGTCCGGGAAATGCGTGTCCCCTTCAACTTCGGCATCAATATGCGTCAGATACAGCTTCTGCGCTTTCGGCAGGAACTGCTCGTAAACGCGGCCACCGCCAATCACCATAATCTCTGGCGCATCACCACAGGCTGCCACCGCGTCGTCAACAGAGGTCACCCACTGCACACGATCATCGGTACCAGGCTGGCTGCTGATAACGATATTCTTACGTCCTGGCAACGGTCGACCGATGGATTCCCAGGTGTGACGTCCCATAATGACAGGCTTGTTTAACGTGTTACGTTTAAACCAGGCGAGATCGGCAGGCAGGTTCCACGGCATGGCGTTTTCCATGCCAATAACGCGATCTACCGCTAACGCCGCAATCAGACTGATCATTGAATAATTCCCGGATGCAAAAAAATTGTCGCCACTATACGGAAAGCGCAATCTTTCGTCGACTGGCGGAAAGAAGATGAGCACGAAAATTTTTCGTTCTGCTGGCGACCCCACTCATTTAAAGTGGAATGCCAGCCTTACAATAGTTCAAAAACCATCAATTAGCAGTAAAGTTTGCAGTACATCACATTTCTTACCTTATACTGACGGTTTCACTTCCGGCTCATCGGTAACGTCGCCCGTATGTTTACCTTCATCCGTGCCTTGCCAGCCATGGCGTTGAATTAAGGACAAATGTTCGCGATCTTCGGTGATGATTTCACTCAGCATCGCGCTGGTGCGTTTGTACACGGCCGCGCGGGCAGTCGCGTCATTTTCCCCCATTGCCATCTCTTCGACCATTTGCGTATTGAAACGACGGAACAGATCCGCGCGTTCACGCGCTTCATAACGGCCTAGCCCTAAACTTTCCAGCGCCAGACGCCCGGTCTTTAACGCGCCTTCAAAGGTTTCACGTTCAGGCATCTCCACCCCGGCCTGCCGTAAACGAATGTAGTGATCGACATCACGGGCTCGGGCAATAATTTGCAGACCGGGGAAATGGGTCTTCACCATTTCAGTCAGCTCAAGACTGGTTTGCGGATCGTCAATGGCATTAATTAACACTTCGGCTTTTGCCGCCCCCGCAGATTCCAGCAAATCCATACGCGTCGCATCGCCGTAAAACACCTTCATACCAAATTTACGCAGCGTCTCAATATGGTCAGGGTCGTGATCGAGAACGACCATTTTCACACCGCTCGACAACAACAAACGGCCGGTTATTTGACCAAAGCGACCAAACCCGGCGATGATCACGCGCGGTTGTTCTTCATCAATTTCATCAGCTTCACGTTCTTCATCGGCCGCAGATTTTTCCATCCGGGTCAGAAGCACCAGCAAAATCGGCGTCGCCGCCATAGAGAGAGCAACCGCCAGCGTCAGCGCTTTCGCCCATTCAGGATCCAGCACATTCGCCATCTGCGCGGCGCCAAACACCACAAACGCAAATTCACTCCCCTGCCCTAATAATACGGCAAACCAGCGACGTTGTTTGTTCGGAACCTGCAACGGTCTGGCAATCAGCCACAGCATGCCCATTTTAATAACCAGGAAACCCACCAGCAAAATGACGATACGCAGCGGGTTATCAATCAGCGTGCCAAAATCAATCGACATGCCGACGCCAATGAAAAACAGCCCCAGCAATAGCCCTTTAAACGGCTCAATATCACTTTCCAGCGCGTGTCGGTATTCTGAGCTCGCCAGCAGCACACCCGCCAGAAACGCGCCCATCGCCATTGAGAGTCCCACCTCTTCCAGCAATAAACCAAAGCCGAAAACAAGGAACAGCGCCACGGCGCTGAAGACCTCCCGCAGACCTGAGCGAGCCACAAAACGCAGTGCCGGACGCGTAACATAGCGCCCCAGCAACACCACCAGCACCAGGGCACCCGCGACTTTTAATGCAGAAAGCGCAAACGCCCCCAGGGTCGTGGCAGCACCGCTGGCCGCCAGCAAGGGGATCATCGCGACCAGTGGGATCGCCGCGATATCCTGGAACAGCAACACCGCAAAGGCGCTACGCCCCATTTGCGAAACCGTCAAATTACGTTCGTTCATCGCCTGCATGGCGATGGCCGTTGAAGAGAGCGCCAGCGTCATGCCAATCAGTTCGGCGACCTGCCAGCGCAGACCGAGAAACATACAGAACAGCCCAATCAGGCCGCCACAGACCACCATCTGCAACGCGCCGCCACCAAATACCGATGCGCGCAGTTTCCACAAACGCTGCGGATCCAGCTCAAGACCGATAACAAACAGCATCAGCACTACGCCAATCTCAGCAAAATGCAGGATAGATTCGGCGTCGGTCACCAGGCGTAATCCCCACGGGCCGATAATGCATCCGGCGATGAGATACCCCAGTACCGATCCTAAGCCAAGCCGCACGGCAATCGGCACAATCAACGCCGCGGAACCCAGGTAAATTAGCGCCTGTATTAGCGTGTGGCTATCCATTGTGCGCCTCCTGCCATTCCATCAACCGCTGCTTATAGTGACGCGCCTGCGCCTGTAGCGTTTCGTCATCGCAAATAAAGGTGCAATGCATAGCAAACGGCGGCAGCCAGGTCAGCCCGCAGTAAATTGCCGTGGCCTGCAAAGGCTGAGAAAGCACGTCAAAACCCGGGTGTGAGCCAATATCAAAGTGGCTTTCGCCGCCGCCCGTGGTAACGGCCCACATCAGGTGTTTATCGCGAAGCGCGGTTCCTCCGTGCCCATAAGCCCAACCGTGAGAAAGGACTTTATCCATCCAGAGTTTTAATAAGGGGGGAACGCTATACCACTGCATCGGATGTTGCCAGATAACCAGATCTGCGCGGGATAACGCTTCCTGCTCTGCAGCGATATCGATATTGAAGTCAGGATAGAGTTGGTAAAGAGAGCGAATTTCTACCCCGTCCAGCGTCCTTGCCTGTTCGAGCATCCGCTTATTCGCATGCGAATGGTGCGGATAGGGATGCGCGTAAATGATAAGAATCATGATTAGCCTGTTATTTTGCGACACTCTTTTACCACAGAGTGTAGTCAGTTATTCACCAGGCTTATAGTCAATATTCTTGAGCGGTCAGGATGAGAATTCTGAACAAGAGGTTCCGGCAACCTATGGCTTACCGCGTATTTTCATATTCCCTGCCTGCATCAGCGTCAGGCCACGCGTTTCCGGGGCAAAGATGACGGAGACAACCAGACCTATCAGCGAGATCAATGCTCCAATCAGCATTACGTTATTAATTCCGTAGCGGGTGATAAAAATCGGTAACGCCCAGGTGGAGACTACCGTCCCAATACGGCTGAGCGACATGATAACACCGACCGCAGAAGCGCGAATGTCAGTGGGAAACAGTTCGTTGGGGTAAAGCCATTGCAAAATACCCGGTCCACCGGAGAAAAACGCATATACCGCAAATGCCACCACCACCAGACCAATCCCTAAATTGGAGATAAACCCAAGCAGCGCCAGGGCGAACGTCATCATCGCAAAGCTGCCGATAAGCAACGGGCGACGACCAATGCTGTTGAGCCAGAACATAGCCGGAACACAGCCCAGCATAAAGAAGAGGCTGATCACCACATTACCTAATGCCGCACTCCGGCCCTGCTCCCAGCCGAGCAGGCCAACGATCTGTGGACCAAAGGTATAGATGGCAAACATCGGGATCACCTGACAAGTCCAGATGACCGCAACGAAGAGCACAAACGGAAAGTGGCGGCGGTTAAACAACTGCAGGAAGCGGGTTTCCTTCGGCGGTTCATCATCAAAACAGACCGGTTCGCCAAACAGTTTGATCATCATCTGCTGGCACTCTTCCACCCGCCCTTTTCGTAGCAGCCAACGTGGGGATTCCGGGAGATCAAAACGGCCAATCAGAATTATCAGGCAGGGAATGGCCGCACTGCCAAGCATCCAACGCCAGCCGCCTTCAACCTCGTATAAGCAATAACCAACCAGGTTGGCGCAGGTCGCGCCCACATACCACATGGCGGCAATAAAACCGATGGAGAACGCCCGCTGGCGTGTGTTGGAAAACTCAGTGATCATCGAGGTGGCAATAGGATAATCGGCACCGATCACAATCCCTATCAACACGCGCATGATGAGCAGTTCAAACGGTGTAGAAACAAACATCGTCGCTACCGATATCACCCCAATGGCGACGATATCGATAAGGAACATTTTGCGGCGTCCGACCTTGTCGCAAATATAGCCAAACAGCGAAGTACCGACAAACAGCCCTGCCAGCGTCGCGGCGCCGAGCATCCCGATCCACTCGGCGTTCAGGCCCAGTGTCGGCGTCAATTGCTCCAGCGCCACGCCAATGATGACGAGCACATACCCATCCAGAAAGGGTCCACCGCTTCCCCACAGCATGATGCGGCGGTGAATGGATGAGAATTTGATGTCGTCAAAATTCCTTGGCTGCTGCATGGCGATTTCCTGTTTCATCGGCAACGTTGCCGGATGGCGACGCAAAACGTCTAATCCGGGCAACAGATCTACATATTTTAGTAGGCCGGATGCGCGCCAGCGTCATCCGGCATCGGGTTTAGCCGTAACGAAACTCCACGCCAAAGGTGCCGCGCGGGTATTCCCACTTTTCCAGCGCCGTCCCCAAACCGAGGATCCGGCAGGTACCACATTCAAGGCACCCTGCATAATCAAAACGCACGCTACCGTCATCCTGTTTTTTATACAGTCCCGCAGGGCAGGCTTTAATCAGGACTTCCAGCGCCTGTTTATCGGGGTCAGTTTTCAGAATGATATGTGGATTCTCTTCATCCACATTGAATTTATTAACGCCCAGTTTGACGTCTACGTTGACGGAAGAAGTCATAATGCGGTTACTCCTTTAATGCCGTCCTTCATCAGGTTGATAAAGCCGACTTTCTTAGCGTGGCGAAGGATTTTTTTACGCATCGGCACTGGCGCACTACCATCAATGGTGAAGAGATCGCGCGCAATGCCGACCACCATTTCGGGGTATTGCGTAAACATGCGCGGATTGTCGAGGAACGCAGGTAAACGCTGGTACATTCGCATATCACGCATCGGACCGTTGTCCAGATGCTGATGGTATTCCGCCAGGCCCTGCTTACTGAAATCGTTGTTACGCATGGCAGAAAGTACTGTTTTCGCGGCGGCTTCACCTGCCGACACCGCCAGATCCATACCGCGAATGGTAAAGCCCAGGTTCATGCACATTCCGGCGGCATCACCGGCAATCAACACGCCATCACCCACCAGCTCAGGCTGCATGTTCATTCCTGCTTCAGGAACAACGTGCGCGGCGTATTCGACCATCTTGCCGCCAGCAATGAGCGGCGCGACTGCCGGGTGTTGTTTAAAGTCTTCCAGCATTTGTGGAACCGATTTTTTGGCGTCTTTCAGATGATGAAGCCCGCACACCAGTCCCAGAGAAATGGTGGTTTCATTGGTATAGAGGAAACCGCCGCCCATCAGGCCATCGGTTGGCGATCCGGCAAACAAACAGGCGGCCCCTTCGTTGCCCTGCAACTGGAAGCGATCTTCAATCACCGATTTGGGTAATTCGATAAGCTCCTTCACCCCGACCGCAACATGTTCTGCTTCAACACGTTTTGCCATACCCAACTGTTCCGCCAACAGCGAATTCACCCCGTCAGCAAGGATCACAACCTTCGCTTCGAGAATATCGCCATCGGCCTCAACACCCACCACTTTCCCGTCGCGCTTAACGACGTTATCGACGCGGATGCCAGTGATCAATTGCGCGCCCGCTTCTTCCGCTTGTTCCATCAGCCAGGCGTCAAATTTACTGCGCAGGACGGAATAAGAAACTTGTGAAGGCGCGGCGTCTTCACCGTTGAAATAATCCACCGTCATCGCCCCTTTATCCGTCATAAAGGCGAGTTTTTCGTGGGTAATCACACGTTCGACGGGGGCCTGTTCAGCAAACCCAGGGAGAATGCGTTCAAGACTATGGGCATAAATACGCCCACCGGTGACATTCTTCGCACCTGCAGAATTGCCGCGCTCGATAACTAACACCTGTGCCCCTTCACGGGCGAGCACCAGCGCTGCAACCGAACCGGCCAGCCCTGCTCCCACGATGATGGCATCAAAGATATCTTCGGACATAAGAACTCCAGATTAACCTGTCGATGGCAGGGCCGGGATCCGGCCCTGCCCGGTGGATCAGCGTGCTAACGCGCTGGTGAGCGCTGGCAGGATCTTCATGACGTCGCCGACAATGCCGTAATCAGCGTATTGGAATATCGGGGCATTTTTATCTTTGTTAATCGCACAAATGGTTTGTGAGCCGTTCGCTCCCACCATGTGCTGAATTTGCCCAGAAATCCCGACCGCCAGGTACAGGTCAGGTTTAAGCATCAGGTTGGAGATCCCGACATAACGTTCGTGCTCCATCCACTTTTCGTTTTCCGCCACTGGGCGAGAGCACGCCAGCTCCGCGCCAATGGCTTCGCACAGCGCGACCGCCAGAGAAATATTCTCTTTGCTGCCGATGCCGCGACCAACGCTGACCACCAGCCGTGCTTTGTCGAGATCAACACTGTTGCTTTGACGCGCCAGCGTTGCGGTGCGAGTTACCGCAATCTCAGGCGACTGCCACTGTACAACCTGCGCAGTCCCACTCAGAGAGCTATCCTGAGCCGCTGCATCAAACGTCCCGCTGCTGAGTGTGATAACGGCAAATGGCGAAGCGATCGTCTCTTCACCAATGGCCAGACCGCCATAGACCATGTGCTTAACGGCCGCATGACCGTCTTTTTGCTCTACCGCACTCGCGTCGTTAGAGACGGCAGCCGACAAACGAAACCCCAGCTTTGCCGCCAGCAGTTTGCCGCGACGGGTATTAGGCAGCAGTACCACTCCCGCCTCGCTTTGCTGACGAATGGTTTGCACCATCACGTCGGCGTAATCTTCCATCATGCGGTCATCGGGCTTACCGCTCAGTTGCCAGACCTGATTCGCACCAGACTGAAACGCCGTCACGCCGTCAGTATCGTTAAGCACAAACGCATTAATCTGTTCACCTAAAGCCTGTGCGCCACCCATCAGTTCCGGCAGGCGAGAAGGGGTATCGCTGAATACCCAGACACTGGAAAACTTGCTCATAACATCCCCTTTTAACGAATAATTTTGCGCAGATGATCGGCAAACGCGGCGATCTGTTCTTCACCATCGCCTTCAATGACGATGCGCTGACGTTCGCGCTGTTTCGGCGCAGCAACCTGTTGAGCGGAATACGCTTCAACCGCATTGAATCCAATATCCGCTGACGACCAGACTTGAACCGGTTTTTTGGCCGCGCCAAGAATGGCTTTCATGGACGGAATCTGCGGAGAGTTAATGTCGGTAGAAACGGCCACCACCGCAGGAAGGGGAATGCTCAGGGTTTCGATTTCATCTTCCAGCTCACGTTCCACCGTGAGGGTGTTATCCGCCAGCGAGAGGATCTTGCTGACGCCATTAATAGCAGGGATCTGCAGCGTTTCGCCCACAAGCAGACTCACCTGCTGTGCATAAAGGTCTGAAGAACCGTCGCCACAAATAATCAGGTCAAAACCGGATTTTTTCGCGGCTGCAGCCAGTGCGGCTGCGGTATGCTGCGGTAATGCATGTTCAAACTGGTCGTCAATCACCACGATCAGTTCATCAGGACCACGCGAGAGCACGTCTTTGCGCCCTTTTGCGTTAGTCAGCGCTTTGCCGCCCACGCTCAGCGCAATCACCTGCGCCTCGCCAGTCTGTTGTTTTAACTGAACAGCGGCTTCGATCGCATTCAGATCATATTGGCTAATTTTGCCATCCGCTTTGCTGAGATCTAATGATCCATCAGCATTATTAATCACAATATCCTGTTCATCAGGTACGCACTTGTAGCAAGTAATTATCTTCATTGCATCTCCAGAAATCATGAAGGAAACGTCGTTCATATCGGCAGTGTTAAATATACAGATACCACGCTCTTTAATTCTGAAATAGAACATTAATCACCAATATTGAAAATGTCACACACTGATATTTTCAACCTTCAATAAGGTTAAGCCCCTCACTAATATTGAAACCAGACGTCAAAACGAAGAACTTTCAATATTGTTTTGTTGATCACCAATATTGAATGCCAGAGGGTTAAGAAAGTAAAAAAATTACTCATAACACATTGAATTAAAATGAAAAATAAACAAATTATCGTCAAAAAATGCCCGACATAAAACTGTGATGCTGGTAACGGCACACCGGGAAACGAATACCCATTATGAAGTACTTTCCAACGCGTTCCTGAGGTTAATAAATCATTAAATTATTATTACAAAAAACAAACAATAAATAACATCCGGGAATACAAAATAAATTCTGTTTTGACACTGGAATTAACTCATGAAAAATGAAAAGAAAAAGTCTGGAATTGAACCAAAGGTTTTTTTTCCGCCATTAATAATTGTTGGAATACTATGTTGGCTTACCGTTCGCGATCTGGATGCGGCAAATGTCGTTATTAACGCCGTATTTAGTTACGTCACAAATGTCTGGGGTTGGGCATTCGAATGGTACATGATCGTCATGCTTTTTGGTTGGTGCTGGTTGGTTTTCGGCCCCTACGCCAAAAAGAAATTAGGCGATGAAGCACCTGAATTCAGCACTCCCAGCTGGATTTTTATGATGTTTGCCTCCTGTACCTCAGCCGCCGTCTTGTTCTGGGGTTCGATTGAGATTTACTACTACATCTCGACACCACCGTTTGCCCTTGCGCCTAATTCCACGGGTGCGAAAGAACTGGGTCTGGCATACAGCCTGTTCCACTGGGGACCGTTACCGTGGGCAACCTATAGCTTCCTCTCCGTCGCATTCGCTTACTTCTTCTTTGTTCGTAAGATGGATGTGATTCGTCCCAGCTCAACGCTGGTGCCGCTGGTCGGAGAGAAACACGCAAAAGGTTTATTCGGGACCATCGTCGATAACTTCTATCTGGTGGCGCTGATCTTTGCGATGGGTACCAGTCTGGGGCTGGCGACGCCGCTGGTCACCGAGTGTATGCAGTGGTTGTTTGGCATCCCTCATACGCTGCAACTGGACGCCATCATCATCACCTGCTGGATCATCCTGAATGCGATTTGCGTCGCCTGCGGCCTGCAAAAAGGGGTGAAGATCGCCAGTGATATTCGCAGCTATTTGAGCTTCCTGATGCTGGGCTGGGTGTTTATTGTCTGCGGCGCCAGCTTCGTCATGAACTACTTCACTGATTCCGTCGGCATGTTGCTGATGTATCTCCCACGTATGCTGTTCTATACCGACGCCATCGGCAAAGGCGGCTTCCCGCAAGGCTGGACAGTCTTCTACTGGGCATGGTGGGTTATTTATGCCATCCAGATGAGTATCTTCCTCGCCCGTATTTCCCGTGGACGTACCGTACGTGAATTGTGCTTCGGCATGGTGCTTGGTTTGACCGCATCCACCTGGATCCTGTGGACCGTTCTCGGCAGTAACACCCTGCTGCTGATGGACAAAAACATTGTCAACATTCCGCAGTTGATCGAACAACACGGTGTGGCTCGCGCCATCATCGAAACCTGGGCCGCGCTGCCGCTCAGTACCGCCACCATGTGGGGATTCTTCATCCTCTGCTTTATCGCCACCGTAACACTGATTAACGCCTGTTCTTACACCCTGGCAATGTCAACCTGCCGCGAAGTACGCGACGGCGAAGAACCGCCACTGCTGGTTCGCATCGGTTGGTCAGTGCTGGTTGGCGTGATCGGTATTGTGCTACTGGCGCTTGGTGGGCTGAAACCGATTCAAACCGCCATTATCGCCGGCGGCTGTCCGTTGTTCTTCGTCAATATCATGGTGACGCTGTCCTTTATTAAAGACGCCAAAGTGCACTGGAAAGACAAGTAACTTTAACCCCAATATATCAAGAGGTTGGAAGATGGATTTTAATTTAAATGACGAGCAAGAACTGTTTGTCGCCGGTATTCGTGAACTGATGGCCAGTGAAAACTGGGAAGCGTATTTTGCCGAGTGCGATCGCGACAGCGTCTATCCAGAACGTTTTGTAAAAGCACTGGCGGATATGGGCATTGATAGCCTGCTTATCCCGGAAGAACACGGTGGACTGGAAGCCGGTTTTGTCACCGTCGCGGCGGTCTGGATGGAACTGGGACGCCTGGGCGCACCAACGTACGTTCTGTACCAGCTTCCTGGCGGGTTTAACACCTTCCTGCGTGAAGGTACCCAGGAACAGATCGATAAGATCATGGCTTTCCAGGGGACCGGGAAGCAAATGTGGAACTCTGCTATCACAGAACCGGGAGCGGGATCTGATGTTGGTAGTTTAAAAACCACTTATACACGCAAAAATGGTAAGGTTTATCTTAACGGCAGTAAGTGCTTTATCACCAGTAGCGCCTATACCCCTTACGTCGTGGTAATGGCACGAGACGCCGCCTCTCCGGACAAACCAGTTTATACCGAATGGTGTGTCGATATGAGCAAAGCGGGCATTAAAGTTAACAAACTTGAAAAGCTCGGTCTGCGCATGGACAGCTGCTGCGAAATCAACTTTGACGACGTCGAACTGGACGAGAAAGACATGTTCGGTCGTGAAGGTAATGGCTTTAACCGCGTAAAAGAAGAGTTCGACCACGAACGTTTCCTGGTGGCCTTAACCAACTACGGCACCGCGATGTGCGCCTTCGAAGACGCTGCGCGCTATGCGAATCAGCGCGTGCAGTTTGGCGAAACTATCGGTCGCTTCCAGTTGATTCAGGAAAAATTCGCTCACATGGCGATTAAATTAAACTCCATGAAAAACATGCTGTTGGAAGCAGCATGGAAGAGCGATAACGGCACCATTACTTCCGGTGATGCCGCAATGTGTAAGTACTTCTGCGCCAACGCTGCGTTTGAAGTTGTGGACAGTGCTATGCAGGTGTTGGGTGGCGTGGGGATTGCGGGCAACCACCGTATCACGCGTTTCTGGCGTGACCTGCGCGTTGACCGCGTTTCCGGCGGCTCTGACGAAATGCAGATCCTGACGCTGGGTCGTGCAGTACTGAAACAGTACCGATAGAACGGCACAACCTGTAGGCCGGATGGCGGCGCGAGCGCCTTATCCGGCCTACATGGACACCCATAAATGCCAGGAGAAAAATTATGAATCATTTACCGATGCCCACTTTTGGGCCACTGACCGGGTTGAGGGTTGTCTTCTCCGGGATTGAAATCGCCGGACCGTTCGCCGGGCAAATGTTTGCCGAGTGGGGCGCTGAAGTCATCTGGATTGAAAACGTGGCCTGGGCCGATACGATCCGCGTTCAGCCCAACTATCCGCAACTTTCGCGTCGCAATCTGCACGCGCTTTCCCTGAACATTTTCAAAGATGAAGGCCGGGAAGCGTTTCTTAAACTCATGGAAACCACCGATATCTTCATCGAAGCCAGTAAAGGCCCGGCATTTGCCCGCCGAGGGATCACCGATGAAGTGCTCTGGGAGCATAACCCGAAGCTGGTCATCGCCCATCTTTCCGGTTTTGGCCAATACGGCACCGAGGAGTACACCAACCTCCCGGCGTATAACACCATCGCCCAGGCATTCAGCGGCTATCTGATTCAAAACGGTGATGTTGATCAACCGATGCCAGCCTTCCCTTACACGGCGGACTATTTTTCTGGTATGACCGCAACCACCTCGGCGCTGGCGGCACTGCACAGGGTACGTGAAACCGGTAAAGGCGAAAGTATTGATATCGCGATGTACGAAGTCATGCTGCGCATGGGGCAGTACTTCATGATGGATCACTTCAACGGCGGCGAAATTTGCCCGCGAATGACCAAAGGCAAAGACCCCTACTACGCCGGGTGTGGACTCTATAAATGTGCGGACGGCTATATCGTCATGGAGCTGGTCGGCATTACCCAAATTAACGAATGCTTTAAAGATATTGGCCTCGCGCACATTCTGGGGACGCCAGAAGTCCCGGAAGGCACTCAGCTGATTCACCGCGTCGAGTGTCCGTACGGACCTTTAGTGGAAGAAAAACTGGATGCATGGCTGGCAACGCACACCATCGCCGAGGTACAGGCACGTTTTGCCGAGTTGAATATCGCCTGTGCAAAAGTACTGACAATCCCGGAACTGGAAGGCAACCCGCAATATGTTGCCCGTGAATCCATCACACAGTGGCAAACAATCGACGGCCGTACCTGTAAAGGGCCAAACGTGATGCCGAAATTCAAAAACAACCCTGGGAAAATCTGGCGAGGCATGCCTTCACACGGCATGGATACCGCCGCTATTCTTAAAAATATCGGTTATAGCGAAGCAGACATTAATGAGCTGGTCGGCAAAGGTCTGGCCAAAGTTGAGAACTAAACGCGGTCGCGCTGACTGGCTTTGCCAGTTAGCGCCATCACGGTGATTAGCGGATAGAGGTGCAATGGATATCGTTGGCGGACAAAACTTACGTCAGATGTGGGACGACCTTGCGGACGTCTATGATGATAAAATGGCGCTCATTTTCGAGTCCAGCGAAGGCGTCGTACAGCAATTCAGCTATGCCTCGCTGAACGAGGAAATCAACCGTACAGCAAACCTGTTTCATACGTTAGGTATTCGAAAAGGCGATAAGGTTGCACTCCATCTGGATAACTGTCCGGAATTTATCTTTTGCTGGTTCGGACTGGCAAAAATGGGGGCTGTCATGGTGCCCATTAATGCCCGATTGCTGCGTGAAGAAAGCACCTGGATTTTGCAAAGTAGCCAGGCGCAGCTGTTAGTCACCAGCAGCCAGTTCTATCCGATGTACCAACAAATTCAGCAGGATGACGACAATCCGCTGACACGTATTTGCCTTATTGGACAGGACATTCCCGCGGTAGATGGTCTTATCAACTTCACTCAGTTGAGACAGCAGCAATCCACCACGCTTCAGTATGCCCCACCACTGAGTACGGACGATACTGCCGAAATTCTGTTCACCTCTGGCACGACGTCACGCCCTAAAGGGGTGGTCATCACCCACTATAATTTACGCTTCGCAGGTTACTACTCTTCCTGGCAGTGCGCGTTGCGCGAGGATGATATCTACCTGACGGTCATGCCTGCTTTTCATATCGACTGTCAATGTACGGCGGCAATGGCCGCGTTCTCAGCGGGCAGTACCTTTGTATTGCTTGAGAAATACAGCGCCCGCGCGTTTTGGGAACAGGTAAGAAAATACCGTGCCACCGTCACCGAATGTATCCCGATGATGATCCGAACGCTGATGGTGCAACCCGAATCGCCACAAGACCGGCAGCATCATCTGCGCGAAGTGATGTTCTACCTCAACTTGTCGGTACAGGAAAAGGATGACTTTATTGCGCGCTTCGGCGTCCGGCTGCTGACTTCCTACGGAATGACGGAAACCATTGTCGGGATCATTGGCGACAGACCGGGAGACAAACGACGCTGGCCCTCTATCGGGCGAGTCGGTTTTTGCTACGAAGCCGAAATTCGTGATGAGAACAACCGCCCTCTTCCCCCGGGTGAGACAGGTGAAATCTGTATCAAAGGCATCCCGGGGAAAACCATTTTCAAAGAGTATTACGACCGCCCGGATGCGACCGCAAAAGCGCTGGAGCCAGAGGGCTGGTTGCATACCGGTGACTCCGGCTACAGAGATGAAGAAGGCTTTTTCTATTTTGTCGACCGACGCTGCAACATGATCAAACGCGGAGGGGAAAACGTCTCCTGCGTTGAGCTGGAAAATATTATTTCCGCACACCCGAAAATTCAGGACATCGTTGTCGTTGGGATTAAAGATTCTATTCGCGATGAAGCCATTAAAGCCTTTGTGGTACTGAATGAAGGCGAAACGTTAAGCGAAGATGAATTTTTCAGTTTTTGCGAATTGAATATGGCGAAATTTAAAGTTCCCTCGTTTATGGAGATACGAACTGATTTGCCACGAAATTGTTCAGGAAAAATAATCAAAAAAAATCTGAAATAACGCACACGGTGGGAAAATAACCCGCCAGGAACAAATATCACGACCAAATGGATGCAGCGCTCTTGCAGGATCTGTGCTGCCTCTGTGACGGAATAAAAATAATTAAGGAGAGAAAATATGAGTGAATCATTACATCTGACCCGCAACGGCTCCATTCTGGAAATTACCCTGGACAGGCCAAAAGCGAATGCCATCGACGCCAAAACCAGCTTCGAAATGGGCGAAGTTTTTCTCCAGTTCCGTGACGATCCAGAGCTGCGCGTGGCCATTATTACCGGCGGCGGAGAAAAATTCTTTTCGGCCGGTTGGGACCTGAAAGCCGCCGCGGAAGGTGAAGCGCCAGACGCAGATTTTGGTCCTGGCGGATTCGCGGGTTTAACCGAAATCTTTGACCTCGACAAACCGGTCATTGCTGCCGTTAACGGCTATGCGTTTGGCGGCGGTTTTGAGCTGGCGCTGGCGGCTGACTTTATTGTCTGCGCAGAAAACGCCAGCTTCGCCTTGCCAGAAGCCAAACTGGGGATCGTGCCGGACAGCGGCGGCGTACTGCGTCTGCCTAAACTGCTGCCGCCTGCCATCGTCAATGAAATGGTAATGACCGGTCGACGCATGGACGCTGAAGAAGCACTGCGTTGGGGGATCGTAAACCGCGTCGTCGATCAGTCTGCACTCATGGACAGCGCCCGAGAACTGGCGCAACAGCTGGTAGACAGCGCACCGCTGGCCATCGCCGCGCTCAAAGAAATTTACCGCGCCACCAGCGAAATGCCGGTTGAAGAAGGCTATCGCCACATCCGCAGCGGCGCGCTAAAACATTACCCTGCCGTACTGCATTCCGAAGATGCCGTCGAAGGACCACTGGCGTTTGCAGAAAAACGCGACCCGGTCTGGAAAGGGCGTTAATGCCCGATGGCGCTGACGCTGATCAGGCCTGGGAAGTGTGCTGTTTCTCAGGCCTGATAAGGTATTTACGCCGCCATCCGGCAAAAAACAGAAAGGAATATTAATGAGCTATTACGCCTTTGAAGGCCTGATTCCGGTGGTTCACCCAGAGGCGTATGTCCATCCCAGCGCCGTGCTTATTGGCGATGTGATTGTCGGGGCCGGGGTATATATCGGCCCCCACGCTTCGCTGCGCGGAGATTATGGCCGTCTGATCCTTGAAGCAGGCGCCAATCTCCAGGATGGCTGCATTATGCATGGCTATTGCGACACCGACACCATTGTGCATGAGAATGGGCATATTGGGCACGGCGCGATTCTGCACGGTTGCATTGTGGGGCGGGACGCGCTGGTCGGCATGAACAGCGTCATCATGGACGGTGCCGTTATTGGTGAAGAGAGCATCGTCGCCGCAATGAGTTTTGTGAAAGCAGGATTCCCAGGTGCTCCCCGCCAGCTACTGGTGGGCAGCCCCGCGCGCTTTCTCCGTCCAGTGACGGACGACGAGTTGCACTGGAAGCGGCTCAATACAAAAGAATATCAGGATCTCGCCGTCCGCTGTCGGGCCGCGCTCCATGAAACACAACCGTTAACCGAGGTTGAAGCAAACCGGCCGCGACTGAAAGGCACAACGGAGGTGAAACCAAAATCGGAAATGTAAATCATGCTGGATTGGCCAGCACGTCTGCGGTCGTGCAGAAAGGGGAATGTGTTTGTCGGATAAGGCGTTTCACAACGCCCTCCGACAAACAGGTCATACTCTTAACGACGCATGCTTTTAGAGAGCATCATCTGCCATTTTTGTTCGCGATTGAGTTCCCTGGGCGGTACAGACATACAAGAGCGGCTCACCGGACTTACCACTTTTTTCTGTGTACTGATACCCAGTCGGATATAGAGCGAAGCATCAATATTATTGACACGCACCAGTCGCTGACATTGACACCCCCGCCCCTCAAGCTGGTTTGGAATTGTCTTGGTTTCACAGGATATTTCCCCAACCTCAGAGAGAATATAAGAAACCGTATTAATCGCTTTGCAATGGTCCATATCAAAATGCGTAGCTATCTCTTTGGCGCTAACCCAACGATTTTGCGCCATCACCCAATCAGCAATTAACAAATAAAGTGGTTTTTCAACATATTCTTCACACATAGGCACACCATTTTCACTAATTAAAATTCTTACTCAGGCTCTGTCGGCACGAATTAAAAACAATGCCATTAGCCATATTAAAGTCGTGGATATCAGCGATAATATGCAAGTTCGAGGTTAATTAGTGTGAGCTAAATCTTGCTTGTTACATTGTAAATAAGATTAAAGAAATATAAATATCCTGGAATTAACTTATCAGCTCCAAAAAAAACGGTTCCTTTTCAGGAACCGTGTAGATTAATGGAAAATATTCCGCGTTGCCGGATGGCGGGTAAGTCCCCGCCAGCAGAGATTATTTTTTAATCTGTGCGTGCATTTCCTGCACCGAAATCACCTTCTCGGTGGCATCCGCATTTAACGCCATCGCCGTGGCGAAACCGCCGTTCAGCGTGGTGTCATAGTGCACTTTATACTGCAGCGCGCTGCGGCGAATCAGTTTGGAGTCTTCAATCGCCTGGCGACCTGCGGTGGTGTTGATGATGTAGGTATATTCGCCATTCTTAATACGGTCCTGAATGTGCGGACGACCTTCATGCACCTTGTTCACCAGACGTGGGTTGATGCCCGCTTCTCCCAGCACAATCGCCGTGCCGTGGGTGGCATCCAGTTCAAAGCCCTGTTTCAGCAGTTTTGCGGCCAGATCCACCACTCGCTCTTTGTCGCCTTCACGAACGGAGAGCAATGCGCGACCGGATTTCTTCATGGTAGAGCTGCTACCCAGTTGCGCTTTCGCGAACGCTTCTGCGAAGGTGCGGCCTACGCCCATCACTTCCCCGGTAGAGCGCATTTCTGGCCCTAACAGCGGGTCAACGCCCGGGAATTTGTTGAACGGCAGTACCACTTCTTTCACCGAGTAGTACGGCGGGATAATCTCTTTGGTGACACCCTGTTCAGCCAGTGACTTACCGGCCATCACGCGCGCTGCCACTTTCGCCAGCGGTACGCCTGTCGCTTTGGAGACAAACGGAACGGTACGCGCCGCGCGCGGGTTGACTTCAATCAGGTAGACTTCGTTGTCTTTCACCGCGAACTGCACGTTCATCAGACCGCGAACCTGCAATTCAAAGGCCAGTTTCTGCACCTGCTGGCGCATCACGTCCTGGATTTCTTTGCTCAGGGTGTACGCAGGCAGAGAACACGCGGAGTCACCGGAGTGAACGCCAGCCTGCTCGATGTGTTCCATGATGCCGCCAATCAGCACCATCTCGCCGTCGCAGATAGCATCCACGTCCACTTCAACCGCATCGTCCAGGAAGCGGTCCAACAGAACCGGCGCATCGTTAGAGACGCTAACCGCCGTCTGGAAGTAGCGACGCAGGTCGGCTTCATCGTAGACGATTTCCATCGCACGACCGCCCAGTACGTAAGACGGGCGTACCACCAGCGGGTAGCCAATCTCTTTCGCCTTCTCAACCGCCATTTCAATCGCGGTCACGGTGGCGTTCGCCGGTTGCTTCAGCTTCAGACGGTCAACGGCTTTCTGGAAACGCTCACGGTCTTCTGCACGGTCAATCGCATCCGGGCTGGTACCGATAACCGGTACGCCTGCCGCTTCCAGCGCACGCGCCAGTTTCAGCGGCGTCTGGCCGCCATACTGTACGATAACGCCCTTCGGCTTCTCGACGCGGACGATTTCCAGTACGTCTTCCAGGGTGACTGGCTCAAAGTAGAGACGGTCAGAGGTGTCATAGTCGGTAGAGACCGTTTCTGGGTTACAGTTGACCATAATGGTTTCGTAACCGTCTTCGCGCAGCGCCAGCGAAGCGTGTACGCAGCAGTAGTCGAACTCGATCCCCTGACCGATACGGTTTGGACCACCACCCAGCACCATGATCTTGTCGCGATCCTGATTCGGATTCGCTTCGCACTCATCTTCATAGGTGGAGTACATGTAGGCGGTGTCGGTGGCGAATTCCGCCGCGCAAGTGTCCACACGCTTGTAAACCGGGTGCAGGTTGAACTGGTCACGCAGCTTGCGGATTTCCGCCTCGCGTACGCCCGCCAGTTTTGCCAGACGCGCATCGGCAAAACCTTTGCGCTTCAACTGGCGCAGGAAGTCAGCATCAAGGCCGTTAATGCCCACTTCCGCCACTTTCTCTTCCAGACGGACCAGTTCTTCAATTTGTACCAGGAACCAGCGGTCGATATTGGTCAGGTTAAACACGCCGTCGACAGACAGGCCAGCGCGGAAGGCATCAGCGATGTACCAGATACGCTCAGCACCGGCGTCTTTCAGCTCGCGGCGAATTTTGGTCAGCGCTTCCGGGTCATCCAGGCTCACTTTCGGGTCGAAACCGGTGGCGCCCACTTCCAGACCGCGCAGCGCTTTCTGCAGCGATTCCTGCTGGGTGCGGCCAATTGCCATCACTTCACCGACAGATTTCATCTGCGTGGTGAGGCGGTCATTCGCGCCGACGAATTTTTCGAAGTTAAAACGTGGAATTTTCGTTACAACGTAGTCGATGGAAGGCTCAAACGATGCCGGGGTACGTCCACCGGTAATGTCGTTCATCAGCTCATCGAGGGTGTAACCTACCGCCAGTTTGGCCGCCACTTTGGCAATCGGGAAGCCGGTCGCTTTCGAGGCCAACGCGGAGGAACGCGACACACGCGGGTTCATTTCGATAACAATCAGACGACCGTTTTTCGGGTTTACCGCAAACTGGACGTTAGAACCACCGGTTTCCACGCCGATTTCACGCAGCACCGCCATCGAGGCGTTACGCATGATTTGATATTCTTTGTCGGTCAGCGTCTGGGCTGGCGCAACGGTGATGGAGTCACCGGTATGGATGCCCATCGCGTCAAAGTTTTCGATGGAGCAGACGATGATGCAGTTGTCGTTTTTATCACGCACCACTTCCATCTCGTACTCTTTCCAGCCAATCAGCGACTCATCAATCAGCAGCTCATTGGTAGGGGAAAGATCCAGCCCGCGTTCGCAAATTTCTTCGAACTCTTCACGGTTATAGGCAATACCGCCGCCGGTGCCGCCCATGGTGAAGCTAGGTCGGATGATGCACGGGAAGCCGACGTCAGCGGCAACTGCCAGCGCTTCTTCCATCGTATGAGCGATACCAGAGCGTGCGGTGTCGAGACCGATTTTCTTCATCGCGATGTCGAAGCGACGGCGGTCTTCCGCTTTATCAATCGCATCAGCCGTCGCGCCAATCATGGTCACGCCGAACTCTTCCAGTACGCCCTGGCGTTCCAGTTCCAGCGCGCAGTTCAGCGCTGTCTGGCCGCCCATGGTTGGCAGAACGGCGTCCGGACGCTCTTTTTCGATGATTTTACGTACCACTTCCCAGTGAATCGGCTCGATGTAGGTGGCATCGGCCATTTCCGGGTCGGTCATGATGGTCGCCGGGTTAGAGTTCACCAGAATAACGCGGTAACCCTCTTCACGCAGGGCTTTACAAGCCTGTGCGCCGGAGTAGTCAAATTCGCAGGCCTGGCCGATAACAATCGGACCAGCGCCAAGGATCAGGATGCTTTTTATATCAGTACGTTTTGGCATTTTCTTCTCGGCTCCTGATTATTTATTTAGCGGTCTTACGGTACTGCTCAATAAGTTCGATAAAGTGATCGAACAGTGGCGCGGCATCGTGCGGGCCTGGGCTGGCCTCCGGATGACCCTGGAAGCTGAACGCTGGTTTGTCGGTACGATGGATACCCTGCAGAGTATGGTCAAACAGGGATTTATGCGTCACGCGAAGACACGCAGGCATTGACGCCTCATCCACCGCAAAACCGTGGTTCTGGGCAGTAATCATCACCGTGTTGTTATCGATATCTTTAACCGGATGGTTGCCACCGTGGTGGCCAAACTTCATCTTGACGGTTTTCGCACCGCTTGCCAGCGCCAGTAGCTGATGACCCAGGCAGATACCGAACACCGGAATATCGGTTTCGAGGAATTTCTGAATCGCGGTAATGGCATAATCGCACGGCGCCGGGTCGCCAGGGCCGTTAGAGAGGAAAATACCGTCCGGATTCATTTTCAGAACCTCTTCTGCGCTGGTCTGCGCTGGCACCACTGTCAGGCGGCAGCCGCGGTCCGCTAACATACGCAGAATGTTACGTTTGGCGCCGAAATCGTAAGCCACAACGTGGAACGGCAGTTCTTCGTCTTTTTTCGCTTCCGGCAGGTCGCCTGAAAGCGTCCAGCTCCCCTGCGTCCAGCGGTAGGCTTCCTTCGTGGTGACCTCTTTCGCGAGGTCCATACCATTCAGCCCCGGGAATGCTTTCGCTTTTTCTAACGCCAGAGCCGCATCAGGATTTTCATCCGCGATGATGCAGCCATTCTGTGCGCCCTTCTCACGCAGTAGACGCGTCAGCTTACGGGTATCGATATCGGCAATCGCCACGATGTTATGACGTTTCAGGTAAGAAGAGAGGTCTTCGGTATTGCGGAAGTTGCTGGCAATCAGCGGCAGGTCGCGAATGACCAAACCTTGCGCATGTACCTGAGAGGATTCTTCATCGGCTTCATTGGTGCCGACATTGCCGATATGGGGATAAGTAAGAGTGACGATTTGGCGAGAATAGGAAGGATCAGTGAGGATTTCTTGATAACCGGTCATTGAAGTATTGAAAACGACTTCCCCTACCGCCGAACCCGTTGCCCCTATGGCCCGACCGTGAAACTGGGTTCCGTCTTCCAGAACCAATAGCGCTGACTTAATCAAAACACCCTCCAGAGAATATTCACTCACTTTATTTGCATATTAATTCATTTTGATTGCATGAATCAATGCAAATTTGCTTACCCATGTATTTCTGGCAAACGGCGGCATTCTAGAGACAGAGCAGACAAAAGTCTACCTGAAAGGGGAATTTTTATTATTATTTTGAGTCACTGAGAGAATTCGTGTGATTTAACAGGCAAAAAGATCAGCTAAGTGGTATCGGAAAACGCTTGCGTGACGAAAAGAGCATGAAAACATGCCGTCGAGATGAAAAAAGTGGACCATTTGGTCAAAATTCACATAAAACAAACAAAAATAAATGCAAAAACACGTAATTTTAAGCAACTCAAACAAAACAAATACTAAAAACAATAAAATAAAAGGGCAATAAAATATTGCCCCATGTAATCAATAAATTATGACTACAATGACCACATCACTAAGGGTAACTTATGCTTATAAATCATTTAAATTAAGTACATCTCGCATGTCAAAAAGACCATTTGATTTTCCTTTTAACCAAATTGCCGATTTTACGGCTCCATTAGCAAATGTCATACGGCTGGATGCCTTATGAGTGATCTCAACGCGCTCGCCAATATCGGCAAACATCGCAGTGTGTTCACCCACAATGTCACCCGCACGTACAGTTGCAAAGCCAATCGTGCCAGGTACTCGCTCCCCGGTATAGCCTTCCCGGCTGTAGACGGCGCAGTCTTTAAGATCTTTGTCCAGCGCATGGGCAATCGCTTCCCCCATCGCCAGTGCCGTACCTGACGGCGCATCCACTTTATGACGATGGTGCGCTTCAATAATTTCAATGTCGGCGTAGTCGCCCATCACTTTTGCCGCTTTTTCAAGAAGCTTCAGCATGACATTGACGCCCACGCTAAAATTCGCCGCAAACACAATCCCTATCTCCTGAGCGGCGTCGCGAATAGCCTGTTTACCTGCCTCGTCAAACCCGGTCGTGCCTATCACCATGCCTTTGCCGTGCTGGCGGCAAAAGGCAAGATGCGTCAGCGTCCCTTCCGGGCGGGTAAAATCGATAAAGACGTCAAAATCTTCTTTAATTGCATCAAGGCTGCTTTGTACGGTAACACCGCATTTTCCGGCCCCCGCCAGTTCACCGGCATCGCTGCCCAGCAATGAGGAACCTTCCCGCTCCAACGCTGCGCCCAGTTGAACGCCTTCCATGCTCAGTGTCGCCTGAATCAACTGACGTCCCATGCGTCCACCAGCTCCCGCGATGGCAACGCGGATATGTGCATCATGCATAGCTATTCTCTTTTGTTAATTTTGCGTAAATCGTTTTCAGATTAACCAGCACGCTGTCGCACCGCTAGCCAAAAACGTCGATAATTAGAATTTAATGTTAAACAAGGCGAAATATCAGTAAAAGGCATGATGCATCGGAATAAGTCGCACCATACCGTTTTATACACCGGGATTTACGGAGCCAATGTCAGAATTTCAGCAACCCATTGTTGGAAACCAATAACATCTATATCGAGGGCGACCTGCATGTTTGCCGGTCTGTTCATACGCCCTTCAATATCCACAACGGTTGTGCCTGAGGTATATTCCCCTTGGGTTTCTACCGCCACGAAGCACGGCTTGACGGTAAACAGATCCGGGCGAACCAGCCAGGCGATGGCACACAGATCGTGCATCCGCACGCCAGTGCGCATTGTCCCGCTGCGATAGTGACTGAACAGGGCATGTAGCATCTTTCCGGTACGATTCAGCGTGGGCAACGTCGCCAGATACTCCGGCGTCAGCATGGCCTGATTCGTGACATCCAGTCCGCACATCACAATTTCAATTCCACTCTGGAACACACAGGCGGCAGCTTCCGGATCGACAGCGATATTGAATTCGGCATTAGGGGTGAAGTTCCCTCGCCCGGCAGAACCGCCCATGATCACCAGACGGCGGATATTGAACGTACATTCCGGATAGTGCATCAACAGCAGCGCAATATTTGTCAGCGGGCCAATAGCAACCAGGGTTATCGGTTCCGGAGCGCTCATCAACGCGTCACGAATGGCGATAAAAGCCGGTTTCGCCAGTGGCTGTCGGTCATGGTCGACAAAATCATAACCTTCCATACCGGATTCGCCGTGAACATAAGCGGCGTCGCGCAACGGACGTAACAGCGGTGTAGCGGCCCCCTGAGCCAGGGGAACATCAGCATTCCAGAAATGCAGCAGTTGCAGGGCATTACGGGTGGTTTTCTCCACAGAGACGTTGCCGGCGACGGTGGTCATCAACCGCAGGTCAAGCTGAGGAGAAAATAGCGCAGCAGCAATGGCGGCAGCATCATCAATACCAGGGTCGGTGTCGAGAATAATGGGTAGGCGTTCCATAAGTGATTATTCCTCCTGTCCTTATTAGCAAATTGGACACCGATTAGCTTACTATGTAGCACATGACTGTGAACGTATTTAGCCGAGAATTGCAATGAAAGTCCCACAGGCCAGTATTTCAGAAACGGTAACCCAACACCTTGCTGGACGCATCTTGCGAGGCGAGCTCGCTCCGGGTACGTCACTGCCGGGTGAGAATGAGCTGGCAACGGAGTATGCCGTTTCACGCACCTCCATTCGCAATGCGCTGGCTGTGCTTGCGGCCAAAGGGTTGATCTCTATTCAGGCAAAAAAACGCAGCACAATCACCAGTCGTGACCAGTGGAGTCTGCTCGATCTGGATGTACTTAACTGGCTCTCTGAAGGCCATGTCGATGCGCAGTTGGTCGAGCAGTTGATGATCACCCGCCTCATCTTCGAACCTAACGTTGCGACGCTTGCCGCGATGAACGCTAACGGGCACGATCTCGCGGCGCTGGAGGATGCGCTGGCGCTGATGCGACGTGGGCAATCAGCGGCAGAACGCGAGTCGTTTGAGGAGGGCGATATGGCATTTCACCAGGCGCTCTTGCGCGCTGCACACAACCCTTTTCTGCTGGCTTTAGGTAACGCATTAAGCGCCGCCATGGTGCTGTCATTCCGCCAGACGCTTGAAGAAGATGTTCGCCAGACCAAAACGGCCATTGAAGAACACTATCACCTCTTCGAAGCGATCCGTCTGCGCAACGCGGATGAGGCCCGTCAATGCATGCGCTCAATCCTTCTCCACGCAGCGCAAAAACGTATCTGGCAGGAGCGCCCGGCTTTCATCGACAGCATTCTCTGATCCCTTTCTTCTGATGTAATTTCGATCAATCTCACAGATCGCGGTTTTCTTTTGCTCTAGCATTCTTGTATTACAAGATTAACATTGTTGTATGACTTGAATATGAAAAGAGACTGGATTGCCGTTGACTGGGGTACGACCAACTTTCGTGCCTTTTTAATGAATGAACATCGCGTTGTCGCACGCACATCCGCGCCGTGCGGGCTGCTGACGATCGAGAACGGTGCATTTGCCGTCACGCTCCATCAACAGTTGCACCCCTGGCTTACTGATGTGGGTGCCGTACCAGTGCTGATGGCGGGGATGGTGGGTTCTCAACAGGGATGGCGCAACGTGCCTTACGCCTCTCTTCCAGCCAGTGCGCAGAATGTGTTAGCAGGAATGCAGGCCGTTGAAACGCCCTGGGGAAGCCCGGCGTGGATTATTCCTGGCCTGTGCGGACAAAGCGCGTGGAATCAACCTGACGTAATGCGCGGCGAAGAAGTCCAATTACTGGGGCTTAACGCCCTCCATCCGGCGGCAGAACACTACGCCCTGCTTCCTGGCACCCACAGCAAACATGCCCGTATGAAGAACGGCAGTATCACCGCGTTTTCCACGCTGATGACAGGTGAACTCTTTTCTGTACTTAGCGAACACTCGCTGTTAGGTCGCGCGCTACCACCGCAAGATGAAGACAACGCCAGCTTTCTCGCTGGCGTCAACGCCGCGCAAAATAATATCCCTTTCAGCCATCTGATTTTCGCCGCCCGTACCCGGCGGTTATCAGGGGAAATAGCCTCAGAGCATGTGCTCAGTTTCCTTTCTGGACTCCTGATTGGTTACGAACTTTCCACGCTACCTGAAGGGCAACAGGCCTGGGTTGTGGGTTCGGCATCGCTTACCGCACGTTATCAATATGCCGCTACCGTTACGCATACGCAGCTGATGCCCGTCAGCGGCGATGCCTGTTTTTTACATGGACTGGCGGTGCTTCGTTCACTCTTGCAGGAACTTACACCATGAATCACAAAATATTTATGACGCAATGGCGGTTGGAACCTTTACCGCTGGTTGCCATTCTGCGTGGCATCAAACCTGAGCAGGCGCGCGAAGCCGCAGAAATGTTGTTAGCCAATGGTTTCCGCTGGCTGGAAGTCCCGTTGAACAGCCCCTCGCCGTATGAATCCATCCGCCTGATGCGTGATTACGTTGGCGATCGTGCCTTTGTGGGGGCGGGTACGGTGGTGACGCCCGCGCAGGTCGATGAGGTCGCCGCCTGTGGCGGACAGTTGATCGTATCGCCAAACTGCAACCCTGATGTCATTCGTCGCACTCGTCAACTCGGGCTGGTCAGCCTGCCAGGGGTGATGACGCCGTCAGAGGCCTTTACTGCTCTGGATGCGGGCGCCAGCGCGTTGAAACTGTTTCCTGCGGAATTTCTCACCCCTGAATTAATGAAAGCCTTTCGAACCGTGCTGCCGCCGGACGTTGCCTGCCTGCCGGTTGGCGGGATCCGCCCGGACAGCCAGCAAATGCGGCGATACATACAAAACGGCGCTAATGGATTCGGTCTCGGTAGCGGCATTTATCAGGCAGGAATGAGCACCGATGAGCTGGCCATACGCGCCAGCGCCTGGCGCAACGCCTGGAATGAAACGACGGAGTAATAAAATGGCGAGCGTCCTTCACGGCAAGATACAAATATTTCACTGGAACACATTGGACGCAATCTGATGAACAGTACAGCCCTGTGCCATATTGGTCAGAATGATAAGCGTGCAGCCTCGCATCTGGCGACCCACTAACCTGAGATCATAACGATGAGTAAGCACAATGTTTTTGAGAATGCCGTTTACAGCAAAGTTACCCGAAGACTGATCCCGTTTCTGATCCTTTGCTACTTTTTTGCCTATCTTGACCGCGTAAACGTGGGTTTCGCCAAACTGCATATGCAGGATGCGCTCAGTTTTAGCGACACGGTCTACGGACTGGGTGCAGGGATCTTCTTTATCGGCTATTTCCTGTTTGAACTGCCAAGTAACCTGCTGATGCAGCGTTTCGGCCCTCGTTTCTGGATCGCACGCATTATGGCGACCTGGGCTGTACTCTCGGCGGGGATGATGTTTGTTACCACACCCACGCAATTCTACGTGCTTCGCTTCCTGCTGGGTGTCGCGGAAGCCGGGTTCTTTCCAGGGATCGTCTTTTATCTCACGTTGTGGTTCCCGTCCTGGCGCTCTGCGCGCACGTTGGGATTGTTTATCCTTGTCACTCCGCTTTCCACGATCATCGGTAGCCCTTTATCTGGACTGATTCTCAAGCTGTTCGAGGATGTTGGCGGACTGCATAACTGGCAGTGGCTGTTCCTGATTGAAGCCATCCCGTCTTTCTTGTTGGCGTTTGTTGTCCTGCGTTATCTGGATAACGATGTGAAATCAGCAAAATGGCTGAATGATGCCGAAAAGCAGGTGATTCTGGACGACCTGGCAAAAGACGCATTAAATCGTACACAAAGCGCCGACGGAAAAGTCGACAGCTCTCTTAGCGCCATGTTCAAAAATGGCTACGTCTGGTTACTGGCGTTAATCTTCTTTAGCTTCAATATTGGCTACTACGGCATCAACTTCTGGTTGCCCTCCATTATCAAAAGCTCCGGTATCAATGATGATTTCCAGATTGGTCTTCTCGCGGCACTTCCGTATATCTTCGGCGCAGCGTTCATGGTCTGGAACAGTCGCCACTCCGATTTAAAACAAGAACGCCGCTGGCATATCGCCATTCCTGCCATCATCGGCTGCGTGGGCCTGACACTCAGCGCCTATTGCAGCGGCTCGACCTTCTGGATGATGACGTGGATCTGCCTTGCCATGTCAGGAACCCTGGCATTAATTCCAACCTACATCAGCCTGCCTGGCGCCATGCTGTCTGGTACGGCGGCAGCGGCGGGCATCGCGCTAGTTAACTCCGTCGGCAACCTCGCAGGTTTCTTTGGCCCGACGGTTCTTGGTTGGCTGAAAGACACTACCGGCAGCACGGACAGCGGGTTGTACATCCTTGCGGGTTTCTTACTGCTGGTCGCGCCGCTGATCATGGCGTTACCTGCACGACTCGCTAACCCAGTACGGCGCCCCGTCACGGAACAAACCGACGGGCAACAAAACGCCACTCAACACACTTATCGATAATAAAGAAAGAGACTTGCTATGAAGAGTGAATGTGGAGGATGTGCCAATTGTGGCACGCATTTCAGCCCAATCCTCGAGGGCGATGACGGTGCGTTAAAACGTGCTCTGTATAAATCCATGGGCCATACGGACGAACAGTTGCGCCGCCCGGTCATTGCAGTAGTAAATAGCTACACCAACGCCACCGCCGGACACGCCAATCTTAACGAGCTGACCGCTCATGTGTTGAAGGGGATTGATGAAGCTGGCGGTGTCGGCATGGTCTTCGGCACCATCGCTCCCTGCGATGGCATTGCCGAAGGGCATCTGGGGATGCGCTACATTCTCGCCGCACGCGAAGTCATCACGATGTCAATTGAGAGCATGATGCGCGCCCACCGCTTCGACGGTATGGTGCTGCTCGGCTCTTGCGACAAAATCGTTCCGGCCATGTTAATGGCCGCTGCGCGCCTGGATATTCCTGCCATCATGGTGAACGGTGGCCCCATGTATCCGGCGGAATACAAAGGCAAACACTGGGACGGCAATATTGTTACCGAAGCCATAGGCTGGAAAAAGCGTGGCGAAATCGACGAAGCCGAGTTTGCACATATTGAAAATATCGCCGAACCGGGTCCGGGCTCCTGCACCATGTACGGCACCGCCAATACGATGTGCAGTATTGCAGAAGTGCTGGGTATGAGTCTGCCGGGCAGCAGCATGTTACCCGCTGTTTCGGATGCAAGACGCGCTTGTGCCCTTCAGACGGGAAAACAAGCAGTAACGCTGGTACGCGAAGGCATTAACGCCCGCAAAATTATCACCCCGGATGCAATTCATAACGCCATGGTTTATCTGCTGGCAACGGGCGGTTCAACGAACGCCATTTTGCATCTCCAGGCGATTCACTATGAAGCGGAACTGGGTCACCTGCCACTGTCGGCGTTTGATGAATTAAGCCACCACGTGCCGCTGGTCGCCTCGCTTTACCCGGCATCAGAGTACGACATGATTGATTTCTGGGAGGCGGGTGGTGTACCGGCGGTAGAGCACGAAATTGCCGCGCTAATGAAGCCGAATACCCTGACGGTGGTGGGTAAAACCAAGGGCGAACTTTTGCAACAAGGACATCGCTCATCGCGACCGGAGGTGATCCATACGCTCGCGATTCCGGTACGTAACGAAGCGGGCGTCGCTGTACTGCATGGAAATCTCTCCCCTCTCGGGTGCGTGGTGAAACCCGCGGCTGTCCCAGAAAATCTGATGACGTTTAGCGGCCCTGCGGTGGTGTTTAACAGCGAACAAGAGTCTGTCGATGCGATTATGTCCGGGCAGATCCAGCCGGGTAGCGTACTGGTATTACGTTACGAAGGACCAAAAGGCGGTCCGGGAATGCCGGAAATGTACAAGCCGATGAAATGTCTGGAAGGCATGGGGTTATCCGACAGCTGCGCACTGATCACCGACGGGCGTTTTTCTGGATCCAATCGTGGCCTGTTTGTCGGCCATATCTCACCGGAAGCGACCGAAGGCGGTGCACTCGGTCTGGTGGAAAACAACGACATGATCAGCATCGACATCCCGACTCGCGCCTTAACGTTGCATGTCGCTGATGAGGTACTGGCTGCGCGTCGCGAAACCTGGCAACCGGTGAAAAAAGAGGTACCGCGCGGATTTTTACGCCTTTACCGTCGCTGGGCGCTACCCGCTGCACAAGGCGCTGTACTGGCTGATCGGGAGGATATGGAATGAACGCCCAATACACCGCCGCCGAAATTTGTGGCGTAAATCCTATCGTTGCGATGCCGTTTACGTCGCAGGGTGACATTGATGAGCGTAGCTTTGTCCGCCTGTTGGAACATCTCGCGGGTACTGGTGCCCACGGTGTGACGCTGTTTGGCATCGCCAGCGAATTTCCTAAACTGGACGACAATGAACGAGACAGGTTGTCTCAACTCTTCATCAGCACGCTGGCAGGCGGGTCGCTGTATCGCGCGATGTCCGTTACCGACCACAGCACCGAACTTGCCGTAAAGCGCGCCAGGCGTTACAGCGCGCTGGGCGCAGATGCGCTGATGTTGTTGCCGCCGTTCTTTCTATCGCCCAGCCCCGAGGCAGTCCAGGCGCATATCTTTGCGGTACTGGAGGCGGTTGATATTCCGGTGATGGTGCAATATGCACCAGGGGAAACCGGATTGCCGATCACTCCGCAGCAACTTGCTGAAGTGGCGGAAAGGTATCCGCACGCCGTGTTTAAAATTGAGTGCAATCCACCTGTGGATTACACACGTGAGTTCCTGCGCTACGCCCCGCAGGCCAGCGTGCTGAACGGTTATGCCGGGCTGTATATGTTGAAAATGCTGGACGCGGGTGGAAAAGGCGTGATGCCAGGATGTTCATTCACCGAGGTGTATGTGCAGATTTATCGCCACTGGCAGGCTGGGGAGTATATGCAAGCTGAAGCCCTGCATCAGCGCCTTCTGCCCTACATCCAGCGCTGGATGAGCCACTGTGAATACATTATTCAGGCGGAAAAAACGCTGCTGATGCAACGCGGCATTATTGCCACTGATTATTGCCGCCGTCCGGGGTGGGAGTTGACGCCGGACGACAGAAAAAGTCTCACACGGTTTATTGACGAATTCCATCTATGCTGAGACCGACAAAACACCCGCAGAACTATTTTTCCTCTGATGTGATGCGGACAGAACAGATTGCGCAGTTCGTTAACCATGCACAAACGCGAAGTGGGCGAACGTTGCCTGTTTTTGAGTAGTGAGAAAGCAGGGTTTATTGCAGGAACCACCATTGTCATGGACGGTGGGCGCAGCGCCATCATGCAGGATGAAGACGATGCATAGTAAAAATGGGGAGCCACGCTCCCCATTTTTTAATCGACCTGCTGAATATCGAGCCGTAACTCTTTCGGCACTTCAAAAACGATGTTCTCTTCACGGCCTTCCAGCGGAATCGCCTCGCCGCCGCCAAGCTCCTGCAGACGCGAAATGACATTCTGCACCAGAATGTCCGGTGCGGAGGCTCCCGCGGTGACACCCACGCATTTAGCCTCTTTCACCCAGTCTTCCTGGATATCGGTCGCATCGTCGATGAGAAATGCCGTTTTTCCCATTCGCTGCGCCAGTTCAGCCAGACGGTTGGAGTTTGAGGAGTTCCTGGAACCGACCACTAACACCACGTCGGCCTGTTCAGCCAGCGCACGCACCGCTTCCTGACGGTTCGTCGTCGCATAACAGATATCATCTTTACGCGGCCCGACGATTTTCGGGAATCGCTTACGCAGCGCATCAATAACGTCTGAGGTGTCATCTACGGAAAGCGTGGTTTGCGTCATAAAGGAGAGTTTCCCCTCATTTTTGACATTCAGCGTCCAGACATCTTCAGGCGATTCGACCAGGTACATCCCCCCTTCCGGGTTGCTGTACTGACCCATCGTACCTTCGACTTCCGGGTGGCCTGCATGGCCGATCAGGATCGACTCTTCGCCGCGACGGCTGGCGCGCGCCACTTCCATATGTACTTTCGTTACCAGCGGACAGGTCGCGTCAAAAACCGTGAGATCACGGTTTTTCGCCTCGTTACGCACCGCCTGAGAAACGCCATGGGCAGAGAAAATCAGGATCGCACCGTCCGGTACTTCACTGATTTGCTCAATAAAAATCGCCCCTCGCTCGCGCAGGGTGTCCACCACATAACGGTTATGCACCACTTCGTGACGAACATAAATTGGCGCGCCATAAATCGCCAGCGCGTTTTCAACAATGCTGATAGCGCGGTCTACACCTGCGCAAAATCCGCGCGGGTTGGCCAACAGGATCTGCATTTTACGCCTCCAGTGCCGGATCGACTTCCAGCACTTCAATATCAAAATGAACGATATGCCCAGCCAGCGGATGGTTGAAATCAACGGTGATGGAATCGCCATTAATTTCACGGATCACGCCAGGCATTTCACTGCCGTCCATTGCGGTAAAGAGCATAATTGCCCCGATTTCGGGTTCGCCCGCGTCCATAAATTCCCGACGCGAGAAATACTGAATCAAGTCCGGGCTAGGTACGCCAAAGGCGGCATCCGGCTCCAGAGCAAATGTGGTTTTTTCGCCATTTTTCAGGCCAAGAAGATGCTGTTCCAGTCCTTCAGACAGAGAACCATCACCCAGGCGGAATAGCGCAGGTTTGCCATTATTGCGGGTCGACTCTGCGGTGGAGCCATCGTCAAGCTTTAAGGTGAAGTGCACCAGCACCGCACTGTTACTCTGTACTGATTTAGACATGCAGGTTGCTCTTTAAATTGCCGCCTGTTTGCCCGGTGGCGCAGCGCTTACCGGGCCTACAAGGATCGCGATGTAGTGTAGGCCGGATAAGGCGTTTACGCCGCCATCCGGCAATTTTTTTATGCGGCTTTTTTCTCTTTCGAAGGCAAAAAGCCTTCCAGCACAATCATCGCCGCGCCGACACAAATTGCGGTATCTGCGAGGTTGAACGTGGCGAAGTGCCAGTTGCCGACGTAGAAGTCGATCATATCGACGACAAAGCCGTGCCACAAACGATCAAATAAATTGCCCAGCGCGCCGCCAATAATCAACGCATAAGCAATGTTATTCAGCTTTTGCGAAGCTTTTGTGCGATACATCATCACCATCAGAATCACGCAGATACCAATCGCGATACCGGCGAAGAACCAACGTTGCCAGCCGCCACTATCGGCAAGGAAACTGAACGCCGCGCCGTAGTTACGCGCATAATGCAGATTAAGCGATGGGAACAGCGACACCGTATCCCCCAGAGCAAAATTCTGGAGGATCAGGTATTTACTGCCTAAATCGATAATCAGCACGACCACCACCAGCCACAGCCAGCGCAGTCCTGTTGAACAGATAGGCTTACTCATCAGGCAAACTTACGTTGTTCGCCATCACCGGCGATATTGCTGACACAGCGTCCGCAGATGTCTGCGTGTTCCGCCACCTGGCCGACATCGGTCGTGTAATGCCAGCAACGCGGGCACTTATCACCCTCGGCTTTGCTCAATACGACTTTCAGCCCTTTCAGCAGTTCGCTCTGCTGGGCATCAGCAGGCGCACTTGCATACTCCGCGACAGCAGCGCCAGAGGTCAACAGGACAAATCGCAATTCGTTGCCCAACGCAGTCAGCTTCGCAGCCAGTTCCGGCTCGGCATACAGCGTCACCGCTGCTTCCAGGGAACCGCCCACTTTCTTGTCCGCTCGTGCCTGTTCGATGACTTTGTTGACTTCACCGCGAACTTTCAGCAGCTCGTCCCAAAAGGCATCGTTCATGGCTTCGGCACCTGCCAGGCCAAACAGCCCCTGGTACCACTCGCCGGTGAACACGTATTTCTCGCGGTCGCCCGGCAGGTAGCCCCAGATTTCGTCCGCAGTGAAGGACATGATCGGCGCCATCCAGCGTACCAGCGCTTCTGCAATGTGATACAGGGCTGTCTGGCAGCTACGACGCGCGACGCTGTCTGATTTCGCGGTGTACTGGCGATCTTTGATGATATCGAGGTAGAACGACCCCATTTCAACGGAGCAGAAACGCATCAGGCGCTGCACGACTTCGTGGAAATCGTAGGCTTCATACGCTTTCAGGATGTCTTCCTGTGCGGCTTGCGCACAGCCAACCGCCCAGCGATCCAGGACGACCATCTCTTCCGGTTTCACCATGTCTTTTACCGGATCGAAACCGTTCAGGTTCGCCAGCAGGAAGCGTGCGGTGTTACGAATACGACGATAGCTGTCGGCAGCGCGTTTCAGGATCTCATCAGAAACCGCCATTTCACCGGTATAATCGGTAGATGCCACCCACAAACGCAGGATATCCGCGCCCAGTTTGTTCATCACATCCTGAGGAGAAACGGTATTACCGATGGATTTGGACATCTTGCGCCCCTGACCATCCACGGTAAATCCGTGGGTCAGTACCTGGCGGTACGGCGCTTTGCCTTTCATGGCGGTGGAGATCATCAGAGAAGACATGAACCAGCCACGATGCTGGTCAGAACCTTCCAGATACATATCTGCGGCGTGACCGGCAAACTCAGGACGTACATCCACGACGGAAGAGTGGGTAGAACCAGAGTCAAACCAGACGTCCAGCGTATCCGGTACTTTCACATACTGGTCAGCGTCATCGCCCAGAATTTCTTTCGGGTCGAGATCCCACCAGGCCTGAATGCCGTCAACTTCAACGCGTTTCGCCACTTCTTCCATCAGTTCAATGGCGCGAGGGTGCAGCTCTTCAGTGTCTTTATGTACAAACAGAGACATCGGCACGCCCCAGGTACGCTGACGGGAGATACACCAGTCAGGACGGTTCGCGACCATAGATTCGATACGTGCCTGACCCCAGTCCGGGATCCACTGCACGTCTTTGATCTCTTTCAGCGACTGCGCGCGCAGACCTTTTTGATCCATGCTGACAAACCACTGCGGTGTCGCACGGAAGATGATCGGCGACTTGTGACGCCAGCAGCACGGATAGCTATGCTGCATCTTCTCAACGTGCAGCAATGCGCCTTTCTCACGCAGCATCTCAACGATTTTGTCGTTGGCTTTGAATACGTTAACACCGTCCAGACCTGGATACGTTCCTGCCAGGTAAGCGCCGTCCGGCCCGACCGGGTTGGCGATTTCCAGACCGTATTTCTGGCTGATAGTGTAGTCGTCAGGACCGTGGCCACCGGCGGTATGTACCGCACCTGTACCCGCGTCCAGCGTGACGTGTTCACCTAAAATCGCAGGAACATCAAAGCCCATAAACGGGTGAGTAAAGCGCAGCAATTCCAGTTCCGCACCTTTTACCGTGCCGAGGATGCTGTAATGTGCGCTGCCGACACGCTGCATCACGCCTTCAACCAGGTCTTTCGCCAGAATCAGCGCCTGACCTTCAATTTGTACCAGCGCATAGTCGAAATCAGCCGCCAGAGAAATCGCACGGTTAGCCGGAAGCGTCCACGGCGTGGTGGTCCAGATAACCAGTGAAATCGGGCCATTCACGGAAGTGACGCCGAATTTTTCTTTTACGGCATCCTGAGAGGCGGCGTGGAAAGCCACGTCGATAGACGGAGAGGTCTTGTCGTAATACTCAACTTCCGCTTCCGCCAGTGCAGAGCGGCAGTCTACGCACCAGTGCACCGGCTTCGCGCCTTTGTGCAGATGGCCGTTACCGATGATTTTACCCAGCGCGCGAATGATGTTGGCTTCGGTTTTGAAATCCATCGTCAGGTACGGGTGCGACCAGTCGCCCAGCACACCCAGACGGATGAAGTCTTTACGCTGTCCATCGACCTGCGCCGCCGCGTATTCGCGGCATTTCGCGCGGAATTCTGCCGCGGTGAATTTCTCGCCCGGTTTACCGTATTCCTGCTCAACTTTCAGTTCGATGGGCAGACCATGGCAGTCCCAGCCCGGAACATAAGGTGAGTCAAATCCCGCAAGTCCTTTGGACTTCACGATAATGTCTTTCAGAATCTTGTTAACTGAGTGACCAATATGAATACTGCCATTCGCATAAGGAGGGCCATCATGCAGAATGAAGGTTTTTTTGCCTTTTTTGGCCGCACGAATGATGCCGTACAGGTCATCATCAGTCCAACGCGCCAGCATTCCCGGTTCGCGTTTGGCGAGGTCGCCACGCATCGGGAACCCTGTTTCCGGCAAATTCAGGGTTGATTTATAGTCACTCATCAGATTCTCGTTTCCGTATTTATCACGTAGGCTTACGCCGGGTTTGATAGCCCAAAAAATTCGCGGGCTGTTAACTCATCACGCGCGATCTGCGCTTTCAACTCATCAAGAGAAGCGAACCGCTGCTCATTGCGTATTTTTTTACGCAGTATTACATCGATATGGCGACCGTAGAGGTCCATTGCAACGTCCAGCAGATGCACTTCCAGCTGTTGACGCACGCCCGCCACCGTTGGGCGAGTGCCAATGTTAGCGACGCCGGGTAACGGCTTGTCGCCAAGGCCCATCACTTCAACCGCATAAACCCCTTTAACTGGGGAAACCTGACGACGCAGCGGTAAATTCGCCGTCGGGAAACCGATAGTGCGACCTAATTCATCACCGTGAACAACGCGCCCGGAGATGGTAAAGGGGCGTCCCAGTAAACTTTCAGCAAGCGACAGGTTATCTTCTGCCAACGCCTGGCGCACTGCGGTACTGCTGATTCGCACACCGCCTTCACAAAACGTCTGGGTGCTGGTGATGTCAAAACCATACTCAGCGCCCGCTTTCTGTAATAACAAGAAATCGCCTTCGCGACCAGCGCCAAAGCGGAAATCGTCGCCAATGGCCAGAAATTGTACGCCGAGACGTTTTACCAGCAGGTCACTGATAAACATTTGCGCCGTAAGTGCGGCAAACCGTCGGTCAAAACGCACGCACAACACGTATTCGACGCCACACTCTGCCAGGTAGCGTAGTTTTTCCCGTAGACGGGTCAGACGCGCAGGCGCCTTTTCAGTTGCAAACAACTCCAGCGGTTGCGGCTCGAAAATCATGACCATGACCGGTAAACCACGTCTACGCCCTTCTTCCTGCAAGCCATGCAGCAACGCGCGATGGCCACGGTGCACGCCGTCGAAATTACCAATAGTCAGCACACACCCATGTGGGGCCTGACTGAGATTATGTATGCCGCGTATCAGCTTCATGTCTGGCTCAAAACAGTGAAAATCGCCAAAGTATACCTTGTACAGCGGTCAAGGTTAACCGGCGATTGATGCAGCGAAACATAAAGAGGTTTGTTTTCATTGTTATGACCAAATCAATACAAAAAACTGGCCGTCCGGTTCAATTTTTATCGCGGAAAAGCTGTATTCACAGTCCGCAAGCTGGTAGAATCCTGCGCCATCACTACGCAACGAGTGCTGCAATTTTAACGGCGCTTATTTGCACAAATCCATTGACAAAAGAAGGCTGAAAGGGCATATTCCTCGGCCTTTGAATTGTCCATATAGAACACATTTGGGAGTTGGACCTTGGCTAATATCAAATCAGCTAAGAAGCGCGCCGTTCAGTCTGAAAAGGCTCGTAAGCACAACGCAAGCCGTCGCTCTATGATGCGTACTTTCATCAAGAAAGTATACGCAGCTATCGAAGCTGGCGACAAAGCTACTGCACTGAAAGCATTTAACGAAATGCAACCAATCGTGGACCGTCAGGCTGCTAAAGGTCTGATCCACAAAAACAAAGCTGCACGTCATAAAGCTAACCTGACTGCACAAATCAACAAACTGGCTTAATCGCCTGTGTGTTGAAGCTTTGTAAAAAAACCCGCGAAAGCGGGTTTTTTTATGTCTGTCCGGCACGCACGCCTTACTTGCTCGCAGGGGCAAAGAGCGCACTGTAGTTCGTGTTACAAATTCGCTGTACCGCAGGATGCTGAATCATCCTCTCCGCAAAAATAGCATGGTACTCTTCCATGACATTCTCTACGCGCCCGATTTCTACAATCGAATTGTCTGCATAAAAATCATTCGCATAGAGCGTTGGCGCCACAAAAATCGCATTGTGAGTGGCACCAAATGCCTTCATCAACGCAGCATCATCAAACTCCCCCAGGATCTCAACGTTTAATCCCTGGGAGTTAATCCAGTTCAGCAGTTTGCGTCCCAACATTGAGCGGCGCCCAGGGATCAACACCCGGCGTTCCTCCAGGCATGCTGGAAACGGTTTTTCGGGGAGCGGATGAGTACACCAGAAGCTGACGCTGCATTCACCAATCTTCACCGAGAAGAGTCCTTCCTGCTGCGTGGAGTCTATCGGGCAATCAGAGATGATCATATCCAGCTTATGCTGGCTCAGTTGTTCGAGTAACATCTCATGTGTAGATTCAAAACACCGAAGGTGGATCTGTTCCCCCTCAGCTACAGCGGCATCCAGCACGCTGCTGACCAGACGCTTGGAAAGCGCGTCCGCCACGCCAACGTCAAACAGTAGATTGGACTCTTTGCGGTAATTCACGATATCCAGCATTTCCTGGCTAAGCGTGAACATTTTGTCCGCGTAGCGAAAAACCAGTTCCCCTAACTCGCTGGGCTCCAGACCACGCCCCTTCCGCTTAAACAATTTTCCCTGTAAACGCTCTTCAAGGGCCTTAATCTGACCGGTAATGGTTTGCGGGGTCAGATACAGCGCCTCTGCAGCACCAACAACAGAACCTTCTTTATAGACATGCCAGAAGTAATAAAGATGGTTGTAATTAATATGGGGCATGCTCATTTCTCTCCCTGAACAATGTCGCAAAGGGAGCCACCTGTGACTCCCTTGTCATTCTACGCCCGTTAAGCAGTTGCATTTAAGCGGGCACGAAGCCAACTATAACCCACAATCGCCGACAACAACGATCCAATCAGAATTCCCAGTTTTGCCCAATTAATCAACTCCGGATCGACATTTCCAAATGCCAGACTGGCGATAAAAATCGACATGGTAAAACCGATACCGCACAAGATCCCAACGGCCATAATCTGTTGAAAGTTCGTCCCTTCAGGTAATTGAGCCAACCTGAGACGCAGAGCCAGCCAGCAGAACACGCTGATACCCAGCGGTTTACCGATTAACAGACCCGCAATAATCCCCAGCGGAAGCATGGAGGTCAGTCCGTCCATCGTCACCCCCTGTAACGAGACGCCGGCATTGGCAAAAGCGAACAGCGGCAAAATCAGATATGCCACCCACGGATGCAAAACGTGTTCCAGACGTTTAGCCGGAGAGCGCCCGTGCTTCTCCTTGAGCGGTATAAAGAAGCCGACAATCACGCCAGCAAGCGTTGCGTGTACTCCAGACTTTAGCACTGCGGTCCACAACACCATACCTACCAGAATATAAATACCGGTACGTCTTACCCCGCACATATTCAGGATTGCCAGCACCAGAATCGCAAACGCGGCAACACCTAATGACATCACAGAAAGGTCACTGGTGTAGAACAGCGCGATAATCACAATAGCGCCCAGATCGTCGATAATCGCCAACGCCATCAGGAATATTTTCAGCGCCAGAGGGACACGACTCCCCAACAGCGCCAGTACGCCCAGAGCAAAAGCGATATCGGTTGCCGCTGGAATGGCCCACCCTTCACGTGTAACAGGATCTGCGTAGTTAAACGCCAGGTAGAGCAAGGCCGGGACAACCATCCCGCCAATGGCGGCAATGATCGGGAAAGCTGCCTGACGCAAACTGGCCAGCGACCCCAGCATCAGTTCACGCTTGACCTCAAGCCCGATCAACAGGAAAAATACTGCCATCAGTGCATCGTTGATCCACAACAGCATGTTTTTATTGATCTCTAATGCGCCGACCTTTAGTTGTACCGGCGTTTCCAGAAATGCGTGATACCAGCCACTGGTCACCCCCAGGTTCGCCATCAACATAGCCAGGGCCGCGGCGATGATAAGAATGATGCCCCCAGAGGCATCGCTGCTAAAGAAACGGTGCAGATGTTTCACTTTTTATTCTCTCAATCAGGTGAATACTTCGTAATTCCTATATTAACCTGCATGATCGATCGTTAAAATTAGATTATATATGATTAACAATTCGCTTTTTACGATGAAATCATACCTTACACCTTGCCGAAACCTCTGTATACGTTCAATAAAAAAGGCCTGAGATTTCTCAACCTCAGGCCCTGGTTCGATCTCACGCAAGCAACTAGCGAGTCAAATCATCAAAGAATTTTTTCACGCCGTCGAAAAAGCTTTTTGAACGCGGGCTGTTTTTCTCGCCCGTTGGGCCACCAAAGCTATCCTGTAGATCTTTCAACAGCTGCTTCTGCTTGTCATTCAGGCCTACTGGCGTTTCGACGACAACGCGGCAGAGTAAATCACCCTGTGCGCCACCGCGAACCGATTTCACGCCTTTACCGCGCATGCGGAACAATTTGCCGGTCTGCGTTTCACCAGGCACTTTCAGCTTCACACGGCCATCCAGCGTTGGGACTTCAATTTCACCGCCCATCGCCGCCATTGTGAAGTTGATTGGCACTTCACAGTACAAATTGTTACCTTCACGTTCGAAAATCGGGTGCTGTTTAACCTGCACCTGAACGTACAAATCGCCTGCTGGCGCGCCATGCTCACCGGCTTCACCTTCGCCAGAAAGACGAATGCGATCGCCTGTATCCACGCCAGCCGGGATTTTAACGGACAGCGTTTTACTTTTCTCAACACGACCGTGACCGTGGCATTTATTGCACGGATCTTTGATCAACGTACCGCGACCCTGACAGTGCGGACAGGTCTGCTGTACGGCAAAAAAGCCCTGACGCATCTGTACCTGGCCAGAGCCGTGACAGGTTGGACACGTCTGCGGCTTGGTACCTGATTTCGCGCCGCTGCCGTGGCAAGAATCACACTCTTCCAGCGTCGGAATCCGGATCTCTTTGGTGACGCCACGCACGGCTTCTTCCAGAGTGAGATCCATGTTGTAACGTAAATCAGCACCACGTGAAGCGCGCTGACGGCCACGACCACCGCCAAAGATATCGCCAAACACGTCACCAAAGATATCGCTGAAGTCAGCCCCGCCGCCAAAACCGCCGCCGCCCATTCCGCCTTGCTCAAATGCAGCATGGCCGTACTGATCGTAAGCCGCACGTTTTTGCGCATCGGTCAGGACTTCGTAGGCTTCTTTGATCTCTTTGAATTTGGCTTCGGCCTCTTTATCACCCTGGTTACGGTCTGGGTGAAATTTCATGGCCAGGCGCTTGTAGGCCTTTTTGATTTCACGCTCTTCCGCTGATTTGGAAACGCCTAAAATCTCGTAATAGTCTTGCTTAGCCATCTCTTTTTATCTGCCCTTAACATGCATAAACGGGCGGAGAGGAAACACCTCTTCGCCCGTGTCAGTAATTACCCAATCAAAGGGCGATTATTTTTTGTCTTTCACTTCTTCAAACTCAGCGTCGACAACATCGTCATCTTTCGCGTTGTTTGCAGAAGCATCAGCTGAACCAGCCTGCTGCTGTGCATGCTGCTGTTGAGCGATTTCCATCAGTTTCTGGGAAACCTGCGCCAGCGCCTGCATTTTCGCTTCGATGTCTGCTTTGTCTTCACCTTTCAAAGATGCTTCGAGCGCAGTCAGAGCAGATTCGATGGCAGTTTTGTCGTCAGCCGGCAGTTTATCGCCTGCTTCTTCAACCTGCTTACGCGTGCTGTGCAGCAGATGATCGCCCTGGTTACGGGTCTGAACCAGCTCTTCAAACTTACGGTCAGATTCTGCATTCGCTTCTGCTTCGCGAACCATTTTCTGAATTTCTTCTTCGTTCAGACCAGAAGAGGCTTTGATGGTGATCTTCTGCTCTTTACCGCTGTTTTTGTCTTTCGCGGAAACGTGCAGGATACCATCGGCATCAATATCGAAGGTCACTTCGATCTGCGGCATACCACGCGGTGCCGGGCTGATACCATCCAGGTTAAACTGACCCAGATCTTTGTTATCAGCAGCACGTTTACGTTCACCCTGCAGCACATGGATGGTTACCGCAGACTGGTTGTCTTCAGCGGTAGAGAACACCTGGCTGTGCTTGGTCGGGATGGTGGTGTTTTTAGCGATCAGCGGAGTCATCACGCCGCCCATGGTTTCGATACCCAGAGACAGCGGGGTAACGTCCAGCAGCAGCACGTCTTTCACATCACCAGTCAGTACACCACCCTGAACAGCGGCACCGATTGCAACAGCTTCGTCCGGGTTAACGTCTTTACGCGGTTCTTTGCCGAAGAACTCAGCCACTTTCTTCTGCACCATCGGCATACGCGTCTGACCACCGACCAGGATAACGTCCTGAACGTCGGAAACAGACAGACCCGCATCCTGCAGAGCTACTTTCAGCGGCTCGATAGAACGGTTAACCAGGTCTTCAACCAGGCTTTCCAGTTTCGCACGGGTCACTTTGATGTTCATGTGTTTCGGACCGGTCGCGTCTGCAGTGATATACGGCAGGTTCACGTCGGTCTGCTGCGCAGAAGAAAGTTCGATTTTCGCTTTTTCTGCGGCTTCTTTCAGGCGCTGCATTGCCAGCGGGTCATTACGCAGGTCAATGCCCTGATCTTTCTTAAATTCGTCAACCAGATAGTTGATCATACGGCTGTCGAAGTCTTCACCACCGAGGTGGGTATCACCGTTGGTTGCCAGTACTTCGAAGGTTTTTTCGCCGTCAACTTCGTCGATTTCGATAATAGAGATATCAAAAGTACCGCCACCGAGGTCATATACCGCGATAGTACGGTTGCCGACTTCTTTATCCAGGCCGTAAGCCAGCGCTGCTGCAGTCGGTTCGTTGATGATACGTTTGACTTCCAGACCCGCGATACGACCGGCGTCTTTGGTTGCCTGACGCTGAGCATCGTTGAAGTATGCAGGTACAGTAATAACCGCTTCAGTTACTGGCTCGCCCAGGTAATCTTCAGCCGTTTTCTTCATTTTCTTCAGCACTTCAGCAGAGATCTGCGGCGGTGCCATTTTCTGACCTTTAACATCAATCCAGGCATCACCGTTGTCAGCACCGATGATTTTGTACGGCATGATGGCTTCATCACGCTGTACTTCTTCGTCCTGGAAGCGGCGGCCAATCAGGCGTTTAATCGCAAACAGGGTGTTTTGCGGGTTTGTCACTGCCTGACGTTTAGCCGGCTGACCAACCAGAGTTTCACCATCCTGGGTATAAGCAATGATAGAAGGCGTGGTGCGATCGCCCTCGGCATTCTCCAGCACACGTGCTTGAGTTCCATCCATAATCGCTACACAAGAGTTGGTAGTACCCAGGTCGATACCAATAATTTTACCCATCTAAACGTCTCCACTAAAAATTCGGTCATCATGTGGTTGTGAATCTGTAATAAGGGCGAAACGTGCGGTTTCAACTACCCTGAATCGTTTTTTTTCAGACTCACTCACTGCGGTTGACTACAAGATGGGGTCGTAACCCACGTCATCAAGGGGGGCATGAAAATTTTTTTTACTGCGAAGAGAAAATAAACACGAGAAAAGCATATTAAGACGACCGTCCTTCGACCTGAAAAGTGCTTTTATCTCACTTCTGGCACCTTCATAAGACCGAAACCCAGACAGATCCTTGATGAAAAACACGGTGCCACGGTCTCTTTTCGCAGGCCTGCGGTCGCGGCATCAACGGTGTAAAAGCCGCGTGATCAGCGTCACGCAAAAGGAATACGCGCACCTGGGTAAAAATACTTCATTTTACCCATGATAGATCATAGACAGTCCCCATCCTCGTGATTATTATGCCGCGCCCCGAACTCATACTGCTTTTTCGGGGAAACTATTTCACCATTCAATCAATGATGATTTTTGAGGAATTATGGGCAACACTAAGTTGGCTAATCCGGCACCGCTGGGCCTGATGGGTTTCGGCATGACGACCATTCTGCTTAACCTGCATAACGTGGGTTTCTTTGCTCTTGACGGTATTATTCTCGCGATGGGGATTTTCTACGGCGGTATCGCGCAGATCTTTGCCGGCCTGCTGGAATACAAGAAAGGCAACACCTTCGGCTTAACCGCATTCACCTCTTACGGCTCTTTCTGGCTGACGCTTGTCGCGATCCTGTTAATGCCGAAAATGGGTCTGACAGATGCACCGAATACGCAGTTCCTCGGCGTGTATTTGGGACTGTGGGGCGTCTTCACGCTGTTCATGTTCTTCGGTACGCTGAAAGGCAACCGTGCTCTGCAGTTTGTCTTCCTGAGTCTGACTGTGCTGTTTGCTCTGCTGGCTGTCGGCAACATCGGCGGTAATGAAGCGGTGATCCACTTTGCCGGCTGGGTGGGCTTAGTTTGCGGCTCCAGCGCCATCTATCTGGCCATGGGCGAAGTGCTGAACGAACAGTTTGGGCGCACCATTCTGCCTATCGGCGAAGCGCACTAATTTTTTGATATCCCCCCTCCGGGGGGGATATTTTTTACTCTTGCTGCAGTTTTGCCGCCTCATGGATGTCACGGTAATAAATATCCTGACGCAGCCACATTCCTAATCCCAACCCTATTAGTGATAACGCCAGCACATACCAGGCAGGCGCCATCGGTGAAACGCCCATCAGCACGGTGACGAAAATCGGCGTCAGTCCCCCAAAAATCGCATACGAGACATTGTAAGAAAATGAAATACCGGTGAAGCGAACCTTCGCCGGAAAAGCTCTGACCATGACATAGGGCACCGCCCCTACCACACCGACACACAACCCTACAATGCCATAGAGGAAGAAGAGCTGCTCCGGATGTGAGCCTGATAAGTGATAGAAGAACCAGCTTGAGCAGGCCAGCAACAGGCTCCCCACAATGAAGGTTTTACTGGCGCCAAAACGATCGGCGGCCAGTCCAGCAAGCAAACATCCCACACACAACATGATGGTCGCGATGCTGTTTGCCTGTAGGGTCAGCGCTGGCGCAAAGCCGTACTGTTTTTGCAGCCAAACGGGCGACATCAAAATCACCACGACAATACCTGCCGACAAAAGCCAGGTTAGCAGCATCGAGACCACTACCGCTTTTCGGTGGTTAACCACAACGGATTTTACCGGAAGTTCCTGCGCCAACGCCTTACGCTGCTGCATCTCGAGAAAGATGGGCGTTTCCTGTAACCAGCGACGTAGATACATCGCTACAAGACCGAAAACACCCCCGAGCAAGAAGGGAATACGCCAGCCATAATCGTGTACAGCCTGTTGAGTCATGCTGGTGTTAATCAGCGTCGCGACGACTGAGCCGAGCAAGATCCCCACCGTCAATCCCGCGGTTAACGTCCCGCAGGCGATCCCTATTCGATGTTCAGGAACATGTTCCGCCACAAACACCCACGCACCAGGGACTTCGCCACCAATGGCCGCCCCCTGCAAAATGCGCATCAGTAACAGCAGTAACGGCGCCAGAATCCCCAGGGTGGTATAAGTGGGTAACAGACCTATCGCCAGCGTCGGCACGGCCATCAACAAAATGCTCAGGGTGAACATTTTTTTACGCCCCACCCTGTCGCCAAAATGCGCCATGATAATGCCCCCCAGCGGACGCGCCAGGTAACCGGCAGCAAAGATGCCGAAAGTTTGTACCTGGCGGAGCCATTCCGGGATATCAGCAGGGAAAAACAGTTCGCCAACAACAGCAGCGAAGAAGACAAAAATAATGAAGTCATAAAACTCAAGCGCACCACCGAGAGCGGCGAGCGTAAGGGTTTTATAATCCTGACGATTGAGAGGTCGTGTGTGTTGTGACATAGCAAACCATGAATAAAGTGGAGTTATTGATTTTATTTAGCGACACGTGTAAATCAAAAATTACTATACCGTAAACAATTCAATACTCCACTCACTTCACCGCTTATGTCACGAAACGGTTAACTTCAGGTATTTGTATCGCGAATAGCGCTTTTCGGGCGAAATGATGCTACAACTTCGGGCGCAGTTTCCACATACGGGCCATCCAGCAGTTGTATACAATACGGTACACTGGCAAAAATCCCCGCCACCAGCGCTTTGCCGTCCGCATCTTTCACCCCTTCCAGCGTTTCTTTGATGGATTTAGGTTGTCCCGGCAAATTGAGGATCAGCGCCTGTTTGCGAATGACGCCCACCTGGCGAGAAAGAATTGCTGTTGGTACGAAATGCAGGCTGATCTGGCGCATCTGTTCGCCAAAGCCGGGCATTTCACGGTCAGCGACGGCGAGCGTCGCATCTGGCGTCACATCGCGGCGCGCAGGCCCGGTTCCGCCTGTCGTCAGCACCAGGTGACAACTCATCTCATCGACCAGTTCACACAGCGTTTGTTCAATAATCGCCTGTTCATCCGGTATCAGTCGGGTTTGCACTTCAAAAGGCGTCGTCAGGGCGGCCGCCAGCCATTCTTCCAGAGCCGGGATACCTTTATCCTGATAAACACCGCTGGAAGCGCGATCTGAGATGGAAACTAAGCCAATACGTAAGGTGTTCATGATTATTCCGTTTAAACAGTCTCGTTAAACAGAATGATACACTGCGATGGGACAGACAGACAGGTTTCAGAAGAGGTTAGCGTGACCCGTATCAGAGCCACGCTAAAAATGATTACAGCAGGTCGCCGATCATTTTTTCCAGTTTCCCCTGGTCTACAGCAAACTTACGGATACCGTCCGCCAGTTTGTCTACAGCCATCGGGTCCTGGTTGTGCTGCCACAGGAATTCAGACTCAGTGATGCGTTCCGGACGCGCTTTCACTTCGCCAGAGAAGGACAGTTTACGCTCAACAGCGCCTTCGCTTTCAGCCAGTTCTTTCAGCAATGCCGGCGCGATAGTCAGACGATCGCAACCTGCCAGCTCCAGAATCTCACCCACGTTACGGAAGCTTGCGCCCATCACGACTGTTTCGTAGCCGTGCTGTTTGTAGTACTCGTAGATTTCCGTTACAGAAACCACGCCCGGATCTTCAGCCGGTGCGTACTCTTTTTTGTCGGTATTGGTTTTATACCAGTCAAGAATACGGCCAACGAACGGAGAAATCAGGTACACGCCTGCTTCTGCACATGCACGCGCCTGCGCAAAGGAGAACAGCAGCGTCAGGTTACAGTTGATGCCTTCTTTTTCCAGTTGCTCCGCAGCACGAATGCCCTGCCAGGTGGAAGCCAGTTTGATCAGAATACGATCGTTGCTGATACCTGCGTCGTTGTAGAGTTTGATCAGACGTTTCGCTTTTGCGATAGACGCTTCGGTGTCGTAAGACAGACGCGCGTCAACTTCGGTAGAGATACGGCCAGGGACCAGTTTCAGGATCTCCAAACCAATGTTCACCGCCAGCTTGTCGGTGGCATCAACCACTTGCTGTGCGCGATCGTGACTCTGCTGTTTAGCCCAGGCAACAGCGTCGTCAATCAGTTTACGGTATTCCGGGATCTGCGCTGCATTCAGAATGAGAGAAGGGTTAGTTGTGGCATCCTGCGGCTGGTACAGCTTCATTGCCGCGATGTCTCCGGTGTCAGCCACCACGGTAGTGAACTGACGAAGGGAGGTCAATTTGTCCGTCATGATAGTGTTTCTCTTTAAACAGCTTGTTAGGGGGATGTAACCGGTCTGCCCTGATGATAACACGACGTACTGACATCGCAACCGAAGACAATGCGGTTATCCGCCCGTCGCGGTTTTTAACACGACATTGACCCTGCGCGGCATTGCTTGCCACAGTCTTGTGTATCATAGGATTCTGTTATCAATCATCTGGTAGGGTATATACTGCATATGAATTGGTAACGCTTACACAGAGAAATCGAAACGTACCGGCATCAACAAGAGGGATGTTAATGCCTGATTTTTTATCATTTATTAATGACATACTTTGGGGATCGGTAATGATCTACCTGCTCTTTGGCGCAGGATGTTGGTTCACTTACCGTACCGGGTTCGTTCAGTTTCGCAATATTCGCCAGTTTGGCAAAAGTCTGAAAAATAGCCTTACCCCACAACCCGGCGGCTTAACGTCATTTCAGGCACTCTGCACCAGCCTTGCTGCCCGTATCGGCAGCGGCAATTTAGCGGGCGTCGCCGTCGCAATCACCGCTGGCGGCCCTGGCGCGGTGTTCTGGATGTGGGTTTCAGCGCTAATAGGTATGGCGACATCATTTGCTGAATGCTCACTTGCCCAACTCTATAAAGAACGCGACAGCAAAGGCCAGTTTCGCGGCGGTCCGGCCTGGTATATGGCGCGAGGTCTCGGCATGCGTTGGATGGGCGTTATCTTTGCCATCTTCTTACTCATTGCCTACGGTCTTATTTTTAACAGCGTCCAGGCGAATTCTGTTGCGCGGGCACTGAATTTTGCCTTTGACATACCTCCCCTCTATTCCGGTCTGGTGTTGGCGTCTCTGGCATTGTTGATGATCGTTCGCGGGATCAACGGTGTCGCACGGATCATGCGGTGGTTTGTCCCTGTAATGGCCGTGCTGTGGCTGACCGCCAGTGTGACGATCTGTGTTTGGCATATCGACCAACTCCCCGGCATCATAACCACTATCGTGAAGAGTGCTTTCGGCTGGCAGGAAGCGACAGCAGGTGTCGCGGGCTATACGCTCAGTCAGGCCATTACCAGTGGATTTCAGCGAGGCATGTTCTCAAATGAAGCCGGTATGGGATCTACGCCTAATGCCGCTGCGGCAGCAGCGTCATGGCCTCCCCATCCTGCCGCGCAGGGCATTGTGCAAATGATTGGCGTGTTCACCGATACGGTAATTATTTGTACAGCCAGCGCCATGATCATTTTACTGGCCGGCCACAGCACTGCTTATATGCCAACCGAAGGTATTCAACTTGTTCAGCGGGCTATGACCTCATTGATCGGAGAATGGGGAGCAGGATTCGTCGCATCGATTGTGGTGCTGTTTGCCTTCAGCTCGATCGTCGCCAACTATATCTACGCCGAAAATAACCTGATTTTTCTTCAACTGAACAACGTTCGGAATGTCTGGATATTGCGCATAACCACCGTCTTTATCGTTGTCCTGGGATCACTACTGAGCCTGCCTGTTGTATGGCAACTGGCCGACATTATTATGGCCTGCATGGCGATCACCAACCTGACGGCAATATTGTTACTTTCTCCGGTGGTGTATACCCTGACGGGAGATTACCTGCGTCAGCGTAAACTCGGCGTACAGCCCGTATTTGATCCGCTACGGTATCCTGATATCAGCCAACAGTTGGCGCCGGGAAGCTGGGAGGACGCTGCGGGCGATCGGGATGGCACACAGTAATCGCAGCCATCGATCAATTCTGTCGTTTTTTTTGCTAAAGTCGCAGTAAATTTCCCGCAAGGACTGGATATGCTGATTCTCATTTCACCTGCAAAAACGCTCGATTATCAGAGCCCGCTGGCGACTACGCGTCATACCCTGCCCGAACTGCTGGATCATTCCCAGCAGCTTATCCGCGAGGCACGTAAACTCTCTGCGCCACAGATTGGTAAACTGATGGGGATCAGCGACAAGCTGGCCGACCTCAACGCCACTCGTTTTCACGACTGGCAACCCAACTTCACCCCCGAGAATGCGCGTCAGGCTATTCTCGCGTTCAAAGGGGATGTTTACACCGGATTGCGCGCAGAAACATTCAGCGATGCGGATTTTGACTTCGCCCAGCAACATTTACGCATGTTGTCCGGTTTGTATGGCGTTTTGCGCCCGTTGGATTTGATGCAACCTTATCGTCTGGAAATGGGGATTCGCCTTGAAAACGCGAAAGGGAAAGACCTCTACCAATTCTGGGGCGATACAATCACTGAAAAGCTCAATGAAGCCCTGAAAGCACAAGGGGATCAGGTTGTCATCAACCTGGCGTCAGACGAATACTTTAAATCAGTGAAGCCGAAAACGCTGAACGCCGAGCTTATCAAACCTGTTTTCCTTGATGAGAAAAACGGCAAGTTCAAGGTCATCAGTTTCTACGCCAAAAAAGCGCGCGGTCTGATGAGCCGCTTCATTATTGAAAATCGCCTGACGACACCGGAGCAACTCACCGGATTTAACAGCGAAGGTTATTTCTTTGATGAAGAAGCGTCAGGACAAGGTGAATTGGTGTTTAAACGCCACGAGCAGTAATAAATGTCGGATAAGGCGGCAAACGCCTTATCCGACCTGTAAATGAGTACAAACTGTAGCCCTGGTACGCACTAGCGCCACCGGGCAACCTTATTACCCGCGCGTCATCATCAGCTGACGTAACGCCGCGAAATCGGCGGGCAAATGATGAGAGAGCAGCGGCAGATCGGCGCGGTCCGCCAGCTCTTTTGGCAGATCCAACGTTTCACCGAGAATCGCTTCCACGCTCTCTTTAAATTTTGCCGGATGTGCCGTCCCCAGGAACAAACCATACTCGCCAGGGTGCAGTTGATCGCGCAACGCACGATAAGCCACCGCCGCATGCGGTTCGGAGGTGTAACCCACCGCTTTTAACTCACGCATCGTTTCTTGCGTCGTCGCGTCGTCTACCGCCGCGTACCCCAGTTCATTCAGGCGCCAAATCTTACGGCGGAACAACTCCTCTACACGCGGCCAGTTGTTCGGCTGACTGACATCCATGGCATTCGACAGCGTCGCCTGCGTTGCCTTAGGCGACCACTGCCCGTCATGCAGGAAGCGCGGTACAGTATCATTCACGTTGGTAGCGGCGATAAAACGCTTCACCGGCAGGCCGAGCGATTTCGCCAGCAAACCCGCCGTCAGATCGCCGAAGTTACCGCTGGGAACAGAAACCACCAGTTGATTCCGCGCCTCTTGCGGCAACTGCGCAACCGCTTCGAAGTAGTAACAAATTTGCGCTAACAGACGGCTAATGTTAATGGAGTTGGCCGAGTTCAGTCCCAGCGCGCTCTTCAGCGCTTCATCATCAAACGCCTGTTTCACCAGCGCCTGACAGGCATCAAAATCACCGTCGATCGCCACGGTCTCAATGTTGCCGCCGAGGGTACAAAACAGTTTTTCCTGAAGCGGGCTGATCTTACCGTGCGGGTAGAGAATAACGACGCGCACATTTTTCAGGCCATAGAAAGCGTGAGCCACTGCCGCCCCGGTATCCCCGGAGGTCGCCGTCAGGATGGTGACCGGTTTATCGCCGCTGATATGCGTTAGCATCTGCGCCATAAAACGCCCACCGAAATCTTTAAACGCCAGTGTCGGGCCGTGGAATAACTCCAGACAACCGACATCGCTTTCTACCTGCGCCACCGGTGCCGGGAAGGCAAACGCGGAACGTACGCGCTCTTCAAGGATCTCCTGCGGGATCTCATCTCCGATAAATGCCGAGAGGATCTTAGCGCTGCGGACAACGAAGTCCTGGTTCAGCATCTCATCGATCTCGGTCAGATTAAATTCCGGGAGTTCGTGCGGAAAGAATAACCCCTGATTTTTGCCCAGTCCCTGCGTGACGGCCTGCGCAAAGCTGACCTGTTCATTGTGATCTTTTAAATTGTAGAGTTTCATTGATTATCCCAGTACTCGTGCGCCCGTCGTGTCCAGACGGCAAATATGAACAAAGCCTTCCTGATTTTGCAGGTAATGTTTAGTCAGCCAATCCGCGACGCGTTGGGCGGTATCCGGCTTATCGCAAAGCGCGAACAACGTCGGTCCAGACCCGGATATACCGCTGGCCAACGCGCCGATCTCCCCCACCGCCTGACGCGCCTGACTAAAACCTGGCAGCAGACGCGCACGATACGGCTCGGCAATCACATCTTTCATCAACTTTGCAGCCAGTTGCGGCTGACGGGAATAACAGGCATGGATAAACCCAGCCAGATGCCGTCCGTGGGCGATGCAGTCCTGACGACGGTACTGCGCAGGTAAGATCGCGCGGGCCTCCGCCGTGGACACTTTGATCCCCGGATAGGCAAGTACCCATAGCCACTCATCAAAGCCTGGCACCTGTTGGCTGATTATGCCGTTTTCTTCAATCATCAACTGCATGCCGCCCAGAAAACACGGCGCGACATTATCGTAATGAATGCTGCCGGAGATACGTCCTTCCAGCTCCCCCATAATGGCCAGCAGTCGCGTATCGTTCAGCGGTTTACCGCAGTATTCATTCATCGCCACCAGCGCAGCAACAACGGAACAGGCGCTGGAGCCTAACCCGGAGCCTATCGGCATGTTCTTTTCCAGCGTCATCGCCACCGGGATTTGCTTGCCAATCTCCTGGCAAAAACGCTCCCAACACTGGTAGACAATATTTTCACGCGGCTCTGGCGGCAGTTTGTCAGCAAAGTGCCCCCGATTTTCCAGACGAAAGCGGTCCGACGCTTCAACAGTGACCACATCTCCCAAGAGCGAACCATCGACGGGTGTCACTGCCGCCCCAAGGACATCAAATCCAACACTCATATTGGCGCTGGAAGCCGGAGCATAAACTTTCACCATGTTAAACTCCTAACTTCCATGAGAGGGTACGCAGCAGATCGGCAAAGACCCCCGCCGCCGTGACGTCGTTGCCCGCACCGTAACCGCGCAACACCAGCGGCAGCGGTTGATAATAGTGGCTGTAGAATGCCAGCGCGTTTTCACCGTTTTTCACTTTGAACAGCGGATCGTTGCCATCGACTTCGGCAATTTTCACGCGGCAAACGCCGTCTTCTTCAATGTTACCCACGTAGCGCAACACTTTGCCTTCATCACGGACTTTCGCCACGCGTGCCGCAAACACATCATCAAGCTGCGGCAGATTCGTCATAAACGCCGCCACATCGCCAGAATCATCAAATCCTTCCGGTAACACTGGTTCGATCACGATATCGGAAAGCTCCAGCGCCCGACCCGTTTCACGGGCGAGGATCAGCAGCTTACGTGCAACATCCATCCCAGAGAGATCATCGCGAGGATCTGGCTCGGTGTAGCCCATCTCACGCGCCAGCGTGGTGGCCTGCGAGAGGCTCATTCCTTCGTCCAGTTTGCCAAATATGAACGAGAGCGAGCCGGAGAGAATACCGGAGAATTTTTGCAACTCATCCCCCGCGTTAAGCAGGTTTTGCAGGTTTTCAATCACCGGCAAGCCCGCGCCGACGTTGGTGTCATACAAAAATTTGCGTCGCGATTTTTCTGCGGCATAACGCAATTGATGGTAGTAATCCATCGACGAAGTGTTCGCCTTCTTGTTTGGCGTTACCACATGGAAACCTTCACGCAGGAAATCGGCGTACTGATCCGCAACGGCCTGACTGGAAGTGCAATCCACAATGACAGGGTTCAACAGGTGATATTCCTTCACCAGACGAATGAGACGGCCTAAGTTGAATGGCTCTTTCGCTTCCGCCAGTTCTGCCTGCCAGTTTTCCAGATTCAAACCATGCACATTGGTCAGCAGCGCCTTCGAGTTCGCCACACCGCAAACACGCAGATCGATGTGTTTATTCTTCAGCCAGGTCTGCTGGCGCTTGAGTTGCTCCAGTAATGCGCCACCGACACCGCCCACACCGATGACAAACACTTCAATGACCTGATCGGTATTGAACAGCATTTGGTGTGTTACGCGGACACCGGTGGTTGCATCGTCATTGTTGACCACGACAGAAATCGAACGCTCGGAAGAGCCTTGCGCAATAGCAACAATATTGATGTTAGCGCGCGCCAGCGCAGCAAAGAATTTTGCCGAAATGCCACGCAGCGTACGCATACCATCTCCCACCACAGAGATGATGGCCAGATGGTCAGTCACCGCCAATGGCTCCAGCAAACCTTCTTTCAGCTCCAGGTAGAACTCATCCTGCATTGCGCGCTGGGCACGCGCGCTGTCACCCTGTGGCACACAGAAACTGATGCTGTACTCAGAAGAAGACTGCGTGATCAGCACGACCGAAATACCGGCGCGAGACATGGCGGCAAACACGCGCGCCGCCATTCCCACCATCCCTTTCATACCAGGACCGGAAACACTGAACATCGCCATGTTGTTAAGATTCGAGATCCCTTTCACCGGCAGATTGTCATCATCGCAACTGGCGCCAATCAGCGTACCAGGTGCTTGGGGGTTTCCGGTATTTTTAATCAGGCATGGGATCTGGAACTGAGCAATGGGGGTAATCGTGCGAGGATGGAGAACTTTGGCGCCGAAGTAGGAAAGCTCCATGGCTTCCTGATAAGACATCGATTTCAGTAACCTGGCATCCGGAACCTGGCGAGGGTCGCAGGTGTACACGCCATCAACGTCAGTCCAAATCTCACAACAATCCGCGCGCAAACAGGCAGCCAGAACGGCAGCCGAATAGTCAGAGCCGTTACGCCCCAGTACGACCAGTTCACCTTTGTCATTCCCGGCGGTAAAACCTGCCATCAGCACCATATGGTCTGCGGGGATACGTCCGGCAGCAATTCGACGCGTGGATTCAGCGATATCGACGGTGGACTCGAGGTAATGCCCAACCGCCAGTAACTTCTCAACCGGATCAATGATCGTTACGCCGTGGCCACGTGCATTCAGCAAGCCCGCCATAATGGCGATCGACATTTTTTCACCACGGCAGATGAGCGCGGCATTGATGCTGTCCGGGCACTGTCCCAGCAGACTGATGCCGTGCAGCACATGTTTAATCTGCGCAAATTCTTGTTCGACAAAGGCTTTCAATTGCGCCAACGGAAAGTCAGGCTGCGCGGCAGCGAGTCCCGTCAGAAGTTCGGAAAAGATGCGTTCGGCATCGCTGATATTGGGTAAAGCATCCTGACCTCCGATGGTTTTCTCAATCATCGCCACCAGATGGTTAGTAATTTTCGCAGGGGCAGAAAGCACGGTTGCGACCTGCCCCTGCCTGGCATTGCTTTCCAGAATATCGGCAACTCGCAGAAAGCGTTCTGCATTTGCCACTGATGTACCACCGAACTTCAACACTCGCATTGTTGTTACCTCGTTACCTTTGGTCGAAAAAAAAGCCCGCACTGTTTAGGTGCGGGCTTTTTTCTGTGTTTCCTGTACGCGTCAGCCCGCACCGTTACCTGTGGTAATGGTGATGGTTGTGGTCATAATGGTGCTGATGCGTTTCATGGATGTTGTGTTCTCTGTAATTTTTATCTGTCTGTGCTGTCTGCCTATATTGGTTAAAGCATCTGATGACCTAAGTCAATAAACTTTTAATTTGGTAACCTTCCGAAACTTGTTCACGAGCTGCTGCCTGCGCCTTTACTTTCAACCAATACAAAGTCAAAAACCCCCTTGAAAGCAGAGTAAAAACCCATCAATCAAAATTTATCTGAGATTTTATTTCGTGATATTTTTCTCAATATCATGCAGCAAACGGTGCAACATTACGGTGTCCCGCTGTCCTAACATGCCAATGCGTTGCTGTAACCAATCTGCCAGTTTGATATCGTCAGCCACATCCAGCGAACCCAATAACCTTACAATACGCGTGCGTAATGCCTGCAACTGAAACTCATCAGATGTTTCAGTCTCTTTTATGGATTGTTGCATTAAACCTGCTAATTGATAGCAGTAGACCATCACCGCCTGGCCTAAATTGAGCGAGGGGTAATCAGCAACCATCGGAACCCCCGTCAGCACATCCGCCAACGCCAATTCTTCATTTGTCAGCCCGGAATCTTCGCGTCCAAAAACCAAGGCGGCGTGATTCATCCAACTCGACTTTTCCTGCAATAAGGGCACCAGTTCTGCCGGTGTTGCATAGTAATGAAATTTCGCGCGACTGCGGGCTGTCGTCGCGATGGTAAATTCAACGTCGTGAAGAGCCTCCGCCAGGGTGGGGAAAATGCTAATATTATCAATAATATCACCTGAGCCATGCGCAACCCAACGCGTGGCGGGCTCAAGGTGAGCCTGGCTGTCGACGATACGTAAATCGGTAAAGCCCATCGTCTTCATGGCGCGTGCCGCCGCACCAATGTTTTCCGCTCTGGCCGGTGCGACCAGGATGATTGTTAAACGCATTTATGAGACTCTTTTTGACTGGCCAGCGGGAAATAATGTGATGCATATCATCATATTACGCGGCGCGAATTTACAAATTTTTAACGAAAATCACTGAATCAGTATTTCACATTCAGTAAAAGACGCTAAACTGTTTCCTGTGTTTACTAACGATTTTTATGTTAATAAAAGTTGCATATCCTTCTGTTTATTTAGGATAAATTAATTTAAAATGAAGCGCATCTATTGGATTCATTACATTTATTAGTTAGGTCGCGCAACTAGTTGGATTGCTGCATTTTTGTGATGAAAGCTAGCATTTAGATACGATGATTTCATCAAACTGTTAACGTGCTACAATTGAACTTGATATATGTCAACGAAGCGTAGTTTTATTGGGTGTCCGGTATCACTTAGCCTGTTATGTTGCTGTTAAAATGGTTAGGATGACAGCCGTTTTTGACACTGTCGGGTCCAGAGGGAAAGTACCCAGACCAAGCTAATGATGTTGTTGACGTTGATGGAAAGTGCATCAAGAACGCAATTACGTACTTTAGTCATGTTACGCCGATCATGTTAATTTGCGACATGCATCAGGCAGGTCAGGGACTTTTGTACTTCCTGTTTCGATTTAGTTGGCAATTTAGGTAGCAAACATGCAGACCCCGCACATTCTTATCGTTGAAGACGAGTTGGTAACACGCAACACGTTAAAAAGTATTTTCGAAGCGGAAGGCTATGATGTATTCGAAGCGACAGATGGCGCGGAAATGCATCAGATCCTCTCTGAATATGACATCAACCTGGTGATTATGGATATCAATTTGCCAGGGAAAAACGGCCTTCTGTTAGCACGTGAACTACGTGAACAAGCTAACGTTGCGTTGATGTTCCTGACAGGCCGCGATAACGAAGTCGATAAAATCCTCGGCCTCGAAATCGGTGCGGACGACTACATCACCAAACCGTTTAACCCACGCGAACTGACCATCCGCGCGCGTAACCTGCTGTCTCGTACCATGAACCTGGGTACCGTCAGCGAAGAGCGCCGTAGCGTTGAAAGCTACAAATTCAATGGTTGGGAACTCGATATCAACAGCCGTTCTTTGATTGGTCCGGATGGCGAGCAGTATAAACTGCCACGCAGCGAATTCCGTGCCATGCTTCACTTCTGTGAGAACCCGGGTAAGATCCAGTCTCGTGCAGAACTGCTGAAGAAAATGACCGGTCGCGAGCTGAAGCCGCATGACCGTACTGTTGACGTGACCATCCGTCGTATTCGTAAGCATTTCGAATCAACACCGGATACTCCGGAAATTATCGCCACCATCCACGGCGAAGGCTACCGTTTCTGCGGCGACCTGCAGGATTAATCCTGACACTTCCGGTATGAAAAACGGCGCTCCTGGCGCCGTTTTTTATTTCTCACCAGCACTACTTCCAGATACGCAATTCCTCATCACTGACAGGTTTGGATTCATTCGTCTTCGGACGCGAAAGCGAATACCAGTCAAAATGACGCGTCAGGAACATCACTCCGCTCAACGCCAACAGGAGAACGCCGGTTCCCAGCAGTAACGCACTGTCTGCAGAGTTCAACAGTACCCACATCACCCCATCCAGCGCCAATAACGCCAGAGTAAACAACACGCTGTTACGCCAACCTTTCAGCACAGCCTGCAAATAAACGCCGTTCATTAACGCGCCCACCAGACTCGCTGCGCTCCATGCCGCCGTAAAACCAATGTGTTCAGACAGCGCCAGCAATAATAGGTAAAACATGATCAGTGACATTCCGACCAGCAGATATTGCATGGGATGCAGCCGTTGCGCCGTCATGGTTTCAAAGACAAAAAAGGCCATGAACGTCAGTGCAATCAGCAAAATGGCATACTTGGTCGCCCGATCGGTTAATTGATACTGATCGGCAGGTGTGGTGACGGCGACGCTGAATGACGGCAGGTCAAACCAGCCTATTTTTTCGGTCTCGCCTACCTCTGTAAACTGTTCGCCAAGGTTATTGGCAAACCAGCTGCTCTGCCATTTAGCGTGAAACCCAGACTCGCTCATCTCACGGTTTGTCGGTAAAAAATCGCCAAGAAAGCTGGGGTGAGGCCAGTTGCTGACCAGCGTCATTTCGCTATTTCGACCAACCGGCACGACTGAAAAACTCCCGGTTCCACTCAGATTCAGCGAAAACGCCAGACTCAGATTGGTCTTTACCCATTGTGCATTCGGCAATGGAATATGAATACCTTGTCCCCCTCCGGCAAGCCCGGTACCGGGTTCAACCGCCAGCGAGGTCCCATTCACCTGCGGCGCATTCACTACACCGATCCCCCGTGCATCGCCCACTCCCACAACGATAAACGGTTTTCCAAGCGTGATATTCGGCCTTTCTAATTCACTCAGGCGAGTGGCATCAAACTCTGCCTTCACCGACAAATCGCTATGCCAGACCTGAGCGTCATAAATACCGATGTTGCGGGACTCAACGTTCTGATTTCCCTCCACCATCAAGGATTCCGGCAACCAGAAATGGATGTAGCTGCGTTTGTGCTGAACTTCTTTCTCATTTTCCAGCACGGTGTACAACTCTGTCACGGGAACGGCAATCAGCGGGCCGACCACTTTTTGCGGCCCACTGGTACTTTGACGAATCGCGTCCTCGACGGTGCTGCGGTAGTCAGCCCGCTCCACAATGATCCCTCTGACCATCATCAACGGAATCATCAGCAGTAATATCGCGCCACTTAACGTGACCATTTTCCAGAACAGGGGGGATTTAAACATAGCCTTTCTCCTTTGCAATGACAGCAGAGTAGAGCGGCTATGTGGGGAGAATTTGAAGTTATGTGAAGTGACGGTGAAGTGTCAGCGATGCCTGAACACCCCCTTCCGGGCGGTTCTTCAATGCCACTTCGCCTTTGAGTAAACGCGCCACTTCGCTCACGAACGCCAGTCCCAGACCGCTGCTCTTGTGCCCATTTTCACGCGGTAACGAGTAGAAACGTTCAAAAATACGCGGGAGCGCAAAATCAGGAATTCCGCTGCCGGTATCGCAAATCAGGAGGGTGACAAATTCCGCATTGGCTTCCGCCTTCAGGAAAATCTCCCCTTGCAAGGGAGTAAAATCGATCGCGTTATCAAGCAAATTCCCCAGCGCCTGCTCCAGCAATGCCGGATCGGCGGAAACCACAAATGGCGAAGGACTAATATGCAGAGTAATATTTTTCGCCGCCAGCTGGATGCTGCGGGCATCGCCCACCTGAGCCAACAACGGGTCTACCGCCACCGGCCTCAACGCAATATCCTGCCGGTTTTCAAGTCGCGCCTGGCGTAGCAGGGTCTCAACCAACACCTGCATGCGGGCGTTTTGCTTCAGTATATTCCCGGTAAACCGCGCGACAACATCGGGAGGCGGTCCCTCTCGCAAGATTTCCGCAGCACCGCGAATCGCCGCCAGCGGGCTTTTCAATTCGTGAGTTAATGCATACACATACTGTTCAATGTAGTTTTTACCCTCCAGCTTCAGACGCATACTTTCCAGCGCCTGTGCCAGTTTACGCAGCTCACTGCTGCCCAGCTCCGGTAAGGCGACGGGGTGATTCTCCGTCACCGAATCGGCATAGCGCGCCAGTCTGGCAATGGAGCGGTTGATCCACCAGACCATCCCAACGCCAATCACTAATGCGATGCCCAACAAAATGGCGCTCGCCCACAATATTCGCCGCTCACTACGTTTAATGACCGGAGCCATCGCCGCATTGGGTTTACCCACGCTGAGTACGCCGATGATATTGCCGCCGTCGGTAATGGGCGCCGCGACATACATCACTGTGCTTTCCGGGTCATCCGGATTTTGCGGCGTGCTGCGCGCGCCATACTGCCCGCGCAGCGTGAGCCACACATCATTCCAGCGAGAGTAGTCTTTGCCCACCGCTTTGTTTGCGGAATCAAACAGTACCTTACCCTGGGTATCGGTCATGTAGACATGGTACTCATTGCGCACTTTGTTAATACCGCTGATATTGGCGCGAAAGGGACGATTCTGTAGATGGCTGAACGCCTGCGCCAGTCTGCCATGAGCTGGATCGCCAGAGAGCACATCATCCCGCGCCAGCGCCGCCAGCAGCGTCGCGGTATCGATCAGGGTTCCTTCCGTTGCCCTGCGCACACCGGGTTTTATCTCCTGAACAAATATCGACAGTACAAACCAGGCGGCGACGGCCACGATCAGAAAATAGCCGAGCAGCAATCGCATACCGATGCGCATCAGGCGCTCCTCAGGCTGTATCCCATACCACGATGAGTATTAATGGGAGAAACGTCCGGATTGATCGCCCTAAGCTTTGCCCGCAGCGTTTTGATATGCGTATCGACCGTCCTGTCAAAGGTATCCTGCGCATCGGCCCAAACCAGATCCATCAGTTGCTGACGAGAGTAAACGCGCCCGGGCGACACCAATAACGTTTTCAGTAGCAAAAATTCATAGCGCGTAAGGTTGAGCGGCATGCCGAACCAGGCAATTTGCGCCGCGGGTTCATCCAGCTCAAATTGTCCAATACGCAAAACCGGTGAAGGGGTTGAAAACTTCTTCACGCGCCGGAGCAGTGTGCGCACTCTGGCGCACACTTCCCGTGGAGAAAAGGGTTTCGCGACATAGTCATCTGCGCCAATTTCCAACCCGAGAAGCCGATCCACTTCGTCACTGCGTGCAGTTAAAAAGAGGATCGGTAATGCCGGGTGGCGTTCCAGCAATTTTCTACATAACTCAAAACCACTGATATCGGGTAACCCAACATCCAGAATGACAACATCGGGCTGCCTGGAACGTGCTTGTTCCAGTACGGGAAACCCGCGTTCAAACGCCTCGACGGTAAATCCTTCCTGTTGCAGCATGTAGATGAGCGTATCGGCAATATCTTGCTCATCCTCAACCAGCCAGACCCGTTCCTGTTGCATAGACTTCCTTGTTATCCCTGCCACGGCATAATGGGTACCGCGCTAATGGCATTTTTAGGCGACCCATCGACAACCTTGTCAGAGTATGCCAGATAGGCCAGCGTGTTGCGTTTCGCATCATAAAAACGGACGACCTGTAATGACTTAAACACCAGCGAAGTCCGCTTTTTAAAGACCACTTCACCTTCTGCCTTACCGTTTTTAATTCTTTCGCTCAGTTCAATCGGTCCCACCTGCTGACACGAAATAGCGGCATCAGAGGTGTCTTCAGCGAGTCCCAGCCCCCCTTTAATGCCCCCTGTTTTTGCACGACTCACATAGCAGGTGACGTTTTTGACATCGGGATCATCGAACGCTTCCACGACAATTTTATGGTCCGGCCCCAGCACTTTGAAGACGGTATCGACTGAACCAATCTGCTCGGCATGCGCAACCTGTGTCAGCATGAGCAGAATTGAGGATATTACTAAGCTCTTATATTTCATATTGTTACCATTTCTAAATGTTACGCTGTGCAATTATTAAACATTTTAGAATAAAATGTTTACAGATCACAGGATTACAATAATCACGCTTTCGACTGACCAAAAAAAGCATTTATGCGCAAAAAAAACACTGAATGCTAAAACAGCAAAAAATGCTATTATCCGAATACCTGATGTCAGGTACTCGTTGTTGAAAGGATGAGGATATTTTATGGATCAGGCTGGCATTATTCGCGACCTCTTAATCTGGCTGGAAGGTCATCTGGATCAGCCCCTGTCGCTTGACAATGTGGCGGCAAAAGCGGGTTATTCCAAGTGGCATCTGCAGAGAATGTTCAAGGACGTGACGGGCCATGCTATTGGCGCCTATATCCGCGCCCGTCGATTATCGAAATCCGCTGTGGCGTTGCGCCTGACGGCGCGTCCGATCCTGGATATCGCTCTGCAATACCGCTTCGATTCTCAACAAACTTTTACACGCGCTTTTAAGAAACAATTCTCTCAAACGCCAGCGTTGTATCGCCGTTCTCCAGAGTGGAGCTCCTTCGGGATCCGCCCTCCTCTGCGACTGGGCGAATTTACCCTGCCTGAACACCAGTTTGTCACGCTGGAAGACACCAATCTGCTCGGCATCACACAGAGCTATTCCTGTTCGCTGGAACAAATTTCCGATTTCCGCCACGAGATGCGTGTTCAGTTCTGGCGAGACTTCCTGAGTCAGGCGCCGACGATCCCTCCGGTGCTGTACGGGCTTAACGAGTCGCGGCCAAGCCTTGAGAAAGATGACGAGCAGGAAGTGTTTTACACCACCGCCTTACCACGAGAGCAGGCCGACGGTTATGTACAGGCCGGACACCCTGTCATGCTGCAAGGTGGTGAATACGTGATGTTCACTTATGAAGGGTTGGGTACCGGCGTTCAGGACTTTATCCTGACGGTCTACGGTACATGCATGCCAACACTGAATCTGACTCGCCGTAAAGGGCAGGATATAGAGCGATACTTCCCGGCAGATGATGCCAAAGCAGCCGATCGCCCTATTAACCTGCGCTGCGAATTCCTGATTCCGATTCGTCGTTAACGCTGTAGCTCATCCAACGCAGGGGCGTCCAGATGCGATATGTCCCCTGCGGTTTCAACAACCCAGCCAGACGCCAGCCACAAACTTTCCTGATAATCGACGCGGGAAATAGAGCAGTTACGCAGACGTAACCGACGTTCCGCCCAGGCTGGCAACCCCAGAATCGTACTCACCAGACAACCCAGCGCAATGCCGTGGCTGACCAGCAGAGGTCGACTGCCTTGCGGGAGTTCCAGGCAAGACATCAGTGCTGCGTTAACACGCTCACCCAGTTCCTGCATGGATTCGCCATCCGGAATACGACCATCGACCGTGCCATTAACCAGTTGGCGCCGCCAGTTCTCTTCTTCTTCATTGAGTGAATCGATGTGCCGTTTTTCAAGCACGCCCATATCCAGCTCACGCAGACGAGCGTCGAAGGTGATATCACAGCCACACGCCTGGGCGATTATCTCAGCCGTGCGACGCGTGCGACCTAAATCACTGCTCACGATATGCGTAATGCCAAGCTCTTTGGCGCGCGCGCCCACCTGCATTGCTTGTTGCTCACCCTTAGCGGTCAGCGGACTGTCAGACTGGCCTTGAATACGTCGCTCGGCGTTCCACTGCGTCTCACCGTGGCGAACAAGGTATACCTGTAACATGCTTTTTATCCGTTATACTGCGATGACATTCTTTTCTGAGTAAATCTGATTATGCACCATGTTGTCTCAGCAACCACCAATCCCGCCAAAATTCAGGCAATTCTGCAGGCATTTAACGAGATTTTCGGTGAAGGATCCTGCCATATTGAATCCGTCTCCGTCGAGAGCGGGGTACCAGAACAACCCTTTGGAAGTCAGGAAACGCGTGCTGGCGCACGAAATCGCGTAGAAAACGCGCGCGCTCTGTGCCCGCAGGCTGACTTTTGGGTCGCCATTGAAGCGGGTATTGATGAAGGCAGTACATTCAGTTGGGTCGTTATCGAAAACCGCGAACAACGCGGGGAATCACGCTCAGCCACCCTGCCGTTACCCGCCGTCATTCTGGAGAAAGTACAGGCAGGAGACGCGCTCGGCCCGGTGATGTCACACTATACCGGCATTGATGAGATTGGGCGTAAAGAGGGGGCGATTGGCGTGTTTACCGCCGGAACGTTAACGCGCGCCAGCGTCTATCACCAGGCGGTGATTCTGGCGCTAAGTCCGTTCCATAATGCGGTGTATCAATAATATTTTGCCTGACGGCGCGCAGCAAGAAGGCCGCCATCCGGCAATCACCAGTCAGGCGTTTTTCAGCAGTACTTGCTCCAGCCACTGACGCAGTTCAACCGGCGCGGACTTGAGGCTGTTTGAACCGCGCGTGATCGTCGCGATCCCCGCCCCCAGTTCGTTTTTCAGCTCACGCTGGCTCATCTCGCCGCGCAACAGTTCTTCAATAATACGCACGCGCGTCCCCAGCGCTTCGCGCTCGTCCGGCGTCAACATCAAATTCAGGAGTGGAAAATGCAGATCTTGCTCGTAGGCGCGTTTTAACAGCTCAACAAAACGTAACCATTCCTGGTGACGTTGCTCTGCCATCGCAGCTGAATAGGGGGATTGCTGGGTCATAAAATATCGCCATATTGCTGGGGGAAACGAATTTGCTCCCCCTGATTGTACTCTTTAACGAGTACGATAGCATACCACAACCAAAGCGATCAGTAACGGCGCTGCCATTCTGTGTCGCTCATCAACGTCGGCTTACCACCCATGAAGTAGCGATAGTAAGCGTCATAAGCCAGCACATTCTTCACATAGCCGCGCGTTTCAGAAAATGGAATGCTTTCCACAAACGCAACGGCATCAATGCGCCCGGCGCTATTGCCAAGCCATGTACGTACGCGCCCAGGCCCGGCGTTATAAGCCGCAGAGGAGAAAATGCGGTTATTGCCGAACTGCTGGTAGACATACTGTAAGTAACTGGTGCCAATATTGATATTGGTTTCCGGATCTAACAATTGATTTGGACTGCTGTACCCCGGAATGGAGAACATTTTCACCGTATGCGTTGCCGTTCCCGGCATGATTTGCATCAACCCGCTGGCACCCACCGGGGATTTCACTTTCGGATTCCACGCGCTTTCCTGACGCGCAATGGCCATCGCGTAGCTCTGCGGCACATCTTTGCTGCTGGTATAGCGCGTAAAGAGATCTTTATAGGCCAACGGGAAACGCTCTTCCAGATGATCCCACAACTTGCCGGCGATCGTCGCCTGCACGCTGAGATCCCACCAGTGGTTGTTAAAAGCATAACGCGCCAGCTGTGCCTGTTCGGATTTGGTTTTGCTGCTCACCAGATTCGCCCATTCGCTACGCGCGGTGTTGTCCATATTCCAGTACATCAGTTCCCTGACCCGCGCCATTTCCGGCCCCTGGGTTAGCGCCGAATCCACATTATCAGGTGCTTTATCGATTTTCAGGACGTACTCTTCATCTAAACGCTGTGCAGCCACCATGGGGTAGAAACCACGCTGCTGCATCAGCGCATGCAGGATCTCTTTCGCCTCCGCATCGCGGCCCCGCTCCAGCAACAGATCGGCCTGCCAGTAACGCCACTCGTCTTTTTCCTTGGCTTCCATTGGCAGACGCGCCAGCCAGGTGTTCAGCCCCCGGCGATCGCCATTTCCTAACGCCATACGGACACGGCGCTCGACCAGCGTCGTCGACTGCGATCGCATAATGGCGTCATCACGCCATTTCGCCTGTTCATCGGTGACGTCATTGCCCATCAGTCGCCATGCGACGATGTCACGTAACTCCTGAGTTTGATCCTCATTCAGCTGTTGCGCCTGCACCAGAGAAGGGATCATCAGCCGGGCATTTTCAGCGTCCTGACGCGCCACGCTGGCAAAAGCGACCGCCGCCATTTGACGGGTAAAATCGGTCGCATCGGTGGTGCGCGCAAATGTCATCACGCTGTTGGGATCATTCGCCAGAGAGATAATGGCAGAGGCAATGGTCTGGTACTCCGCGGGCATCTGTCCGGCCAGCACCGTTACCAGCCCCGTGTTGCCCGCCTTCATCGCCAGTCGGATTCGCTCTAAATAGGCCAGCGGATCCTGCGTGCCAGAAGCCCGCCATACGCTAAATAATTTGTCACAGGCATTCGGCTGGCTTTTCCCCGTCAACCAAAGTTCTTTTGCGCCGGTCCATGCTTCTTCGGGTTGCCCGGTATTCCATTTCGCGTAGTAATAATTGCATTGCGCTTCGGTGGTTCCAGGTTTCTCAGGGCTGAATGCGAGGAGCCCTCGCCAGTCTTCACGTCGCGCCAGCTCATTCACAAAACGCGATTGCAACGTGCGCGCCGGTGGCAGCGTCGGATTAGCACGAACAAAATTGGTGACCGTCACGGCCGGTTGATTCATCAAATCGTCAGTGATCTGACGGTATTCAAGGTAGGGATATAGCGGGTAATTCTTCAGTCCTGGCATCATCTGATCAACGACATCCATCTGTCGGTTATCCCAGGCCTGTTTAATTTGCGCATAGCGGTTACGCTGCTCGTCCAGTGAATCAGCCCTTGCCACGCTACTCACCGTCAGCAGGCATACGCTGGCCGCCAGAAGACGCCAGGTAAATTGTTTGGCTTTGTCCACAAGCTCTTCCTCTAATCAATGTGCGTCAATGCAGCTTCATGCCACGTAATAAATTTATGCTAACCAGTCATCAGCATTTGCGCCACGTTGCGGACACTTTTTTACTTTTACTGCGAGTGAGATCTGCTAGCTGGGATTGGACAGTGAAAACAGCTACACTTCGCCTTTGAAAACTCTTATTCATCACGATAAACATAGAGGCGAAGTCCAACGTGGCTCAATTCGTTTATACCATGCATCGTGTCGGCAAAGTGGTTCCGCCGAAACGTCATATTCTGAAAAACATTTCTCTGAGCTTCTTCCCTGGCGCTAAGATCGGCGTACTGGGCCTGAACGGTGCCGGTAAGTCGACCCTGTTACGTATCATGGCTGGCATTGATACCGATATCGAAGGCGAAGCGCGTCCACAGCCTGGCACTAAAATTGGCTATCTGCCGCAGGAACCAAAGCTGAACCCGGAACATACCGTTCGCGAATCTATCGAAGAAGCGGTTGCCGAAGTGGTTGGTGCCCTGAAACGACTGGATGAAGTGTACGCGCTGTACGCTGACCCGGATGCTGATTTTGACAAGCTGGCTGCGGAACAAGGCAAGCTGGAAGAGATAATCCAGGCGCATGATGGTCACAACCTGAATGTACAACTGGAACGCGCGGCTGACGCGCTGCGTCTGCCAGACTGGGATGCGAAAGTGGCTACCCTTTCTGGTGGTGAGCGTCGCCGTGTGGCGCTTTGCCGTCTGCTGCTGGAAAAACCAGACATGCTGCTGCTCGACGAACCAACCAACCACCTGGATGCTGAATCCGTGGCCTGGCTGGAACGCTTCCTGCACGACTTCGAAGGGACTGTTGTGGCCATCACCCACGACCGTTACTTCCTTGATAACGTTGCGGGTTGGATCCTCGAACTTGACCGCGGCGAAGGTATTCCGTGGGAAGGTAACTATTCATCCTGGCTGGAACAGAAAGACCAACGTCTGGCGCAGGAAGCCTCTCAGGAAGCGGCTCGCCGTAAATCCATTGAGAAAGAGCTGGAGTGGGTGCGTCAGGGCGCGAAAGGCCGTCAGTCCAAAGGCAAAGCACGTCTGGCACGCTTTGAAGAGCTGAACAGCACCGAATACCAGAAACGTAACGAAACCAACGAACTGTTTATTCCACCGGGACCGCGTCTGGGCGATAAGGTTGTTGAAGTCAGTAACCTGCGTAAGTCCTACGGCGATCGCGTACTGATCGACGATCTGAGCTTCTCAGTACCGAAAGGGGCGATTGTCGGCATCATCGGTCCAAACGGCGCGGGTAAATCCACGCTGTTCCGTATGATGTCCGGTCAGGAGCAGCCAGACAGCGGCACCATTACGCTGGGTGAAACCGTGAAGCTGGCCTCTGTTGACCAGTTCCGCGACGCGATGGATAACAGCAAAACCGTATGGGAAGAAGTGTCCGGCGGGCTGGATATCATGAAGATCGGCAACACCGAAATGCCAAGCCGCGCCTACGTGGGCCGCTTTAACTTTAAAGGTGTTGATCAAGGTAAACGCGTCGGCGAACTCTCCGGCGGTGAGCGTGGTCGTCTGCACCTGGCGAAGCTGCTGCAGGTTGGCGGCAACATGCTGCTGCTCGATGAACCCACCAACGACCTGGATATCGAAACCCTGCGCGCGCTGGAAAACGCCTTGCTGGAATTCCCGGGTTGCGCGATGGTTATCTCGCACGACCGCTGGTTCCTCGACCGTATCGCTACCCACATTCTGGATTATCAGGATGAAGGTAAGATCGAATTCTTCGAAGGTAACTTCACCGAATACGAAGAATATAAGAAACGCACGCTGGGCGCAGACGCGCTGGAGCCGAAGCGTATCAAGTACAAGCGTATCGCGAAGTAATCGGAATGGCCCTCTTCGGAGGGCCATTTTTTTATCCTCGCTCGCCCATCAACTCTTTGACCAGTTCCACACAGCGCAGGAACCGCGAGTCGTAATCCGCTTCTTCGACGTGCACAAACTCAATATTGTTCTTCTCAAGCATCGATACCAGCAGCGTCTGAAACTCTTTGCGATCGACCGAACTCCCCAGACTACGCAAACCATCCGCCACCCACGGCGTGTTGTTTTCCAGCAGGATCACCAAATCGAAACGGTATTCATCAATCAATGCCTGTACGAAAGGATGTTCGCGCCCCTCATACTTTTTACAGAACGCCTGGGTCGTGACAAAGTCAGTGTCGATAAACGTCACTTTATTGGCGTACTTAACAGCAAAATCAATGTATTGTGCGTGACCAAGGGCAATTTTGTCATAATCGGAATATTGCAACGCCATCTCATCGCCACCGAGGTGAGTAAAGACATAATCACGCCCGTACTCCCAGGCGCTGGTGGTATTGAAGATGTTGGCAAGTTTATTCACCAGCGTCGATTTACCGCTCGACTCGCCGCCCAGTACCGCCACGGTGCGCACAAAAAACGGTTTCACTTCGGTAGGAATGTATTCCCAGTAGCGGAAAGGGTTTTCACGAATTTGCGCCCCGCTGATGCTCATAAAGGTGCGTTTCGGATCCACCAGCACGGTTTCAATACCCAGATGCTCAAGAAACCGCGGTGCGTCGTTCTCTTCGGACGTGTATATCCAGTTAGGCTGAATGCCTTTTTCTTCCATGAACGTCTTAATGCCGTTGCTCCAGACATCCCAGCCATGCGGATACGGTTCCATGCCCGCCTCATCAAAAGCATGAATACGAATGTTCTTTTGATACTTAAAGGTCTGTAATAACCAACGCAGACGATCGGAAACCGTCGGCTGCTGGGACATCGCACTATCTTCGAACAAGGCGCGGTCACGCGCGTCGTCATAGCCCATGATGATATGCAGTTCGTCCACCTGGCTACAGGCGCGTTGAATCAAATAAATATGCCCGGTGTGCAAGGGGTAAAATTTACCAAACACCACACCGATATTTTTCTGCATACGGGGGAATTCCAGCCCCAGAAAACGATGCAACGCCTCCAGCTTTTGTGCGCTGGGGCTTTTAATTTTGGCATTCAGCAACTGACTTAAATACCCCTTGGTCATTCCGCTGGAATCGGCCACCTGCTGCAAGGTGCAGCCTTTTTGCTTAATGGCGGTTTTTAAGTAGTCGAACGCTGACAAAAGTGCCTCCTGCTGAAAAAAATCGTAGGCCGGATAAGGCATCACCGCCGTCCAGCACTTTCACCACCCCATGCCTGATGGCGCTACGCTTTTCAGGCCCGGGAGGTGAGTACATATAGGCAATTATAAGTCGTCAAACACGCCTAACGCATCTGAGAGTTTTTTGACACCGAAGATTTGCATCCCCTCAGGCACTTTTTTCGGGACATTGGCCGCCGGAACAATGGCGCGGCGGAAACCGTGTTTCGCCGCCTCAGAAATGCGTTCCTGGCCGCTTGGCACGGGGCGAATTTCCCCCGCCAGCCCGACTTCGCCAAACACCACCAGATCCTGCGGCAATGGTCTGTCACGCAGGCTGGAAACCATCGCCAGCAACAACGCCAGGTCCGCGCTGGTTTCCGTCACTTTGACACCGCCCACCACGTTGACGAACACATCCTGGTCGGCCATCTGCAAACCGCCGTGACGGTGCAGTACCGCCAGCAAAATGGCCAGGCGATTTTGTTCCAGCCCCACGGCAACGCGACGCGGGTTGGCCATCATGGAGTGATCGACCAGCGCCTGAATCTCCACCAGTAGAGGGCGCGTACCTTCCCAGACCACCATCACCGAACTGCCAGAAGTCACTTCATCACCACGGCTTAAGAAAATCGCGGAAGGGTTACTGACTTCCCGCAATCCCTGTTCGGTCATGGCAAAAACACCCAACTCATTCACCGCGCCAAAACGGTTCTTATGGCTGCGCAAGGTGCGAAAACGGGAGTCGGCATCGCCATCGAGCAATACAGAGCAGTCGATGCAGTGCTCCAGTACCTTTGGCCCTGCCAGTGAACCGTCTTTCGTCACGTGACCGACCATCACGATAGCGACACCGCGTGTTTTGGCAAAGCGCGTCAGATACGCCGCCGTTTCACGAACCTGTGCAACACTGCCTGGCGAAGACTGAATATCCGCCATGTGCATCACCTGAATGGAGTCGATGACCATCAATTTCGGTTGTTCTTCTTCTGCAATCAGGCAGATCTGTTCAATACTGGTCTCCGACAGCATATTCAGATTTGCCGTCGGCAGGCCAAGCCGATGCGCACGCATCGCCACCTGCTGCAAAGACTCTTCCCCCGTGACATACAGGGTTTTCATCTGTTCCGCCAGTTTACACAGCGTTTGCAACAGCAGCGTAGATTTCCCCGCGCCGGGATTTCCCCCAATCAGAATGGCGCTACCTGGCACGACACCACCGCCCAGTACGCGGTCAAACTCTTTAAAACCGGTCGAAAAACGTGGCAGTTCTTCAAGGCTGATATCCGCCAGCTTCTGCACTTTTGCCACACCCGCATTACCGGCATAGCCGCTGAGTCGCTCGTTACGCGCCACCGTCGGCGATGCCGCAAGGCGCACCTCAGTGATGGTGTTCCAGGCGTTGCAAGCGCTACATTGCCCCTGCCAGCGCGGATAATCGGCCCCGCATTCATTACAAACAAAGGCGCGTTTTGGAGCTTTTGCCACGGTTTACCTCGTTATTTCTGATTCATGCTGCCAGAGAGAATGCAGAACACTCCCATCAGATCGGCATGACGGATAGTGACTTCCGTCTTTTCATTCACTTTCGGCTTGGCGTGGTACGCAATACCCAGCCCTGCCGCTTTGATCATCGGCAGATCGTTGGCGCCGTCGCCGATAGCCACAGTCTGCGCGGGCGGAATCTCATATTCCTGCGCAAGGCGTGTCAGTGTATTCGCTTTGTACTGCGCATCAACGATGTCGCCAACCACATTCCCCGTGAATTTCCCGTCCATGATCTCCAGTTCGTTCGCCACCACCGTCGACAAACGTAGCTTGTCACGCAGGTATTCGGCAAAGAACGTGAACCCGCCCGAAGCGATAGCCACTTTCCAGCCCAGCGTTTCCAGCTTCAGCACCAGCTGTGTCAAACCCGGCATCAGAGGCAGGTTTTCACGAACCTGGCGCAGAATATCGGCATCCGCGCCTTTCAGCGTCGCCACGCGGCTACGCAGGCTGGCGGTAAAATCCAGTTCCCCACGCATTGCCCGTTCGGTCACTTCCGCCACCATTTCACCCGTACCCGCCAGCTTCGCGATTTCGTCAATGCACTCGATTTGGATCGCAGTGGAATCCATGTCCATTACCAGCAGACCAGGTTTACGCAGGTGCGGGATCTTGCCCAGAGGAGCGACATCCAGTTTTGCATCGTGCGCCAGTTTCGTTGCGCGCGGCGTTAGCGAACCCGCCAGACGAATAACCTGATAATCCTCGACACACCAGGCAGCGACAATCACCATCGCCGCGCCCAGCTTGCTCTGGTATTGCGTCAGACGCTGTTTGTCCAGCCCGCGACCATACAGCAGCCAGCCACTACGGCCTGCGTGGTAATCGAGTGGCATCACCTCGTCACCACTTAATGAGAGGGGCAAACCTGGCCACAGAGAGACATCTTCAGGCAGGTCGCACCAGGTAATATTAGGCATTAAAGCTCCTGTAAAATCGTACGGGTCGGGAAACATCCAGGGGAAAATAACGCATGAGGCTACCCTGTAACCATCGCTTCTGGCAACATTAAGCCTCAAATTTTCAGCAGGTGGAATATGGCTCGCGCAAAACTCAAATTCCGGCTTCATCGTGCAGTGATTGTCTTGTTCTGTCTCGCACTGCTTGTCGCGCTGATGCAGGGTGCGTCCTGGTTCAGTCAAAACCATCAGCGACAACGAAATCCGCAACTGGAAGAACTGGCTCGTACGCTGGCGCATCAGGTGACGCTTAACATCGCACCGTTCATGCGCACTGAAACGCCAGATGAAAAACGTATCGCCAGTGTGCTCCGCCAGCTCACTGAAGAGAGTCGTATTCTGGATGCCGGGGTTTACGATGAGCAGGGCGATCTCATTACCCGCGCAGGCGAAAGCATTAATGTGCGCGACAGGCTGGCGCTGGATGGCAAAAAAGCAGGCGGCTATTTTAACCAGCAGATTGTCGAACCCATCCAGGGGAAAAATGGCCCACTGGGTTATCTGCGTCTGACGCTCGACACGCACACCTTAGCCACCGAAGCAAAGCAGGTTGATAACACCACCAATATTCTACGCCTGATGTTGCTCCTGTCACTGGCTATTGGCGTGGTATTAACCCGAACCCTTCTCCAGGGAAAACGCACGCGCTGGCAACAATCCCCTTTCCTGCTTACCGCCAGCAAGTCCATCCCCGAAGAGGAAGAGAACGAGAAAAAGGATCCGTAAGCCGCGAAAGTGCAGCGCCAGTACGTTAGCATTACTATAGATGTCAGTTATAGAAAGGAAATCTGCCATGTCGACACTACGCTTGCTTATCTCAGACTCTTACGATCCCTGGTTCAACCTCGCTGTCGAAGAGTGTATTTTCCGCCAGATGCCCGCCACTCAGCGCGTTTTGTTCCTGTGGCGTAACGCGGATACCGTGGTGATTGGCCGGGCGCAAAATCCGTGGAAGGAGTGCAATACCCGACGCATGGAGGAAGACAACGTCCGTCTGGCGCGCCGTAGCAGCGGGGGTGGCGCGGTATTCCACGATCTCGGGAATACCTGTTTTACCTTTATGGCAGGGAAGCCGGAATACGACAAAACCATTTCAACGGCCATTGTGCTGCATGCGCTGAATTCACTCGGCGTTGCCGCCGAGGCTTCCGGGCGTAACGACCTGATCGTTAAAACCCCCGATGGGGAGCGCAAAGTATCCGGCTCCGCCTATCGTGAAACGAAAGATCGTGGTTTTCATCATGGTACTTTGTTGCTCAACGCCGACCTGAGTCGTCTGGCGAACTATCTGAATCCGGATAAAAAGAAGCTTGAAGCCAAAGGAATTACCTCCGTGCGGGCGCGGGTCGCGAATCTGGCCGAACTGTTGCCGGGCATTACCCATGCTCAGGTGTGCGAGGCGATAACTGACGCCTTTTTCGCCCACTACGGTGAGCGTGTGGAAGCCGAAATGATTTCGCCGGATAAAGTGCCAGATCTGCCAAACTTTGCCGAAACGTTTGCCCGTCAAAGCAGTTGGGAATGGAACTTTGGCCAGGCGCCGGCGTTTTCGCATCTGCTGGATGAACGCTTTAGCTGGGGCGGCGTAGAGTTGCACTTTGATGTTGAGAAAGGCCACATTACCCGAACACAGATCTTTACCGATAGCCTGAACCCGGCGCCGTTAGAAGCTCTGGCTGCACGTTTGCAGGGCTGTTTGTATCGTTCAGATGTACTGCAACAAGAATGTGATGCGCTGTTAGTCGACTTCCCGGAGCAGGAAGAAGTGTTGCGGGAACTGTCGGCGTGGATCGCCAGGGCAGTGCGTTAATTTACTGCAATAGTTGCCGGATGGCGGCTACGCCTTATCCGGCCTACAGAGTTTGTAGGCCCGGTAAGCGTTATCGCCACCGGGCACAAAACAAACTTACTCCTGGTCGCCCAGCAGTACAGATTCCAGCGCGATCTTGATCATATCGTTGAAAGTCGTTTGACGCTCAGCCGCAGTGGTCTGCTCATGGGTACGGATATGGTCGGATACCGTACAGATGGTCAGCGCTTTCGCGCCAAACTCAGCTGCCACGCCGTAAATGCCCGCCGCTTCCATTTCCACGCCCAGAATGCCGTATTTTTCCATCACGTCGAACATTTCGCCGTCCGGAGAGTAGAACAGGTCTGCGGAGAACAGGTTGCCGACGCGAGCGTCAACACCCAAGGCTTTCGCAGCGTCAACGGCGTTACGCACCATGCCGAAATCAGCAATCGCGGCAAAATCATGATCTTTAAAACGAATGCGGTTCACTTTGGAGTCGGTGCAGGCACCCATACCGATCACCACGTCACGCAGTTTGACATCAGTACGTACTGCGCCGCAGGAACCGACACGAATGATTTTTTTCACGCCGAAATCGGTGATCAGCTCTTTGGTGTAGATAGAGCAGGACGGGATACCCATACCGTGACCCATAACGGAGATCTTACGGCCTTTATACGTCCCGGTGAAACCCAGCATGCCGCGAACGTTATTTACTTCACGAACATCTTCGAGGAAAGTTTCTGCAATGTGCTTTGCGCGCAGCGGGTCGCCCGGCATCAGAACTACGTCTGCGAAATCGCCCATTTCTGCATTAATGTGTGGGGTAGCCATCTTCAGATCCTTTTAAAAGTGTTGTTTTGTCGGGTGGCGGCTACGCCTTACCCGACCTACAAAATCGTAGGCCCGGCAAGCAACGCGCCGCCGGGCAACAGGTTTAAAGCATGTTTTTGCCGTAGTCCATTGCAGACGTGCCGAAATAGCTCGCCAGTGTTTGGCCGATATCCGCAAACGTTTCACGGTGGCCAAGCGAACCGGGTTTCACTTTCGGACCATATACCAGAACCGGAATGTGCTCACGGGTATGGTCGGTGCCCTGCCAGCTTGGATCACAACCGTGGTCAGCGGTCAGGATCAGAATGTCATCTTCCCCTACCAGCTCCATCAGTTCCGGCAAGCGGCGGTCGAACAGTTCCAGACCCGCCGCATATCCTGCGATATCGCGACGGTGGCCCCAGGAAGAGTCGAAGTCAACAAAGTTGGTAAAGACGATAGTCTTGTCACCCGCCTCTTTCATCTCTTTCAGGGTTGCGTCAAACAGCGCATCCAGCCCTGTGGCTTTCACTTTTTTGGTGATACCACAGTTGGCGTAGATATCCGCGATTTTCCCCACAGAAACCACATGACCGTCTTTCTCCTCGACCAGTTTTTGCAACACGGTCGGTGCTGGCGGTTCAACGGCCAGATCGTGACGGTTACCGGTACGCTGGAAGTTGCCGGCTTTATCGCCGATAAACGGACGTGCGATAACACGACCAATGTTGTAACCACCTTCGGTCAGCTCTTCACGGGCGATTTCGCACAGCTCGTACAGACGATCCAGGCCAAAAGTCTCTTCGTGGCAGGCAATCTGGAACACGGAGTCGGCAGAGGTGTAGAAAATCGGTTTGCCGGTTTTCATATGCTCTTCGCCCAACTGGTCCAGAATCACCGTACCGGAAGAGTGGCAGTTACCCAGGTAACCCGGCAAATTGCCGCGTTTCACCAGCTTATCCAGCAGTTCCTGCGGGAAGCTATTGTCGTGGTCGCTAAAGTAACCCCAGTCAAATAAAACCGGTACGCCAGCGATTTCCCAGTGCCCCGACGGGGTATCTTTACCGGAAGAGAGCTCATGCGCCCACGCATAGGCGCCAATCACTTCAGCGTTAGCATCCATCCCGGCAGCAATTTTACCCGTAGAGCCTTCGTGGGCTTTCGCCAGACCCAGACGAGTCAGGTTCGGTAAATTCAGTGGGCCTTTACGACCATTGTCAGCCTCACCTTTGGCGCAGGCTTCTGCAATATGGCCCAGAGTGTCGGAACCTACGTCGCCGAAGCGATCCGCATCTTCAGTTGCACCAATACCAAAGGAGTCCAGCACCATAATAAATGCACGTTTCATCTTGTTCTCCATACATCTTGCGCTGCAAAAAAGCGATCAGATCAGTATATCGCTATTCGGTGATTCGACGATACACTGTCGGTGTAATTTCAGGCGCTTCGTTGTCAAGTCTGATTGCCGCTTTGACCGCTTTCGCCGCTTCTTGCCAACTGGCCTCATCTTTCGCGTGGATCACCGCCAGCGGGCGTTGTCCGTCAACACTGTCACCCAGTCGCGCCATGTCGGTAAAACCAACACTGTAATCAATAGTGTCCGATGCCTGACGGCGACCGCCGCCCATCGCTACCACCGCCATACCGAGCGCACGGGTATCCATTGCCCCGACAAAGCCTTCGCTGTCCGCGTACACCGCTTTACTCAGCATCGCTGTCGGCAGGTATTTTGCGTAGTTTTCGACGAAATCAGTCGGCCCTTTCTGCGCCGCGACCATACGACCAAAGATTTCCGCCGCTTTACCGTTATCCAGCACGGCCTGCAGTTTCGCACGCGCGTCTGCATCATCACGGGCCAGCTTGCCGGAGATCAGCATCTCAACGCACAGCGCCATGGTGACGTCAAACAGACGTGGATTGCGATATTCTCCGGTCAGGAACTGAACCGCTTCACGGACTTCTACCGCGTTACCTGCGCTGGAAGCCAGTACCTGGTTCATATCAGTCAACAGCGCCGTAGTTCGCACTCCCGCGCCATTGGCCACGCCAACGATCGCTTCGGCTAACGCTTCAGAAAGCTCATAGGTCGGCATAAAGGCGCCGCTACCCACTTTGACATCCATGACCAACGCATCCAGCCCTTCCGCCAGTTTTTTGGCCAGAATAGATGCTGTAATCAATGGGATAGAGTCCACGGTCGCGGTAATGTCGCGCGTGGCATAAAAACGTTTATCCGCCGGTGCAAGCGAGCTGGTTTGCCCAATGATCGCCACACCCACGTCTTGAATAATTTCCCGGAAACGGCTGTCATCCGGGAAGATATCAAACCCCGGGATGGCTTCCAGTTTATCGAGCGTACCGCCGGTATGACCAAGGCCACGTCCGGAGATCATCGGAATGTAACCACCGCAGGCTGCCACCATCGGTCCCAACATCAGGGACGTCACGTCGCCTACGCCACCGGTCGAGTGTTTATCAACAATCGGGCCATTCAGATTCAGGCTTTTCCAGTCCAGTACGGTTCCTGAATCCCGCATCGCCATCGTCAGCGAGACACGTTCTGGCATTGTCATATCGTGGAAAAAAATGGTCATCGCCAGGGCGGCAATCTGCCCTTCAGAGATGGTGTTGTCACGAATCCCGTTAATAAAGAAACGAATTTCTTCATCACTCAGCGCGTGGCCATCACGTTTTTTACGAATAATTTCTTGTGCGAGAAACAAGGTAACCTCCATGAGGAAAAGAGTTTGAAGGCGGTTTTGCCGGATGGCGGCTAACGCCTTATACGGCCTACGGTGATATGTCGTAGGCCTGATAAGCGAAGCGCCATCAGGCACTTAGCACCTTAGTAGCTGCTTGCGCTTTTACCGTCGCCGTGACCCAGTGCTTTCAGCAGGCTCGCCAGCAGGCTGGATGCGCCGAAACGGTAGTGACGAGAATCAGCCCAGTCTGCGCCAAACAATTCATCGGCAATCGCGAGGAACTGCTGTGCGTCTTCAGCCGTGCGTACGCCGCCTGCCGGTTTGAAGCCAACCGTTTTGGCAACACCCATATCACGAATGACTTCCATCATGATGCGCGCGCTTTCCGGCGTCGCGTTTACCGGCACTTTACCGGTAGATGTTTTGATGAAATCCGCACCCGCTTTGATAGAGATTTCAGACGCTTTACGGATCAATGCTTCTTCTTTCAATTCACCGGTTTCGATGATTACTTTTAACAGCACGTTAGCCGCCGCACAGGCATCTTTGCAGGCTTTCACCAGATCAAAACCGACCTGCTCATTGCCTGCGATCAGCGCGCGGTACGGGAACACCACATCCACTTCATCCGCACCGTAGGCGATGGCTGCACGGGTTTCCGCCAGCGCGATCTCAATGTCGTCGTTCCCGTGCGGGAAGTTGGTCACCGTCGCGATACGGATCTCCGGCGTGCCCTGCGCATTCAGGGTCTTACGTGCAATAGGAATGAAACGCGGGTAGATGCAGATGGCGGCCGTGTTGCCGACCGGCGTTTTCGCCTGATGACACAGCGCGATCACTTTTTCATTGGTGTCGTCGTCGTTCAGGGTGGTCAGGTCCATCAGTTTCAGCGCGCGAAGGCTGCTTGCTTTTAAATCGGTCATTTGATTCTCCAACGGCATCGCCGTATAAAATTTCACCTTGCGGATTTGTTAGTATTCTAACATTCACCCGCCATTACACTTCGATATACATCACAGTTAATGAAAACTACGTACAAATTTGCATTACTCTAATGAGATCAACTTCAAATAAATGACCTTTTCAGGCCCTACGAGAATGCGACAGGCGCATCAGGATCAAAAGCCATCGTGGCGTAACTTTCTACAATGCCGCTAAACCTTCGGTACAAAAAGGAAACGAAGATGCCTGTTTCAAGCGAAACCGCCCTGCAACAACGTTGCCAGCAAATCGTGGTCAGCCCGGTACTCAGCCCTGAACAAAAACGCCATTTCCTGGCGCTGGAGGCCGAGAACAACTTGCCTTATCCGCCACTCCCTGCTGATGCCCGCCAGGCACTGGATGACGGCGTTATTTGCGATATGTTTGAAGGACATGCCCCCTTCAAACCCCGCTATGTATTGCCTGATTACGCGCGTTTTCTGGCCAACGGTTCACAGTGGCTGGAGCTGGAAGCCGCACAGGATTTAGATGACGCATTATCCTTGCTCACCATTCTGTACCATCATGTGCCTTCGGTAACATCGATGCCGGTTTACCTCGGTCAGCTCGATACGCTGCTCCAGCCATATGTTAGAATTCTAACACAAGAAGAGATCGACATTCGAATAAAACGTTTCTGGCGCTATCTCGACAGAACTCTCCCTGATGCGTTTATGCATGCCAATATTGGCCCTGACGATACCCCTGTCACACGAGCAATTTTACGCGCAGACGCAGAGCTAAAGCAGGTATCGCCTAATCTGACATTTATTTATGATCCGCAAATCACACCCGATGATTTGCTGCTGGAGGTTGCGAAAAATATTTGCGAATGCAGCAAGCCCCATATTTCCAACGGCCCCGAAAATGATAAAATTTTCACAAAAGGAGGTTATGGCGTTGTCAGCTGTTACAACTCTTTACCCCTTGCAGGGGGTGGCAGCACACTGGTCAGGCTCAACCTGAAAGCGATTGCAGAGCGCAGTACCTCTGTTGATGACTTCTTTACGCGCACGCTACCGCACTACTGCCAGAAACAAATTTCCATCATTGATGCCCGCTGTGACTTCCTCTACGAACAATCACATTTCTTTGAGAATAGCTTCCTGGTGCAGGAAGGGTTGATCGATCCACAACGTTTTGTGCCCATGTTTGGTATGTATGGTCTGGCGGAAGCCGTCAACCTGCTGTGTGAAAAAGCAGGGCTGAAAGCGCGATATGGAAAAGATGAGGCCGCAAACGACCTGGGTTACCGCATCAGTGAGCAACTGGCCGGTTTTGTCGAAAAGACACCGGTGAAACACGGCTGGAAGCAAAGAGCGATGCTGCATGCGCAATCGGGCATCAGTTCAGATATCGGCACTACGCCGGGCGCGCGTCTGCCCTATGGAGACGAACCGGATCCCATTACCCATCTGCAAACCGTCGCCCCGCACCATACGTGGTATCACGCCGGGATCAGCGACATTCTGACGCTGGATGAAACCATCAAACGTAACCCACAGGCGCTGGTACAGCTTTGCCTCGGGGCGTTCAAAGCGGGAATGCGGGAATTTACCGCCAACGTCAGCGGCAACGATCTGGTGCGCGTCACGGGTTATATGGTGCGTTTGTCTGACCTGGAAAAATACCGTGCCGAAGGCTCCCGTACCAACACCACCTGGCTGGGAGAGGAAGCCGCCCGTAATACACGTATTCTGGAACGACAGCCCCGCGTGATGAGCCATGAACAGCAAATGCGCTTTAGTCAGTAAAATTATTCCCTTCTCTTGTGTCGACGGGCCGGGCAGTCGTCTGGCCTTGTTTTTACAGGGATGTAATCTACGTTGCAAAAATTGCCACAATCCGTGGACGATGGGACGCTGTAATGATTGCGGAGAATGTGTCGCTCACTGCCCGCATCAGGCGCTGAGTCTCGCTGCCGGGAAAGTGGTGTGGCAGGCTGATGTCTGCAAGCAGTGCGACACTTGTCTGCAGATGTGCCCACAACACGCCACGCCCATGGCGCAGAAAATGCGCATTGACGATGTATTAAGCCATATCCGCAAAGCATCATTGTTCATTGAGGGCATCACCGTCAGCGGTGGGGAAGCCACAACGCAGTTACCGTTCATCCTGCAACTCTTTGCCGCAATCAAAGCCGACCCGCACCTGTGTCATCTGAGTTGTCTGGTAGACAGTAACGGTATGTTGAGCGAAACCGGTTGGGAGAAATTACTGCCGCTGTGTGACGGGGTGATGCTCGATCTTAAAGCGTGGGGAAATGAGTGCCACCAACGGCTCACAGGGCGGGATAATGCGCTGATTAAGCGCAGCATTATACTGTTGGCAGAGCGCGGCAAATTGGCGGAATTACGCCTGCTGGTCATTCCCGGTGAGGGTGATTATTTACAACACATCGACCCGCTGGCGGCGTTTATCTCTACTCTGGGAGATGTTCCCATCCGATTGAATGCTTTCCACGCCCACGGAGTGTATGGCGAAGCCAGAAACTGGCCGAGTGCGACGCCGGGCGACGTGGAGGCCCTGGCGAGCGCCTTACAGGATCGCGGCGTGAATAACCTGATTTTCCCGGCGCTGTATCTTTAAATTGCCGGATGGCGACGCAGTGCGTCTTATCCGGCCTACAGATACAGCGTGCACCGGCCGCCATCTGGCAATCAGAGATGAAAAAGCGCTGTCGTATTGCGATACAGCGCAGCGGCAATCACCTCTTCAGGCTCCGGGCGTAATTCGCATAACGCCTCAAACACTCTGACAGCCTGTTCCGGGCGATTCGGTTGACCCTGAAAACCGTTCAGCGGCATGTCCGGCGCATCGGTTTCCAGAAGTAAAGCCTCCAGCGGAAGCCGCGCCATGACATCACGCGTTTTACTGGCGCGAGGATACGTAATGGTGCCTCCGACGCCAATCTTATAGCCCAGTTGCACGAAGCGTTCTGCCTGTTGCAGGCTACCTGAGAAACCGTGTACCACGCCGGTTCGTGGCAAATTCTGACGCTTAAGATGCCTCGCCAGAATGTCGTGCGTGCGACGGGAGTGAAGGATCACCGGCAGATCATAGCGTTTCGCCAGTTTCAGTTGCGCCTCCAGTAAGAACTCTTGCCTTGCGAACTGAGGATCGTCCCGGTAATGATCCAGACCAATCTCCCCTACCGCGACCACTTTCTGTGGGCGTTTATCCAGAAACTGCTGGAGCTGCTCCAGGCAGTGATCAGTATGATGTTCAATGACAATAGGATGTAGACCGAGTGCGGCAAACAGCGGCGTAAACTGTTCCGCCAGCGCCAGCACGCGCGGGAAGTTTGCCGACTCCGTTGCCGGGACGATGATTTTCCCGACTCCGGCATCTGCAGCGCGCTGAATACTGGCCACTTCATCGCCGCAAAACGGCGGAAAATCAAAATGGCAGTGCGTATCAATAAAACACCCACTCACGCCAGATCCTCATTATTGAACGTTGTGTCATTGGCCTGCGGCGCACTACTCATGGTTTTCACCTGCGCGTCGTTGGCTACCGGGGCGGCTGGCACTACCACCTTTCCGGGAACCACAATCTTCGGCGTATGACGGACCAGAGGCGGTATTTCCGCCAGCAGTTTACCCACCGTCGCCAGAAAGTATCGCCCGCACAAACGCCCTGTTTTGTAATCTTCACGCAGTGCCGGAATGCGACTTCCCAGCGCCATGCTCTGTAAAGGCTTTGGTGGGTAGATTTCAAAGATACGTAATTTACCCGGCGGTTTTTCTATAAAGCGCTGAATTGCGCGGTAACTGGCTTCGTGATGCTTCACCAGATTGACCAACGGCTGCAAACTGCTTTCCCCCAGCCAGCGTTCCATGCGCTTAAACCACTGTGGCGTATAGTACATCTGCGAGGGGACGGTGCGGATCACCACCAACGTTTTTGCCCCTTGCTTCGCCGCCTCACGAACAGGAATCGCATCGCTGACGCCGCCATCCAGATAGCTGATGCCATCGAGCTCGACGCCCGTTCGGTAGAATCCAGGAATGGCGCTGGAGGCGCGAAGCAGATCAAGCCAGTTTTGTTTCGTTGGCGAAAAATAGACCGGCGAGTAGTCATCGCCACGACAAGCGCACATGTAAAACTTTTTCCCCATTTCAAACAAGTGCGATGCGTTATCCATTGCCAAAGGCATCTGCCCGGCGCTCGACTCCACCAGCCAGTCAAGATCGATGAGATTTCCCCCGCGCACAAAGCGCACCGGATCAAAGAATTCACGCTTCGTGGTGTAACGCATAATGACTTTGCGCCCATAGCCGGGCTGATTGCAGAGGTAGGCGGAGAGGTTTTGCGCCCCTGCGGATGTACCAAAGTAGAGATCAAAGGGGTTGAACTGCGCGCGCATAAACTCATCTAGCACCCCAGCGGTAAAAATCCCCCGCTGCCCACCCCCTTCGCACACCAGTGCCATGCTGCCTGGGCGAAATGCATTTATTGTTAGCGGCGCTATATTGCCGAGCGTGACGGGTATTCGCTGCCCCACCTCTGCCTTCCTGTTCTTTTTGTATTATAGAGCGACAAAGTAACGCAATTTTGCCTGTGCTAAAACCGTAAAAGCCAGTCTGTCAGACTGGCTTAGTATCAACAAAACGTTACGGATTGAGCACTAGGGTCGTTTACGACCCATAAACAAACTGATCAGGAACAGGATAATCCCGACAACGAAGACAATTTTCGCAGCGCCTGCAGCGGTGCCAGCCAGTCCACCAAAACCCAGAGCGGCGGCAATTAACGCGATAACCAGAAATATAATGCCCCAACGAAACATAAGCCTCTCCTTACCCTAGTTAATATCGACCGCTTGAGATGAGCGCTCAGGCTGCTCATTTGCGATAGTTTGAGTGTGGTGCACAGTGCGCCTCCCGACAAAGTCAGGAGGGCAAATTACGAAGAATTACTGAGTTTTCAGATCATTTTTGACGCTTTTCACGCCATCAACCGCCTTGGCGATACTCTCAGCACGCTCGCTTTGCGCCTGAGAATCGACGGTACCGGAGAGCTGAACCACGCCATCGGTGGTCTCGACTTTGATTTTGCGGGAGGGAACCATGTCGTCAGCCAGCAGCTTCGCTTTAATCTCGCTGGTGGTTGCCGTATCGCCCGCATAGCCTTTCACGGAATCTGATTTGCTATCACGAACATGCAGTTTGTCGCTCACGGAGGTCACGCCCTCAATGCCTTTTGCGACGTTGACAGCTTCTTCTGCCTGCGCCTGGCTTTCGACAAACCCACTGAGTGTCACCACTTTCTGGTCGGTTTTGACGGAGATATCAGTGCTCTTAATGCTTTCGTGGTCCACCAGTGCGGCCTTAACTTTCGCAGTGATGGTACTGTCATCCATGAAATTACCGACTTTATTCATAGAGCTATCGATCTTTTGCCCTGCGCTTTCAGCCCCGGATTGCGCCTTATCCATCGTAGAGGTTTCTGCAAACGCAGAACCTGTTGCGACAGCGGAAGTCAGCATAACGGCCAGCAGAGTTTTAGAAATCTTAAGTCTTGTCATAGTCATCGATTAATTCCTGTATGGTTTGCTCATAATTTGAGCTCAGGCAACACGAGGCTGCATTGCTGAATGTGGTGAAAATCACCCAGTTCAGAAGTCAATGGCAAAGATCACAATCAGCAATTCTTATGATGAATCTGTGCCACGAGACCTTCTGAGTCAGTTTTTAATATCGTGATTAAAATTATTGACAGTTTTAACAACCAGAATTAACAAACCATGCAGTCATAAAGTCCGTCAAAAATGTCATCACTTTGTTAAATATAGATCACAATCGCAAAATCGCTTGCTAATGCGGTTAAAAAACAGACAACCATAAGGAAAACAGAGGGATTTAAGAACATTCCGTAACGGAAGGAGAAGAGGAAAAACGTCGCAGAGCGCGGATATACCGCGCTCTGGAAGGTAGATTAGTGCTCGCGGGTTTTACGGAACCGAACGTCAGGGTAACGTTCTTGTGTCAGGTTGAGGTTAACCATGGTTGGGGCGATATAAGTGAGGTTATCACCGCCATCCAGCGCCAGCTGAATTTCGTTTTTACGTTTGAACTCTTCGAATTTCTTCGCATCAGCGCATTCTACCCAGCGCGCTGTCGCCACGTTGACAGACTCATAAATCGCCTCAACGTTGTACTCACTTTTCAAACGCGCAACGACCACATCAAACTGCAGCACGCCTACCGCACCCACGATCAGATCGTTGTTAGCAATAGGACGGAACACCTGTACCGCGCCCTCTTCAGAAAGCTGAACCAGCCCTTTCAGCAACTGTTTTTGCTTCAACGGATCTTTCAGGCGAATACGACGGAACAGTTCCGGTGCGAAGTTTGGGATCCCCGTGAACTTCATCATTTCGCCCTGCGTGAAGGTGTCGCCAATCTGGATGGTGCCGTGGTTATGCAGGCCCAGAATATCACCAGGGTATGCCTCTTCCACATGAGAACGGTCACCAGCCATAAAGGTCAACGCATCGGAAATCACCACATCTTTACCGATACGTACCTGGCGCATCTTCATGCCCTTCTCGTATTTACCGGAAACGACACGCATAAAGGCAACGCGATCGCGGTGTTTTGGATCCATGTTGGCTTGAATTTTAAAGACGAACCCGGTGAATTTCTCTTCTTCGGCTTCCACGGTGCGGGTATCTGTTTTACGCGGCATCGGCGCAGGCGCCCATTCCACCAGACCGTCCAGCATATGATCCACACCGAAGTTACCCAGCGCGGTACCAAAGAAGACCGGGGTAATTTCACCGGCCAGGAACAGCTCTTTGTCGAACTCGTTCGACGCGCCCTGAACCAGCTCCAGCTCATCACGCAGTTGTTGCGCCAGATCTTCACCGACAGCAGTGTCCAGTTCCGGGTTGTTCAACCCCTTAACGATGCGCACTTCCTGGATGGTGTGACCTTTACCGGTTTGATACAGGTAGGTTTCGTCTTTATAGAGGTGGTAAACACCCTTAAACAGCTTACCGCAGCCAATCGGCCAGGTGATCGGCGCACAGCCGATTTTCAACTCGTTTTCCACTTCATCCAGCAGTTCCATCGGGTCACGGATGTCACGGTCGAGTTTGTTCATAAAAGTGAGGATCGGCGTATCGCGCAGACGGGTCACTTCCATCAGCTTACGGGTACGGTCTTCTACACCTTTCGCGGCGTCGATCACCATCAGGCAGCAGTCCACCGCCGTCAGCGTACGATAAGTATCTTCCGAGAAGTCTTCGTGCCCAGGGGTGTCCAGCAGATTCACCAGACAGTCATGATACGGAAACTGCATCACAGAAGTGGTAATAGAAATACCACGCTGTTTTTCCATTTCCATCCAGTCAGATTTTGCATGCTGGTTAGAACCACGGCCTTTTACGGTACCGGCAGTCTGGATAGCCTGTCCGAACAACAACACTTTTTCAGTGATAGTGGTTTTACCGGCATCCGGGTGAGAAATAATGGCAAAAGTGCGGCGTTTGGCCACCTCTTGCAGATAAGGAGACAACGTCATAGTCAAATCTTCTTAGGTAAGCACGGCTAAGGCCGCGCATGTTGAATACGAAAAATGCGGCTATTTTACCCATCAACAGGGGGGAGGCAATCAGTGTTTACACAGGAGTTGCTCCAGTTCGCTTAACGACGTCACCGTCCATGTTGGTTCAATACCCACAGGCTGCTCACGATGATGTGCATTTAACCAGCAGGTAGAGAGTCCGGCATTGATACCACCAAGAATATCGGACTCTGCGGTATCGCCTACCATCAGCACGCGAGAACGGTCAGGATTGCCCGCCTGCTCCAGCGCATAATCAAAAATACGCGGGTCCGGTTTCGCCACGCCAACCTGCTCAGAGATAACCAGCAGATCGAAATAGTCGCGCAGTCCGGTACGCTCCAGACGGATTTGCTGCAACGCGGTAAAACCATTGGTAATAATGCCAATTTTCGTTTTACCTCGAATGGCATTGAGCAGAGAAACGGCCCCCGGTAACGGCGAGCAAATTTCCGCCATCGCATTAATAAACGCGTCATTAAGCTGGCCTGACGGCACATTCAAACGTTCAGCCCAGTCCTGGAAACGTGTGTGTTGCAACTGTAATGAGGTAATCGCACCGTTTTGATAATCCACCCACAGAGGTTTATTGACGGCCTGGTAGTCCTGAAAATCTTCAGCGGTAAAGGTCACGCTATAGTCGAGAAACATCCGCTGTAAGCCGGTGAAGGAATCAAATGTAAACAGCGTTTCATCGGCATCAAAGAAAATCCAGTCCCACTTCATCATTACACCTTGCCTCTTTTATTACATACTTATAGGAAGTGCCATTATGACGGCATCCTCACGCCCGTCCGCCGTCGGATAATAATTGCGGCGGATCGTTGCCTCGTTAAAGCCTAAGCTTTCATACAGCGCGATGGCGGCAACGTTAGAGGCGCGGACTTCCAGCCACAGCGTCAGAATGCCGCGCTTTTCCAGTTCATCAATGAGATGTTCCAGCAGCGCCCGTCCCAATCCCCGACGTTGAAAATCCGGGTCTACGGCGATATTAAACAGCGTAGCTTCATCCAGTACGACCTGCGTAATGGCAAAGGCCGCCAGCTTTCCGTCTACCGTCAATTGATAGTTGAGATAACGTTCGCCCTGATTACTGGCAAAAGTGTGTTCGCTCCACGGAAACGCATGGGCGCGTTTTTCAATCTGAAAGGCTGCTGGGAGATCAGTCGGATTGAGGGTAGAAATCGTGTTCATAAGCGCAGATTTGTTGCCATAGTGCGGCGCGTGCCGTTGGGTTTACCCGTAATTCATTAAACGCAGGAGTTGAGACCTGTGCGCCTTCCAGTAACAGCGGTTCTTCAGTCCCTAACCGCCAGCTGTTGCAGCGACTCCCCTGCGGCAGCATCGTGACGCGGTCGGGCGTCAGTTGCAGTACCTGGTCCGGGCTGAGGGTCAGCGCGCGTAAAATATCGCTCATCAGCGGGTCATTCAGCGTCGGTAAGTCCGCGGCAAGCATAACCAGACGAACGTGTGCAGGAATTGAAATCGCGATCTCACCCTGCAGCGCACCAGGGCGGCGCAGCGACCACTGCGTAATGCCCAGTTGCTGTAACTGCCAGTCTCGTCGGGATGTCATAGCGAAACGCTCCTGTAATCAGGGGCGCAAATATAGCAAATTCGTCGAATCTGCGCCAACAAACAACTATAATCGCCGCCTGGAACAATAGAGGAATTTTTCATGTCTGCTTTTACCCCGGCAAGTGAAGTCTTGCTGCGTCACAGTGATGATTTCGAACAAAGCCGTATTCTGTTTGCCGGAGATTTGCAGGATTCCCTGCCTGCCTGCTTCGAAAGTGCCGCCAGCCGCGTGCATACTCAACAATTTCACCACTGGCAGGCACTCAGCCGTCAGATGGGCGACCAGGCGCGTTTTAGCCTGGTGGCAGAAGCCAGCGATGTCGCCGACTGCGACACATTTATCTACTACTGGCCGAAGAACAAACCGGAAGCGCAGTTCCAGTTGATGAACATACTGTCACTGCTGCCTGTCGGCACAGACATTTTCGTGGTGGGTGAAAACCGTAGCGGTGTTCGCAGCGCAGAGCAGATGCTGGCTGAATACGCGCCATTGAATAAAATCGATAGCGCGCGCCGCTGCGGTCTGTACCACGGTCGCCTGGAAAAACAGCCGGTCTTTAATGCCGACGCATTCTGGGGCGAATATCCTTACGAAGGGCTGGCCATTAAAACTCTGCCTGGCGTGTTTAGCCGTGACGGTCTGGATGTCGGCAGTCAACTTTTGCTCTCAACGCTGACACCACACACTAAAGGTAAAGTTCTGGATGTTGGCTGTGGCGCAGGCGTGCTGTCTGCCGCACTAGCAAGCCACTCTCCGAAAGTACGCCTGACCCTTTGCGATGTTTCCGCGCCTGCAGTTGAAGCCAGCCGTGCAACGCTTGCAGCAAACGGCATTGAAGGTGACGTATTCGCCAGCAATGTGTTCTCGGAAGTGACAGGGCGTTTTGACATGATCATCTCCAACCCGCCTTTCCATGACGGAATCCAGACCAGTCTTGACGCTGCACAAACACTAATTCGCGGTGCCGTTCGCCATTTGAACAGCGGCGGAGAACTGCGGATTGTCGCCAACGCCTTCCTGCCGTACCCGAAAGTGCTGGATGAGACATTTGGTTTCCACGAAGTCATTGCGCAAACCGGCCGTTTTAAGGTGTACCGCACGGTGATGACCCGTCAGGCGAAGAAAGCCTGAGTGACTGAATGTGAAGACCGGACCTGATGCTCGCGCCTGTCGTCCGGTCGCCTCATGCCAGGCCATTTTTACAGCAATTAATTCATCCCGCGTAATTAACTATTGACGAATAGCTGAAAACCACTAGAATGCGCCTCCGTGGTAGTGATTCTTTTTTAAGAATCGATGGTATGCGAAGGTGGCGGAATTGGTAGACGCGCTAGCTTCAGGTGTTAGTGTCCTTACGGACGTGGGGGTTCAAGTCCCCCCCCTCGCACCATAAACCACGTTGATATTGCTCGCACTGGGCGAAGGTGGCGGAATTGGTAGACGCGCTAGCTTCAGGTGTTAGTGTCCTTAGGATGTGGGGGTTCGAGTCCCCCCCCTCGCACCAACGAGGCGATATCAAAAAGTAAGATGACTGTGCGAAGGTGGCGGAATTGGTAGACGCGCTAGCTTCAGGTGTTAGTGTCCTTAGGATGTGGGGGTTCGAGTCCCCCCCCTCGCACCAATTATCTTATTTTCCGCGTTGTTTTCCCCTCTGCGTTTTATCCCCGGCTCACCTTGATCATCACCAGCATAATGCCACTCGCTAATGCCACACATGAAGGCAGCAACACAAAGTGTCGTAACTGTTTGTGATATAACATCAAAGAAGTCAACAGCAATCCTGACACAACCATCGCTTTCCATGCTGCGAGAGACAGGTCGGTAAATGCCAGTCCGGTAATAACCACTCCCGGCAACAATATCCCCCATCCACTGCCCAGCGCACGTTGCAACATGGTTTCACCTCTTCAATCGATAATGATAAGCAATATCATATGATATATTTTCTTATCTGTCAGCTCGCCGCATTCATCGCTTCCATGTGTTTAACCTCACAATAGATGACATAAATTTAGTAAGGTGCTAAATTGCTCACTGGTTAACTTACGAACACTATAAAACGTACACCCAGGTGAGTTTCCTCCTCGCACGTTATTTTTCATTTTAGTAACCCACTCAACGTATCCTGCAGATTAATAACGATACTTATATATGACAGCACAATCCTGGCGAACACTGCGCACCAAGAAATATCAGTTTTCACTCCGCCTTTTTCTGTTTCTTAACGCTGCATCTGCACTGTTTGTATTAGCATTTCCTCTTTATGAGACCAGCACACTTTCCGTCCCTGCGATTCTTATCATTATCACAGGCTCGCTATTACTGGTCTGGCATGGAAAATACAGTGATAAACGAATCAGCCTCCCATTTGTATCTCTGATATTTGGAATACTGTGGGCGTTCCATATCACAATGAAATACAAGATATTAGAGCACAGCGATTTTTCATTTTTAATCATATCCTTACTGAGCGTGTTATTTATTGGCTCCATTGCTTTTGCTAACAACATCATCGCGTTTACGCTTCACTCGTTACCTTCGGTATTTGCCTGCTTATGGTTTAACGGCGATCAACACGGATTACGGATCCTCTATTTGATGGCATTGCCGATGGCAGGCATTGCCATTCAGCATGTGATCCAAAAACGCTATGATCGCTTCGCCCAACAGCTGATGTACAAATTGCTGGAAGAGAGGGAGACGCTGAACGGTCTGAGCATGTTGGATCCGTTGACTGGTTTGTACAATCGTCGCGGTCTGCAAAATAAGCTGGATACCCTGCTGGTCCTGGACAACCGCGAGCACTATGTCCTACTCCTCGATATCGACCATTTCAAAGCCTACAACGATCATTACGGGCATATGATGGGCGATCAGGCGCTGATTCGTGTCTCTGCGGCGATTCGTGACGCCGTTCGTTCACGGGATGTTGTTACGCGTTTTGGCGGTGAAGAATTTATGGTTCTGCTGACTGCTGTCGATCAGCAACAAGCGCGAGCCACCGCCGAACAGATTCGACAAAAAGTCTACGATCTCGATATTCCGCATATGTTTAATCAGAGTACCGCGACGAATGTCACTATCAGCATCGGCATTGCACCATTGGTCGGTCAGGGCATTGATGGCGCGATCTCCCGAGCCGATAAAGCGCTGTATGAAGCGAAAAATCAGGGGCGAAATAACACGCTGGTCTTCGATGAGTTACCCCACACCTGATGGTTTAATCGTGCTACTACGCAGAGGATAGCGACAAAGCACTTGCCATCGTTTCGCTCTATCGCTAGGATTCGTAATCATTCTCATTTAGATTACTATCCAGATATAGCGCTATGGCCTATCGCACTGCTCCCATGATTGAAGAGATCATCTGGCAAGCTCATCTCCCGTCGGGGGAGCTAACGCTTGCTGATGCTGTGCGTGAAACGATCGCGCAAACCCGAGCGCATTTACTGGATTTTATTCGTCTCGATGAACCTGCCCCGCAAGGCGTCATGACGCTTGCCCAGTGGTCCCGCCCCAGCGCTCTGAGCTCATTGCTGGCGGTGTATTCCGATCACATCTATCGCAATCACCCCACACAGCCACGCGAAAATAAACCACTGATTTCTCTGTGGGCGCAATGGTATATCGGACTGATGGTTCCCCCGCTGATGCTTGCCCTGCTCACTCAGGAAAAAGCGATTGATGTTTATCCTGAATATGTCAGCGTTGAGTTTCATGAAACAGGGCGGGCAGCCTGTTTCTGGATTGACGTACACCAGGATCACCAGGCGACGTTACGCACTCCCCCGCAACGGCTGGAAACGCTGATTCTCCGGGCGCTAATGCCCATCGTTCAGGCACTGGAAGCCACCGGAGAGATCAATAGTAAACTCATCTGGAGCAACACCGGGTATTTGATCCACTGGTATCTGACAGAAATGAAACCGTTACTGGGAGAAGAGCTGTTGGCAACACTCCGACAGAGCTGCTTTTTCGAGAAAAAGCTGTCTGGCGGCGAAGATAACCCTCTGTGGCGAACCGTCGTTCCACGCGAAGGTCTTTTGGTCCGCAGAACCTGCTGCCAGCGCTATCGCCTTCCTGATGTTCAGCAATGTGGCGACTGTACGTTAAAATAAGCAAGGAGCCATCGCCCCTTGCTTTTTCTCTTTATGCAACCTGCTGACTTTCCTCTTCCGAACGCTGAGCTTCTTCAGCTTCCTGCTCCAGCAACTGTTTCTCGTAAACTTTGAAGAACGGGAAATAAATAATGGCGGACACCAACGCCAGCAACACCACCAGCACTGCAGCACGGTAATCCCAACCTAACGCCCAGGCGGCGCCTACCGGTGCTGGCGCGGTCCACGGAACAACGGAAATCACGCGCCCAATCAAGTCGAGTTTCATTGCAGCCCAGGCCAGGACCGCATTAACCATCGGCGCAAGCAGGAACGGAATAAAAAATACTGGGTTCATCACTATCGGCGTCCCGAAAATGACAGGTTCGTTAATGTTGAAAATGCTGGGAACCACACTCAAACGCCCAATGGAGCGCAGGTGCACAGAACGGCTACGTAGATAACAGATCACCAGTCCCATTGTCGCACCGGACCCGCCTACAACAATAAAGAATGTCCAGAACGCTTCCATAAAGATGTGCGGCAACGGTGCCCCCTGCGCCAACGCGGTCTGGTTCATCCCAAGATTGGTCAACCAGAACATTTGCAACATTCCGGAGACAATCGCTGCGCCGTGTATCCCCGCAAACCACAATAGATGGCCAATCAATACCGCGAGCAAAATCGCAGGCAGGGAGTCAGCCGCAGAGACCAATGGCTTAAAGATCGCCATGATGGCTTGTGGGATCAGCATATCGAACTGCGCCTGGATCAGCAGACTCAGAGGATAAAGCGTGAGGACAACAACCAACACAGGAATCAACAGATCAAAAGAGTTTTTGATCATCGGGGGGACCTGATCTGGCAGCCGAATACCTATATTGTGCGCTTTCAGGAAACGCATCATTTCAACGCAGTAAATCGCCACCAGAATCGCGGTAAAAATACCGGTGCCTCCGAGGCTGTCAACCGGCAGGGAACCTTTCGTTTTCGGTGCTGCAATCAGTAAAAACGCCATGATCGAAAGCATTGCGCACATAAAAGGATCTAACTGATACGACTTGACGTAGTGTTTCCCCAGGTTGTATGCGATGGCTGCGCAAATGTAGATGGACATGATCCCCATCGTCATATCAAACGGCGTGAGTATCTGACCTTCGAACTGTTTTGCCATATCCAACCACGCACGGGCAAATCCCCAGGTGGTATCCGGAGAAAAGGGAGGATAGGCAAACACCAGCAGGAACGAGCCGACAATCATAAACGGCATTGCCGAGATAAACCCATCGCGGATCGCCATCACGTGACGCTGTGAGGATATACGCCCGGCAACGGGGCTAACATAGTTTTCAACAAACCGAAAAATCACATTAAACACAGCATGGTTGGTAGACATATCCGTTCTCCAGTCTGTCAAAACAACGTAGACGTGCAGGCAGCAACAACACCGCCACGTAAGAATCCATTACTACTTTTCGCAACCGTGCCGGAATAAAGACCCGCGATGCAGCGTAGAGAATCAAGTTTCATAGATGGCTCTTATTATGTAGTACAGAGGAAGTGACAATTTTAGTATTAATCTCTACCACCCTTACCGCAACCGGTTACTGTAACCGGTTTCTGCGATTGTGAAGAGGATCTAATATTTGAGTATGTTGCTGCTTTGTTACATTAAAATATTTACAGCGATACTGTCCTTATGACAAATTACGCCTCGTAGTTATCCGAAGATCAGGGCTGCTTACACCGTGTCAGGAGGAATGAATGAGTCTGCAATCTGTACGGCAATTTCTGGCCGAATATGCCCCGGATATTGAAATTATCGAATTGGATCAGAGCACTGCAACGGTTGAGCTGGCAGCGAAAGCCCACAATGTGGAGCCGGGACAAATTGCAAAAACACTTTCACTAAAGGTGAAGGACAACATTATTTTGGTTGTCGCCAAAGGCGATGTCCGCCTGGACAATAAAAAGCTCAAAGAAACGTTTGGCGCGAAAGCGCGTATGCTCAGTTTTGATGAGGTGATGAGTGCAACAGGTCATCCGCCAGGAGGCGTCTGCCCTTTTGGTCTGGAAACACCCCTGCCAGTCTATTGCGATGTCTCCCTCAGAAACTACACAGAGGTATTGCCCGCTGCTGGCGCAACGCATAGCGCAATAAGAATCGCACCTGAAAGGATGGCCGAGCTGACTTCAGCAACCTGGATTGATGTCTGCCAGTGATCTGCCGTCAAGCCTGAAGGGGACGCCTCGTTCGCCATTCCAGGTATACCGCACTATGCTGTGTGCAGTGCGGAACGGGGTTCTATGGCGCGTAGATACAGCAAAATATCCGCCGCATCCAGCAATCCGGCATCTGAATTCACGCCCAGCTTGGACATTACATTAAATTTATGTGCCCGGATCGTTTTGATATTACGTTCAAGCTGCACGGCTATCTGAACCATCGAATAACCGTGCGACATAAACCGTAATATTTCACGTTCAGTAGGACTTATTGTACGACTCTGACTGGTGCACCAAAGATTAGTGCTGTTTTCCGTCACCCGGCGTACACCGTTCAGTGCTAAAAACAGCTGTTCTCGTAAACAACTCAGCGACGATGACTTACTTAATACGCCATCCAGTTGCGATGGCGACAGAGAACCAATAAGACGAGCTTCATTATCGTCGTCGGCGATGACCAGTCGACGCATCCGCGGGAAGTCAATCGCCAGTTCCGTCAGGCACGCCAATCCTACCCGACGATCTTCTCGTATCGCGGAAAGTGAGAAGATAACCGCAGAAAAAGGCGTATTTACCATCGCCATTTTAAATTCAGACTGATTAGAAAATAGATGAAGTTGATAGAGACATTCAGGATCTGAATTAAACAAACTCTTAATACCAATACTGCTCATTGCGCACTTTTCTACCAGCGCAACATTTCTCTTGATGATTCTTTTTTCCATTCCGTGGTATCTCCATATGCTGAAGGTAAATTCAGTTCTCTTGCTCCTTGAGAACTGTTAATCCATGCGTACATTTCGGCATTACTGTGTATGGACAAACGACGCATGGCACTGTTTTTCTGGGCACTGATAGTTTTATTACTCTTTTTCAACAATGACGCTATTTGATTAATTCCCCACCCTTTTCCGAGAAGCCGTAATACTTTTCGCTCCGATAAAGTAAGAACCATCGACTGTCCGCCATATTCAGTCATGTCTTGCAGTACTGGAAACATAAGCTCTTTACTGATGTGCTCCGCGCTATAATTACCTGAGCGAATAGCATTAACCACGCTTTCAACCGGATCTTCGTCAGAAAGCAACGTCGTGGAAGGTCCTGTCAATATCTCAACGGCCGAAGGGTAGTACTTGTGAGGAATGATAAAAATCCATTTAATATCATTATATTGCGTTAACAATGCATAAAACTGTTCACAAACAGCGCGAGGTTGATTGCTCTCCCCCGTTAAATCAACCAATACCAGTTCAGTGCAGCGTAGCTGCAACAACGTGAGCTCTTCGACCGAACGGCAGAATGTTAACTCATGATCGGGAAGGTGACCCAGAATGATACCTCTTAGTCCAGCCTGAATAACGGGTATTTTACTGATAACAATTGCATTTTTGTAGCGTCCTGGCAACATACTCCCTCCATATTCACATCCTTTCTTATTTCCACCGCCATTAATAAATCACACATATAAATAACGAGATAAAAATAACGAGATAAAAATAAAATTAATTAATGACGTGAATTATTCCATGATTTTTTATGCATTATGACTGCAACCATACCAGAACCCCCATAGTATGGTTCCTTCTTAACATTATCACACAATTTTTTATAAAAACAATTCCCGCACAATTAAATTAATCCATTTGAATCATCTGATATTTTAAGGCGGATTAATTTCGTTTAATAAATTCACATTATGTTTTTATCAACATTTACTTATTTTCCATGATGAATAAAGAGGGCGTTTGTCGTATCAGTAATCCTCGTATAATCATAATGCTACCAACATGTGGTTGTGAAAAATCGTCGGTGCGCTTCGCATCAACCTTCCTCGTTGACATAACCTGATCAATGCACTGCAATGATAAATCACTCCGAAAAACAGAGGGCAGGTCACGACACCGTTCAAATGAGCAAACCCATCGCCCTGACGTTTTTTTCAACACAAAGATTGATCCGGGCCAGAGCCAACGAACTTATACTTCGTGTTACAAAGAAGACTTTGTCATTTTTACCCGTCTTTCAATCAGGGCGAGTCATGCAAACAGAGCAGTTGTTACAACGAACGGTTACACGGTTATGTATTCAATGCGGGCTTTTTTTATTACAGCACGGAGCAGAAAGCGCACTGGTTGATGAACTCTCTACGCGTCTGGGTCTGGCGCTAGGGATGGACAACGTAGAAAGCGCCATCTCTTCTAACGCCATCGTACTCACCACCATTAAAGACGGCCAATGTCTAACGACGACGCGGAAGAATCAGGATCGTGGCATTAATATGCACGTTGTCACGGAAGTTCAACACATTGTGATTCTGGCCGAACACAAACTCCTGGACTATCGGGGAGTCGAGAAGCGTTTTAGCCAAATCAGACCCCTGCGTTATCCGCGATGGCTGGTGGCTTTCATGGTCGGCCTTTCCTGCGCCTGTTTCTGCAAACTGAATAAGGGCGGATGGGACGGTGCCGTGATCACCTTTTTCGCCAGCATGGTAGCTATGTATATCCGCCAGTTTCTGGCGCACCGACATCTCCACCCGCAAATCAACTTTTGTATTACCGCCTTTGTTGCAACGACCATCTCGGGCCTGTTACTGCGTCTGGACACGTTCAGCCAAACCCCGACGATCGCGATGGCGGCCAGCGTACTGCTGCTGGTACCGGGATTTCCCCTGATCAACTCTGTCGCAGATATGTTTAAGGGCCACATCAATACCGGGCTGGCGCGCTGGGCGATCGCCAGCTTGTTGACGCTAGCGACCTGCGTGGGCGTCGTTATGTCTTTAACGCTATGGGGGCTTCGCGGATGGGTGTGATCGAGTTTGTTCTCGCGCTTATGCAGGACATGATTTTGTCGGCAATCCCCGCCGTCGGGTTCGCGATGGTATTTAACGTCCCCCACCGGGCGCTGCCCTGGTGCGCCCTGCTGGGTGCGCTGGGCCACGGCTCGCGGATGGCGATGATGACCGCCGGGTTTAACATTGAATGGTCGACCTTTATGGCTTCGCTGTTGGTCGGCAGTATCGGTATCCAGTGGTCACGCTGGTATCTGGCGCACCCGAAGGTCTTCACCGTGGCGGCAGTTATCCCGATGTTCCCGGGGATCTCCGCCTACACTGCGATGATTTCCGCCGTTAAGATCGGCCATTTTGGTTACAGCGATCCTCTGATGATCACGTTGCTGACGAATTTCCTGAAAGCATCTTCCATTGTTGGCGCGCTGTCCATCGGGCTTTCCGTTCCGGGACTATGGTTATACCGCAAACGTCCACGCGTTTGATTGGCCCTCCTCTGACATCACTTCACGAGTAAGAGGCGGTCATCCCGCCTCCCTGCCGCTTCTGGTCATCGGTGTGTTACTATAAAAACAGTCTCCCTTCTCGGTTGTTGTTCCGTATTGAGAAACATTATGTCTTGCAGAATTTTAACCCCGGACGTCATCGGTATTGACGCATTAGTCCACGATCACCACACGGTGCTGACGAAATCGGCTGGCGGCGCCGTTGCGGTATTTGCCAATAATGTGCCTGCATTTTATGCCGTCACACCTGCCCGTCTGGCAGAATTGCTGGCGCTTGAAGAAAAACTGGCGCGCCCGGGAAGCGACGTCACGCTGGACGCGCAGTTTTACGAAGAACCACAGGCCACGCCCGTGGCGGTACCGATGGGGAAATTTGCGATGTATCCTGACTGGCAGCCAGATGCCGATTTTCAGCGTCAGGCGGCATTATGGGGCGTTGCATTAAGAGAGCCGGTGACAGCGGAAGAGTTAGCGTCATTCGTGGCTTACTGGCAGGCGGAAGGCAAAGTCTTTCATCATGTTCAGTGGCAGCAAAAGCTGGCACGCAGCCTCCAGATCGGCCGGGCCAACAATGGTGGTCTACCCAAACGTGATGTGAATAGCATTAGCGAACCTGACAACCACATACCACCGGGATTTAGAGGGTAACGATGAAAAACGTTGGCGATCTGATGAAACGTCTGCAAAAAATGATGCCGCCGAATGTAGTGCCGGCATTTAAAACAGGCGAAGAACTGCTGGCATGGCAGAAAGAGCAAGGTGAAATTCGCGCTGCCGCGCTGGCCCGTGAAAACCGGGCGATGAAAATGCAGCGTACATTCAATCGTTCAGGGATCCGCCCGCTGCATCAAAACTGCTCTTTCGAGAACTATCGGGTCGAGTGCGACGGTCAAATGAATGCGCTCAGCAAAGCCCGGCAGTATGTAGAAGAGTTCGATGGCAACATCGCCAGTTTTATCTTTTCGGGTAAGCCCGGCACCGGAAAAAACCACCTTGCGGCGGCAATCTGCAATGAACTGCTGCTGCGGGGAAAATCCGTTCTGATCATTACCGTTGCCGATATTATGTCGGCGATGAAAGAAACCTTCACGAATCGTGAAACCAGTGAGGAACAGTTACTCAACGACCTGAGCAATGTCGATCTGCTGGTGATCGATGAAATTGGCGTGCAAACCGAATCCCGCTATGAAAAAGTGATCATCAATCAGATCGTCGATCGTCGCTCATCCTCAAAACGACCTACTGGCATGTTAACCAACAGCAATATGGAAGAGATGAGCAAATTGCTCGGCGAACGTGTGATGGATCGTATGCGTTTGGGCAACAGTTTGTGGGTAAATTTCAACTGGGATAGCTACCGTAGCCGTGTGACCGGGAAAGAGTATTAAGACCATTCTTAATACGAGCAGCGCTATACTTCGCTGAAAAGGCACATACGAGTTACTATTATGAAAACAACAAAACGCATTCTGCGCTGTGCGATCGCCGCCAGCGCACTCATCTCCACCAGCATTTTCGCCTCATCCTGGCAGGATTCGCTCTCCAGCGCAGCCAACGAACTCACCAAAAGCACCACCACCTCAGGACAAAGCAGCACGTCGCTTTCCTCCCTCACCAGTCTGCTAAATGGCAGCACTGACGCGCTGAGCGCCAGCAATATGAACAACGCGGCGGGGATTTTGCAGTATTGCGCCAAACAAAAACTCGCGTCCGTCACCGATGCGGAAAACGTCAAAAATCAGGTTCTGGATAAACTGGGTCTGAGCAGTGCCGAACAAAAACAGGATACCAACTATCTGGACGGTATTCAGGGTCTGCTGAATACCAAAGATGGGCAACAGTTGAACCTGAGCAACATCGGCAGCACGCCGCTGGCGGAGCAAGTCAAAACCAAAGCCTGCGATTTGGTACTTAAGCAAGGCATGAGTTTCATTTCCTGATCGGCTCCATACGCCGCGTTTTAGCGCGTCAGTAAGAAACGCGGCCTTAATCCTCTCTTTTTTCCTCTCACCCCTTGATATTCGCGGGAATCGCGGACAGTGATAGCGATCAAAAAATACGCTTTCTAAACCAATTCTGAATAACAACGTAATTTAATGTCACTAGAATTGCAGCAGTGTAACATCGCGATTACATTATATACCCCTTAAAAGATTAGCCCTCCTGATAGGTAGCCGGGAGGAGCAGGCTATAACTGAGGATCGTGAGTTGTCTGAATTCCTGTCTATCGCTCTGTTTCTCGCCTCTGTGCTAATTTATGCCTGGAAAGCGGGTCGTAACACCTGGTGGTTTGCCGCCACCCTGACGGTGCTGGGTCTGTTTGTTGTCCTGAACATTACACTCTATGCCAGCGACTACTTTACCGGCGACGGCATTAACGATGCGGTGCTCTACACGTTGACCAACAGCCTGACAGGCGCGGGCGTCAGTAAATACATTCTTCCGGGCGTGGGAATTATCCTCGCACTGACGCTGGTTTTTGGTGCGTTGGGCTGGGTTCTTCGCCGCCGTCGACACCATCCTCACCATGTGGGTTATAGCCTGCTGGCCCTGTTGCTGGCGCTGGGTTCGGTAGATGCCAGTCCGGCGTTTCGCCAAATTACTGAACTGATGAAATCACAGTCCCGCGATGGCGATCCTGATTTCTCGGCGTATTACAAAGAGCCATCGAAAACGATCCCCAACCCCAAACTGAATCTGGTTTATATCTATGGGGAAAGCCTGGAGCGCACCTATTTTGACAATGACGCCTTCCCGGATCTCACCCCGGAACTGGGAGCGCTGAAAAACGAAGGGCTGGATTTCAGTCAAACCATGCAATTGCCGGGCACGGATTACACCATTGCCGGGATGGTCGCCTCTCAGTGCGGTATTCCTCTGTTTGCGCCCTTTGAAGGCAACGCCTCGGCATCGGTTTCCAGCTTTTTCCCGCAGAATATCTGCCTTGGCGATATCCTGAAGAACTCCGGCTACCAAAACTACTTTGTTCAGGGGGCTAACCTGCGTTTTGCAGGCAAAGATGTATTCCTGAAATCCCACGGCTTCGATCATCTCTACGGCGCCGAAGAGTTAAAAACCGTGGTCGCGGACCCTGCGTATCGTAATGACTGGGGTTTTTACGACGATACAGTGCTCGACGAAGCCTGGAAAAAGTTTGAAGAACTCTCTCGCTCCGGTCAGCGTTTCTCTCTGTTTACGCTGACCGTCGATACCCATCACCCGGATGGATTTATCTCGCGCACCTGCAACCGTAAACGTTACGACGTCGACGGCAAGCCCAACCAGTCATTTAGCGCCGTCAGTTGCAGCCAGGAAAACATTGCTCAGTTTATCAATAAGATCAAAGCATCGCCGTGGTTTAAAGACACCGTCATCGTCGTCTCTTCCGATCATCTGGCGATGAACAACACCGCATGGAAGTACCTGAATCAGCAAGATCGTAGCAACCTGTTTTTCGTTCTGCGCGGCGACCAGCCTCAGCAAGAGACACTGGCGGTCAAACGCAACACAATGGATAACGGCGCGACGGTGCTTGATATTCTCGGCGGGGACAACTTTATTGGACTCGGGCGCAGCAGCTTGTCCGGCGAATCAATGTCTCTGGTGTTCCTGAACATTAAAGAGAAAGTTCTGGCGTGGAAACCCGACATCATCCGCTTGTGGAATTTCCCCAAAGAGATGAAAACGTTCACCATCGATCGGGATAAAAACATGATCGCCTTCTCGGGCAGCCATTTCCGATTGCCGCTACTGCTGCGCGTCTCAGACAATCGCGTTGAACCGCTGCCAGAAAGCGAATACTCCGCCCCACTACGTTTTCAACTGGCGGATTTCGCCCCGCGCGACAACTTTGTCTGGGTTGACCGCTGCTACAAAATGGCACAACTGTGGTCGCCGGAACTGGCCCTCTCCACCGACTGGTGTGTTTCACAGGGTCAGTTGGGCGGAGAGCAAGTCGTACAGAATGTGAATAAAGCACAGTGGAAGGGCAAAACGGCGTTTAAGAACACCATCATCGATATGGAACGTTACAAAGGTAACGTGGATACACTGAAAATCGTCGATAACGATATTCGCTACAAAGCAGACAGCTTTGTCTTTAACGTCGCCGGCGCGCCGGAAGAGGTGAAGCAGTTCAGCGGTATCTCTCGCCCGGAATCCTGGGGGCGCTGGTCCAACGCGCAACTGGGAGAAGAAGTCAAAATCGAGTACAAGACGCCGTTGCCCAAAAAATTCGATCTGGTGATCACTGCCAAAGCCTACGGCGCAAATGCCAATCGCCCCATACCGGTACGTGTAGGCAGAGAAGAACAGATACTGCGGTTAGGTAACGATATCACCACGACCACACTGCATTTTGATAATCCGGACGCGGCCAGCACGCTGGTGATCACACCACCCGACCCGCAATCTACCAACGAGGGTAATATTTTAGGGCATTCGCCACGTAAACTGGGGATCGGCATGGTGGAAATCAAAGTGGTGAATGCCGAAGGATAACCCCGAGTAAAAAACGTTGGCCCGATAGCGTTACGCCACCGTGCCTCTCCTTATCCGTGAAAAAAACAGCGCCCAACACGGCTCCGGGCGCTGCATGGCAACCTTAATCCAGCGTTTTCACCGCCTGGCGCATCCCGTGTACCAGGATATTTTCCAGGCAGGCCGTCACCTGGGTGGTGATCCCTGGCAGCAACGTTAAATCCTCGCCCCAATGCGCGTTATCGCGAAGGACGGCATCGACCAGTTCCTGCAACGACAGATCGACCCCCACACGCGGCCACATCTGTTGATAGCGAGTGAGCCACTGTTCATCGTCCTGGAGCGGATACGTCTCTCCCACCCGTTCGCCGCGGTAAAACGCAATCAGCGCCGCAAGCGCAAACGTGAGTCGCACGGGATATTTATTGCCCTGCTGCCCTGCCAGCAACTGAGGCAAAATACGCGTGCGGAATTTGGTCATCCCGTTGAGCGCGATAGAAAGTAGCTGATGGCGGATATACGGATTCTGGAAACGCCCTGTCACCGCATCGGCAAATTCACGCAGTTCAGCGGCAGGCAGATCCAGTACCGGAATAATCTCCTGATAAATCGCTTTTTCTACAAAGTGGCGCACGTCCTCGTCCTGCATCGCTTCGCCAACCGTCTCCAGCCCGCACAGCCACGCCACCGGAACCAGTGCGGTATGCGCGCCATTGAGAATGGCGACCTTACGCTCTTTATACGGTTTGATGTCGTCAACAATGCGAATATTCAGCGAACATTCCGTTAATCTCAGTGCGTCTGCCAGCCAGGCCGGTCCCTGAATCACAAACAGATAAAAATGCTCGGCGGTGTCGAGAAACGCATCGTGATACCCCAGTTGCGCTTCCAGCGCAGGTGCCTCCTCGCGCGGGTAACCGGTCACGATTCTGTCCACCAGGGTGGAGCAAAATGTGTTTGCCGTCTCCAGCCAGTCGAGAAACGCCGGAGACAACTGCCACTCCTGCGCATAACGCTGAATTAACGTTTTGAGCGTGTCACCGTTATAGTCGATCAGTTCGCAGGGAATGATCACCCAGCCTTTATCTGGCGCGCCGTTGAAGTGGTTAAAACGCTCCAGTAACAGACGTGTCAGTTTCGCCGGGAAACTCACTGGCGGGGCATCATCGATACTGTCGCCTGCGTGATAGCTGATCCCTGCTTCAGTCGTGTTAGAAAACACAAAGCGGATATCGGGGTTATGCGCCATCGCCAGATATCCGGCAAAATCCTGATACGGGTTAATCTCGTTATTCACCGACCGGATCAGACGCGCGTCGCTGACGGCCTCACCTTGCTCGTTCAGGCCACGGATCACCGTGGTGTACAGCCCGTCCTGAGTATTTAACGACGGCGGAAAATCCGTATTAATAGGGCGGACGAGGGTGATACCCGCCTGCAAATCCGTCGTCTCATTGAGGATATCCAGTTGCCAGTCCACAAACGCGCGCAGAAAATTGCCTTCGCCGAACTGAATCACTTTCGTCGGATAGCTCTGTCCCGGAAAATCATGTCGATTCAATGTCTTCATTGCTCTATCCCTGTCAGAACGTAATCACGCCTTTGATCAGCTCGTGGTTGTTAATCACATCACTTTCGTAGATCTCCGCCAGCGTGGTGAAGGAGTAGCGGTGCGTCAACATCATCTCTGCGGTCAGTTTACCTTCCGCCATCAGACGCCCTACTTTGGCGAAATCCTCCGGCGTAGCGTTGCGACTGCCCATCATCGTGGTCTCTTTCTTGTGGAACTCAGGGTCGGAAAACTGCAAGTCCCCCTTGAATAACCCAACGAAAACGATGCTGCCGCCATGGCGAATCAGGTTAACGCTATTGTTCATCGCGTGCTGATTCCCCGTCGCATCAATGACTTTTAGCGCCAGGGAGCCGCCGAATTGCGCGCGTAACTGTGCATCAAAATCGTCGGCAGACGGATCAATTACCGGGAGTTTCAGGCGAGAAGCCACATGCTCCCGACGAGCGGGGCTGGTATCGGCGACGACGACCTGCGCGCCGTCGGCGTTGGCGATGGCCGCCGCCCCTAGCCCTATCGGCCCTGCCCCCACTACCAGCACCTGCTCGCCTGGCGCAATCGCCGCCCGGCGTACCGCATGTGCGCTGATAGCATAAGGCTCGATCAACGCCGCCGCCTGCGGATCAATCCCATCCGCTGCCAGCAGGTTAGTCACAGGAACAGACAAATACTCGCTAAAACCGCCATCCTGATGCACGCCAATCACCGAAATTTTCTCACAGCAGTTGGTACGCCCACTGCTACACGCCGGACATTGCTGACACGCCACGTAAGGAATAACAGCAACCTGTTGACCCACTTTCAGATGCGGAATATTTTTACCTAACCCAGCAATTTCGCCACATATTTCATGGCCCAACACGCGGGGATAACTGAAAAAAGGTTGATTACCGCCCCAGGCATGAATATCAGTACCGCAAATCCCTACGGATTTAATTTTTATTAATGCTTCTCCCTCACCAGGAATAGGAACTTGACGTTCTTCCCAAACTAATTGTTTCGGTTCCTGGCAAATCAGCGTGTTCATCGTTGACATGATTCTGCTCTCCTGTTTTTCGTTGCATCAGATATCGATGAAAATAAAAATATCGAAGAGACAGGAAACGTAATTTGTGAATACCGACGCATTAAAATGTTTTAAATCGGGTTTTAATACGCCCAAAAGGAGAGACCGATGAGCCGCTCGCAAAATTTACGTCACAATGTCATTAACCAGATGATCGATGATATGGCTCGCGGCCATATCCCTTCTCCGCTCCCCTCGCAAAGCGCACTGGCGGAGATGTACAACATCAGCCGCACCACGGTGCGCCATATGCTAAGCCACTTAAGCGAATGTGGCGTACTGACGCCAGTTGGCAACGACTACGTGATCGCCCGCAAGCCCAATAATGATGACGGTTTCGCCTGTACCACCGCCTCGCTGGCGGAGCAGAACCGTATTTTCGAGCACGCCTTTTTCACCATGATTAACCAACGACAGCTACGCGCCGGTGAAACATTTTCCGAACTGCAGCTGGCGCGCGCCGCCGGCGTCAGCCCGGTCGTTGTGCGAGAATATCTTTTAAAATTCGGGCGTTACAATCTGATCATCAGCGAACGACGCGGCCTGTGGCGTATGCAACAGTTCGACCAACGCTATGCCGAACAGCTTTTCGAATTACGGGAAATGCTGGAGACCCACGCCCTGCAACACTTTCTCAATCTCCCCGTCACGGATATTCGCTGGCAGAAAGCGCGAGATTTACTCGATCGTCACCGTGCATTACGCGACACCATCAGCGACAACTATCGCATGTTTTCCCTGCTGGACCGGGACTTTCACAACCTGATTCTCAGCGCCGCCGAAAATGTCTTTTTCGATCAATCGCTGGAGATTATCTCTGTCATTTTTCACTTTCATTATCAATGGGATGAGAGCGATCTCAAGCAAAGAAATATCGTTGCCGTCAATGAGCATATGACGATTCTCAGCGCCCTTATCTGCCGCAACGACCTTAGCGCTACAGCCGCATTACGCCAGCATTTGCAAACCGCCCGGCAGACCATGATCCACTCAATCAACGCAACAAGTCGCAAATCCACGAGGCTTTAAATACCGATTAAAAACAGCAAACCATTACCCTAGCCACAATTTCTTAATAAAAGTAACCATCCATTAATAAAGCATTTTAGGCTCTGATAAACATTTTAAGATAATCAACACGCATAATAATAAATAGTTTAGAAACTCTGTAATACACCCCGGAAAATCCGGGCAATATAATAATATCCTCAGTACCCACTACAAAAATGGAGAGTAATAATGAGTCTGATGTCTAAAAAAAGAAATTCGTTACTAGCATTCGCCGTTGGCTCTATACTCGCCACTGTCTCTTTTAGTAATTCTGCGATAGCCGCTGCCGAATATACGTTGAAAGTTGCCTACGAAAACAATCCAGGAGAACCTTTTGATAAAGCGATCCGCGAATGGGCACGTTTATTTAATGAACAAACCGGCGGTAAAGGTGAACTCGTTGCTTATCCCAGTTCACAATTAGGCTCGAAAAAGGATGTCATTGAACAAATGAAACTGGGTAGTCCGCTGATTACCCTTGCTGATGGCGCATTCTTCTCTGACTATGTGCCTGATTTCGGCATTATGTTTGGTCCTTACGTCGGCACTAGCTATAAAGATATCTTCAAACTCAACCAGTCAGACTGGTACAAGGATCTGGAAACTAAACTGGATGCCAAAGGTCTGCACATCGTCTCTAAAGACTGGCTGTATGGTACGCGCCATATGCTGACCACCAAAATGGTTACCAAACCGGAAGATTTAAAAGGCCTCAAAATTCGCGTTCCGAACAACCGCATTCAAATTGAAGGCATGAAAGCAATGGGCGCAACCCCAACGCCACTGCCACTCGCTGAAGTCTACACCTCGCTGAACCTGAAAGTGATTGATGGCGCAGAAAACCCGATTCCTGTGCTGTACGGACAAAAACATCATGAAGCGGCTAAATACCTGATCCTCACGGGCCACGTAGAGAACGTGACCAACCTGGTCATGGGCAGCGCTACCAACAAGAAACTCCCGCCAGACATTCAGGCCGCACTGGTGAACTCCGGCGATCAGGCAGGGAAATACTTGACTGAACTCGTTCAGAAAGAAGAAAAAGATCTGATTGAGAAGATGAAGCAAGAAGGCGTCACTGTCGTGGAAGTTGACCGCAATCTGTTCCGTGAAGCGTCAAAACCGTTCTACACGAAGTTCCCGGAATGGACGCCAGGACTGTATGAAAAAACACAGGAAATCATTGCACAGTAACGGAGTAATCGCGCAGCACACTGTCTGCGCGTTTTCCTCTCCCTGAAAAGTATCGCCGTATAGGTATGACTATGTTTCGGTTTCTCAATAAATTCAGCGATATTCTGGCCTGCCTGATGGCAGGTGGGATTGTGCTCATTACGGTAGTGGCCGTTTTGATGCGCTGGCTGCTTAACGCCCCACTGATCTGGGGTGAGGAAGCGCTGATTATCTGTTACATCTGGTTGATTATGATCGGAGCGGCCTCAGCAATGGGCCATCGTATGCACGTCAGTATTGATGCCTTCACCTCCATGCTGCCGGAAAACTGGCGTTTATCCTGCGCCATCATCACCCACATGATTGCCATAGTCTCACTGTCAACATTTGGCTATCTCGGCTATGAACTGTCGCTTATCGCCGTCGATAAAATCACCCCCATTCTTGGAGTCTCCTATCTGTACATCGATTTTGCTGTGCCGACAGGCGCTGGGATCATGGTGATGTTCTGCCTGCAGCACCTCTGGCAAGATATTCAAAAACTGAAACGCAGGGAGGTCGTATGTCAGTAGCGATCGCGTGTATTGTCTTATTGTTTCTGTTTATTCTGAATACGCCGATTTTCATCAGCGTACTGGTCGCCATACTGACTTACTTTTATATGGCGGGCGACATTTCACCGCTGATCGCTGTTCAACGTATCATCGGCGCGGGGGAAAACGTCACATTACTGGCGATCCCATTCTTTATTTTACTCGGTAACTTGTTGAACTATACCGGCATTACACACCGCATGTTGCGCTTCACCGGCGTGCTCTCCGGTCACTATCCGGGTGGACTCGCCCAGTCCAACGTCCTGCTCAGTACCATGATGGGAGGGTTGTCGGCATCTAACCTGGCTGACTGCGCGATGTTGTCAAAAATGCTGGTGCCGGAGATGACCAAACTCGGCTACAGCAAAAGTTTTTCTACCGCCGTCACCGCTGCCGGATCGCTTATCACGCCGATCATCCCGCCGGGTATCGCCCTGATCATTTACGGTTTTGTCGCCGATGTCTCCATCGGAAAAATGTTTATGGCGGCGATCATTCCGGGACTCTTGTGCTGCGTCGCACTGATGTTCACGATCTATTTGATCTCGAAAAAACGCGGTTACCTCCCCGCCCGTGCCCACGGCCCAACTTGCCGCGAACTTTGGGAAGCAGGTAAAGGCGCCACGTCAGCATTAATTTTGATTCTGGTGATTATCGGCGGGATCCGCTTTGGGATCTTTACCCCGACAGAAGCAGGCGCAATTGCCGTTGTGTTTGTGATTATTATCGGCGCGTTTTTCTATCGCGAAATGACGGTAAAAGATATCGCGGCATCGTTACTGGAAACGGCACGCTCAACAGCCAGCGTCATGCTCATCATTATGACCTGCTCAGCGCTGGCATGGGTGCTGACCAACGAGCAAATTGCGCAGGATCTGGCGGTGGTGATGACAGGATTCTCTGATAATCCTTACATCTTCTTGCTGATTGTGAACCTGGTCTTGCTGTTTCTCGGGATGTTTATTGAAGGGAATGCTGCCATCATCGTACTGGTTCCGTTACTGATGCCAACGGTACGCATGTTGGGTATTGATCCGATTCACTTCGGTGTGATGATGATCCTCAACCTGGCCATCGGTTGCCTGACACCACCGATGGGAACGGTCATGTTCGTAGCGACCTCCATTACCGGAACAAAAATTGCTGATTTCCTTCGTGAAGTGCTACCGCTGTTAACCGCACTGATCTTCGTGTTGTTGATGGTGACGTTTATTCCGGCACTGACAACTTTCCTGCCCGCACTGTAAAAAAGAGTCGCGCCCTGTTTACCAGGGCGCAATCAATCACATCCGTATGGATAACCCTCCCGGTATCCGATTGTTCAGATCAGACACAGGCAGTCACGATTATTTAATCGGTTCATTAAATATAAAACCCTACGCCTGTATTTTTCATCAATGCCTGACCCTGTTAATGGTCTTTTTAGCATCTCATTTATAGCGTTTTCGCACTTGTCTCTGATACCACTTTTTGTATTGTCCCATGACTGTTGACATGCACATGTAACTTTTGGCTATCCTGTATCTTTTGGTAAAGGTCCTCAGAGATATCCAGACTTTTAGCCAATTGTTGACGGGTAAATCGGATAGCTTTCGTTTTCTGGTGTTTCTGAAAACGTATTTTATTGTAGAGAGCCCATAGAATTAACGCGATGGCATTGGCAACCGCCAGTAAAAAATAGAACTGCAGCCTGCCTTTGGCTTCGCTTTCCCATAAATAGTCATTCATCAGACCGATGAAGAAATGGACGGCAAAAAAAGCAAACGCAGCCCATAGCAGAAAAGTTGCAAAATAATCAATAGCTTGCCGTGCAGTGCTTTGCCGGGTCGTGATAATTAACGTATTCATATTAACCTCTCATAATACCGCGATCGGGGCTTATCCAGCGGGCGCGCCTGGTTTTTCGGACCAGCATAACCCGGGTAAATGAAACCAGCGTGGTCGCCAGACTCAGCATCCAGAAAATAACCGGGAACCAGATAATCCAAAATAGCGATGATGTCAGATTATGCTCATAGCGATTCTCAATAATCAGACTGATAATAAACTGCAGCAGACAAAGGGCACACAGCAATATTCCGGCAGTATGTGTCGCGGCGATATGTGTCAGTTCCACATTCACGGGTGCACCAAATTGCTGAATAGCAAAAATAATAAAACCGATAAGACAGGTAAAAGCCCATACAGTGGTCAGACAATATTCGAAAAAAAGCGGCCACATACGATGGTTTTTCCAGTGCCACAGTTTGGTCAGATTTTTCAGGAACACTTCCGCACCGCCCTGGGCCCAGCGCAGTCGCTGCTTCCAGAGGCCTTTTAATGTTTCCGGCATTAATATCCAGCACAGCGCCCGTGGCTCGTAAAAAATAGTCCACTGATTCAGCTGCAGCTTCCAGCTAATATCAATATCTTCCGTGATCATATCATCGCTCCAGTAACCCACGTCAGCCAGCGCGCTGCGACGGAAGGCGGCGATAACACCGGAAACGGTAAAAACGTTTCCGTAAACACGCTGGGTCCGCTTAATCAAACCAATAATGGAGGAAAACTCACCGACCTGCACCTTACCCACCAGGGTAGAGCGTGTGCGGATGCGCGGATTACCGGTAACGGCCCCAACGCGAGGGTTAAACAACATTGGTTCGACAATATAGGCTGCCGCATCGCGATCCAACAGAGCATCACCATCAATGCACACTAAATATTCACTTCTCGCCGCGGCGGCCCCAGTTTTAAGCGCAATGGCTTTGCCCTGATTTTGTTCCAGGTGAATAACCCGCAGTCGGGAGTATTGCGTGGCCAAATGATCTAATATCGCCCCGGTTTGATCCGATGAACCATCGTTAACAGCAATAACTTCAATATTTTCGTAGCGTTGAGCTAACGCAGCATTAATGGTTTCCTCGACATTTTTCTCCTCGTTAAAACAGGGGATGATAATGGAGATTGGCGGATTATCTTTAAGTTGCGGGGCGGGAGCATTTTCTCCCCATGCCCAGTGGCGTTCACGGTATACCCAGAAATAGACGCCGCCAGCTATCCACATGATGGACATAAAAAATGGCCAGAAGAAGACGAATCTCATCATTAATTCGCCAGAGTGGAACAACGCGATACTTAAAGGAATAAATAACACCAGACACAATATAAAAAAAGAGACGATGCGATTAGTCATTTTTCGGGTACCAGGCAGTGGAAAACTCAGGGCGAATAACGTCTATTGCAGGGACGTTGCGAAGAAAATCATCGGGATAATAGCCATAGTTTTTAATTCCATTCAGTTGTAAAAGACTCATCCAATGAGCAAGCTGCCGGGAACGAATAGCCTCGTGCTGACCATTACTTTTCCAGTTTTGTGCCTGTAATTCTAAAATTGATTTATCCTTTGCCTGAGGGATCGCTTTGATATGATCCACCAGTTGCGTTAGCCATTTATCGGCGAACTTCTCATCAATGCCCTCCATATAAGGCATCGCCATAATTGCCGTCCAGTCGTAACTCTGCAAGAAATCGGCATAATTTTGCGCAAACCACGCTTCACTTTCCGGTTGTATGACAGGAAGTGCAAAAATATTGCGCGCAGTCTTAATCTGCGGACCGCGTATTGCTTTAACTTTCGCGCTAAGTTCTAAAGTGAAGTTTGTCAGCGCCTGACTTTTAAAACGCGTCCACCGCTTAAATTGCTCAGGGTTTTGGCGAATAGCATCCAGGCTACCTGCAAATCCCGCTTTCTGATATGCCGCAATCGCGGGCGCACTGGCGTCTTCAAAGTCGGACATCAGCGCATCATCATGAAAAAGGATGCCATCAAATGAAGCGTGCCCGGCTAAATCTTCATACAGTAAGCCGACTTGCTCCCTGACTTTCGCATCGAAAGGAGAAAGACGGCGATATTGCGTCGGGTGTATCTGTGCCGTCTGGTTTCCTGCCGACGTATACTCGACTCGCGCTAATGTGGGATCTAAATCCCAACTTAATACTGGCATCCAGGCATATACCCTAACGTCCGCTCGGTTACGTAATTGCCAGGCGACACGGTTAAACAGATCCGCTTTCATCGGTAGCAGACGATTCGGGAACCAGACTTCTTTGACCAGACCATCGCCAGCAGGATCGGCAAATGCCTGCAAATAGACGGTGGAAATTTGCATATCTTTGACCCGCTGTATTAACCGATCAAGATTGCGTTCCATCTGTTGACGGTCATTATCAAACACGTAATCAAGATCGATATGCATAACCCGCTCAGGTGATTTTTCCTGAACGCTGATAATGGATTGGGCAAACTCTTTTAATGAAGGATTATTGGCGATTAATACCCGTGGAATGGAATCCAGTTGCTTTGTGGAGCCCAGTCCTGGTTCAAGGGTAAAAAACATGTCATAACCCAGTTTTTTTAATTCCTCAATGGAAATGCCGCTGGCTTCGCCATAAGGCCAGACAAATACCTGCGGTGTTTTCCCCGTATGTTTACGCAGTTGTTCCGTCATTTTTACCGCATCCTGACGAATTCTTTTGCGGTATTCAGCTTCTGTTTCGTAACGACCGCTGTGGGTTAAATACGCGCGATTAACAAAAGCGGGTAATAAGCTACCGGCAGAATTAGCCTGAATACCATAGTGAGAATTCCAGGTATGAGACGCGATCTCAACCAGCGGTGAGCGTGATAATTCGCGTACCTGTTGCCAGGTAGCAAAATAATCACGATCCACTTTTTCATCACCAAAGAGTACCTTCTGATCGAGGGGGGTATCTACCCAACTGCCCACCGGCGCCCACAATGCAGGCCACTGAAAAGCCTGCAACAAAGGGAAGACGCGGGTGTAAAAACTCCGGAAGCCATCATCAAAAGAGAGCAGTACCGCTTTTTTCGGCAGAGGAGTACCACCACGGTGCGCCTCACGAATTTGTGCAACGCTGACGGGCTGGTAGCCATTTTCACGCAACCAGGCAAACTGCTCGCGCAGGGCCGACGTGCGCACCGACATAAAACGCTGGTCAGCCGCTTCGTCTTCGACGTTATGCCATGAAATAGCCACAAAATGATTATGCGGCCACGGACGTTCGGCCTGTAATGTTTCTCGATTCTGCGGCGGCGTAAATTTGTGTTTTGGCTGATGTAAACATGCGGACAGCATAATGATGCTAATCAGCATAAATAGATATTTGAATCCTTTACGTAACATAATATTCCTTAAAATTTGAATGTCATATCAAATTCAACATATAAATTATGTTCCCTGTCGCCGTCATAAGGTCGTTTTTCCCAGCGCAACGTTGCACCGGCATCAATAACATCATTCCATGCCACTCGTTGCCCATAGCCGACTTGCGTTATCAGATCCGTGCCATAATTTTTTTGCCAGGAAGTACCGACACCCGCGCTAAATGTTTGCTGCCAACTATTCTCATAGTTACGCCACAATAAATGGTTGACTTCAAATGCCGGAACGATATCGAGCGTTTTCTCCGGGTTGTAATAAGGGGTGTCTTTTTTCGTATTCTGCCCGTACCAGATTGAAGGCTGGAAATCGACAATTAAATTGGGTGAGGACCACACCCGTTCCTGCCCACTAATAAACGCTTCATTACGCTCGTTACCGTCAGAAAAATCGGTGAACGCCCAGCCTCCGGTATACTGGCGACGTTCATTCTGATACCAGCGCAAATATGCCTGTGCACTGTTGCCGGTAATGCCGTTTTTCATCGCCCGCAAAGGAACACGGTGAGAGATTCGCTCAAACTCCGTGCCAATACGCCAGTTGTCGTTAAAATCATACCAGCCGGACAGGCGTGCACCGGGTTTGGTTTCATGATTGAAATAACGCCCGGAGAACTCAGCTTCCCACCAGAGATCACGAGAACGCCATTCGACGCCGGTTAACCAGTCGCGAACGATGCCTTTTCCTTCACTAAATTGCCCATCCGCAAAACCAAAACCGGCAAATCCGCGCCAGTTTTCATTGATCGGCGGCGAGTAAACCACACTGGTTAAATTGACATCATGATTACCGTTATCCGGGCCATCGGAATCCAGCCCAACTGACCCCGCGACGCGAAGCTCCGCAAGATCATGCACGTCAACCGCACGCTGTAAGCGTTGAACGGCGGGATCTTGCGGTTTGCGGGTCACAACATCCTCGGTGAGTACCTTTGCCTGTTGCCACTCCTGCAGAGTTAACGCGGTCCAGGCTTGTTCAACTTCGAGTGTGATGTTGCCAGGTTCCAGCACTTCTGCCTTTTTTAATTCCGTTTCTGCCGCGCGCGGTAAACCCCGCGCCTGCAATACGCTGGCGTGATTGATACGTAGTCCCTGATTGCCCGGAGCCTTGCTGGCAAGGTCATGGGTCAGTACTTCAGCGTGCGGTAAATCATTCCCATATTGTGAAATAGCGGAGAGAAATGAATAACTCTGCAACCATTTGTCATTGGGAATGGCCAGCGGCGAGCCCATGACCCGGCGGTAAGCGGGAGTGGTATCGAGCGAATGCTGGGTGACCGTTAACGCACTGGAATAGTTTTCACTTTCCAGATGGCTGTAAAAAAGATCCGCGCTCTCCTCTTCTGATAACCCTGTGACGAGTTGATCCTGGCGATAAAAGAGCGCCGTCATCATCGCCTGGGCTTTTTCTGGTTGATGATCCCGGAGATAAGCCGAAGCAACCCAATATTGTGCCCAGGGCGGAATCACCTCACCGGCGTGTTTTACGCGTTGATACTGCGCAATGACCTCTTTATAGCGATCGCGGGTTAATAACGCCCCGAGATGATCAATCTGGATTCGCTGATACTGATGAGCAACCTCTGGGTTATTTTTCCACTGTGCGTCTAATTCCGCGTACAGTGCGAGCGCACGGTCGGCAATATCGTACCGCTCGCTCTCACTGCGGGTCGGCATAAATGAGAGTCTGACCAGTTCAGCATGAATATCTGCGCGAACATCCGGGTTTAAATTCTTGACATCTATAGCCGCAGAAAGATGGTTATTACGCAATGCCTGCACATACTCCGGGGAATAACGTACAGGTGAAGTAGATGCGGGTAATGACTCGGTGATAGCCAGTAATTCATCCTGGTGACGTCCAGCCAGTTTGTAGATATAGGCTTCCGTGAGGAAGTTATCATTGTCAGGATATTCACGCTTCAACTGCTGGAGCTTATTCAGCGCCTCATCGTATTTTCCCGCATCAGCCAGTGTTAGAATCTGCCCCCGCCGATAATCCTTATTTTGTGGTTCCTGGATGACAACCTTCTTCCACAAGGCGAGTGACTTCTGCCACTGCTGCAGGTTGCGATACGCGACAGCAACTGCAGCGTATCCACGCACAGGTAAATGATGATTACGATAGCGGTTATATATTTCAACAACCTGATGGTCTTGCCCGCCCCAGGCACTAATCTGCAACCAGTCAGCAATCTGATTATTATTCAGATCAGTATTTTTAGAAAACCAGGTTAACGCGGGTTGAGTATTTCCCTTACGGGCTTCAATAATCAGCATATCATACTGACTGTTTATGTCAGAAATCGCAGCCGGGCTGAACGCAAATAACATTGAGGTAAAGATATTAAGCGCCCACTTTGTACCGAGACTGTTTTTACGGACTGAGATATACATCCTGTAAAGTCCTGTTCGTAAAAAAGTGTAATCAATGAACGTCAGAGATTGAAAACTTATAAAAACTTAAGCTTCAATATATTAGTAACTCAGAAAGATACTTAATTTATCTATCTGGAATAGACGGGAGTTGAGAAGGTCATATGAAATCCTTTATCGTTTGTCTGTCGTTAAGGGGTATTTTCAACAGTTGCCATATCGCATAGTTCCTTATGCTTCGCTCACTATAAAACAATAAAAAACACAAACCAATCAGGAAAAAACGAATTATACCCTCAGTTTTTTTGAATATTTATAAGAATGCCTTTTAGCAAGATATCAGCGTTATACACGACCAGCATGGCATCTTTGCCAGCCAGTGTTTTATGTATTATCAATAAGTTAGAGATATATTACTGGAGGAGAATTGATTGAAAGTCATGACAATCCGAAACTTGCAGTGACCTTGTTTTTAACGCGCTATATAGCCAAAGAAGCGGGTCGTAATAATAAGGTCATTATTTTCGGGACAGGTAAACGTGCGAAGGAATAAGCATAAACGTAATAATAACAGGGGATACTTTTTTGATGCGCCCTGTTTACCAGGGCGCATCAACGCACGATTAAAACGTTTCCCAGTTCTCACCGGCATCGGTAGCAGCGACTTTGCGCGGCACTACCGGCGCAGAAGCGCTTTTCGCGGCGATCACGTCACGAGAACGCTGTTGTTCCTGCTGAATACGGAAGACGGAGACGGCCTGGGTCAGACGACTGGCCTGCTCCTCCAGCGCGGCAGCGGCAGCGGCGGACTCTTCTACCAACGAAGCGTTCTGCTGCGTCACGCGATCCATCTCCGCGACGGCCAGACCCACCTGGTCAATGCCGCGACTCTGCTCATCAGACGCAGAGGCGATTTCACCCATGATATCGGTCACGCGGGTCACCGCGTTAACAATCTCATCCATGGTTTCGCCCGCGCTTTCGACCAGCGTTGAACCGACATCAACACGGCTTACGGAATCTTCAATCAGGCTCTTAATCTCACGCGCGGCTTGCGCACTGCGTTGCGCCAGATTACGCACTTCTCCGGCAACCACCGCAAAACCGCGTCCCTGTTCCCCTGCACGCGCCGCTTCTACCGCTGCGTTCAACGCCAGGATGTTAGTCTGGAAAGCAATACCGTCGATCACGCTGATAATATCGGCAATTTTCTGTGAACTGGAGGCGATATCACGCATGGTTTGCACCACGTTATCCACCACTTTACCGCCCTTCTGCGCGGTTTCTGAGGCACTCAGCGCCAGATGGCTGGCCTGACGCGCGTTCTCGGCGTTCTGTTTCACGGTGGCTGTCAGCTCTTCCATACTGGCAGCGGTCTCTTCCAGAGAGGCGGCCTGCTGTTCGGTACGGGAAGAAAGATCGTTGTTGCCCATCGCGATTTCGCTGGCGCCACTGTAAATTGCGTTAGCGCCATTACGCACATCGCCGACGGTGCGCACCAGTTCACCCTGCATGTGGCGCAGGCTTTCTGCCAGTTGCCCCATTTCGTTAGAACCTTCCACATCAATACGCTTCACCAGATCGCCCCCGGCGATATGACGAATGCTTTCGATCAGGCGGTTCATGGGTTCGATTAAAGAGAGTTTAATGCCGAACCAGACGGCGACAATCACCAGCATCACCGCGATCAACACGCTGACCAGCACCCACATCGCCTGGCTATAGGAGCTATTGTTGTCTTCGACCGCAATGTCATACAGGTGATCGTTCTGCTGCATATAGGCCATATACGGTTTTTCAAAACCGTCCTGATAACCCTGCGTCGGTTGATCAAAGAACTCATTGATCTTACCCGCGCCCAGCAACTGGATCAGTTCCGCCAGCGCATTGTGATAGATATCGTAGCTACGTTTGATCTCGACAGCCGCAGCCTCGCTCTGACGCGGATCGCGCGGCAGTGCTTCGTAATCGGCCCAGTGTTTTTCCGCCTGCTTCAGGGACGTGCTTGCAATCTGCATCAGGTCGACAACGGTCGCGCCGCTGCCGATATTGTTCTGATCCATCATGTAGCGGATACCCGCCCGGTTGAGGGTATTACGTGTTTGCAGCAGCGCGACCCAACTGGAATTCAGCGTGGATTGCTGCTGGCGGATGGTCTGTAGAACGGTGAAGTTTTCTTTATCATTTTTCAATGAGTTAAAGAACAAACCGCCCGAGGTCAGTTGTAAAAGGCCAAATATTGCCAACACCAGCAGTAAGCTGGTCACAATCTTAATTCGTTTTAACATGTTTTCTCATTCCGCTAGACAGATACTCTGGTTGTCGGCCTGGAATGAGAAAACTTTATGCAATAGCGATGTCTGTCACAGGTATTTTGCGCAAAACGTTGGCAAAAAACGCCATGACAGACTACCGCCTGATGACCCTACCGGAGCGCGCAGATGTCATCGTACAACGTACGGGTAATGACCACGCCTTCCTGTTCTGCCTTTGCCCGCGCCTCAAAACGCCGCTCGCCGGGCAAACGTGCCCCCTGACTCTGCATCGCATCGAACAACGTTTCCGCCCGCGCCAGATGAACATGCGCTTCCTGGCCGAGAAAACGTGTCGGATCAAATGCCAGGATCAGTTCGCCGCCATAAGGTAACCCTCCGGCGCCGTTATCCCAGGCCAGCGACTCCGCACTGGTCATGTCACCAATCAACGGTCCGGCCAACAGTTCGACCATCGCGGCAAACGCCGAGCCTTTATGCCCGCCAAAGGTCAGCATCGCGCCATCCAGCACCGCCTGCGGATCGGTTGACGGCTGTCCGTCGCTGTCGATCCCCCAGCCTTCGGGGATCGGTTTTCCGGCACGTAAATGAAGCTGGATCTCTCCCCGCGCCGCCGCGCTGGTCGCCATATCAAAGATAAACGGCGGCCTTTCGCCACGCGGCCAGCCAAACGCAATCGGGTTGGTGCCAAACAGCGGGCGCGTGCCCCCGGCAGGCGCGACCCAGGCGTGGCTTGGCGTGCAGGCGTAGCCCACCAGTCCGGCATCCGTTAGCGGTTCAATGTCGGCAAACAGCGCCGAAAAATGGACGCAACGATTGATAGCCAGCGCAGCAATTCCGCAATGCCGCGTTTTCTCAATCAATAACGGCAACGCCTGTTCAAATGCCAGCAGCGAAAACGCGCCGCCGGCATCCGCCTTCACAATCGCCGGGGCGTTGTCGGTCACGACCGGCAGCGCGTCTGGCGACACTTTGCCTTTGCGTAACGTATCGACAATACCCAGCAACCGCCATAAACCGTGGGAAGCGCAGCCATCGCGCTCCCCGTTGGTCACATTGCGCGCCACCACCGTGGCATGCTCTTCACTGAATCCATTCCCGCGTAACACCTGAAGTGCCAGCGAGTAAGCCTCTGTTAACGAGAGGTTTACCATTGTCATTGCCTTCTCCTCTACTTTACTCTTCTTCGTCTCCAGTAAAGTTAGCTTGTGGTAGACAAGTGCGCTCGCCCCAGTAGTAAATTCCCAGCGACATCACCGCAACAATCACCGTATCCCACGGATGGCCAATCACCCCTGTACCGCCAAAACTGCCTAACCAGGAGAACAGCATAATCAGCGCGTAAAAACCCACCAGCCACAGCGAAGACTTCACCTGCTGCGCCAGACTCACGGTATGCACCGGCACTTTGGATTTACACAACACATAAACAACGAACATGACGATCTGCAGCCCCAACAACCACGACAGCGTTCCCCAGCCGGACCAAAAGACAATCAGCGCGGAGATCACAAACGACAGTGGGCCGATAATATGAAATGCACGAACGCGGAACGGACGCGGCAGATCCGGTGAATTTCGGCGCAGCCCTGCCGCCGTCACCGGCGCGATGGCGTAACTGAGCACCAGCGCGGCGGACACGACGCTGATCAACTGCTCCCATGACGGGAACGGCAGCGTCCAGAAAATCGATAAACCAAACGTCAGCCACAACGCCGGACGGGGAATGCCGGACTCTTTATCAATGTGGGTAAATGCTTTAAAGAAGGTTCCCGCTTTCGCCCAACCGTAAATCACGCGCGGCGTCGCATTCATATAAATATTGCCGGTGCCGCTCGGAGAGACAATCGCGTCACTGACCACCATAAATGCCAGCCAGCCCATCCCCAACGTAATGGCGATATCGCGATACGGCAAAGAGAACTGCTTACTGACTTCCGCCCAGCCGCCATTTAACATCTCCGTCGGGATACTGCCCAGAAACGCCAGTTGCAGCAGCACATAGATAATGGTCGACAGCACCACCGACAAAATCAGCGCCACCGGAATGGTTCGCTGCGGGTTTTGCACTTCACTGGCAACCGAGATAATCGGCGTCAGCCCCAGATAGGCAAAAATAATCCCACCGGCACTGATCGCCGCCTCGACGCCCGACATACCAAACGGTGCTATCCCCTGCGCGTGCAGGTTTTCGGGTTTAAAGAAGGCAAACAGGGTGATCACCACCACCAACGGCACCAGAAATTTCAATATGCTGATGATGTTGTTCGAACGGGCGAACGTTTTGACGCTGTAGTAGTTCAGCGCAAAGAAAAAGCAGAGCAACAAGAATTGCACCACCCAGCCGAGCAGCGTCGGGTCGCTGGAACCGGGCTGCGTCAGTGCCGGGAACCAGGCCGCGGCATACTGACGCGCCGCGACGATTTCGATGGAGATCAGGCTGGAAAACGCGATAAGCGTAATAAAGCCAAGCAAATACCCCATCAACTCGCCGTGAGAAAACACCGGATAACGAATAATGCCCCCGGCACGCGGCAACGCCGCGCCCAGCTCACAATACACAATGCCCAGCAGTAACACGGCGATACCGCCGATCACCCACGAGGCAATGCCGGCAGGTCCGGCAATCGAGGCGACATGGCTGGCGGCAAACAGCCAGCCAGAGCCAAAAATCGCCCCCAGTCCAATAAACGTCAGATCCGTTAACGTCAGCTGCTTTTTAAATTTCCCCGACTCAACAACCCGGGTCTGAGTTTGCGGTGTAGAGTGAATCGTCATGATTGTGCCCTTCAGTTAACAGAGGGGGAAATCGCTTCCCGGGTCCACTGCCCGTTCACCAGGCGCAGCAGGTTTAATGGATTGGCATCCTGCACGGCAGGCGGCAACAGCGCGCCAGGGACGTTTTGTAAACACACCGGGCGCAGAAAACGCTCGATGGCTTTGCTGCCTACCGACGTGCCGCGCGCATCGGTGGTCGCCGGCCACGGGCCGCCATGTACCATTGCGTCACACACCTCCACACCGGTGGGATACCCGTTAAACAGCACGCGCCCGGCTTTCTCACTCAGCATCGGTAACAGTTGCGCCGCCAGTTGTCGGTCGTCCGCTTCGGCATGAACGGTGACGGTGAGCTGTCCCTGAATCACCCGCAAAATGGCGCACAGTTCGGCCTCATCCGCCACGCTCACCACAACCGCCAGCGGCCCGAACACCTCCTCCTGCAACAGCGGATCTTTCGCCAACAGTAACGAAGCCGGCGCGTTGTATAAGCGTGCCTGCGCGCGTCCGGTGACGTTCTCATTGCGGCCTGCAATGCGTTGAATATTCGGGTGAGCGTCCAGCGCGCTGACGCCTTGCTGGTAATGCGCCAGCGTCGTGGCATTGAGCATTACTTGCGCCGGAGCACGCTCCACCGCCGCCACTAACGCCCCGGAGAAACGGCTCTCTCCTTCTCCCTGCATCACCAGAATCAGCCCTGGCTTGGTACAAAACTGACCGCTACCCAGCGTGAAAGAGGCCACCAGATCGTTGGCAAGCGTGACGGCATTTTTCGCCAGCGCCTGAGGCAGAATAATCAGCGGATTAATGGCAGACATCTCTGCAAACACCGGAATCGGCTGCGGGCGCTGCTGCGCCAGTTGTTGCAGCGCTTTCCCGCCGCGCAGCGAACCGGTAAAGCCGACCGCCTGAATCGCCGGATGCCTCACCAGTTCAGCGCCAATATCGGTGCCGAACAGCATGTTGAAAACGCCCGCCGGCATGCCGCACGCGTCTGCCGCGCGCAACACAGCCAGCGCGGTGTATTCCGCGGTCGCCATATGACCTGGATGCGCCTTCACCACCACCGGGCAACCCGCCGCCAGCGCTGCGGCGGTGTCGCCTCCGGCGGTTGAAAAGGCGAGCGGAAAATTACTGGCGCCAAAAACAGCGACCGGTCCGAGCGCCACCTGATACTGGCGCAAATCCGGACGCGGCAACGGCTGGCGGTCTGGTAACGCCGTATCAATTCGCACGCCGTGCGTATCACCGCGACGCAGCACCCCGGCAAACATTCGCAACTGACCGCTGGTACGCGCCCGCTCACCCTGCAAACGCGCCAGTGGCAACGCCGTTTCCTGATGCGCGATGGCAAAAAACGCCTCGCCCAGCGCGTCCAGTTCACTGGCGATAGCCTCCAGAAACCGCGCCCGCGCTTCAGGCGTAGTCTGCGAATAGACGGCGAATGCCCGTTCTGCCGCCTGCGCCGCCTGTGCGGCCTCCTCACGGGTGGCCGTCAGGAAACGATAACCGGTGGCTTCGCCATCTTCGGCGCGCAGGCTGAGCAGGGTGGCGTCGCCACCCCCAACACGCTGACCGGCAATAAACTGCAAGCCCTGTTCAGTCTGTCGTAATGTCATGTTCACTCCTGCGTTCAGAGGCCGACATCCGGCAGCTGTGGACGGGTTGCCAGCGCCTGTTCAACCACTGCCACGACCTGCGCGCGCGTTTCACCTTCCAGCGCCAGGCGCGGCGGACGGGTCACGGCGCTACCGCGTCCCAGCAACTCTTCGCACAGCTTGATGCACTGCACCAAATCCGGACGCGCATCGAGGTGCAGCAGCGGCATAAACCAGCGGTACAGCGCCATCGCCTCTTCGTAGCGTTGCTGTTTGGCCAGACGAAACAGCGTCTCGCCTTCACGCGGGAAGGCGTTCGACATCCCGGAGATCCAGCCTTCAGCGCCCACCGCAATACTCTCCACCACCACATCGTCCAGCCCGGCGAACAGCACAAAACGGTCGCCTACGGCATTACGCAGATCGATAAAGCGACGGGTATCGCCAGAGGAATCTTTAAAGCAGACGATGTTGTCACAGTCGGCGAGGGTCGCCAGGATGTCTGGCGTGACATCGTTTTTGTAAATCGGTGGGTTGTTGTAGACCATAATCGGCAGGTCGGTGGCGGTCGCGACGCTGCGAAAGTGGGCGGCAGTTTCATGCGGTTTTGAAGAGTAGACCAGCGCAGGCATCACCATAATGCCATCAACGCCCACCTTCTCAGCCTCTTTCGCCATCTTCTGGGCAAAGGCGGTGGTGAATTCCGCCACCCCGGCAATCACGGGGATCTGGCCGCCAGCCGCGTCTTTTGCCACTTCGATAATTTGTAATTTTTCCTGGGTGGTCAGCGAGGTGTTTTCCCCGACGCTGCCGCACACCACCAGACCTGAAACACCATCTTTGACCAGGTTTTTCATTACTGTATGGGTGGCGTCTAAATCCAGTGAGTAATCGCTGCGAAACTGTGTGCTGACTGCCGGAAATACGCCGCTCCAGTGAATAGCTTTTTTGCTCATTTTCGATTCCTTGTCGTCAATTTGTTAAACATTGGTGAATGAATGGTGAATATTCACTGACAGATTGACGGCTAAGGCGTTCGGCGGCTTGTGGGTTTTCCTTTGCCAGGATGACGAAATTAGCACAGTGGCGATTCTCCCCTCTTCCCTGAGGGAGGGGGCAAACCGGGGATCAGCTTGCCAGCGTCAGGCGAAAATCCCGCGGCGTGGAGCCGGTCATCGCTTTGAACTGGCGGCTAAAAGCGCTGTGATCCGTATAGCCGCATTGCAATGCGATATCGGTGATGGGCGTCGTGCCCGCCAGTAACTCGGTGGCTTTTTCGAGACGGACTTTGTGGATCATTTGCCGCGGCGTCAGATGAAAAATGCGTTTGCAGTAGCGTTCGATCTGCGCCACCGACATCCCGCTCAGCATGGTCAATTCTTCCATTGCGATCGGGCGGTGGTAGTGCTTGCGGATATGATCATCCACGATCGCCAGCCTCTGCCATGCAGGATGACGCGCCTGTGTCTCCAGCAGATCGTGGGAGATCCCGGCCATCCCGATCACCCGCCCCTGAATATCGCGCAGCGCCAGCTTTTGCGTCAGACACCAGCCCCGCTCGCGACCGTTATACAGATGCATCTCCAGCTGATCGCGCAGCGTCACACCGTCGCGCAGAACCCGCAGATCCTGCTCGGTATAGCCCTGTCCCAGCGCAGAAGGAAACACATCCGCCGAGGTTTTTCCCAGCAACGAAACCACATTCTTGAACCCGCAACGACGGGCCAGCGTCATATTCACCAGCAGGTATCTTGCCTGCACGTCTTTGATAAAAAAGACCACGTTGGGAATGGCGTTGAGCAATGGCGCAATCAGCGCCATCGCATTCAGCAAGGTCTGAATGTTTTCCGGGCGCTGGCGGGCCAGCCCTTCGCATATCTGGCTGAGTTCACCCACCTCCAGCCCCACTTCTTGCGCCGGGGCTTTCCCCGACACGTCGTCAGAAACACAGGACATAACGCTTCCTCACAATAAGTGACGAGGGATATTTATTAACTTTTTATTAACCAATCAAGCGCCGATCGCGCGTTTTGCGATCCTGCCAGTGGTTTACAACTTCCCCTGATTCACGCACTGGCGCAGAGACATCTTTTGGTTTACCACATAAATAATAAATTGATTAATAAGCAATAATTATACTCACCATGCAAAAACCCACTGATGCACTGTGCCGATTTCGTCATCTCAGGTGATGAAAGCAGTCAAGCCGGAACGCAGAGGTTGCGCCAGCATTTAGCAACAAACACTTAACGTTTCGGAGATCTCATGGCAACGACACAGCAGGAAAGCGAACTCAGGGTGATTGATTCACATACCGGCGGCGAACCGACGCGTCTGGTGGTTGCGGGTTTTCCGGATCTCGGTAATGGCACGATGGCGCAGCGTCGGGAACGCTTTGCTAAAGAGTACGATGCGTGGCGCAAAGCCATCATCCTGGAGCCTCGCGGAAATGATGTGCTGGTCGGCGCGCTGCTGTGCGAACCCGTTTCCCCCGAGGCCACCGCCGGGGTTATCTTTTTCAACAACGCCGGATTCCTGAATATGTGTGGTCACGGCACAATAGGGCTGATTGCCTCTCTGGCCTGGCTTGGGCACATTAAACCCGGTCAACACCGCATTGAAACTCCGGTGGGCGATGTCACCGCCACCCTCCACGACGACGGTAGCGTTTCAGTCGAAAACGTGCCGTCATATCGCTGGCGTAAACAGGTCAGCGTGAACACCCAACACGGTGCCGTCAGCGGCGATATCGCCTGGGGCGGTAACTGGTTTTTCCTCGTCAACGATCATCCCTTTGATATCACGCCAGCGCAGATCCCCGCCCTCACCGATTATGCGTGGGCCATCCGTGAAGGACTGGATGCGGCAGGGATCTGCGGTGAAAATGGCGGTGTTATCGATCATATCGAGTTGTTTGCCAGTGACGATCGTGCCGACAGCCGCAGCTTTGTCCTCTGTCCAGGAAAAGCGTGGGATCGTTCGCCGTGCGGCACCGGCACCAGCGCCAAACTGGCCTGCCTTGCCGATGACGGCAAATTGCAACCCGGAGAAATCTGGCGACAGGCGAGCATTATCGGCAGCCAGTTTACCGCCCACTATGCCCGCGCTGGCGCTCAGATAATCCCCACCATCCGCGGTGAAGCGTGGGTGTGCGGTGACAACCGCTTGATCCTCAATCCAGACGATCCTTTCTGCTGGGGGATCACGCTGTGACAGAAAGCGACGTCATTGTCATCGGTGCCGGGATAGTGGGCGCAGCCTGTGCCTGGCAACTGGCGAAACGCGGGCAACGCGTCACCCTCATTGACGACGGGCACGTCGGCGCAACCGCCGCCGGAATGGGACATCTGGTCTGTATGGATGACGATCCCGCCGAACTAACGCTGTCGGCCTGGTCGCTGGCGCGCTGGCGGGAACTCACGCCACGAATGCCGCAAACCTGCGCCTGGCGTGGCTGCGGAACGTTATGGCTGGCGGAAAACGAACAGGAACTGGCCCTGGCGCAAGAAAAACAACAGCGCATGGCAGCGTACGAGGTCGTCAGCGAAATGCAGACCCGCGCGCAGGTTGCCGCCCGCGAACCGCTGCTGACGCCGAATCTGGCGGGAGGCTTGTGGGTGCCGGGCGATGGCATTGTTTACGCCCCCAATGTGGCACGCTGGTTTATTGACGATGCGGCGCAGGCCATCACCTGTGTCAACGAGGGAGCCATCTCGATAGACGCGCCCCAGGTGGTGCTGGAAAGCGGCAAACGTCTGCGGGCGCGCGCGATTGTGGTCGCCTGCGGTTTAGGCGCAAATACGCTGTTGCAGGAAAACTGGCTGCGTCCCAAGAAAGGCCAACTGGCTATTACCGATCGTTACAGCGCCACACTGAACCATCAACTGGTGGAACTGGGTTACGGCGCCAGCGCCCACGCCGGTGGAACCTCGGTGGCGTTTAATGTGCAGCCGCGCCCTACCGGACAGTGGTTGATTGGTTCATCACGCCAGTTCGATACCCTCGACCGTGAGCTGGATCTGCCGCTGCTGGCGACGATGTTACAGCGCGCACGCCATTTTTTACCGGCCATCGCCAGTGTGAATATCATCCGTTGCTGGAGCGGTTTTCGCGCCGCCTCCGCAGACGGCAATCCGCTGATTGGCCCACATCCTTCCCGACCTGGCGTCTGGCTGGCGCTCGGTCATGAAGGGCTGGGCGTGACCACCGCACCGGCAACCGCCGAGCTGCTCTGCGCACAGATCCTCGGCGAACGCCCTGCTTTTGCGCCAGACGCCTGGCTGCCCGCACGCCTGATCCGCCAGGAGGCCAGCGCATGAAAATCATCACGTTGTTTATTGACGGTCAGCCCTGCCAGGTTCCGGCGGACATCAGCGTCGCGGCCGCGCTGGCGATCAGCGGCAACCCCGTGACGCGCCGCTCGGTTCACAACAGCCCACGCGCCCCGTTTTGTGGAATGGGCGTCTGTCAGGAGTGTCGCGTCACGGTGAATGGACACCGGGTACTGGCCTGCCAGGCGATTTGCCAGCCGGAGATGAAAATAGAAAGGAGCGACCATGCGCACACTGCATTGTGACATTTTGATCCTTGGCGCCGGTCCTGCCGGGCTGGCGGCAGCGCTGGCGGCAGCGCAAAGCGGCAAGCAGGTGGTAATCCTGGATGATAATCCGCGCCCCGGCGGGCAAATCTGGCGCGACGGGCCACAGGTTGCGCTCCCGCCGCTGGCCAGACACTACCGTGACGCCGTCGATAGCGACTCGCGGATCACCCATTTGCCCGCCGCCCGTCTGATCGCCCGTCCCTCCTCACACAGCGTACTGTTTGAAACCGCAGAAAGTTGCGGGATTGTCCACTGGCAGCGGCTCATTTTATGCTGCGGCGCGCGCGAGCTGTCACTGCCCTTTCCCGGCTGGACGCTGCCTGGCGTCACCGGCGCTGGCGGTTTGCAGGCGCAAATCAAGTATGGTTTACCGCTCAACGGTGAACGGGTGGTCATTGCCGGTAGCGGCCCGCTGTTGCTGGCAGTTGCCGATACGGTACGTAAAGCGGGCGGTCAGGTTGTCGCGATCGTGGAGCAGGCACCACGTACTGCGCTGGTTCGTTTTGCGATGGGACTGTGGCGCTGGCCAGCCAAACTGCGTCAACTTTTCGGCATCGCGCCAGTGCATTACTGCATGGCAAGCCAGGTCACGCAGGCGCAGGGCGACGAGACGCTGCGGGCCGTCACCGTGCGTCAACACGGTAAAATCCGCGAAATCGCCTGTGACCGCCTGGCCATTGGCTATGGCCTGGTACCCAACCTCGAACCGGCGCTGATTTTTGGCTGTGCGACGGCAGACAATGCCATCACCGTGGATGCGCAACAACGCACCAGTCAGCCGGATATTTTCGCCGCCGGTGAGTGTACGGGGTTTGGCGGTAGCGAACTGGCGTTGGCGGAAGGGGAAATTGCCGGATATGTTGCGGCGGATTGTGCGGACCGCGCGGCTAAAGCGCTCAAAAAACGCGACCACTGGCAACGTTTTGCCAACGCGCTCAATGCCACGTTCGCCCTGCCCGACACGCTCAAAGAGGTCGTTACACCGCAGACATTACTCTGCCGCTGTGAAGATGTTCGCTGTGGCGACGTTGCCGACGCGAAGAACTGGCAAACCGCAAAGCTGGCGTCACGCTGCGGGATGGGCGCCTGTCAGGGAAAAACCTGCGCCACCAGCGCCCGCTGGCTCTATCACTGGCCGCTCCCGCAACCCCGTGAACCGCTTTCCCCAGCCAGAACCGAAACGCTTATCCATCTGGCAAACCCGGACGCGTAGTTACTCTTCTTCCCCGCGTTCGGCAATATGGCGATTGCCGAGCGCGATAAACTCGCCCAACAGCGCCGTCAGTTGTCGCATCTTCTCTGACGTGTATTCCGCTTCAATTTGCCGGTACGCCTCTTCCACCTGCGACTGCGCATGTTCATACAGCGCATTGCCCGCTTTCGTCAGCGACACATACAGCTTTCTCTGGTCATTCACCGGTTTTAAACGCAGGACCAGTCCATCGCGTTCCATCCGCGTCAAAATGCCGGTCAGGCTCGGGCGCAAAATACAGGTACGAAACGCCAGCTCGTGAAAGTCGATCGACGGATATTCCGCCAGCACACGCACGATGCGCCACTGCTGTTCCGTCAGATTATGTTGCTTCACAATGGGCCGAAAGTAAGACATTGCCGCTTCTCGCGCCTGCAACAGCGCAATGGTTAAAGAGTCATGCATGGTCTTCCCCTGGAAAAATCATTAACAGATAAACAATTCATATTTGATGCTTTTATAAACAACCCGTTTTAGGCGAAAAAGTCTAACAGAAATCACACCATTTTCTTAATCACATGATAAGTATAAACATTAAATTTCATATGTAAATTTATTGTTATTGATATCACAAATATTTCACTTCCATTTGCCAATCGCGCAGCAAAAGCATACAACCAAATCATTAATATATTAATGAAATCACAGTGTGGTATTTCACCCTGAGGAGTTTGTGTATGAAAGGTACTGTTTTTGCCGTCGCGTTAAACCATCGCAGCCAGCTTGATGCCTGGCGCGACGCGTTTACGCAGGCCCCGTATAAAGCGCCGCCGAAGACGGCTGTCTGGTTTATCAAACCGCAAAACACCGTGATTCGTCACGGTGAGGCCATCCCTCATCCACAGGGCGAGACGGTGCAAAGCGGTGCGACGATCGCGCTGGTGGTTGGCAAAACAGCCCGTAACGTTTCAGTTGCAGAGGCGAAAAACTATATCGCCGGTTACGCACTGGCCAACGAGGTTAGTCTGCCGGAAGAGAGCTTCTACCGCCCGGCCATCAAAGCAAAATGCCGCGACGGTTTCTGCCCGATGGGCGAAACAGTGGCGCTGAAAAACGTCGATAACCTGACGATTATCACCGAAATCAACGGTCGCGAAGCCGACCGCTGGAACACCGCCGACCTGCAACGCAGCGCGGCCGAACTGCTCAGCGCACTCAGCGAATTCGCCACCCTCAACCCAGGCGACGCTATTTTGATCGGCACCCCGCACGCTCGCGCGGACATTCATCCCGGCGACCAGGTGCGGATTCTGGCAGACGGTTTCCCGCCGCTGGAAAACCCGGTGGTGAACGCGCGCGACATCACGGAAGTCAAAACCCGCCCTGCGCTTGCGCACCCTAACGGCACCCTGTTCGCGCTGGGGTTGAACTACGCCGACCACGCCAGTGAACTGGACTTCAAACCGCCGGAAGAGCCGCTGGTGTTTATCAAAGCGCCGAACACTTTTAACGGCGATAACCAGACCTCGGTGCGCCCGGACAACATCGAGTACATGCACTACGAAGCAGAACTGGTGGTGGTGATCGGCAAAACCGCGCGCAACGTAACCGAAGCCGACGCGATGGACTATGTCGCGGGCTACACGATCTGTAACGACTACGCCATCCGCGACTACCTGGAAAACTACTACCGCCCCAACCTGCGAGTGAAAAGCCGCGACGGTCTGACCCCGATTGCGCCGTGGATCGTTGATAAAGCCGCGATCCCGGACCCGCACAACTTAGCCCTACGCACCTTCGTCAACGGCGAATTGCGCCAGCAAGGCACCACTGCCGATCTGATCTTCAACATCCCGTATTTGATCGCTTATCTAAGCGAATTTATGACCCTGCAACCGGGCGACATGATCGCCACTGGCACGCCAAAGGGGCTTTCCGACGTGGTGCCGGGTGATGAAGTCGTCGTGGAAGTGGAAGGCGTGGGTCGGCTGGTCAACCGAATTGTGAGTGAGGAAACCACGAAATGAAAAAAATAAACCATTGGATCAACGGCAAAAACGTTGCAGGCACCGACTATTTCCACACCACCAATCCCGCGAGCGGCGACGTGCTGGCGGAAGTGGCCTCCGGCGGTGAAGCGGAGATCAACCAGGCCGTGGCGGCAGCGAAAGAGGCGTTCCCGAAATGGGCGAATCTGCCGATGAAAGAGCGTGCGCGCCTGATGCGCCGTCTCGGGGATCTGATCGATCAAAACGTGCCGGAGATCGCCGCGATGGAAACCGCCGACACCGGTTTGCCAATCCATCAGACCAAAAACGTGCTGATCCCGCGCGCCTCCCACAACTTCGAATTTTTCGCCGAAGTCTGCCAGCAGATGAACGGTAAGACCTACCCGGTCGACGACAAGATGCTCAACTACACACTGGTGCAGCCGGTGGGCGTTTGCGCGTTGGTGTCGCCGTGGAACGTGCCGTTTATGACCGCCACCTGGAAGGTTGCGCCATGCCTGGCGCTGGGTAACACGGCGGTGCTGAAGATGTCTGAACTGTCGCCGCTGACCGCCGACCGTCTGGGCGAACTGGCGCTGGAAGCGGGCATTCCGGCGGGTGTGCTGAACGTGGTGCAGGGTTATGGTGCCAGTGCAGGTGACGCGCTGGTGCGCCATCACGATGTGCGTGCCGTGTCGTTTACCGGCGGCACCGCCACCGGGCGCAACATCATGAAAAACGCCGGACTGAAGAAATATTCGATGGAGCTGGGCGGCAAATCGCCGGTGCTGATTTTTGAAGATGCCGACATTGAGCGCGCACTGGACGCCGCCCTGTTCACCATCTTCTCGATCAACGGCGAACGCTGCACCGCCGGTTCACGCATCTTTATTCAGCAGAGTATCTACCCGGAATTCGTCAAACGTTTTGCCGAACGCGCCAACCGCCTGCGCGTGGGCGATCCGAACGATCCCAACACCCAGGTCGGCGCGCTGATTAGCCAGCAGCACTGGGAAAAAGTCTCCGGTTATATCCGCCTCGGCATTGAAGAAGGGGCAACCCTGCTGGCAGGCGGTCCGGACAAACCGACCGATCTGCCTGCGCATCTCAGAAACGGTAACTTCCTGCGCCCGACGGTGCTGGCAGACGTCAACAACCGGATGCGCGTGGCGCAGGAAGAGATCTTCGGGCCGGTCGCGTGTCTGCTGCCGTTCAAAGACGAGGCGGAAGGTCTGCGTCTGGCCAACGACGTGGAGTACGGCCTTGCCTCTTATATCTGGACCCAGGATGTCAGCAAAGTACTGCGCCTGGCGCGCAATATCGAAGCCGGCATGGTGTTTGTGAATACCCAGAACGTGCGCGACCTGCGCCAGCCGTTTGGCGGCGTAAAAGCCTCCGGCACCGGGCGTGAGGGCGGGGAATACAGCTTTGAGGTGTTCGCCGAAATGAAGAACGTCTGCATTTCTATGGGCGACCATCCGATCCCGAAATGGGGAGTCTGATATGGGCAGATTAGCGTTAGCCGCAAAAATCACACATGTTCCGTCGATGTATCTCTCTGAACTGCCGGGGAAAAACCACGGTTGTCGTCAGGCAGCGATCGACGGACACAAAGAGATCAGCCATCGCTGCCGCGAGATGGGGGTCGACACCATTATCGTGTTCGACACCCACTGGCTGGTGAACAGCGCCTATCACATTAACTGTGCGGACCATTTTTCCGGCATCTACACCAGTAACGAACTGCCGCATTTTATCCGCGACATGACCTACGACTACGACGGCAACCCGGAGCTGGGTCAGTTGATTGCTGACGAAGCGGTCAAACTGGGCGTGCGCGCCAAAGCGCACAACATCCCGAGCCTCAAGCTGGAGTACGGCACGCTGGTGCCGATGCGCTACATGAACAGCGATAAGCATTTCAAAGTGGTGTCAATCTCCGCCTTTTGTACCGTGCATGATTTCGCCGACAGCCGCCGGCTTGGCGAGGCGATCGTCAGTGCGATTGAAAAGTACGACGGCACCGTGGCGGTGCTGGCCAGCGGTTCGCTGTCGCACCGTTTCATTGATGACCAGCGCGCGGAAGAAGGGATGAACAGCTACACCCGTGAGTTTGATCGCCAGATGGACGAGCGCGTGGTCAAGCTGTGGCGCGAAGGGCAGTTCAAAGAATTTTGCAGCATGCTGCCGGAGTACGCCGACTACTGCTACGGCGAGGGCAATATGCACGACACGGTGATGCTGCTGGGGATGCTCGGCTGGGACAAATACGACGGCAAGGTGGAGTTCCTCACCGAGTTATTCGCCAGTTCCGGCACCGGTCAGGTGAACGCCGTTTTCCCGCTGCCCACCTAAGGAGAGAAAATGCCGCACTTTATCGCTGAATGTACCGACAACATCCGTGAACAGGCCGACTTGCCAGGGCTGTTTGCCAAAGTGAACGAGGCGCTGGCCGCCACGGGTATTTTCCCGCTCGGCGGAATCCGCAGCCGCGCGCACTGGCTGGATACCTGGCAGATGGCCGACGGTCAGCACGACTATGCATTTGTCCATATGACGCTGAAAATCGGTGCCGGGCGCAGTCTGGAAAGCCGCGAGGCCGTGGGCGAGATGCTGTTTGCGCTGATCAAAACCCATTTCGCGGAGTTGATGGCCAACCGCTATCTGGCGCTGTCGTTTGAACTCGACGAGCTGCACCCGACGCTGAATTACAAACAAAACAATGTGCACGCGCTATTTAAGTAGCGCGCTTTTTGCCCGGTGGCGCGGCGCTTACCGGGCCTACACAGCACCAAACCGTAGTCCGGATCAGGTGTAGCGCCGAACCGTAGGCCGGGTAAGCGAAGCGCCACCCGGCAACAGCAGCACCACACCGTAATCCGGATAAGGTGTCGCGCCAAACCGTAGGCCGGGTAAGCAAAGCGCCACCCGGCAACAGCAGCACCAAACCGTAATCCGGATAAGGTGTCGCACCGAACCGTAGGCCGGGTAAGCGAAGCGCCACCCGGCAACAGCAGCACCACACCGTAATCCGGATAAGGTGTCGCGCCGATCCGTAGGCCGGGTAAGCGAAGCGCCACCCGGCAACAGCAGCACCAAACCGTAATCCGGATAAGGCGTAGCGCCGAACCGTAGGCCGGGTAAGCAAAGCGCCACCCGGCAACAGCAGCACCAAACCGTAATCCGGATAAGGCGTAGCGCCGAACCGTAGGCCGGGTAAGCAAAGCGCCACCCGGCAACAACAGCACCAAACCGTAATCCGGATAAGGTGTCGCACCGAACCGTAGGCCGGGTAAGCGAAGCGCCACCCGGCAACAGCAGCACCAACCGTAATCCGGATAAGGTGTCGCGCCAAACCGTAGGCCGGGTAAGCAAAGCGCCACCCGGCAACAGCAGCATCAAACCGTAATCCGGATCAGGCGTAGCGCCGAACCGTAGGCCGGGTAAGCGAAGCGCCACCCGGCAACAGCAGCACCAACCGTAATCCGGATAAGGTGTCGCGCCAAACCGTAGGCCGGGTAAGCGAAGCGCTACCCGGCAACAACAGCACCAAACCGTAGTCCGGATCAGGTGTAGCGCCGAACCGTAGGCCGGGTCAGCGAAGCGCCACCCGGCAACAGCAGCACCAAACCGTAATCCGGGTAAGGTGTCGCGCTAAACCGTAGGCCGGGTAAGCGAAGCGCCACCCGGCAACAGCAGCACAAAGGAAACGATCATGCTCGATAAACACACTCATACCCTGATTGCGCAGCGTCTGCATCAGGCGGAGCAATCCCGCGAACAGATCCGCCAGATCTCGCTGGATTATCCGGCGATCACCATTGACGATGCTTATGCCGTTCAGCGCGAATGGGTACGCCTGAAAATCGCCGAAGGCCGCGTGCTGAAAGGTCATAAAATCGGCCTGACCTCGAAAGCGATGCAGGCCAGTTCGCAGATAAGCGAACCGGATTACGGCGCGTTGCTCGACGACATGTTTTTCCACGACGGCAGCGATATCCCAACCGATCGTTTTATCGTGCCGCGTATTGAAGTCGAACTGGCTTTCGTACTGGCAAAACCGCTGCGCGGCCCGAACTGCACGCTGTTCGACGTCTACAACGCCACCGATTACGTGATCCCGGCGCTGGAGCTGATCGACGCCCGCTGTCACAACATCGACCCGGAAACACAGCGGCCGCGCAAAGTGTTCGACACCATCTCCGATAACGCCGCCAACGCAGGCGTTATCCTCGGCGGTCGTCCGATTAAACCCGATGCGTTAGATCTGCGCTGGATCTCCGCCCTGCTCTATCGCAACGGCGTAATTGAAGAGACTGGTGTTGCCGCTGGCGTACTTAACCATCCAGCGAACGGCGTGGCATGGCTCGCCAACAAGCTGGCACCGTATGACGTGCAACTGGAGCCAGGGCAGATAATCCTCGGCGGCTCATTCACTCGCCCGGTCACGGCAAGCAAGGGCGATACCTTCCATGTGGACTACGGCAACATGGGCTCTATCAGTTGCCGCTTTGTGTAAGGAGACGACCATGCAAAATGCATTCAAAACGGCGCTGAAAGCGGGCCGTCCGCAAATCGGTCTGTGGCTGGGACTGTGCAGCAATTACAGTGCGGAACTGCTGGCGGGCGCGGGTTTCGACTGGCTGCTTATCGACGGAGAACATGCGCCGAATAACGTGCAAACGGTATTGACGCAACTCCAGGCGATTGCGCCCTATGCCAGCCAGCCGGTGGTGCGTCCGTCGTGGAACGATCCAGTGCAGATCAAACAGTTGCTGGATGTTGGCGCACAAACGCTGCTGGTGCCGATGGTGCAAAACGCCGACGAAGCACGCCTGGCAGTGAGCGCCACACGTTATCCTCCCGCCGGTATTCGCGGTGTCGGCAGCGCTCTGGCGCGCGCCTCGCGCTGGAATCGCATCCCGGATTATCTGCAAAAGGCCAACGATGAAATGTGTGTGCTGGTGCAGATTGAAACCCGCGAGGCGCTGAAGAATTTGCCGCAGATTCTCGACGTTGAAGGGGTGGATGGGGTGTTTATCGGCCCGGCAGATCTGAGCGCCGACATGGGCTTTGCCGGAAATCCGCAGCACCCGGAAGTGCAGGCGGCGATTGAAAATGCCATTGCGCAAATTCGTGCCGCAGGCAAAGCGCCGGGTATTCTGATGGCCAATGAGCAACTGGCGAAGCGCTATCTTGAACTCGGCGCGCTGTTTGTCGCCGTCGGCGTCGACACCACCCTGCTCGCCCGCGCTGCCGAAGCGTTAGCGGAGCGGTTTGGCGCACGCGCCAACGCCAAACCCGCAGAACCCGGTGTGTATTAATGCCGGATGGCGCTGCGCTTATCCGGCCTACGATGCATCCCGCTGGCCGGATAAGGCATCGCCGCCATCCGGTAAACAGCAGTACCGAAACGCAGGCCGGATAAGGCATCGCCGCCCTCCGGCAAACAGCAGTACCGAAACACAGGCCGGATAAGGCATCGCCGCCCTCCGGCAAACAGCAGTACCGAAACGCAGGCCGGATAAAGCATCGCCGCTCTCCGGCAAACAGCAGTACCGAAACACAGGCCGGATAAAGCATCGCCGCCATCCGGCAAACAGCAGTACCGAAACGCAGGCCGGATAAGGCATCGCCGCTATCCGGCAAACAGCAGTACCGAAACGTAGGTCGGAGCAGGCGCTGTCGCCCTCCGGCACAATCCATGTCGTACCCTACAAAATTCCCATTAGAGGAAAAACAATGAGCGACACGTCATCTGCAATCCCTGAGAAACAAAACCCTGCCAGTCAGCATAAACAACTGACGGCACAGCAACAGTCGGTAATCAACAAGCTGTTTCGCCGCCTGATCGTATTTCTGTTCGTGCTGTTTATCTTTTCCTTCCTCGATCGCATCAACATTGGCTTTGCCGGATTAACGATGGGCCGTGATCTGGGGCTAAACGCCACCATGTTCGGCCTGGCGACCACTCTGTTTTACGCCGCTTACGTTATTTTCGGTATTCCCAGCAATATCATGCTCAGTATCGTCGGCGCTCGCCGCTGGATCGCGACCATTATGGTGCTGTGGGGAATTGCGTCCACCGCGACCCTGTTTGCCACCGGGCCGAACAGTCTGTACATACTGCGTATTCTGGTCGGCATCACCGAGGCCGGTTTTTTACCGGGCATACTGCTCTATTTAACCTACTGGTTTCCGGCGTTTTTCCGCGCCCGCGCCAACGCCCTGTTTATGATAGCCATGCCCGTCACCACGGCGCTCGGCTCGATTGTCTCTGGCTATATTCTGGCGATGGACGGCCTGTTTGACCTTCGCGGCTGGCAATGGCTGTTCCTGCTGGAAGGGTTCCCGTCGGTACTGCTGGGCATCCTGGTCTGGTTCTGGCTGGACGATTCCCCGTCAAAGGCCAAATGGCTGACGGCAGAAGACAAAAAATGTTTGCAGGAGATGATGGACAATGACCGCCTGACGCTGGTGCAGCCGGAAGGCGCCGCGAGTCATCACGCCATGCAGCAGCGCAGCCTGTGGCGCGAAATCTTCACCCCGATTGTGATGATGTATACGCTGGCCTATTTCTGCCTGACCAATACGCTGAGCGCTATCGGCATCTGGACGCCGCAGATCCTGCAAAGTTTTAACCAGGGCAGCAGCAACATCACTATCGGGCTACTGGCCGCCATTCCGCAGGTGTGTACGATTTTCGGGATGATCTTCTGGAGTCGCCATTCGGACAGCCGTCAGGAGCGTAAACACCACACCGCCCTGCCGTATCTCTTTGCCGCTGCGGGCTGGCTGCTGGCCTCCGCCACCGGTAACAGTGTGCTCCAGATGCTGGGGATTATCATGGCATCGACCGGATCGTTCTGCGCCATGGCCATTTTCTGGACTACGCCGGATCAGTCGATCAGCCTGCGGGCAAGAGCGATCGGGATTGCAGTGATCAACGCCACCGGCAATATTGGATCGGCGCTCAGCCCCTTTATGATCGGCTGGCTGAAAGATATTACCGGCAGCTTTAACAGCGGATTGTGGTTTGTGGCCTCGCTGCTGGTTGTCGGCGCCATCATTATCTGGTTAATTCCCATGCAGTCATCGCGCCCACGCGCCACCCCGTAAGGAGCGAATATGTGCCAGAGTTCGATCACCAATATCGACATCAGCAAAGAGTATGACGAAAGCCTGGGCAGCGACGATGTGCATTACCAGTCATTCGCCCGCATGGCGGCATTTTTTGGCCGCGATATGCAGGCACATCGCCATGACCAGTTCTTTCAGATGCACTTTCTTGATACCGGACAGATCGAACTCCAGCTCGACGATCACCGCTATTCGGTCCAGGCGCCGCTGTTTGTCCTGACGCCGCCCTCGGTTCCGCATGCGTTTATCACCGAATCCGACAGCGACGGTCACGTGCTGACAGTGCGGGAAGCGCTGATCTGGCCGCTGTTAGAAGTGCTCTACCCCGGCACGCGGGAGACATTTGGCCTGCCGGGGATTTGCCTTTCGCTGGCGGATAAACCCGATGAACTCGCCGCGCTCGCCCACTACTGGCAGCTGATTGAGCGGGAATCGACAGCACAACTGCCCGGACGCGAGCACACGCTGGTCCTGTTGGCGCAGGCGGTCTTCACCCTGCTGCTACGTAACGCCAAACTCGACGACCATGCGGCAAGCGGGATGCGCGGCGAACTGAAGGTATTCCAGCGTTTCACCCAGATGATCGATACGCACTTCCACCAGCACTGGAGCGTACCGGACTATGCCAGCGATCTGCATCTGACAGAGTCTCGTCTGACCGATATCTGCCGCCGTTTCGCCAATCGCTCCCCGAAACGGCTGATCTTTGACCGACAACTGCGCGAGGCCAAACGGCTACTGCTGTTTTCTGACAGCGCGGTCAATGAGATCGCCTGGCAACTGGGGTTTAAAGATCCCGCCTATTTCGCCCGTTTCTTTAATCGGCTGGTGGGATGTTCGCCAAGTGCGTATCGGGCAAGTAAAGTACCGGTATCGTGAATCTCCGGCGGGTAAACGCAGCGCCGCCCGCCAAAAAGCCACTCAGATCACAAAACGCAATCCCGTCCGAAAAGTACCTGCCGTTGTCGCAATCGTCCCTTCACGTCGTCGCCTTATCACGCTTCAATTAAACAACAAAAACAAAACATAAATTTAACATTAAAGCCTGAAACGCCCGTTGGCGCAGGCTTTCCATCCGATGACGAAAAGAGAGTCTGACTATGAAACCTGAAGATTTCCGCGCTGACGCCAAACGCCCATTAACCGGTGAAGAGTACTTAAAAAGTCTGCAGGATGGCCGCGAGATCTACATCTACGGCGAGCGTGTGAAAGATGTCACCACGCATCCGGCGTTTCGCAACGCAGCGGCATCCGTTGCCCAACTTTACGACGCACTGCACAAACCAGAGATGCAAGACGCCCTCTGCTGGGGCACCGACACCGGCAGCGGCGGCTACACCCACAAATTCTTCCGCGTGGCGAAAAGCGCTAACGATTTGCGTCAGCAGCGTGACGCCATCGCTGAATGGTCGCGTCTGAGCTACGGCTGGATGGGACGTACGCCCGATTACAAAGCCGCTTTTGGCTGCGCGCTGGGCGCCAATCCGGCGTTTTACGGTCAGTTTGAGCAGAACGCCCGCAACTGGTACACCCGCATTCAGGAAACCGGACTCTACTTTAACCACGCGATCGTCAACCCGCCGATCGACCGCCATAAACCGGCCGACGAAGTGAAAGACGTTTACATCAAACTGGAAAAAGAGACCGACGCCGGGATCATCGTCAGCGGCGCGAAAGTGGTGGCGACCAACTCAGCGCTGACCCACTACAACATGATCGGCTTTGGTTCTGCGCAGGTGATGGGCGAAAACCCGGACTTCGCGCTGATGTTCGTCGCACCGATGGACGCCGACGGCGTGAAACTGATTTCCCGCGCCTCCTATGAAATGGTGGCTGGCGCAACCGGTTCTCCGTATGACTACCCGCTTTCCAGCCGTTTTGACGAAAACGATGCCATTCTGGTGATGGATAACGTGCTGATCCCGTGGGAAAACGTGCTGATCTACCGCGATTTTGATCGCTGTCGCCGCTGGACAATGGAAGGCGGTTTCGCCCGCATGTACCCGCTGCAGGCGTGCGTGCGCCTGGCGGTCAAACTCGACTTCATCACCGCGCTGCTGAAAAAATCGCTCGAATGTACCGGTACTGCGGAGTTCCGTGGTGTGCAGGCCGATCTCGGCGAAGTGGTGGCCTGGCGTAATATGTTCTGGGCGCTGAGCGATTCCATGTGTTCTGAAGCAACACCGTGGGTGAACGGCGCCTGGCTGCCGGATCACGCGGCGCTGCAAACCTACCGCGTGATGGCGCCGATGGCCTATGCGAAGATCAAAAACATTATTGAGCGTAACGTCACCAGCGGTTTGATTTATCTGCCTTCCAGCGCTCGCGATCTGAATAATCCACAGATCGACAAGTATCTGGCAAAATACGTGCGCGGCTCCAACGGGATGGATCACGTTGAACGCATTAAGATTTTAAAACTGATGTGGGACGCCATCGGCAGCGAATTTGGTGGACGCCACGAGTTATATGAAATCAACTACTCCGGTAGTCAGGACGAGATCCGCCTGCAGTGTCTGCGTCAGGCGCAGACCTCCGGCAACATGGACAAAATGATGGCGATGGTTGACCGCTGCCTGTCTGAATACGATCAGAACGGCTGGACGGTGCCACACCTGCACAACAACAACGATATCAACCTGCTGGATAAGCTGCTGAAATAACGCAGTCGGAGGTCAAAATGCAATTAGATGAACAACGTCTGCGTTTTCGTGATGCGATGGCTAGCCTGTCGGCGGCGGTCAATATTGTGACCACCGAAGGTGACGGCGGACGTTGCGGGATCACCGCAACCGCCGTTTGCTCGGTGACCGATACGCCCCCTTCGGTGATGGTTTGTATTAACGCCAACAGCGCCATGAATCCGGTGTTTCAGGACAACGGCAAACTGTGCGTCAATGTGCTGAACCACGAGCAGGAACTGATGGCGCGCCACTTTGCCGGTATGACCGGAATGGCGATGGAAGAACGTTTCAACCTCTCCTGTTGGCATAAAGGGCCGCTGGCGCAACCGGTGCTAAAAGGCGCGCTGGCCAGCCTTGAAGGCGAGATCCGCGATGTGCAGGCGATCGGCACGCACCTTGTTTATCTGGTTGAGATCAAAAACATTATCCTGGGCCAGGACGGTCACGGTCTGATCTACTTCAAGCGTCGTTTCCATCCGGTGATGACGGAAATGGAAACCACCGTCTAACAATACAAAACCCCACGGGCGGCAGCCCTGCCGCCCGCTTCTATTGTGACCTCAATCACACTATTTCCACCGTTAACGCCCTCTCTTTACCGCTCGCTGACACTCCTGACCGCTTAAGCTGACATATAACCACTCGCTTATTTACCTTACTTTACGCGCGCGTTTCTCTGGCAAGATCGTCTCCAGCATAACAGTCATTTACCTCCTCAAACACACGCATTAACCCAAACGGCTTCGGCCAATTATTAATCTAAAGAAACCAGGTTTTACTATGGATACCAAAAAGATATTCAAGCACATACCCTGGGTGATTCTCGGAATCATCGGGGCATTTTGCCTCTCGGTAGTGGCATTACGTCGGGGTGAGCACATCAGCGCCCTGTGGATCATCGTCGCTTCCGTCTCGGTATATCTGGTGGCTTATCGCTACTACAGTCTGTACATCGCTCAAAAGGTGATGAAACTCGACCCGACGCGTTCTACGCCGGCGGTCATCAATAACGACGGCCTGAACTACGTGCCGACCAACCGCAACGTACTGTTCGGTCACCACTTCGCCGCTATCGCGGGTGCGGGTCCGCTGGTCGGCCCGGTTCTGGCCGCACAGATGGGCTACCTGCCGGGTACCCTGTGGCTGCTGGCCGGTGTTGTGCTGGCAGGCGCGGTACAGGACTTCATGGTGCTGTTTATCTCTTCTCGCCGTAACGGCGCGTCTCTCGGTGAGATGATCAAAGAAGAGATGGGTTCAGTACCGGGAACCATCGCGCTGTTCGGCTGCTTCTTAATCATGATCATCATCCTCGCGGTACTGGCGTTGATCGTGGTAAAAGCACTGGCCGAAAGCCCGTGGGGTGTGTTCACCGTTTGCTCAACAGTCCCTATCGCGCTGTTCATGGGGATCTACATGCGATTCCTGCGTCCAGGACGTGTGGGTGAAGTGTCGGTGATTGGTATCGTATTGCTGGTCTCTTCTATTTACTTCGGCGGCGTGATTGCCCACGACCCGTACTGGGGCCCGGCGCTGACCTTTAAAGACACCACCATCACCTTCGCCCTGATCGGCTACGCGTTTGTTTCTGCGCTGCTGCCGGTATGGCTGATTCTGGCACCGCGTGACTATCTGGCGACCTTCCTGAAAATCGGCGTTATCGTCGGTCTGGCGCTGGGTATTGTGTTCCTCAACCCAGAGCTGAAAATGCCAGCGATGACTCAGTACATCGACGGTACAGGTCCGCTGTGGAAAGGTGCATTGTTCCCGTTCCTGTTCATCACCATCGCTTGTGGTGCGGTCTCTGGCTTCCACGCGCTGATCTCTTCCGGTACCACTCCGAAACTGCTGGCGTGTGAAACTGACGCGCGCTTCATCGGTTACGGCGCGATGCTGATGGAATCTTTCGTGGCGATTATGGCGCTGGTTGCTGCGTCCATCATCGAACCGGGTCTCTACTTCGCGATGAACACCCCGCCGGCGGGCCTTGGCATCACCATGCCGAACCTGCATGAGATGGGTGGCGAGAACGCGCCGTTAATTATGGCGCAACTGAAAGACGTGACGGCACACGCCGCTGCGACCGTGAGCTCCTGGGGCTTCGTGATTTCACCTGAGCAGATCCTGCAAACGGCGAAAGACATCGGTGAACCGTCCGTTCTGAACCGTGCTGGTGGCGCGCCAACGCTGGCTGTGGGTATCGCGCACGTATTCCACAAAGTGCTGCCGATTGCAGATATGGGCTTCTGGTACCACTTCGGTATTCTGTTTGAAGCGCTGTTCATTCTGACCGCACTGGATGCCGGTACCCGTTCTGGCCGCTTCATGCTGCAAGACCTGCTGGGTAACTTCGTTCCGTTCCTGAAGAAAACCGACTCTCTGGTTGCGGGCATCATCGGTACTGCGGGCTGCGTGGGTCTGTGGGGCTACCTGCTGTATCAAGGCGTGGTTGACCCGCTGGGCGGCGTTAAGAGCCTGTGGCCGCTGTTCGGTATCTCTAACCAGATGCTGGCAGCCGTAGCGCTGGTCCTGTGTACTGTGGTACTGATTAAAATGCAGCGCACCAAGTACATCTGGGTTACCGTTGTTCCGGCAGTATGGTTGCTTATCTGCACCACCTGGGCGCTGAGTCTGAAACTGTTCAGCACCAACCCGCAGATGGAAGGCTTCTTCTACATGGCCAGCCAGTACAAAGAGAAGATTGCGAATGGCGGTGAACTGACTGCACAGCAGATTGCCAACATGAACCATATCGTGGTGAACAACTACACCAACGCAGGTTTGAGTATTCTGTTCCTGGTGGTCGTCTATAGCATCATTTTCTACGGGTTCCGTACCTGGCAGAAAGCCCGCGCCATCAACGGTCGCTCTGATAAAGAGACACCGTATGTACCGGTGCCGGAAGGCGGCGTGAAGACCTCTTCACACCACTAATCGATGTGCCGGGTGGCGCTACGCTTACCCGGCCTACAGAACCAGAAATGAATGTAGGCCGGATAAGGCGAAAGCCGCCATCCGGCTTTATTCATTAACGGGACGGCATAATGTTTGATACTTTAGGTCAGGCCAAAAAATACCTCGGTCAGGCGGCGAAGATGCTGATTGGCATTCCGGACTACGACAACTACGTCGAGCACATGAAGACCAACCATCCCGATAAACCGTACATGACCTACGAAGAATTCTTCCGCGAGCGCCAGGAAGCCCGCTACGGTAGCGGCGGAAGCAGTTGCTGTTAGAAGGAGAAATGAATGACCCCGATTGCAGTTACCCTACTCACCGGTTTTCTTGGCGCAGGGAAAACCACGCTGCTGCGCCATATTCTCAACGAGCAGCACGGCTACAAAATTGCCGTTATTGAAAACGAATTCGGCGAAGTTTCCGTAGACGATCAGCTGATTGGCGATCGCGCCACGCAGATCAAAACCCTCACCAACGGCTGCATCTGCTGCACCCGCTCCAGCGAGCTGGAAGACGCGCTGTTGGATCTGCTCGACAACCTCGACAAGGGCAACATCCATTTCGACCGTCTGGTGATTGAATGTACCGGCATGGCCGATCCCGGCCCGATTATTCAGACCTTTTTCTCGCACGAGGTGATTTGCGAACGCTACCTGCTGGATGGCGTGATTGCGCTGGTCGATGCAGTTCATGCTGACGAGCAGATGAACCAGTTCACCATCGCCCAGTCGCAGATTGGCTACGCCGACCGTATTCTGCTGACCAAAACCGATGTGGCGGGCGAGAGCGAAAAACTGCGCGAACGTCTGGCACGCATCAACGCCCGCGCCCCGGTTTACACCGTTACGCACGGCGATATCGACCTCTCCCTGCTGTTCAACACCAACGGCTTTATGCTGGAAGAGAACGTGGTCAGCGCCACACCGCGTTTCCACTTTATCGCTGACAAGCAGAACGACATTTCATCGATTGTGGTGGAGCTGGATTATCCAGTCGACATCAGCGACGTTTCCCGCGTGATGGAAAACCTGCTGCTGGAATCCGCCGACAAACTGCTGCGCTACAAAGGGATGCTGTGGATCGACGGCGAGCCAAACCGCCTGCTATTTCAGGGCGTACAACGCCTGTACAGCGCCGACTGGGACCGCCCGTGGGGCAACGAGCAGCCGCACAGCCAGCTTGTGTTTATCGGCATTAATCTGCCAGAAGATGAGATCCGCGCCGCGTTTGCGGGGTTGAAGAAGTAAACCCTCCTGATGCCCGATGGCGCTATGCTTATCGGGCCTACGCCGATTTGTAAGCCGGATAAGGCGCAGCCACCATCCGGCATCTACACGCGAGAACTCACGCTTTCTTCTTCGGCAATACGAAATCGACGCGACGGTTTTTCGCCCTTCCGGCGTCGTTATCGTTACTCGCCACCGGCTGGCTTTCGCCTTTGCCCTTCTCGCTTAAACGTGATGAATCCACGCCGTGTGTCGTTAGCCATTTGGCGACCGAGCGGGCGCGGCGCTGGGAAAGATCGAGATTGTACTTATCGCTACCCACCGAATCGGTATGCCCTTCAATCGTGACTACGCCGTCAGGATCGTCAGCGATGAGCTGCGCCACCTGTTTCAGCGTTGGCTCGGCTTTTTTGGCGATCGCATCGCTATCAAAATCAAACAGCACGTCGCTACGAATCGACAACGTCACCGCGTCTTTGTCATCGCGAAAAGTGATATCCGCCGACTGCTTCGCCAGGTCCGCCGCCTTGCTCTGTAAATCCAGCACTGCGCCGCCGGTATCCGACGGGAAGCCCACCAGATCCAACGTTGTCGCTTTAAGGTCGAGGATCACTGCTGGCGCATGTGCTGGCGCATCTTCCGCTTCGGCGGCAGAACACAGTGCCAGACTGCTGGCGAACAGGAGTTTATGCAGGCCACTCATCGCTTAACGATCCGTAATGGCGATGGGCCCGAGCGGCTCAACGTTTTCGATAGTCAAATACACTTCTTTGACGTCTTTCGGCGGTGCCGGAAAGCTGCCGTACCACGAACCGACGTACGGTACACCGCGGCGCGAGGAAAACATCACGCTATTCGGCGCCAGAGGTACACCGTTCGAATCGGTCAGTAGCAGATATTTCTTGTTACCCACCAACAAATAGAAGGAATTAGCGAGAGCCTCTTTATCTATTCCGGTATACAGAGATTGCGCAGTCAGATTATCCGTGAGGCCTTTAAAGCGTACCTTGACGGTCAGGATGTCGCCGTGGCGCACCGCTTCCACCACCTGCGCTTCCGCCGTCCCCGCGCTCACCATACCGGTAGCCAGCGGCGCGGCTGGCGCATCCTCTGCCAGCGCAACGCCCGGGAAAACCAGCAAGGTCAACAGACAGGAGGCAACGAAGTTTTTCATTCGCTTCATGTTGAGATCCTTATTCTGTAGGGCGCTGCCTTTGTTATTTAATATTTTCAATAACATAGGAAAGTCGCCGGGAGAGTAATGCCCCCGAAGTATAGTAAAATGCCCCGGTATCACCCCCATAGCGTGCAAAAACGTTAGCGTGATCACATTAAGACCCGGCAACGCGGACAGGTAAGCAGTAATGCAGTGGAATGACGGGAGGTGGATTTATCGTTATTTTATGAATTTTAGATTGAATAAAGCTTAATATTCGGTGCTTCGAGTAATAATGTGTATATGGGCGTGTTGTCGCAGGCGGAGAATGTTAAACAGCATCATATGAATACGCCGCATTAATATTATTGCCGGATGGCGTTTTGGTTATCCGGCGTTTTTATATTTCCCGAGAATTTAATTTTTATATTAATATTTCCGGTAACGTTTTTATTATTGTCTATTTTTAGCTGGAGTTTTGTTTTATTTTCTGATGATATGTACAGGTTTTTTAGCGCGGTGCGGATGTGCTCGAACACACCCGCATCGCTAATCACAATCCCTATTAACCGAGAATAGAGACTATGACTACCGCGCATTGTATTGCAGATCCGTGTGAACCAGAAGTGTCCCCGGCAAATAACCGTGTTGCCACCGTCAGTTATGCGAGTCGTTACCCTGATTATACCCGTATTCCCGCGCTCACTCTGAAAGGTCAGTGGCTGGAGGCGGCCGGTTTTACCACTGGCAGTAAAATTGATGTCAAAGTGATGGACGGGTGTATTGTGTTGACCGTGCAACCGCCCGCCGCCGAAGAGAGCGAACTGATGCAGTCGCTGCGCCAGGTAAGCAAGCTGTCGGCGCGTAAGCAAGAGCAGGTGCAGGCGTTTATCGGCGTGATTTCGGGTAAAACGCAGAAACTAATATAAGCATGTCGGATGGCGCTTCGCTTATCCGACCTACACTAGCCGTAGGCCGGATAAGGCGCGTTGCGCCGCCATCCGGCAGAGACACGGTGCCCTACGCCTTACGTTCATGAATAAACTAATGCGCCAGCAGGCCACCGACCCGACCCGAACTGACCGCCAGTGAACTTCATCACATTTCAACCCTCTCATTTTCCCTCGTCCACCGCGGGCGCCGCGTGTCCTTTTGCATAACCCGTTGAAATTCCGTCGTTCCAAAATTCTTCTCTCGCCATCCATTCATAAAAAAGAATCAATAAGCGCGTTTATCCAATTGGATTAGCAATCGTCCACTTCGCAGAATGCGCATAAACCTACGCATTCAGGAGTTTTTATGTCTCATTCCGTGATTAACAATACCCCGTTCGACGCCGTTGAAATCCTTAAGGCGGCGAAACCCGGCTTTCAGCCGCGCATTGCCTTTATTCTCGGTTCCGGTCTCGGGGCGCTGGCCGATAAGCTCGATAACAAAACCGTCATTTCTTATGAAAAGCTGCCGGGATTCCCGGTGAGCACGGTGATAGGTCACGCTGGCGAAGTGGTCATGGGCTCGCTGCACGGCGTGGATCTCATCTGCATGAAGGGGCGCGGCCATTTTTACGAAGGCGTCGGGATGGGCATTATGACCCACGCAGTGCGCACCTTTAAGCTGCTCGGCTGCGAATTTATGTTCTGCACCAACGCTGCGGGCTCGCTGAACCCGGCCATTCCGGCGGGCAGCCTGGTGGCGCTTAACGATCACATCAACACCATGCCGTCCACGCCGCTGGTTGGGCCGAATGATGACCGCTTTGGCCCGCGCTTCTTTAGCCTCGCTAACGCGTACGACAAAGACCTGCGTGAAAAGCTGCATCACACCGCCCGCGATCTGGGCCTGACACTGCACGAAGGTGTGTTCGTCTCTTATCCTGGGCCGAATTTCGAGACGGCGGCAGAGATCCGCATGATGCAGAAAATCGGCGGTGATGTAGTGGGCATGTCGGTGGTGCCGGAAGTGATCGTGGCGCGCCACTGCGGCCTGAAAGTGCTGGCGGTGTCGGCCATCACCAACATGGCAGAGGGCTTAAACGACGTGGAACTCTCCCACGAGCAAACCCTGAAATGCGCGGCGATGGTGACCGACGATTTCATCCGCCTGATCGGCCAGTTCGTGAAGAACTGTCGCTAAGTTCCCGTCCAGCGGCGGGTGTCTTGCCCGCCAGGAGAAATGCAGATGTCAGAACATTATTCTCGCGGCAGTCTGAATGCTATTTCGTATCTGAGCTATTACTTCGTCGGCGCGCTGGTTTCCACGCTCGGCATCGTGCTCGGCCCGCTGTGCGCGGCGTTCAACAAAGATCCGAGTTTTATCGGCCAGGTGTTCACACTGATGAACATCGGCATGTTTGTGCCGATCATGCTCGGCGGCATTTTGATGAAGAAATGGGGCCTGCAAAGGCCGCTGGTGATCGCCGCCGCGCTGACCATTCTCATCAGCGCCCTGTTGTTCGCCACCCCGACGCTGACCATGTTCAGTGTGGCGGTCGCGATTATCGGCGCCTGCGGCGGGATCTTCATGACCATCGGCAGCTATCTGGTGGTGCGCATCAATCCAGACGAAAAGCGCCGTTCTTCCGCGCTGATTTTTACCGACTTTTTCTTCAGTCTGGCGGGCGCGACGCTCTCTTTCCTGCTGGCCTGGATGTTTAAAATGGGCGCGAGCTGGATGGCGATGTACGCCATTATGGGCGGGCTGGGCGTGATAATGCTGATCCTCACCCTGCGCAGTCGCTACCCGAGCACCGAAGCACCAGAAGCGGCACATCAGGAAACCACCAGTAAAGAGCCGTGGGGCCGCCCGGTGTGGCTGCTGTGTGGCGCGTTGTTCCTGTTCCTGCTGGCGGAGCCGATTTTCACGATGTGGACGCCGGGCTATCTGCAATGGCGCTTTCAGGTGTTGCCTGAGCAGGCGGCGCTGTACACCACCGTGTACTGGGTGGCGAAGGCTATCGGCCTGTTCCTCAATCAGTTCACCGTTAAGTGGATGAAGCTGCGCACCTTCCTGCTGATTTGTACGGCGGTGGGGCTGGTGTCGATTATGCTTATCACCAACAGCGCCAATACCACGTTGATTTTGATTGCCTGCGGCACGTTTGGCTTCTTTAATTCCGGGCTGTTCTCCGGGTTGATGAGTTACGGTTCGTTGCAGGTCAGCCACAGTTCGCCAACGCTTATCTCCGCGCTGCTCACCTGCGGTACAGTCGGCACGCTGCTGTTCGCCACAGTCTCTTCGCTGGTCAACAGCCACTTCGGCCTGCACGGCGCGGTCAACGCCTCGACCATTTCCTACGCGCTGCTGATGGTCACCTTGCTCATGGCGGTTGCCTGTAGCAAAGCCGAACGCCTACATCAGGGTGAGGCGGTCGCGGTTTGACAGTCTTCAAGGAGGGTTGCATGATACCGCCTCCCTCCTCCTTCACGGTGCCCGGCATGCTCGATCCTCAGGCCAACAGCCGCATTCGCTTTCGGATGCTGCGCTATTTTCAGACCCTTGCCGACGAGCTGCATTTTGGCCGCGCCGCTACGCGGCTGAACATCTCTCAGCCGCCGCTCAGCGTACAAATCAAAGAGCTGGAAGAGATCCTCGGTGTGGAATTGTTCGAACGCTCCAGCCGCAAAGTCGCGTTGACCCACGCCGGAAAAGTGCTGAAAGCCGAAGTGGACAGGCTGCTTAGCGCCACCGAACAGTCGCTGAACTACGTGCGCCAGATTGGCCGCAGCGAAAAGCAGCACATCAACATTGGGGTGATTGGCAGCGCGATGTGGGGGCCGTTGCTGGAGCGCATGAAAGCGTTTCGGGAAGCCAACCCCGCCGTGAACTGGACGCTGCATGAACTGGGGCAGCACGAGCAGATCGACGCGTTGCGCGCCCGCACCATCGACATCGCCATTAACCGTAATGTGATTCCTCACGTCGAAGCGAAGATCCGCTGCCAGTTGATCGCCCGTGAAGCAGTGAAGATCGCCGTGCATGAAAGCGATCCGCTGTGTCATCGCACTAAAGTCTCGCTTGTCGATCTGGCGGATCGGGCGTTTATTTCTCTCTCCTTTACCCGCAGCGATTTTGCTCATCAGGTGTATGAGCACTGTCTCGAACTGGGCGTCTCGCCGTTGATTACCCATCAGGTTTTCGAGCCGCAAACCGCGCTGGCGCTGGTCAGCACCGGCAGTGGCGTGGCGTTATTACCGGAAACCTGCGGGCTTATCTACTGGCCTGGTGTGACTTTTCTCCCGCTGGAAGAGACGATCCCAGCCGACCTGTACGCGTTATGGTACGACGAGCCTTTACCTGAACTGTTCACCCGTTTCCTGGAAGCACTGCGTGGCTAGTGGTACGTTTTTTCGCCGCCTTGCTCCCGCGTCTATTTTTTACGAATAAGAACAATCGCAGAAAGCATATCTAAAACAGGTGATTACAGAATTTTTATAATAACCTCACTTAATATTCACTCTCCCGCCTTTTGGCACAACCCCACCCCATCACTTTGATAAACAATCAGTTTATCAACCAGTCCAATTGTGGATCGCCTGGTGAGCGATATATTCATTCATCACTGATATTATTTTTTGGCGTCGTTAAAAACACAAATTAAAACCCTCATGGTTGATGGGGTTCTTTTGCGCAAAAACGTAAGGATTTGATCATATAAATTAGTTTTCGAGTTATGCTTCGTATTATTTTATTTATTACATTTGTACTTTCCTCATCAACCACCTTTGCTTTCGAGCACATTATTCCAGGAGAGTGGGGAGACGGTAATTTTTATACGTTGAGATCATCGTCTCTGCCAATATCCACCTCAAAAGAGGGGGATATGAAACACCGTATTATGGACGAATTTGCAGTATGGAAAGGAACCCGTTATCTCTGGGGCGGCGATAGCCATAGTGGCATTGACTGTTCGGCTTTCACCCGAAGAGTAATAAAAACAGTTTCTCATCTGAATTTACCGAGAACAGCCGCAGAGCAAAGTCACATGGGCTATCTGATTCAACAGGAACAGCTGAAACCTGGAGATCTGGTCTTTTTTATGACAAAACCCAATGTTCGCCATGTTGGTGTCTTTGTCGGTAATGATCAATTTATCCATGCGTCGAGTTCTCATGGCGTGATGATCTCTCATCTGTCAGGGAATTACTGGCAGGAACATTTTCTGACCGCCAGGAGAATGAAGCCTGTACGGGAATTTTCATAACGTTCAGATTTGCCACCGTCAGATTGAGAACATATCAATCTGACGGGCAATCCTGTCTGGCGAAGCCCCCGGACACCGGCTTTCGCCAGCTTTCGACGATGGCAGCCCGCTAACGTCGCAAATATAAAAACGGCCTTACCGTACCGTCAGTTTCACGACCCACACAGTCCCCGCTTTGCACGATCGTCCCGTCTGGCTCTATCCTTACCCTTATGAATAAAATTGCTGAACTCAAACGCGCCAAGTTGCTGGCGCTCTCTTTGCTGCTGATGGCTGCGGCAACGTTTGTCATTACGCTCTTTTTGCCGCCCAACTTTTGGGTACTGGGCATTAAGGCGATTGCCGAAGCTGCAATGGTCGGCGCACTGGCCGACTGGTTTGCGGTAGTGGCGCTGTTTCGTCGGGTACCGATTCCGTTTATTTCTCGCCATACGGCGATTATTCCGCGCAATAAAGACCGGATCGGCGAAAATCTGGGGCTGTTCGTCCAGGAGAAGTTTCTCGATACCCAATCACTGGTGGCGCTGATTCGCCGCCACGAACCGGCCAACCTTCTTGGCCACTGGTTCAGCCAGCCGGAAAACGCCCAGCGGATAGGTCAGCATCTGTTGCAGATCATGAGCGGTTTTCTGGAGCTGACCGACGACGCCCGTATTCAGCGGCTGATCAAACGTGCGGTGCATAAAGCCATTGATAAGGTGGATCTTTCCGGCACCAGCGCAGTAATGCTGGAGAGTATGACCAAAAACGATCGCCATCAGGAGTTGCTTGATACGCTGATTGCTCAGCTCATCGCCCTGCTCCAGCGCGACAGTTCGCGGGCGTTTATCGCCCACCAGATCGTGCGCTGGCTGGAGACCGAACATCCGCTGAAAGCGAAGATTTTGCCGACCGAATGGCTGGGAGAACACAGCGCCGAACTGGTTTCGGACGCCGTCAACTCGCTGCTCGATGACATTAGTCACGATCGCGCCCATCAGATTCGTCATGCGTTCGATCGCGCCACGTTTACCTTGATCGACAAGCTCAAACACGATCCTGAAATGGCCTTACGGGCGGAAAATATCAAAGCGTATCTGAAAGAAGATGAGGCATTTAACCGTTATCTTGGCGAGCTGTGGTCGGACGTACGCCAGTGGCTGAAAGCGGATATTAATGCTGCGGATTCCCGGGTGAAGCAGCGGATCGCCCACGCCGGACAATGGTTTGGTGAAACACTGGTTGCTGACGACGCGCTGCGCGCATCGCTGAATGGTCATCTGGAGCAGGCCGCGCGTAAGGTTGCGCCAGAGTTCGCCGCGTTCCTGACGCGCCACATCAGCGATACCGTTAAAAGCTGGGATGCGCGGGATATGTCGCGGCAAATTGAGCTGAATATCGGCAAGGATTTGCAGTTTATCCGCGTCAACGGCACGCTGGTCGGCGGCTCTATCGGACTGGTATTGTATCTGCTCTCGCAAATTCCGTCTCTGCTGACGCTGTCGAACATTTAATGCAGACGACTTGCCGGATGGCGGCTTCGCCTTATCCGGCCTACCAACTGCCGAACATTTAATGCGGATTGAAGGCCGGGATTGCCGGATGGCGGCTTCGCCTTATCCGGCCTACAGACTGCCGAACCTTTAACGCGGACGTGAAGACCGGGCACGCCGGATGGCGGCTTCGCCTTATCCGGCCTACAGACTGCCGAACATTTAATGCGGACGTGAAGGCCGGGCACGCCGGATGGCGGCTTCGCCTTATCCGGCCTACAGACTGCCGAACCTTTAACGCGGACGTGAAGACCGGGCGCGCCGGATGGCGAACATTTAACGCGGATGTAAAGGCCGGGCACGCCGGATGGCGGCTTCGCCTTATCCGGCCTACAGACTGCCGAACATTTAATGCGGACGTGAAGACCGGGCGCGCCGGATGGCGGCTTCGCCTTATCCGGCCTACAGACTGCCGAACATTTAATGCGGATTGAAGGCCGGGATTGCCGGATGGCGGCTTCGCCTTATCCGGCCTACAGACTGCCGAACATTTAATGCGGACGTGAAGACCGGGCACGCCGGATGGCGGCTTCGCCTTATCCGGCCTACCGACTGCCGAACATTTAATGCGGATGTGAAGACCGGGCGCGCCGGATGGCGGCTTCGCCTTATCCGGCCTACAGACTGCACCTAATTCGGTCAAACGGCGCAGGTTTGTAGGCCGGATAAGGCATTTATGCCGCCATCCGGCAAAACGCTATCGCGTTGCCTCAAGCCAGTTACCCTGGTCCATTTCCAGCAACAGCAACATGGTGAGCGCCTGCGCATAAGGCACTGGTGCCATCGCGATGTCACAGTAATACTGAATATCCCAGCCGAGCATCGTCCCACGAGAGGCTTCCAGCACCAGACCGCTGTCGTCGACTCGCGCCATCACGGCGTCGAACGCGCGCAGCGCATTGGCGCCGACCGCCGCATCCAGAATCCCCATCCGCACGCCGCGCAGCATACCGTAGGCGATGCCTGCCGTTGCTGACGATTCCTGCGGTGAAAGCGGATCGTCAAGCACCGTATGCCACATGCCGTTGTCGGCCTGTAGCTCGCAGAGCGTGCGAACCTGGCGCGCCACCACCTGCGACAGAAAACGCCGTACGCTGGTGTCGAGATGTTCGCCCATCAGTTCGATAAACTCCGGGATCGCCACGGTGATCCACGCATTGCCCCGCGCCCAAAATGCCCCGGCGTAATGGTGTTTATCGACAAACGTCCAGCCGTGATACCACAGCCCGCTCGCCGGATCGCTGAGATAGCGCGTATGCAGCAGGAACTGGTATCCGGCTTCATCAATCAGATCCTGACGTTTCAGCGCAATGCCCGCCACGCCCAGGAACAGACAGGTCATAAACAGCGTGTCATCCCACAGCTGGCCGGTATTGGCCTGCTCTTTCACCACATGCTGGAAACCGCCCTCTTCCGTTTTCGGTAAATCACGCAGTAGCGCATCCGCCCAGTCGTTGACGACGGTCAGCAGATCCTGGCGCTGATGATGTTTCGCCACCAGCGCCAGCGCGATCATCGGCGCCGTGGTGTTGATCTGCATCTCCGGCAAACCTTTAGCGATCTGCGTTTCGTACCAGGTGAGGATCGACTGTTGCAGCGCCGTGTCCTGCTGGAAGTCTGCAAAACGCCAGAAACCGTACAACCCCACGCCGATCTCCCACTCCCACTCTTCAAAGTGGATCGAGAATCCGTCGCTGGTGCCCACTTCATCAAGGTTTTTCAGACGGCAAAATCCGCGAACTACCTGATCCAACGTTCCCATCAGTGCATCACGATTCATGCCTGAACTCCTTTAATTAACCTGGTCGCACGATCGCGCAGACTCGCATCGTCTGCCATGAGAGCGAGAGCAGACAGCCCTCGATAATCAACGGGATAACTGACTACTGCATTCAATTCAGCCAGCCCCTGCGCTTCAACCACGCTGAGCCAGTTTTCCAGCCGTGCTTTGGCGATTGCCTGTTGATCGCGCCCTTTGCGACACGACGCGATAAACAACCCGTCCGGGAAGCTCAGCCCCGCCAGATACTGCGCGGCATGGAAAGCCAGCGCGTGATTCTCGGTGTCAAAGCGCATGGCGTCGCATCCGCGTTCATCCCGCCAGTAGCGGTAACCCATCAGCGTGGATTTTATGCGGCGGAACAGGACATCGGAAAAATACTCGCCCTGGTGACAACGCCAGATTTGCAGTAGTGGCAACACGGAGAACACCGAGCCTTCTTCGCGCGCGCTGATGTGCTTGAGGACGCTGTACAGCAGTGCCTCCGCCTGTGGTCCATATTCTCGCTGTTGCATCATCGTCAACAGGCGACTGGCGCAGGTGTTCGTAGGGGAAACCACCGGATGCTGCGACGTGCATTGATGCTCAGCCTGTACCTGGCTGTGGGGAAACGCCGCGCTCAGCGCTTGCGCGCCCAGGTAGACCATGTTCAGAGCGCAGGTCATCTCGCGCTCCGCCAGTTCATCCAGATGGATGAGCAGACTGTTTTTCCCTGCGCGTAACGGGATTTCGACGTCGATATGCTGCATGAGGTTGCGCGTAAACGGCGTGAAGCAGGCGACCTGAGCGCCACGACACCAGACTCGTACCCCGCCGCAGGTTCCCAGACGAAAGGCAAATGTCCCGGTCGACGGTGCGTAAAGATCAATCGCCAGCCAGCGCTGAACGTGAAACGGCAGCGGACTGAAGCCGGAGAAAGAGACCACGCCATTTTCATCGGCGATAACGGCTTCATTGCAGGACATAGACACCGCGGGATTGACCGCGCGCTGCGCCAGGTTTTGACGAAACACGTCGCGACAAAATGTTTCACTGGTCGCCGGGTCCGCCCCTTCGCCCGTGTAAAATTCGGCAAAGCGTTCTGTTTTTGCCGCTGAAAACAGGAAACGCGTCAGTGCGTCTCCCTGTACCACTTTCCAGTCACCTTGTGACATATTTCCTCATCTCCAGCAGAATTCATGCGATGGGCGATATGATCAGCGGGTTTGATTTTTGAGGCGAGCAACCATTTTTGGGGAATATCGGGTTATGCCTGACAACTCACAATCTGGAGAATAGCAGGGGATGCAGCGTGACAAAGATCACGCTTTATTATGGATAATGGCAATGTGATGTGATGCATATCACGCAAAATTTGAGTCGCCGCTCATTTAAGTGATCCAAATCACATAAAAATCACCCTTTCAGGATTTTAAGTTCATCGCTCAGGCTGTCAGCCAGCTCCCGCACCCGCGAGGCGTCAAACAGAACGTGCATTCCGGGCGACGCATCCGCGTGTTTTGTACAGTAATCTTCCAGCTCAGCTGCGCTACGGTACAGCTCCTGAATGTTGATCTGGCAGATCTCGCGCATGCTCCAGCTGTTTTCCGCTTCGTGAGCAAAACGCAGGGTGAAAAAGGCTTTCTGAGCATGTAAAAACAGATGGCAGTAGAGCGCAAAACCTTGCCATTCCTCCAGCCAGCGGCGTTTTAGCGCCCAGGGAAACGCCGCCGTTTGCGCAAAATTCAGCGCCTGTTCACGCAGTGCTGCCGAGGCCTCCCGGGCTTCGTCTTTTTCACTGGCAATACGCGAAAGGCAGGCGGCAGAGGTTTCGACATCGCTACGATCGAAGGTGATATCCCGCTCCGAACCGGGCAGCCAGTGGTTACGGTTAAGCTGTCCGTACAAACTCCAGACCGCCTGACCGTAGCTTTCCGGTACCTGACTGTGACGGTGAAAAACATGGTCACGCACGTAGATGGCTTTGTACAGCACTTGCCCCGCCTGCTCCATCAGCGAACAGAACGTCTCAAACGTTTTCTCGTCGGGACGCCAGCCGTAGGTTTCATCCAGCCACCAGGTCATCAGTTGCGCTTCGGTATAGTGCGTCCCGTTACTGGCAAGCATCCGGCTACACGCCACCAGATTACAGGCGCTCAGGGTGCCCATGACCCAGTGGTTATCGACGCCTTCCCAGCTGGCTTTACATACCGCGCCACGAATCGCCGGGTTGCTGCGACACCACAATAATCGCCCTTGTAACTCATTGATACGCGGGAACGGGAAAACGCCCCAACAGACTTCTTCGCCGACCAGATCGATGTCGGCCCACACTTCACGTTCACGGACCTGCAACAGCGCCGGGTTGTTGGGAAAGGAGGGCCAGAACCGCTCAGGCGTCAGTTTGATGGAGACGCTGACGCTCTCCGGCAACGGGCGGATCGCCGCCAGCACATTGCCGAGATCGTGATTCCCGGCAGGGAATACGCGCAGTACCAGATGTTTGTTTTCAGTCTGCATTACGCGGGATAACGTATTGAAACAGCGGCTGTAAATGGAAAAACTGCGCTCGTCACGTTGCGGCTGCGTCGTGTCGTCTTCCGACGGTAATTCCCAGTTAGGACGCGACACCGGCAGCAGGCCGTCGGTGTTGGAAATCGCCACCAGTAAACCGGTAAGCGCCGGAATACGCTGGCAAATCAGTGAGACTTTGTCGGCGAGATAACCGCACCAGAAATCGACGTCAAAGCGGACGCCGCGGCCAGGTTCAAACAGTTGCGGATGCGCGAGCAGCAGATCGGTCGGAAAGTTAAACTCTTTGGCTTGCAGGTAAAAACGCAGCCCTTTTTGCTCACAGAGTTTTCCCAGCCGGTTGAGGTAGACGCAGCGGGCACGCTGCTGGCTGGAAAGGCGGTCGTTATACTGATGTGGCGTATAGCCTTTGGGGGAAACCAGTTTGTCGAACAGATCCACCTGCCCAACAATAAGGGTATTAAAATCATGCGCTACGGCCCATTCGACCAGTTCGCAGGCTTTTTCCCAGTTCCAGTACGCCTGATTGTTAAGTTCCAGCGCTCGTGTTTGCCACATCTTCATTTACCTCTACCGCACGTTTTCGCCCGTATAGATAGCATAGAACAAGGCGTTTGTGCGCTGGTGTCGCACGATATCCCCCTTATTTAATCGTCTTTATTTATCATTCAGAATTTCTTAAATTTTTTATATTTACTGGCGCAATATTTTCTTGATTTTATTTAACGCCATCGTAATAAAAAATATTCCCACTCCATCAGTGGTTTTCCGTTATTGACGTCTCCTGCTCTCGTTATTTTTAACATTTTCACACAAGGATAAAACATCAGAATTCCTCAGAAACGACTGTCCGGGCATGGTCGCCCCACCCCATAAAGCCGCCACTGATTATTTTACTTTTTATTATCATTTACCTATGTATGATAACAAAACAATCCTAAGAGAGAGAAAGAGAACAGGGCATGATTCAGGGGGAGACGGATTCAGATCGCTATTCCATCAGGACATCGCTTTTTGGCATGCTGGTACTGGCGCTGGGCATGGGGATTGGCCGTTTTCTGTATACCCCGATGTTGGCGTTGCTTCTGACGGAAGGCCATTTCTCTTTCAGCCAGCTCTCCTGGATAGCCAGCGCTAACTATGCTGGCTATCTGGCGGGAAGCCTGTTGTTCTCCTTCGGCCTGTTCCATCTTCCCTCACGTTTACGCCCCATGCTGCTGTCTTCGGCTATTGCGACCGGAGCGCTGATCGTCGCCTTGTCGGTGTTCACGCAACCCGCCCTGGTGATGCTGATACGTTTTCTGGCAGGGGTCGCCAGCGCCGGAATGATGATTTTCGGCACCATGACCGTGCTGCACCATACGCGTCATCCGTTTGTGATTGCCTCGCTTTTTTCCGGCGTTGGCGCAGGCATTATTCTGGGTAATGAATATGTCATCGCGGGTATCCAGATGTCGTTGGACTCTCACGTACTCTGGCTTGGCGCAGGCGCGCTCTCCGGTCTGTTACTGCTGTTGCTGGTCGGACTGATGCCCCATCGCGCTCACGCGCTGCCCCCTGCACCACTGGCGACTGCGCGTAATCCCGTCATGCGTTGGTGGCAACTGGCGCTCCTGTACGGCCTTGCCGGATTCGGCTATATCATCGTCGCCACCTATTTACCGCTGATGGCGCGTAACGCAGGCTCACCGCAAATCGCCTTGCATCTCTGGTCACTGGTGGGACTGGCGATTATTCCGGGCTGCTTCGGGTGGTTATGGGCGGCAAAACGCTGGGGGGTGTTGCAATGCCTGACGGCGAATCTGATTATCCAGGGCGTCTGCGTTATGCTGACCCTCGCCAGCGACGCGCCGCTACTGCTTATCATGAGCAGCATCGGTTTTGGCGCAACCTTTATGGGCACGACCTCGCTGGTGATGCCTCTGGCACGCCAGTTGAGCGTTCCGGGCAACATCAATCTATTGGGTGTCGTGACGCTGACCTACGGTATCGGTCAGATCGTCGGCCCGATGTTAACCAGTATGCTGGGCAACGGTTCAGAGGCGCTGACTCATGCCACCCTGTGGGGTGCCGCAGCGCTGTTCTTCGCCGCAGCCATCAGCGCCATGCACCTGTCTAAACGTTAGCGCCAGCCGCGACGTAAACGGATCAATACTCTCCCCCTTTCCCTGAGCTATGCAAGAAACGCATAGCTCGAAACATACTTGCATTTTCCCCTTATCCCCATGACTGATAAGGTCATTCAGTTTCAGGCCCGACGTGGCCTGTCGCTGCAAACACACATCATCAAAAAAATAACGGGGTTCACTATGGCGCAACAAGGGGAACAAGCGGCCATACCGCTTGCAACGGAAAAGGTTGGAATTAAAGGGTATCTGGCATTTTTTCTGACCATCATTTTCTTTTCGGGTGTTTTTTCAGGAAGTGAGGGATGGTGGCGCGTGTTTGACTTTACCGTGCTGAATGGCGGGTTTGGTCAACTTCCCGGCAGTACAGGACACGCCACCACATCATTTCGCGGTGCGGGTGGAACAGGGGCAAAAGATGGCTTTCTGTTCGCGCTGGAACTCGCCCCGTCGGTGATTCTCTCTCTGGGCATCATCGCCGTCACCGACGGTCTGGGCGGTCTGCGGGCAGCTCAACAATTGATGACCCCCGTCCTCAAACCGTTGCTGGGTATTCCCGGTATTTGCTCGCTGGCGTTGATCGCGAACCTGCAAAACACCGATGCGGCAGCCGGTATGACCAAAGAACTGGCACAAGAAGGCGAAATTACCGAGCGGGATAAAGTCATTTTTGCGGCGTACCAGACCAGCGGCAGCGCCATTATCACCAACTATTTTTCCTCCGGCGTTGCCGTGTTCGCGTTTCTTGGCACCTCCGTAATCGTCCCGCTGGCAGTGATCCTGGTCTTTAAATTTATCGGCGCGAATCTGCTGCGCCTGTGGATTAACATCGAAGAACGTCGTCACCCTCTGCAAGGAGCACAATCATGACCACTCAAGTTCGCAAAAACGTCATGGACATGTTTATCGACGGCGCCCGTCGCGGTTTTACCATTGCTACCACCAACCTGTTGCCCAACGTCGTCATGGCGTTCGTGATCATTCAGGCCTTAAAAATTACGGGTTTACTCGACTGGGTGGGACACATCTGCCAGCCGATCATGGCGCTGTGGGGACTTCCCGGCGAAGCGGCAACGGTTCTGTTAGCCTCGCTGATGAGCATGGGCGGCGCTGTCGGCGTCTCTGCAAGCCTGCTCACGGCCGGAGCCTTAACCGGTCACGACGTCACTGTTCTGCTCCCGGCCATCTATCTGATGGGTAACCCGGTACAGAACGTCGGTCGCTGCCTCGGTACTGCCGAAGTGAATGCCAAATACTATCCCCATATCATCGCGGTGTGCGCGATCAACGCATTACTGTCGATCTGGGTTATGCAGCTTATTGTTTAGTAAGGAGCCATCATGTCTGATTTATCCGCTGCAGAGTTTATTCTGTTGCAGGGGGCGCATCTGTTTGCGCCAGAAGACCGGGGGATTTGCGACGTGTTGCTGGCCAACGGCAAGATTATTGCCGTTGATACTGCTATCCCGGCAGACATAGTACCGGACTGTACCGTCATTGATTTACACGGGCGCATTTTGTGCCCGGGTTTTATCGATCAGCACGTTCATTTGATTGGCGGCGGCGGTGAAGCCGGCCCCACCACACGGACGCCGGAAGTGACGCTGAGCCGTCTCACTGAAGCGGGGATCACCACGGTTGTCGGTTTGCTGGGCACCGACTCCGTCACCCGCCATCCGGAATCCTTACTGGCGAAAACCCGGGCGCTGAATGAAGAAGGGATCACCGCCTGGATGCTGACCGGCGCGTATCATGTGCCTTCGCCGACCATCACCGGTTCCGTGGAAAAAGATGTGGCGCTAATCGATCGTGTTATCGGTGTGAAATGCGCGGTATCCGATCACCGCTCCGCCGCGCCAGGCGAGTATCAACTGGCCAGTATGGCGGCGCAATCACGCGTGGGCGGGCTGCTCGGCGGGAAACCCGGCGTCAGCGTGTTCCATATGGGCAGCAGTAAAAAAGGTCTGCAACCGCTGTATGACATTCTGGAAAACAGCGATGTGCCGATGGGAAAACTGCTTCCCACCCACGTGAACCGCAGTGAAGATCTGTTCGATCAGGCGCTGGCCTTCGCGCGCAAAGGCGGCACCATCGATATCACCAGCGGCATTCCCGGCCCGGTGACGCCACCAGAGGGGATCGCACGCGCAGTGAAAGCGGGTGTGCCACTAGCACAGGTCACGCTCAGCTCTGATGGTAACGGCAGCCAACCGTTGTTTGACGCGGCGGGCAATCTGACGGGCATTGGCGTTGCCGGTTTCGACAGTTTGCTGCAAACACTGCAAGCGCTGGTCAACGATTATGGTTTTACGCTGACGGATGCGCTACGTCCACTCACCACCAGCGTGGCAACATTTCTGAGTCTTTCCGGTAAAGGTGAAATCCTGCCCGGTCACGATGCCGACCTGCTTGTCATGACGCCGGAACTGCGTATTGAGCAGGTTTACGCGCACGGAAAACGGATGGTCGTGGACGGTAAAGCCTGTGTAAAAGGGACGTTTGAGTAGGTTGAAACGGTTGTCAGCCGTTCGAATGAACGTAGAATGCGCAAACGAGCGGCTGACAGGTAAACAGGAATGGACGAGAGTGGTGCAGGTTTGCATAACATTGAAACGAAATGGCTTTACGATTTTCTGACCCTGGAAAAGTGCCGGAACTTCTCGCAGGCCGCGATCATCCGTAATGTCTCACAGCCTGCGTTTAGCCGCCGGATCCGCGCGCTGGAAAGCGCTGTGGGCGTCGAACTGTTTAATCGCCAGATCTCCCCGCTGCAACTCTCTGAGCAGGGAAAAATCTTTCACTCTCAGATTCGTCATCTGTTGCAACAACTGGAAAGTAACCTGACGGAACTGCGGGGCGGCAGCGATTTTACACTGCATAAAATCAAAGTTGCCGCAGCGCATTCGCTTTCCCTCGGCCTGTTGCCGGGCGTTGTCAGAGCGATGCCAACGCAGTTTACCTGGTCCGTTGAGGCCATCGATGTCGATCAGGCTGTCGATATGCTGCGGGAAGGGCAAAGCGATTTTATCTTCTCTTATCACGACGAAAATCTGCTACAGGCGCCGTTTGCCAACATTCGTTTGTTCGAGTCGCAACTCTTCCCCGTCTGCGCCTGCAACGAACAAGGGCAGCCGCGCTATTCCCTTGAGCAGCCTCACTTTCCTTTGCTGAACTACAGCCGAAACTCTTATATGGGCAGGTTGATCAACCGCACGCTGACCCGCCACGCCGAGCTCAGTTTCAGCACATTTTTTGTCTCTTCAATGAGTGAATTGTTAAAGCAAGTGGCGCTGGACGGCTGCGGGATTGCCTGGTTGCCGGAGTATGCCATTCGTCAGGAGCTCCGCAGCGGACAGCTGATCGTGCTGGACAATGACGCGCTGGTGATTCCTATCCAGGCTTACGCGTACCGCATGGACACGCGCATGAACCCTTTAGCGGAACGTTTCTGGAGCGAACTGCACAGCCTTCACACCGTCCCCTGAACGTCAATCAGGCATGAGCAAACTGTTCCGGTGCCGCAGTCTGCGTATCCGGCCAGGACTCATACCAACGAATAGCGGCACGTACCAGTGACGCAGTCGAGTCGATAAAGCGGCAACCAGAGTCCTCCTCATGCCCGGAGACGATAAGGGGAATTTCGGTGCACCCCATTATGATCATCTGCGCACCACGGGAAATCAGCCGTTCGATTTGCGGAAACAGCAGCTTTTCCGCCACCGGTTTATTGCCGCTTTTCAGGGCATAAATGGCCTGCATCACCTGTTCCTGCTCCGCGTCTTCCGGTGAGATCAGGGTGAGTCCCTGCGCCATCGCTTTGTTCTGATACAACCCTGTCGCCAGCGTGGCATTCGTCGCCAACAGACCCACGCGTTTGACCGATGGCGGGATTTCGCCCAGAGTCGCATCCAAAATGCTGATCATCTCCACCTTAGCCACCGCCCGCAGATCCTCAAACCAGTAATGTGCGGTATTGCAGGGGATCACAATACATTCCGCCCCCGCCTCTTCCAGCATGTGCAGATAACGTTCAAGGTAGTGATAGGGTGAAGGACCGCCGGATAATAAGCAGGCCGTGCGATCGGGAATATCCGGGATCGAGCTCACAATCAGCGGAATATGCTGCTGATCGCAGTTGGCACCGCGTAAGTAAACAAACTTATCCAGCATATCTGCCGTCGCGGCTGGCCCCATTCCACCTAAGATCCCAATCGTATGTTTCATCGCTTTCCCACTGCTCAGCTTGAGTTCAGAAACACACTATCAGCATGATGTTGAGCTAAAAAATGCCGTTTTATTAGCGGCTATGCGTAAAAATCATAGCCCCCTCTTCCCCGCGACAGCCTGTTGCCACTGTGAACAAAAAGCTTTACACCTTCGCCAAAAAGAGAACGTTGAGGCTATCTTTTAAGCGCTTTCAGAGCAGCATAAAATAGCGTCGATGTTTCAAATAGAGGATTGTTGTTATGTTGTTCTGGAAAAAGATGGTGAGAAGAATCGACGCGTTTGCAACGTTGCTCCCACCAGCCTACTTCCGGGTGTAAAACCAGGCAGGCCTGTCACCGACAGGCCTGATTCCCTTTCCCTTCTTTACGTTTACGCAATCCGGATGTTCTTAACACACCCACCCACATCCGTAGCCAGGTATAACGGTACACCAGCGGATGCTGCCACCTGAGTAATGTCAGAAACATGGCGACTCCTTTCTTGCCTGAAGACCTAGCGGAATGTCGGCAACAAGCCAAAGACATCCAGAACAACGGTCAGGTAGACAATCCCGCCTCCCACAATCACCAGATTCAGCACCGTGTTGTTACAAGGAGAGGTGTAATGCGACGTCGCAAAACGCTTACGTGCGGCTTTGACCAAAATAGGAGGCAAGATCACGCTCCAGATGGTAAACGCCAGACCCGCGTAACCAATCGCATGCACGAAACCATTCGGGAAGAAGAAGCACACGGCGGCGGGTGGGAAATAGGTCACCAGCGCGGTTTTCAAACGTCCTATATTGTCATCCGGGAAGTGAAAGAGATCGGCAATATAATCAAACAGACCCAATGTGGCCGCCAACAGTGAACTGGCAACTGCGAAATTACCGAAAAACGTCAGGATCACGTCCATATACCGACTGGTAAATAGCCCGCTAATGGCTTCCACAAACACATCGATATTCCCCCCTTTGGCAATGATGGGAGGAAAGTCCGCACGGCTGATATTCCCCATCGTGACCGCCAGCCAAAAGATATACAGCAGCACGGCAAAGAGCGTACCGATAATGATGGAGCGCGTAATGTGAGGTACGCCCTCGGTTCCGTAAAGTTTAACCAGACTCGGCACGTTGCCATGAAAACCAAAAGAGATAATACAAAACGGCAGCGTCATCAGAATGTACGGAAGGTATTGCGCATTCGGTAGCGCGATACCGACGCTATCGACCAGTTTTGCCGCGTCAATATGACCGACCAGTCCGGAGAAGGTGGCAAAAAACGCCACAAATTTACCAATGATAAGAACGGTCGTAATTCTCCCGACCAGCAATGAACTGTACCACGCGATCACGCCGACCAGCATGCTGACAAGGACCACTGAAATATTTGCAGGAAAACGAACACCACTATATTTGAACACAGTCTGCGCCATCACCGCCGAAGACCCGGAGATATAAGCGTAGGTTAAAATGTACAACACAAAACCAAAAGCAATCCCAACGACAACATTCCACTTTTGCCCCAGCAAATCCTGAGTAAACGTATTAAAACTGGCTCCAGCACCATAGTGAAGGTTAACTTCTACTAACATCAGGCCGGTTAACAACATCATGATGGCAATAACAATCAAAATGACAGAAGCACCGGGAAACCATACGCCAGCCATCGCAATAGGAAGAGAAAACATCCCCCCTCCCACCACGGTTGCAATGACAAGCATTGTCCCGCTAATTAATCCGGGGGTACTCTGTCTTTCAATGGCATTAATATCCATAATAAATGTTCCTGTTGACTATTATTTATAATTACAGCTGTCATTTGTGCATCTTCGGATAATGAACGTGTTGAAGTCAGATTTGCATTTTTATTAGTCAGCAAGGTATCGCCGAAACGGTAAAGGTTTCCTGTTCTGTGAAAACAAAAAGGCCCCAGTTACCTGGGGCCACGAAAAAAATTAAATATAGTCAAATCGCGCAGTAAAGAAGCGTAACTGCTTAGGCTCATAAATGAACTTAAGCCCACGAATATCTTCTTTATGCTGGTACAGTTTAATAATACCGTCGGCCACCACATCCATATGTGCATAGGTGTAAACGCGGCGTGGAATCGTCAGACGCACTGTTTCCAGTTTTGGACGGTGGTTCTCACCGGTCTCTTTGCTGCGACCGGCAGAGATAATACCGCGCTCCATACTGCGAACGCCCGTTTCCACGAAAATACTGGCTGCCAGACTTTGCGCCGGGAACTCATCTTGCGTCAGATGCTCACAGAAACGACGCGCGTCCAGGAACACCGCATGGCCGCCGATCGGCTCAACAATTGGCACGCCCGCAGCCTTCAACTTATCGCCCAGGTAGCGAACCTGTTTAACACGGTGCTCAATGTATTCGTACTGCATGGATTCACGCAGACCAATGGCCATGGCTTCCATATCACGACCCGCAAGGCCGCCATAAGATGGCATCCCTTCGTAAACCACCACCAGTTCTTTGGCTTCAGAGAACATTTCATCGTCATTCATGCACAGGAAACCGCCGATATTCACCAGACAGTCTTTTTTGCCGCTCATGGTGCAACCATCGGCATAACTGAACATTTCATGCACGATATCTTTGATGCTCGTATTCTCGAACCCTTGCTCCTGCTCTTTAATGAAATAGGCGTTTTCCACGCAACGGGTCGCATCGTAGAACACTTTAATACCGTGAGCCTGAGTTAATTCTCTGACGGCGCGCATATTCGCCATAGAAACAGGTTGACCCCCCGCAAGGTTAACCGTGACTGCCAGGCAAATATAGGCAATATTTTCTGCGCCTTTTTCATCAATCAGTTTTTGCAGTTTATTAAGATCAATATCACCTTTAAATGCAATATTCAGAGCGGCATCGTGTGCCTCATCGCGTACGATATCGATAAAGATCGCACCATTTTTTTCCTGGTGATAACGCGTGGTGGTGAAATACATGTTCCCGGCAACATATTGCCCTGGTTTAATCGCCAGTTGTGACAGCAGGTTTTCTGCGCCGCGCCCCTGGTGAGTAGGAACAATATGTTTAAAACCAAACAGTTCCTGGACCGTTCTTTCCAGATGATAGAAGTTTTCGCTCCCCGCATATGCTTCATCACCAATCATCATACCGGCCCACTGCTTATCGCTCATCGCGTTGGTGCCACTGTCTGTCAGCAGGTCAATATAGATATCTTTCGAGTTTAACAGGAAAGTATTGTAACCTGCTTCCTGCATTTTCTGAATGCGCTCATCACGCGAGATCATAGATACAGTTTCAACGCTTTTAATACGGAAGGGTTCTGCCGGATAATTCATTTTGTTTCTCCAGTAAACAGTGTTCATGTTCGTATTAATGTGAAGTAAAGCACCTTTATCTCATCAACAAGCGCCGAGGAGATATAACTATTCACCGCCTAAAGCAGGGGTGGAAATAATGTGTTGGCACTATGCAAGATTTAATTAATGAAGAAAATAGCGCCTACAGCATTAATTATTCCAAATGATAAAGAAAAGTGTAAATACGCGTGATATAAATCACACATTATTTTCTTAGCTTTTCATATTCAACAAGTTATTTTCCACGTAGTGAAATGCGACTTCCCTCCAGACGCTGTAAAAGCAAGAATGAACTGAAAACATAACTTTCCAGCCCCTATTCAACTCACATTCGCTATTTTTACAGACGGGCATAGTGAGATCACGATCACTCTCTACGGTTAACTTTGTGATTAACATCACTAAAAGTGTAAAGTAATTTGTACAAAACGACGTACTTTCAGAAATTATGATTTACTTCAGAGATGAAAATCACGTTTTTATGCAATGACTTTGCAATGCAAAATCTGACACGTGAGACCATTAGCGGGAATGATTTTTAATGGCGTGAAATAGCTATTTTCCGACAAACTTATTTTCTTGAAATATATTTAAAGGCGTCGGTTATATTTTATATATTTCTTGAGCGCATTGCGTCTTCCTGATTATGCATACAGTTATTTATCATTATACAAGGGTGTTGTTACTCTTCCATTCCACAAATCTTTGTCCTCTGAATCCCCCCTACCTTCGAAACAATTTACTATTTCATAACAATCCTTCTTTCATCCAACCACCTGGATTTAGAAAAACAAAACAATTATCAAAATAGCAACAGATACATCAGCGAGGGTGACGCCAAAGATCATGTTTTATTTTAAATGCTGGCGAAATCACCAATAAAACGTATTTCAAATGAATGCACAATAGATCATTTGCGATAAAGGACACAAAATTTAACCGTCATTGGCGAAAAAACTTGCTGTTTAACTTAAATACCTTAAATTAGCGAAAAATTGGTTTATACCAGATTGGTGAGAATGAAAGACAAAAGCTATGTAGATATCATCCGGGAGCGCCTGGAAAGGTGGTTATCTGAGACAAATCTGGCAGCGGGTTCACGACTTCCTTCAGAGCGGGAGCTATGCGAACTGCTGGATACCCGCAGGATGACGTTGAGACAAGTGTTACTGGAGCTGGAAGTCGCCTCTCTCATCTTCAGGAAAAATCGTAGCGGCTGGTTTATTGCACCTAAGCGTTTCATCTATAACCCAAAAGCGCAGTCCAGCTTTAATGCAGAAGCCCGCGCCCAGGGTCGACTGCCGTTTTGGGGGTACCTGGAAGAGGAAGTGTGCGAAGTGCCTCCCACCAGTGTCACGAAGGCGTTCTCTGAAAATACCAGTAGCTATCTCATCACAGGCTGGTGTGGTCTTGACGGACATAAGGTTTTTTATCATGAGTCCTACATTGATGCCGACTTCGCCCCTGGTTTTATTAATAAAATCAACAACCAGTCATTTGCAGAAGTCTGGGAAAGAGAATTCAGTCAGTTCCTGAGCATAAAAAGCATGGTATTTAAACCCGTAAAAATACCTGATCAGGCATGTAAAGAGTTGGGCGTTGCACCAAATTCCTTCGTCATTCTGGTCGAAAAACACCGGGCAACACGAGAGAAAAGAGTGGTTCAGATTGACTTTGAGTACTGGAGACTGGAGTCCGTTGAACTCTATATCAAAGATGAATGAGGGTGAAAATGAAAACAACAGAAAGGGTATGCCTCGCTGAGCGAGCCAGCAATATTCCTCTATATTTGCATGCCTATGCATTTCATTTAAATATGCGGTACGAACGGATTCTGCCGGGCGATCTACTGGATATTGCACACCAGCATCAATTACAGGGCGTGAAGATTCATGTTGAGGATGGTGAAACTCAGGCCTTACAAATGTTGAGTGACCATCAGTTATTGGATTTCAGGAAAAAAGCAGCAGACTACGGCCTGGATGTTAACATTGAAACCAGCGCATCAGATAAAAAAACGCTGGACGATGCTATCAGGATTGCCCATGCGACAGGCGCTTCATCCGTTCGTTTTTACCCTCGCTATGAGGGGCACCTGCAAGATGTCATGGAAAAGATTGCTTCAGATATACACTATTTATCTCAGTTTGATGATTGCGGCTTAACATTCACGATAGAGCAGCATGAAGATTTGAAAGGAGAGGAACTGGTCCATTTAGTAAAACAGAGTGGAATGAAGAACCTTTCCATACTTTTTGACTTCGGCAATATGATTAATGCCAATGAAAAACCGCTAGACGCCCTGAGAACCATGGCACCGTATATAACGCAAGTGCATGTAAAAGATGCCAAAATAATTCAGGACGGTTCCGGCTGGGCGCATGAAGCGTGCCGCTCCGGGCATGGCGATTTACCCATGGAAGAGATGCTCAAAGAGTTATTACTGCTGGGAGAGGACAAACCACAGGTAATATCCTTCGGTCTTGAAGAAGAAGTCGATTACTTTGCTCCTGCTTTCCGCTTCGACGATGAAGGAGATAACCCGTGGATCCCCTGGAGAACCGCAAGTTATACACCGTTACCTGATGCCGATAAAGTTGATGAGCGTCTGGCGCTGGAAGCAGAACATGCGATAGAACAAATTCACTACGTTAGAAATATCTGTAATAAATTTATTAACCAATAATCATTTTAAATATTATAAAGTAATCTTACACAAAACATTAACATCGACTTTCTTACGCACCCGATATTATTCAGGTGCGAATGCTGAAAGTTATTATCTCAATTCACTTATATACGTGAAGGTATAATTATGTTCATGAACAAGTGGGCACGGCTGTGCTTTTTAGTCCTCGGCGGAGGAACGATATTTAAACTTTCCAGCATGAAGGATGTATTTTACGTTCCGATGCAAAATGACTGGGGTTTAACCAATACCCAAATTGGCCTCGGTTTCACGGTATATACCATTGTTCAGACGACAGGGCTGTTTCTTTCCCTTTATATTGCTGACCGCTATTCCAAGAAAATACTGTTACCCTTTGGGTTGATTGGTGTTGGACTCTGTGGGTTATATTTATCCACACTGCCTTCATTCACCGGTTATCTCTTCTGTTTTGCGGCAATGGCCTTCTTTGGCGATGTCATATTCTGGCCCGTATTGTTAAAAGCTGTACGCCTGCTGGGAAAACAGGAAGAACAGGGACGCATGTTTGGTTTCCTTGAAGCTGGCCGTGGTGTTGTGGATGTGATTGTCGCCTCCGGTGCCTTGTTTGTTTTTGTGCAGTTCGGCGAAGGTAAAGCAGGCATGCAGGCGGGTTTGCTTTACTACACGATAATTACGCTCGCCGTCGGTGTTATCACCTATTTCATTGTGGGCGATGATGACAAAGTTACCGCTCGCGATAACAGCAGTGCCAATCTGGAAGTACTCAAGGGCATCAAACATGTTCTGACCTGCGCTAACGTATGGCTGGCTGCATTTGGTATTTTCTTTGTGTACGCCGCGTACTGTGGATTAACCTACTTCATCCCTTTCTTAAAGGATATCTATATGTTACCGGTGGCCCTTGTGGGGGCGTACGGTATCATCAACCAGTATGCGTTAAAAATGGTCGGCGGCCCGATTGGCGGATTCCTTGCCGATAAAGTGACGAAATCTCCGACGGTCTATCTGAAATGGACGTTCCTGATCGCCGCGATTGCCATGATCCTCTTTATTCAGTTGCCTCACGAGTCCATGAATGTTTACGTCGGAATGGCGGTGACATTAGGATTTGGCGCCATTATTTTCTCCCAGCGCGCGATTTTCTTTGCGCCAATGGATGAGATCGGCATCTCACGTCAGTACAGTGGTTCCGCGATGGCATTTGGTTGCATCATCGGTTATATGCCAGCCATGTTTGCTTATACCCTGTACGGCTCGCTTCTGGATAACTATAAAGGCATTACCGGCTATAACTATGTCTTCAGCGTGATGGTGACCTTCAGTCTGCTGGGCTTCGTCTGTTCAACCCTTCTCACCAGAAGGATCAAGAAACAAAAAATGGCGTTAGAAGCAACGTCAGCATAATTGAATTATCGATGACTTTTCTGCCCTGAAAGTGAACACACCGACGGTAAAGAAAAGAAAGTAAGGATCGTCAGTTTTATACGCAAAAGTGGCAACCGAATAATCCTGTCGGCTGCCACTTCTCTTCGCAATAATACGGCTTCGTTTTAAGATGTCAGAGCAATATCACGCTACTGATTACGCCAGACAGGCGTCACCTTTTTCAGCCAATAATCCACACTGACATATTTCCCGCCACCGTAGATCAACAGCACTAACAGCATGATGAAATACGTGGCAGAGAACTCAATACCGTTGTTCAGGATAATCGGATCGCCCAGTTGCGTAATATAGTTGTAACGGCCGGGAAAGTTTTCCATCAACCACTGGAGAAACGCTGTCATTCGCTGACTGGATTCCATGCTGTTACTGGCGATAGCCAGCCAACCGTGTGACCAGTGAACCATCAGACTGGCTACGCACATCACGACAATCATTGGAATGGCGATGATTCGGGTAAAAAGCCCCAGCGTAATGCAAATCAACCCCAGCACTTCAGTCGACGTTGCCAGAAACGCCAGCAGCCAGGGAAACGGTAGCCCCAGTCCCCCCTCTGCCGCCGGCTGCGAAAACCAGGCCACCGTTCCGCTAAACCCCATGACCTTTGAGTGTGCGCCGGCAAAAATCACCGGAATTAAAAAAAGGCGGATAAGCAGCAGCGGGATAAAGTCTGCTTTCTTTATTTTTGATATAACGAGCTTGTACCACGAAATTACGTTTATCAACATAGCATCACCCTTTGTATTTTAAAGACAAAAGTTCGTCGTTATTGTTGGTTTCCAGCCACGAGCGCAAAGAAAAATCAGCTAAAAAAGGTGAAGCCATATTTAGCAATCGTTCTGCTGAAATTATCTGGTGGTTAATCACTGATAATAGTCGCACATCAACCTGACTGAGCATCTTCTGATACAGCGCATTATTATGTTTCCGATAGAGTGCATAATAATTCAGGCGTTCTTCATCCTCATAACAAGGTTCTCCCTCGTGTATCCGAAACGGTAAGGCCACAATCTTCAGCGTGGGATTTCGCGCCACTTCCACATCGCCAGACAAAGGCATTTTCAAAGGACGTGGAACGTGACTGTCATCGATTTCCACTGCGTACATCAGCCATTCATATTCGATCAGCGCCAGATCGTGAGGCGATAACTGACGTTGCTGACGGATGAAAAGCAGCAACTCCGTCGCCACCTGATGAAATTCCGGTTGACTGGCCTGATGCTGATGAAGAAAAGCATCCGCCAGATCGCAAATATCGGCATTATTGACACGTCGACAAAATAAGGGAAAAACATGTTGCAACACGCTACCAATATTTTCTCTGACGATTTTCCGGTACAGCGACATACCACGAGAACAGGTTTCACCCGTTGTTACTCTGGCCCGAAGTTGGGCAGAAAACGTTGTCTCCATCTCGACCAATAATGCAGGTGCTAAATAATGTGTTGTCACAGGCACTCGCTTTTATAAAAGATATTCCCTGATTTGCGTTAATTCCGCACATAACGCCGCCAGTGGCGGAACGTTGTTATCTCGCTCCAGCAGCAAAGGTCTCGCGCCATGAAACTGGACGGTCTGTTTTGCCAATGTTAATACTTCTTCCAGTACGGGCATCCCATGGGTGTCGAGCCGGAACTCCTCATACTCCAGATGACCTGCAATGTGGTAATAGACAATCGACGACGACGGAATGCTGCGAATATACTCAAAAGCATCAAACCCATGATTGCAGGCATTCACATAGACGTTATTAATATCCAGCAGCATTCCACAACCGCTAAGGTTGAGGAGTTCCCCCCAAAATTCCGCCTCCGGCATTTCGCCCGCGTAGCGGTGATAGGTGGAGATATTTTCAAGAACCAGCTGCCGCCCCATGATATTTTGTACCTGCTCAATGCGCGCGACTAAATAAGGTAAGACATCGGTAAAACAAGGTACGGGCAACAAATCGTACAGATACCCCTGGCGATCGCGGGAAAAACATAAATGATCGCTGTAAATATCGATATGGTATTCGTCGAGAAAACGGCGAACATCATTAATATATTCTTCATTTAAAGGGCAACTATCACCAATAGATAAACTCAGCCCGTGCGCAATGAACGGGTATTTTTTGCTGATGTCTGCTAAATGTTCTTTTTTGGCACCGCCGATATTCATCCAGTTATCAGGGGCCAGTTCGAGAAAGTCGATATCATGACGGCGGGGTTGTTGTTGTAGAGCCGTGACATGTTCGCTCCGCAGCCCAATTCCGGCCCCCTTTGAGGTTATTTTCCGCATACGCCACTGACACATTTTTCAGCGTTCGCCAGTTGGGAAGATTCTGGTTTATTTATACCTTCACCTGTTAGCCCACATTTACCGTCTCTGGCACGTACCAGTTGATCCTGAGGATCATGCTTAAGTGCGGCCTGACTATAGATTTTCTCAGTACCGCATTTACCACTGGCACATTTACCGCTGCTGGTTGGCGCTTTATTCTGCACCTGACTGGCGTTTCCGCTCGCCTCTGTCGCGCTTGCAGGAGCAACCATTCCGGCGGCCATCATGGAACCCACGACGATTGAAAGTACGATATCTTTTTTCATCGGTTATTCCTTTGCATTGGCTAATGAAATCGGGAAACAGGAGAGATCACGACTGCTATAGACGGGGCCGTGGTAATACTGTTTCACAATGTCGATGGATTGATCTTTGAGACGCAACCCCTTACCCATAAAGTGATTCAGCACCAGTATTTTAGGATTGATTTCAGCCGCCACCTTACCCACCACATCCGGGGCAGCATGAATAAATTTCGAGGTTTCGTCAGTATCTTCATCAATGGCTAACGGCATCACCAGCATGTCCGCGCCTTTGGCAAAGCGGGCAAATGCGTTATTACTGCCATTCTGATCGGCTGAAACAACAATCGTGCCTTTCGCCGTTTCAATACGAAACGCCAGGCAAGGAACATCTCCGTGAGGAATACCCAGGGCCGTCACTTTCATTTCATCGTCCTGATACACCAATTGCGGGTCAGTGGCGGTGTAATTAATATCCTTAACGTGACTTGCAAGTTGTAATCCATCTGTCGCGTTATACAGTCCATTCAGATAAGAATAAGCACCATTTTCTTTTTTAAAGAGTGCATTAAAATATTGCATCATGGACGGGAATACGCCGCCGCTTTCCGGCCCCGCAAGGTTTATGGTCTCCTTCTCCTTCAGGAAATAGCCGCCTTTTAAAATCGGCGCTAAATCCGAGACATGGTCTGTGTGAAAATGGCTGATGGCAATGAGTTTTAAATCTTCCAGACGGGCGCCCGATTGGCCAAAACGTAAAAAAATACCGCCGCCAGCATCAATAAGAATGGCTGACTTCCCATTTAACCAAATAACTTCTCCCGATGACGCTCGCTGATCGTCTGTAATTGGCCCACCCGTGCCCAGCGTTTGCAACGTGAAATCCTTATTTTCGCACTGCAACCCTCCCGCCAGCACATTAGCAGAAAAAAAAAGCGAAAGAGTCAGCAATGACGCTTTTCGTAAATACAATGATTTTTTATTTTCTTCCATATAGCATTGTTCCTGTATATTAGGTACTGAAGTTTTTTTCCCTGCCAGACACTTAAAAAATGTAAAGAAAATGTAATTCAAATTTTAAATATAATAAAACCCATAATTTAACTTATCGATATCAGTTTTCTTGATAAGCAATGCCACAGGCAAAAACACCGAAAACAATCTGTGTTAACTCACGTTGTTATCCCAAATAACATTGATATAAGTAAGGGTTAATTTCGTAAAATCTCAGTCAGATAACAGGGAAAATAAGCAAGAATAGCTAAAAAACAATTTAACGATAAAAGTGTTTTGCTTAACCTGGCTACCCGATAAGCAATAATATTCTCACCGAGAAAAACACATTTTTACGCTGGGCTATATGCTTAACGAAGAAACATTATTGTACTCCCGAAGAGAAAATGAACTTCATATCTCAATTAGGATTATCCATGACGAAATTACTATTCCCCTTCGCCGCAATCACCACGGCCAGCATGTTCTGCTCCCCAGTGATGGCGGAGTCAGTACAAGAACAGCAGCGACGTTACCAGCAGGCGTGGCAGCATGCTAACGGTCCGCTGGTACAAGCACCACCCGCCCCGCTTGCCGCATTTCTGGAAAAACAGGTCAGCAATCCTGCGGCGGTTTACGATACGTTAAGCGCAAGAGAGGGGTTGGCGGCGCTAACCAAAGCGAACGTTACCACTTCAGACCCGATGGCAGCCGTGCTTAATGATGAAGTGGAGACCGGCGAACGGCACATCCCTGTTCGTATTTATCGCCCGACTCTGCAGGGAAAACAGGCTGTTTTGCTCTTTATTCATGGTGGTGGACATCTGAGTGGCTCGGTGGAAGTGTACGATCCTGTGGCCCGCCATCTGGCGAAAGCAACCGGAAATACCGTCATCTCTGTTGACTATCGCCGGGCTCCGGAAAGTCCCTATCCGCAGGGACTTTCTGATGCGCGGGCAGTAACAGAACAGATCTACACGCTATTAGATCGTCTGCGTATTCCGTATCAGCGTCAGTTAACGTTAGCCGGAGACAGCGGTGGAGGCGCCTTCAGCGCCACGCTCGCACAAGCATTCTCACGCACTCATCCAGGACTGATTAATCGACTGGTACTTATCTATCCCAGCCTGGATTACACCCTGAACTGGCCGTCTGTAAAAGAAAATGGCACCGGAAAACTGTTAGATGAAAGTAAGATCCGCTGGTATTTTCACCAGTACTTCCAGCATGACGAAGATCGTCAATCGGCATCGCCGCTCTACCTGCCTGTGAGTAAAGATTTCCCGGAAACCCTGGTCGTTAGCGCGGGCCTTGACCCACTGCGTGATGAAGGTTTTGCTTATGTCGCCCGCCTGCAAGCCGCAGGAGTACCGGTAACGCACCGCCATTTCCCGGGTATGGTCCACGCTTATCTCATGCTCGAAGACAAAATATCGGAAGAGGCCAGGACAACCTATCAGGCTATCGGGGAGTTCGTACGTCATTCGGGTTGAACCCGTGGGCTGGAGTAGATAGCGCCTGGCAGACGTTGGGCGCTATGGCACGGCGCGGCTGGTGCCATTCACCCGACACATATCGGCTCCATCACGCTTGATCAGGTGTTACTTTGCGAGCATCATCGCAATTATTTACCTGATAATGAAATCAATGAGTTCCAGTAAAACACTGCAACAGGCAATTGCCGATATCACCATCTGGCGTAAGGGAGAACAACGCGCACCCCACAAGCCGCTGTTACTGCTCTATGTGCTGGCAGAATATCAGCGCGGTCACTGCCGCCTGTTTGATTACGGTTCGGAAGTCCGCGATCAATTACAGAGTTTACTGGCAAGATTTGGACCACAACGCGCGCAGTATCGCCCGGATATGCCCTTCTGGCGATTGCAAGGTGATGGATTCTGGGAACTGCAAAATGCTGAGCATTGTTCAACATTCGGAAGCAGCAGGCAGCCACCCGCCGGAGAACTGCTAAAGCACGGCGTTGCTGGCGGTTTTGATGAGAAGCATTACGTCCTGCTATTGAAGAACAAGGCCCTCATCAATTCTCTGGCGCAACACATTCTCGAAGCGCATTTTCCGGAAAGTATTCAGGAAGAGCTCGCCGACGAACTGGGATTCAATATCCAGCAAATTCGCAGACAGCGCGATCCTTTGTTTCGCCAGCAGGTCTTACGCGCCTACAACTATCAATGCGCAATTTGTGGCTTCAATATGCGACACGATAACACCTCCGTTGCATTGGAGGCTGCGCACATCAAATGGAAACAACACGGCGGTCCGTGCGAGATCCCAAATGGTCTGGCGCTGTGTGCGATCTATCACAAAGCCTTTGATAAGGGTTCGGTCGGACTGGATGAAAATATGCGTGTGCAGATTTCTGCTGCAGTGAATGGAAGCGGGATTGTCGGCAGGTTGTTCTGGGATTTCGACCAGAAGCCAATTGCATTACCTCAGCTACGAGAGAATTACCCGCAGGAAGAATTTGTGGAGTGGCATAGAAGAGAGGTGTTTAGGGGATAGGGAAGGCCGGATTCGCCTTGTCTTTTAATTTGTTGATAATTAATGGTTTGTGAGAATTTAATTTGGGGGTTTGCCCCCAGAATGGGACATAAAATTGAATACTGAGTGGAAGATCACAAAGTTGCGTGATTATTTTCCAGGACCAAAACGCATTCCAGAATAAGGCGTCTCCCGGCATTGCGCCAGCCGAGATGCTAAATCTCCCACATGCAGCTCCAGCTTGTGACCATCCGGGTCAAGAAAATAGAAAGATTGCCCTTCGCTTTTATTGTCTTTCCAGACCGTCACTCCTGCCTGTTTCAGCTTATACGAGAACGGTTCAAAATATTCTGGCGCGATGCTGAATGCATAGTGGGTGTAGTCGCTTTCCTGCGGGGCTACGTAGTTACGGGATACGTCGTAAGAAAGGCGGCCCCAAAGGTCACCACAGGTAAGGTAAGCACCGATATCGAGACTTCGGACTGCTCACTGACGCAGGCTCGTAAAGCCCTGCCGCTAGCAAGAAGCTCTTATCAAAAGTACAATCAAAACCCTAAAACAGCCCTTTTCGAATTAGAATTGCTTTTAACAGGATTTATAGTGAATAAACAACAGCTTGCTGCAAAAATCTGGGAATCTGCCAACCAGATGCGGTCTAAAATTGAAGCCAACGAATACAAAGACTACATACTCGGCTTTATCTTCTACAAGTACCTAAGCGACCAGTTGGTGCAGTTTGTCACCAGACAAGGGATGACACCCGAAGACATCAGAGCCCTGAATGAGGAAGACGCCGACACCGTTGAATACGTGCAAAGCAACTTGGGCTACTTTATTGCCTACGATAATCTGTTTTCTACATGGGTTGATCCAACATCCGAATTTAACGAATCTAACGTACGTGATGCGCTTTCGGCCTTTAGCCGTTTGATTTCGCCAACTTACAAAAAACTGTTTGACGGTATCTTTACCACCTTAGAAACAGGCTTAAGCAAACTGGGTGAAAGTGCAGGCAAACGTACCAAAGCCATCAGCGACTTACTACACCTGATCAAAAGCATCCCCATGAATGGCAATCTAGGGTATGACGTACTGGGCTATATTTACGAATACCTGATTGAAAAATTTGCCGCCAATGCGGGTAAAAAAGCGGGTGAATTTTATACGCCTCATGAAGTTTCTGTATTGATATCGAACATCATCGCCCATGAGTTAAAACACAAAGATACCATCAAAATTTACGACCCTACTTCCGGCTCTGGCTCGTTGCTGATCAATATCGGTGAGGCGTTCGAAAAATACGCGAAAAATAAAGACTGCATCACTTATTACGCCCAAGAGTTAAAAGCCAATACCTACAACCTAACCCGTATGAACCTCATCATGCGCGGTATTAAAGCCAGCAACATTAAAACTCGTAATGGCGACACTCTGGAAGAGGATTGGCCGTATTTTGATGACAGTGATCCTCAAGGCTCATATCACGCCTTACATGTCGATGCCGTGGTGTCCAACCCTCCTTACTCACAAAACTGGGACCCCAGCTTTAAAGACAGCGATCCACGCTATTCACGCTTTGGTCTGGCACCTAAAACCAAAGCCGATTTTGCTTTTTTACTGCACGATCTCTATCACCTAAAACCCGATGGTATTATGGCCATCGTACTCCCTCATGGTGTCTTGTTCCGTGGCGGTGAAGAAGGTGAAATTCGCAAGCAACTAATTTAACAGAATCATATTGATACTGTTATCGGACTACCGGCCAATATATTTTTTGGTACCGGCATTCCCACGGTGATTTTGATACTCAAGCAAAAACGCCAAAACACTGATGTATTGGTGGTCGATGCCTCCAAACACTTTATGAAAGAAGGCAAAAACAACAAACTACAAGCCAGTGATATCAAGCGCATTACTGATGCGGTGATTAACCGCGAAAGTATCGACAAGTTCTCACAACTAGTGAGCAAACAAATCCTGCGCGACAACGGTTACAACCTCAACATACCGCGCTACGTGGATTCCTCTGCGGCGGCAGAAAGCTGGGATTTACACGCCACCATGCTCGGCGGTATTCCCAATAGTGAAATTGCCGAGCTAGACAACTTTTGGCAAGCCTTCCCACAATTGCGCAGTACTTTATTTACGCTAAAATCTGCCGCTTACAGTGAACTGGCCATCGACAAGCAAGACGTCAACGCCAGCGTTAGCGGGCACCCGCAAGTGCTAGAGTTTATCAGCGCCTACAACCAAGCTTTTAATGGCTTTGATGACCAGCTAAACGCCCAATTAATACAAAACTGGCAAAGCGTAAAGCGTAACCAACAAGAGGCGGTATTAAGCGCCGAGCTCTTTACTCGCTTAGCCCCGATTAACTTGATCGATAAATACCAGGCTTACCAATTTCTAAATAACCAATGGCAAGTCATTAGCGCCGATTTAGAGATGATGCAAACCGAAGGTTTTGCCGCCACCAAACAAGTTGACCCAAATATTGTCATCAAGAAAAAAGATGGCAAAGACACCGAAGTACAAGACGGCTGGAAAGGCCACATACTGCCCTTTGATTTAGTGCAACAAACTTATTTGAGTAATGACTTAAAAGCTTTGGCAGATAAAGAAACCCGCCTGGCAGAAATCGCTAGCGCGCTGGAAGATATTTTAGAATCTCTCACCGAAGAAGATAAAGAACAAGATACGGTCAAAGAAAGCAAAGACGGTTTTGCCAATGCCGAATTAAGCAAAGCCGCCAAAGCCTTCTTGAAAGAACAAAAAGACAGCAAAGTTAAATTCGAAGATGAAAGCTATGAAGCCAAAATCATCCGGGCGAACAAATTAATCGATGAAGAAAAAGCCCTGAAGAAAACGGTCAAAGATGCCGCCACTGCCCTGCACCTAAAAACCAAAATAACCATCGAAGCATTGACTGAGGAACAGGTGAACAACCTGCTACACCTTAAATGGATTGCGCCATTGAGCACAGAACTCGCCGCCATGCCAAACGCCGTGATTAGCCAACTTACCAGCGAAGTGCAAGCTCTTGCTGATAAATATGCCGTCACCTATTCGCAAGTCTCCCATGCGATAAAAACCACCGAGCAAGAGCTGGCAGAGATGATGGGCAAGCTCACAGGTAATGAGTTTGATATGCAGGGCTTGACAGAACTCACCAACTTATTGAAAGGTGAATAAGATGAGTGTGGATAACAAAGCACCAGAAATTCGCTTTGAAGGGTTTAGTGGGGAGTGGGTTGAAAATAATCTAGGTGAACTAATAGATATTAAATCAGCCGCGCGAGTTCATAAAGAGCAATGGACTGAAACAGGCGTGCCATTTTTTAGAACAAGCGATGTTGTATCTATTTACAAAGGACAGAAAAACACTAAAGCCTATATTTCTCATGAAGTTTACAATGGCCTCTCTGAGAAGATTGGCAAGGTAGCAAAAGATGATCTTCTTATAACTGGCGGCGGCTCGATTGGTATTCCCTACCTGGTCCCGAATGATAATCCTTTATATTTCAAGGATGCTGATTTACTTTGGTTAAAGAACAATAAAAAGTTTAATGGATACTTTCTATATACATTTTTCTTTAGCGAATGCTTCAAAAAACATATTAAAAGTATTTCTCATACAGGAACTATTGCGCACTATACAATTGAACAAGCCAAAGCAACGCCGATAAATACATGCAACGACGAAGAGCAAACTCAAATCGGCAACTATTTCCAAAAGCTCGATGGCCTAATCAATCAACACCAACAAAAGCATGACAAGCTCAGCAACATTAAGAAAGCCATGCTAGAAAAAATGTTCCCAAAAGAAGGTGAAACCATTCCAGAAATCCGCTTTAAGGGATTTAATGGAGAATGGGATTACTTGGTTTTAGGTGAAAACGCGAAATTCACTAAAGGGCAAGGCTATTCGAAAGGTGATTTAGTTACAAGCGGATCGCCAATCATTTTGTATGGCCGACTTTATACAAAGTATCAAACAGTTATTAATAGCGTTGACACATTTGTAATTGAAAGAAATAAATCCGTTAAAAGTATTGGAGGGGAAGTTATCGTTCCTGCTTCAGGTGAATCACCTGAAGATATATCAAGGGCGTCGGTTATTAGTGATCCGGATATAATTATTGGTGGTGATCTGAATATTGTATCGCCTAGCAAAAAAATTCATCCAATATTTTTAGCCTTAGTAATATCAAATGGTCATTTAAAAAAAGAGCTGTCTTCTAAAGCACAAGGAAAATCTGTTGTTCATATAAGAAATTCAGACCTGGCTGATTTAGAGCTAATTTTACCAACTGAATATGTGGAACAAACTGCAATCAGTAACTACTTCGAGAAACTCGACGCACTGATCAACCAACACCAACAACAAATTACCAAGCTCAATAACATCAAGCAGGCTTGCTTGAGCAAAATGTTTGTATAAGGAGTGCACATGATCACCTTCAAAAACGAAGCACAATTTGAGCAAGCCTTTATTGAGGTACTTACCAACAAAGGTTGGGAGTCGGAGATACTCAAAAACAAAACCGAGGCCGATTTACTGCAAAACTGGGCAGACATTTTGTTTGAAAACAATTGCCAGCGAGATCGCTTAAACGATGTCCCGCTTACTGCAACTGAAATGCAGCAAATTATTGAGCAAATCAAAGAGCTTAAAACCCCGCTCAAGCTGAACGGTTTAATTAATGGTAAAACCGTGGCTATTAAGCGCGATAACCCAGCCGATACTTTGCATATGGGTAAAGAAGTCAGCTTAAAAATATACGATCGCCAGGAAATCGCCGCAGGTCAAAGCCGTTACCAAATTGTACAGCAGCCTAAATTTGAACGCGGCAGCCCTTTGCGTAACGACAGACGAGGTGACGTGTTGCTACTGATTAACGGTATGCCGGTGATCCATGTAGAGTTAAAGCGCAGCGGTATCCCGGTTAGCCAGGCCGTAAACCAAATTGAAAAGTACAGTACAGAAGGCTTATTTAACGGCCTGTTTTCGCTCATCCAGGTATTTGTAGCTATGGAGCCAAACGAGACCAAATACTTTGCCAACCCCGGACTAGATGGCAAGTTTAACCCCGACTATCAATTCAACTGGGCCGATTTTAATAACGAACCCATGAACTACTGGAAAGACATCGCCTCTACCTTGCTTTCTATCCCTATGGCACACCAGTTAATTGGCTTTTATACCGTCGCCGACGATACCGACGGCGTGCTTAAGGTAATGCGCAGTTATCAGTATTATGCCGCCAATGCGATATCAGACAAAGTAGCCAAAACCAACTGGCAACAGCTGGGTAGCGCTAATAACCCTGATCGTCTCGGGGGTTATGTGTGGCATACTACCGGTTCGGGAAAAACCATGACCAGTTTTAAATCGGCGCAGTTAATAGCCCAATCGAAAGATGCCGATAAAGTGATTTTTTTAATGGACAGGATTGAGCTGGGTACCCAATCTCTGACGGAATATCGCAATTTTGCTAGCGATGGTGAAACCGTTCAAGCGACAGAGAATACTCATGTACTCATTACCAAATTAAAAAGCAGTGCAACTTCCGATACGTTAATTGTTAGCTCCATTCAAAAAATGAGTAATATTTTTGAAGAAGCTGATGATGAGGGAACAGCAACAAATTCAGCTGATATAGAAAAAATCCGTGCTAAGCGCATGGTATTTATTATTGATGAAGCACATCGCTCAACGATGAGTGGAGGCAAAGAAAATAAACTAGGCATGCTGGTAAGCATTAAAAAAACCTTCCCTAAGGCACTCTTTTTTGGTTTTACCGGCACGCCAATTCATGATGAAAATAAAATCAATAGCAATACTACCGCTGATGTATTTGGTAACGAGTTACATCGCTATAGCATAGCTGATGGTATACGTGATGGTAACGTTTTGGGCTTTGATCCTTACAAAGTACCTACTTTTAGAGATAGTGATCTAAGGAAAGAAGTTGCATTAGAACAAGCCAGGGCTGAATCAGTTGCTGATGCGATGGCGGATCCAGCCAAAAAGAAAAAGTTTAATCACTTTATGAAAGATGTGCCTATGACAGGCTACAAAGATGGCACTGGCAAATATCACAAAGGCATTGAAGACTATATACCTAAAAGCCAATATTTAACTAATGCCCACCAGGAGAAGGTGGTCAGTGATATCTTAGATAAATGGGATGTACTCAGCCAAAATAATAAATTCCATGCGATTTTAGCCACGAATAGTATCGCTGAAGCGATTGACTATTACCGTCGTTTAAAGGCGGCTAAACCCGAACTTAAAATATCAGCTTTATTTGATCCTAATATTGATAACGACGGCAGTGGTGACCGTGGCCCAGCCTTTAAAGGCGATGGGCTGGATGAAATTATGAGTGACTACAATAAGCGTTATGGCCACGATTTTGATTTTGCCCGCCACGCCGCTTTTAAAAAAGATTTAGCGGCACGCCTTGCTCATAAAAAACCTTACGAACGCATTCATACCGAGCCTTCAAAGCAATTAGATTTATTGATTGTAGTGGATCAAATGCTCACTGGTTTTGATTCTAAATGGCTTAATACTTTGTATTTAGACAAGGTAATAAAATACCAAAATATAATTCAAGCGTTCTCACGCACCAATCGCTTGTTTGGTCCCGACAAACCCCACGGCATCATCCGTTATTACCGCTACCCACATACAATGGAGCAGCACATTAATGCTGCGGTAAAACTCTACTCCGGCGATAAACCTATCGGCTTGTTTGTTGACAAGTTAGAAAGCAATCTTAAAGCCATAAATGAATTAGTATCTGACATTACCGAGCTGTTTGTTACCGCTGGCGTGGAGAATTTTGAAAAACTGCCAGACGATATAGAAGCCTGTGCCCAATTTGCCAAGTTGTTTAATACCTTTAGCCAGCACCTGGAAGCGGCTAAAGTACAAGGCTTCTATTGGGAACAGTCGGTCTATTCCTTTACTGAAAATAATGCAGAACATGAAGTAACGCTGGCTATAGACGAACAAACTTACCTGAGTCTGGTCCTGCGCTATAAAGAATTAACAGCCAAAGGTGAGCACGATGGTGCAGATGGTGGCGATGTGCCTTTTGATATCAGTGGTTATTTAACTGAAATAGATACCGGCAAAATCGATGCCGACTATATGAATAGCCGATTCGATAAATATTTAAAAGAGCTGAACAAACACCAAGACCCTGCAAGCATTGAATCCACATTAAATGAACTGCACAAGTCGTTTGCAACGCTCACCCAAATTGAGCAAAAATACGCCAAACTCTTCTTGCACGACTTGCAGCGCGGCGATGCTCAGCTCGTTGAAGGCCATACTTTCAGAGACTACATCAACATCTATAAAGATAACGCTGAAAATACGCAAATAAACACCATTGTTAACGCTCTTGGTTTAGATAAAGAACTGCTCATAGCATTAATGGTTGATAGTGTTAATGCGAAAAATCTAAACGATTTTGGTCGCTTCGACGCATTAAAAGAATCGGTAGATAAGGCAAAAGCAAAAATCTATTTTGAAAAACAAGATGGCGTAAGAATACCTTTATTTAAGTTGAATATACGAATTGAACAGTTTTTAAAACAGTTTATTTTTGCACAAAAAAATGATTTTTTTAGTGACACAGATATTGTTGGCGATGTAATGTGATGGATGCTATTCACTCAGCATAAGAATTACCACATTTATGCTGAGTGTTCTTATTTCAGAGGTACTGCATCAAGAACTCGATAAAAGTTATTGGTATCGTTCTGGTTAAATCTGCCTTTCAGATCTGCACTTACTTTTTGCCCAACACGTCTTTGATGGTGGAGACAGTAACGCCTGTTTAAAAAACAGGCGTCGAAAACTCATGCAGGCAAATACGTTTTCTTTAGCGGAACCAATAATTTAGTCTCAATATCCACCTGCTCATAGTTTTCCACTAACGCGCGTACCAAATCGTCCAGCGTCCATAACGTCAACGGGATTGTAGAACGATCGGCTTCATAGCGTGCATCCTTACTGAATCCACCGGTACTAACATACAGCCCGCGATCGTCTTTATGACGACCACCGATAAAGCTACGGATTTGCTGGCTGCTCATCTGTTCCCGCCGGTGCTTCACTTCAACAATAATACGCGGATTTTCAAACCCAAAACCGTCAGGGGAAGCAATGATATCTTTCCCACGATCAGCACCCGCAGGCGATACCTGAGTTTTATATCCCATGCTGCGTAATACGCCAGCGACCAGATTCTGCATCTCATCCCAGTCGAGACGGTTGATACGATCCTTGATGCCTTCAAAAGCAATCATTTCCATGTCGCGCAGAGGATTAGAAACAACCTCATCCTCGTCACCTGAAACAGGTACTTCCGGCACGACATCTGAGACAGGCTTTTTGCCCTGCACCAATTCATTCACGGCAAAATCGGGCACCTGAAAAACCGTCAACGTTGAGCCAAGGGTGTTTCTGGTTGCATCGCTCAGACTATCACGCTTGATCTCATCAGCGTTCCACTTCACCTTACGGGCGATACCCATGCCATCTTCAAGCCACTCGGCATGGAACTCAAAATCTGAGGCGATTTTCCCTATTAAATAGGTCCGATTAGAAGGTGAATAAGTGATTGCCCAGTCGCCTTTCTGCATCTCATTCACAAAGCGCCACACCTGAGAAGCACCAGAACGAACAGTGCCTGTCTTAGTCTGTGGCTCAAGTTCCTGATACCGGATAAACAACTGCTCTCTTGAGCATCCCGGTTTCACATAAGGAGCGAGCTGCGACCAGCCGATTGCAACAATCTGTTTGTCCCTGAAGTCATCGTACAATTTTCCGCCATCACCGCGGATCATCCACATTTTAGTCACCACAATAATTCCTTCTGAAAATGCCTCACCGTAAGGGCAGAAACGGTCCACCGGGAAATGGTCACTCCATTCAGCCATCTTAGGCTAGAAATTCACCGCTAAGATGGCTAATCAAAATTCCTACCCTAAACCTGACGCCTCTCAAGGCTGTTATAAATTGCCTCAATCTCGCCCTTCAGGTTATCACCGCAATAAACCATCGATGTATCGTATCGTTCATATCGCGCTTCACGCGTCGCACTAAACCAGTTGAATGATCCCACGCAAAGCAAGCCATCATCACCAATAACAATTTTGCTATGAACACGATTGACCAGTTTTGTCGCAATACCAAGGGCGTTCAGTTTCTCCAGCGCCGCTTTAAGGCTCTGCTGCTTCTCTTTTCGCTTCTCAAAATCATTATGTTCAGTGTTGTAGCTTCTGTCAGTGACTACCGTGACGTTAATACCACGTGAACACGCCGCGATCATGGAATCAAGAAAACCGGTTTGCTCCAGCTTTTGCCAGGTTAGCCACGGAGAAACTATCGTGATGTGTTTACCGGTATTTTCAAACGCCTGATTCAGGAAGTTATCATGCTGCTCCACACCATGGAGTGTGTATATTTTGGTCTCGGAAGTTTTTAAATCCTTACGCTCTTTATAATCAAAAGAGAGCGCATTCTTCTCAGATTCAAAGAGATATTTTGCCAGCAATCCCCGCGGAGATGAGGGCGGCTGGATCTCAAACAGGTCCATATCGCCGAAGACCAGGAAACTGTCTTTCGCACGGGAAACAGCAACGTTCAACATGCTGTTATCGCTATCAATAAACCCGCCATCCTCATGTTTTGAATAGACTGGTGAGAATATAACAATCGCTCTTTCAGCGCCCTGAAGAGAATGTACCGTGCCTACCGTGAGCGCCTTTTCATTCGTACCAGCACTAATACCTTGTTTACCCAGCGCCTGTTTGATGGTGGATACCTGAGCACTAAAAGGTGTCACGATACCGACAACCTCATGAATTGATTTACCGTAATGCGCTTCAATATCTTGTTGGTTATCTGTCAACCAGGCTGCTATCGTTTCAGCTTCAAGCAAATTATATCGACTTCCACTGCTTGCCTGCTCTCCTTTACCATCAATATGGAGATAACCCATTGCGGGCATTAAATTACGCTCTTCACTCCCTCTCTTAGGTAACAACTTACCGTGATAGCAGAGCGTATTACAGTATCCAATAATATTATCGAAGCACCGGCGATGTTCATATAAGTACATCCCACGAGCCAATTCGGGATCATATTGATAGCGCGAAGCACACTGCGCTATTTTCATGACGCTGCCGGATGCAGCGCTTTTACCAAGCTCTGCGATGGCCGTATATTTCTCAGTAATCTCTTCTTGCGTACTGCCAGAAAGAATTTTCTCCGCCAGCATGTTACCTATATCAATAGCGGGAGCAATACTCCATATTGGCGGGATCTGTTCCGTATCACCAATCACTAATGCCTTTTTAGCTAAGGCAAATGAGGCAGCAGCCACTTCAGGAAGCACCTGTCCGGCTTCATCCACAATGAGTAAATCGGCAAAATCATATAAATAACTTTTCTCGAATTTACGCTGCCCTTTGTGTTCGCTTATCTGCATATTGCCGGGCAACATATAGCAGGTCATAACTACACATGGGGTGAGTTTCATTCGGCGTTGCCAGCGAGTTGTTACCCCTTTAGCACCTTTCTTGCCCTTTTCTTTCTGCAGATCATCGATCTTCGCCATATCCATTAGCCAACGACCTTCCCAGTAGTGAGTCGTCAGTAAAAATGCGGGGAAACGGACCTGCGTATCAGCCAGCTCATCAGCCAGCGAGAAGCTCGTCTCTCCGTCGCCCACATAGCCTAAATCATGTGTCAGATTCCGCCACTCCTGAGCCGCCTGCCGTTCTTTAAGAACAATGTCATGAGCAGATTGAATCTGCTGCTGATACATTTTCTGCTCTTGCTCAGCCGAATTGAGCAACCTATCGATATTGCGTTCGATGGTTTCAGGATCAGACCACTGATTCCCCGCAAACAGCGCACCTAATTTATCTTCGAGAAACAATTGTATTTGGTACTGCCGCTTACTACGAATCGCAGGGAGCCAGGAAAATAATGAATAGATCAGTGATTCAGTGGCCCGATATTTTTTCCATTCCATTTTTGCACTCTTAAGCAGAGTGACTTTTTGTTCTTGCCCGGAGAGTAATTTATTTAAATTAGTGAGATATTGCTCAATGTCATTAGCAATAAGCTCGCGCGCAGCCCGAACCTGACTTAACGTTTGCCATGTTGCGTTCAGTCTTACCAACTGTTCGGATTTTGCTGCCAGCCGACCATGCAGGAGCTCAATGACCTTTTCAGCGGATGAACACTCTTTTTCAGGAAAGGCTGCCTTAGCTTTCTCCAGATAAAACAGCAGTGCATCCTCTACATACTCTTTTGACTCAACCTGGTTGAAGAAATCTTCCGTTTGATATTTTTTGGCTGCCTCGGCTTTACGGGTGCTTGAGGGGAAATAAGCGCCGAAGCTTTTCAGCTCTGGCAACCATCGTCCGGCCATTGCACCAGTGCCCTGGGAAAAGTCTTTCCCGAACGCTTCGATAATGTTCGTTACCGCCTGGTTATTCGTTGAAGTCGCGATAATAACCGGAGGCTCCGCTTTTTCGAGAGCCGCTCTGGCCCACTGCGTGGCGATGATAGAAAGCACCAGCGTGGTTTTCCCGGTTCCCGGGGGACCATTAACGGCAAGGATATCGCCATGTCTGGCATCAAGAAAATGGCTTAAGGCATCGCGCTGAGCCTTTGCCAGCGGGAACTTATCTCCGGAATGTCCAAGCCTGTCACTGAATTTTGCTTCCGGAGGAAGTAAAGACTCTGCAGCATCAACCTCCCGCGAGGCGAAACGATTGAAAAGCGGCACATCCTTTTTACAAACAAGCAGATGGTCGTAAAGCGATAGTATGTGGAAACTGGCACCACCGGATTGCGTCGTTTTAACAATATAACCGTACTCAGCAAGTTCATATTGCTCAGGATTTTTAATCCAGTCGCCGGCAACGCTCTTCAGTAGCCTCTCTGAATCATCCAGATATTGACGCCAATCCTGCTGCCAGGCTGCATATCGTGCTTTTCGTTCTTCATCCGTTTCAGCAGTCTTATCAACGCTGTCATCAACGTTGATAGAAAATGAGGTATGGGTCGTTTTATATTTGTCATACTGCCCAATCTCACCAATCGAAAATGCTCCTTTTGGCAAAGGTTCAAGCAGGTCTCTGGGAATGGAGGTCGCTGGAGTCGGATATAAAAAGCCCTCACGGCTCAGTAGGGCTGGCGTCACTATCGGGGTAACAATATCAGGTGCACCCGCGGAACGGTCCTTTCCATGCTGCAGCAACCGGAAATAAACCTTTGGCCGCAAGATGACATCGACTGTTTCGACATCGTCTTTTTCTCCCTCAAAGAATTTACTGACGATCGCTTCGTCAAGACGTCCGGCCGCTATCCCATGCCAGTGAGTGAAATTTTTGGCCTCTTTGCGTTCAAAACTGCCCTTTCCTGACTCAGCATCTGCAAGGGAGTTGCGCCAGTATGAAGCAAACCCTAAAGCATTTTCATCCATTACCAGTCCTATGACTCAATAAAATCCATTGATTTATCGAATATAAAATCACCGTATGGATAACTATTGTCCACGTTGAAAAGCTTGCTGCAATGTTTTGTTCACGCTTCGATACAAATGACCAGGATGAGCGTTTTTTTAGAAACAAGGGCAAGGAAGAATCATCGTTATATCAATAGTCAGTTAAGCCTTTCTCCCTCCGATATACCAAACTATCATTGTTCAGGGCGAACCAAACGAGGCGCAGTAAGAGCATTGAATGTATTCGTTATGCCCCCCTTCGCCCTTGTCCATGTTATCCAATATGTTGGTATAGGCTGGTATACTGGTTGCAAATACAACCAGCAGTTGATGTGGCGGATATCAGCTCACCGTATCAATTAGTGCGGACAACAACTCGCTGAAGTTGGTATGTGACTCAATAACATAATCCGTGGATGCTTTATCGCGGATCTCGAAACAGTCATCTGTGCAGCTGTAGGCAAACACGGACATGCCATCTTCACCAATCAACACCTTGTCCACAAGGTTTGGATCAACATAGATTTCGTTGATGCGTGTTTCAAAGTTGCGAACGTAGATATTCGACCATACCGGCTCACCGTTCTCCGCCTGCACCAGGCTATACAGCGTCAAACCGTTGTACTCAAATCCATCCATGATTTCGAACATATCAGAATAGTCCAGCCGTTTAATTATCAGGCGCTGGATGTCCTCATAACCCCTTCTCTTCTGAGCATCCCATTCAGCAGGGGCTGCTTTGCGCATTAGATCCGCCATTACATCTGGGGCTACTGAATTAGCTACCGGGTAATTATTGTCAACCATCAGTGTTTTGAGGATTTCAGGAGTGAAATAACTCTTTAGCTGAGTGGGTAGCAAAGCAGGCATTGCGATTGTTCTTCCTTCCTCGTCGCAAAACTCGACAAGATAGCCCAGTGTCGGGGTATCAAAAACCATAACAATCGTACCAATAGTCCCTTTTACCAGCCCTTCATTCGGTAAATCCTCGCCTAAAACCACAACGTCTAATTCGGCTCTTTTCATTTTTATTTTCTCATTTAACGAATATGGTTGTCAGGCGAGGAATTAGTGCATCTGTTTCATACATCCAGCCTGTACGCACGATCACTGTTTCACCGTTGACACCTAAAATGGGCATATCTACAGCCATTGTTTGACCGTAATTATTTGCCTGCAACACTTTTGCTGGGGCCGATAATACGCCTTCCTGAATTCTTGCTGCTAAAACATCCGCATTAGTTGGGTTGTATCCCAGCGCTGACTCAAACACCCTGGCTTTGTGCCCCCCTGTAGGATGTGTCGAATCTAAAGCATAAGCCGCGAGTTTTTTCGGTTCGATAATGGCATGTTCGGCGTTCACTAACATACCGCTCTCAGAAATAAACCCCTTTTCATATGGGCTTTCAAACGTGGGTATTTTGCTGAGACGCGATATTTCATCTATTTCACTTAGGGGGGTCAACCTGCCGATTGTTAATCCTGCCGCAACAGAGGCACCCGCAATAATTAATCCTTTGTTGTTCATGATTTGATCGTAGCCCGCTGGAGCATCCCCACCAAGCTGCTGCGCTGTTTCATGGAACCCTTCAATATTGCCGTTATACACACCACCAGCGGCCAGCAGTCGGCCAACAGCTTTACTGTTCAGCGTCTTCCCCGCCGGTACGGTTGTTGGAGCGTAATAATCGTAATGCATCCGCTGAGTGGGGGCAGGCTTCCTGCCTTGCCGATCGGCAATCGCGTGCCGGTAGGCGCTCGTAATTTCGTCCTTAAACCATACATGCCACGATGAGGCTGTAGGGGTAAAAATCAAATCACCATTATCGTCGATGTAAAACGGGTGCCTGTTGCTACTCCAGCGTCTTGTGGTATCGACACCAACAAGCCATCCAATTTGCAGCTCGTGCTCTAGCTCATCATAAATGGGATCTGCGTAGCTGCGATGCCTTCGCTCATACGGTCGTTGATGTGGGGATATGCTGTATTTTTCTTTGGGAAGACCAAAGGTGAGACTGTGGCCGTTCGCTTCATAAGACAGGTCGTAATGTATACACGCCTCTCTCAGCGAGCCAGCAGGCGTCAGAATGTATTGAAAATCTTTAGGGTCTAATTGCCGTGTTAAATCATGTGACCGATAAAGTCGAAACATGCGAAATCCCTACCCTTTAATTTTGTAAGGATTCTCCGCCCTGGCAGATTAAAAATCAACCAACGAAAGTGCTGAGAATTCAACAATTTGTTACCGGCGACCAATACTGCCAGCCCCCCTGTTTCTGACACTCTTTTAATTTGGCATATAAATAATGTTTTTGAATAAAAACCACTAGCTATTATTGCAGGCAGCGTCATCTCCTTACCTCAATAAATTATCCCGATGCCATTCCAGATAACAATACGATTCAACAGAAAACGCCTTTATTTTCTCCGGCAACAAAAACTGCTCTTTAACACTACTATCCAGCTCATTGCTGATTAATAAACACCCATCGTTCTCAAACGAAATCCATCCCTGATCGAATAAAATATCAATATGCGCAGCCAATATAATTACATTATAAGGATTAAAGCGTTCATTCCCATTCTCGCAGGCAGCTCACGGTTTTATATGGCTGGCGCGGAGTAACGGCGCAAACGTCGTTCCCGTAACAGGGCAAGCCGACACAGAACGGATTTATTGAGCGCTTTAATGGTCGCTTTCGCGATGAATGCCTGAATGAACACTGGTTCAGCGATATCGTTCACGCCTGGAAAATCATTAATGACTGGGGGCAGATCAGTTGATAGAGTCCATGAACATTTATAAGAGGACTCTATCATCGTCAATCATTAGCCATCGCAGCAGGTGGCAGTTGCTTGACGCTTACGCTTTTGCACCGTTAGTAACAACAATAATTTTCGATATCCATAACTGACCTAAAATTGCTTTTCGTCGGGCAGAATACGCCCCATTCAACAGGGATGCTGATGACATACTCCTTTGTGAGGATCACTCGCCATCACAAAGAGGGAATCAAAATGAAAGATGAAATGACCGCACTTCCTGCGTTAAAAGTTATGGGGCACCGGACGGCAAAGGCACTTCAGAGCAACACATTCAATCTAAGTCGACTGGTCGTGCTGGATAGCCTGACACTGGAGCCAGTTGATGCCGTCTGGATGTACGCCGGGGAGACATCCGGTGTAACAGGTTCAGCCTTTATTGATATCGCTGCCCACAAAGATTTAAGCATCCAGTCAGAGGGATATGCCACGGTGACATTACGTCCATATAATGTTGCTGATCAACAATTTAGTATGACAACTGGTGCCACCGTACTCGTTGTCAAAGATGATCACACTATCGATGGCTGGGGGCCAGGGTACCCCTCCATACCAGTTCCCGCAGAGGAAAATCATAATGTAGCCATGGTCCATCCTGGTGATTCAGCGGTGTCAGCTCTGCGCTACGATCATTCTGTCTTTGCATGGGGATATCCACCTAATGGAGGCGAGCTCAAACCAGGGGACGCAGACAGAACGGATGTCATGGATCTTCAGATGGTTTCCGGTATGGGATTATTACAGGGGGCGACAGTGCCAACCATTTCACAATGGGGGAAAGACAGCGATGGCACCAATAAGGTTCCGGACGACATTTCCAGCCGGATCGATATCAGAAAAGTAGTTGCTAACTCACAGGCTCAGGTTGCACTGACTCAGTCCGGACAACTCATCGAATGGGGGAGTGATGGTGCATTTGTGCTCCCTGCAGAAATTTCTGCACTCACGGATGTTCAGGACTTCTACCTCAATGATAATGCTGGTGTAGCATTGCGGAAAACTGGCCAGCTTGCAACCTGGGGAATCCCGGAATGTGGCGGCGTTCTACCCGACGATATTGCGGCTTTAACGGATGTGGAAAGGGTGATCCCGGGTATGCAAAGTTTTGTCGCACTGAGGGAGGATGGCAGCGCAGTCTGCTGGGGCCAGAATTTTGAATTGCCCGCAAGCATGAAATCACTGAAGGGTATCGTCCAGGCTGTTTATGGCCTTTCTGAGAAGCCACTTCCCTATGACTATGAAGGATGCGCAGTCCTTGACAGTACAGGTCAGGTATACAGCTGGTATGGTCCGGGGGTTGATGTGCCTGTGCCTGCCGGGTTAAGTGAGGTTGTCGCGCTTACCACAAATAGAGAATACAGTTTTGCAGCCCTGAAATCAGATGGTTCGGTGGTGGCATGGGGGACGGATATCTCTGGTGACACAACGCCAGTTAGGGAATTATTAACGGATGTGCAGGCTATTTAGGGCTACCTGGCGCTGAAAGCGGATGGCACAATGGTCGCCTGGGGTAATCCGGGTATTCAAAGTATTCCGGCTGAGTTGCAGGGGCTGGTAACTTATCGGTATTGATGATTAAGGTCGTTTCATCCGGGGCTGACAGGTGTAGTAGATCACTCATTCAGGACATCTCGAAATCCTGTTGATGTTAAAACAGTGAACATGAGGTGATGCATGATCAAAACTCGTCGGACTAAAAGCACATTTTCCCCAGAGTTCATACTCGAAGCGGCTTTGTTGAATAAATCAGATTTCGGCAAGTATCCCCGTAACAGGTTACTGCTATCAGGCAATATGCACGCTTTCCGGCATACCTGATTTCGTCATTTTGTTCAGTACACGCACGATGGTCAGGGTCCCTGCCACCTGACCATCGTAGTCACGTAGCGTCAGTGAACCAACTGTTTTACCCGGTACATTGCCGCTTCTGCTATCAAGTGACGATTGTAATCTGTTGTCCATTTCCACTGGGCCAGTAACCTGCGCCCTTTCGGGGCGGGATGAGGGCGCGGATTTTCTTTCGGCGCAGTCCATCGTGAGATAACCTGGTGTCGTAAGCGCCGTCCGCAGCGGCTGACCTGATTTTCCAGTGGGTCTACCTGATTAGTCCGGCAAAGACCTCTGAGTCCGTTACGTTGTTCAGTGACAGGTCCGCACAAATGATTTCATGTCTTTTGCTGTCAACAGCCAAATGCAGCTTCCGCCAGATACGACAGCGTTCTTTGCCATGCTTTTTAATTTTCCACCCACCTTCGCCGAAGACCTTCAGGCCTGCGGAATCAATCGCCAGGTGTGCGATCTCACCCCGGGTGGGCGTTTTGAAACTGACATTATCCAACCGGGCCCGCTTACTGATACTAATGTAATTCGGGCAGCCCAGCATAAAAAATAATTCAATATCTGCCTCATCCCCTACTCCCCCATCTCATCCTGCGCCGCCATCAGTACCAATTCTGACTTTGTTACCAGCAAATCTTTTGGCCTCCCGCCTCTCAATCTGCGATTAGCCGAACCGAACCAAATAGCCAGCCCCACGGGGTCTTACGTTCTTTGAACAGCGAGAGAATCAGCCTGACAACCTTTAGTCGGCGCGCTTTCTCATCCAGAACATAGCCAGGGTACAAATCCTCCCCATCACCTTCAGCGAGAATATCTTCCCGGGGGCTTTCCAGCCTTTGGGGCCAGCATCACGATCGACAGAACGGAAACCCGCTTTTGCCGATAACTCAGACGCTGTCAGCCATTCCGAGTCAGCCAGTATCCTGGCTTTCAGTTCCTCCAGTTGCCGGTCATTGCGCTCCTGAAAGCTCATATGGTCGAGTGCGCCTCCCGGCGACTTTTTGAAGCCATACGGCACCACATGACTGAATCGGTTTGCATCCAGATAATCCGCCCACCACTGCATCATCTCCCGACGTTCCTCGAGATGCTGCGCCTTATGGATATACGCTGCCCGCACGCGTTTGCGCTCCTGATGGCTCATCTGGCGCTCTACCGCATCGCTTGACCACAGGCCCGACTCCACCAGCGCGCTACAGGCCATAGTGCGAAAACCGTGGTCGCAGACATCTTCCTGGGTGTCGTAGCCCATCACACGCAGTGCTTTGTTGATGGTATTTTCACTCATCGGTTTGCGGTAGTTATGATCGCCGGGGAACACCAGTTCTGTTCCTGGTCGACAATGCTGCCGCACCTCGTAAAGCAGTTCGATGGCCTGATGCGACAATGGGACCAGGTGTGGGGAGTGCATCTTCGCGCCTCGCGCAGAGTACTTAACGCCAGGGATCGGTTCGCGCTCAGCGGGAATGGTCCACATGGCGTTACGCAGGTCAATTTCATCCCAGCGGGCAAAGTGCAGTTCGCTGGAGCGGATGAATAGCAACAACGCCAGCTTTACCGCCAGTTGAGTCAGTTGACGGCCTTTGTAATCGTCGATCCTTTCCAGGAAATCAGGGATGAGATTAAGATCCAGCGCAGGGTGGTGAAGCACTTTGGGCGTGGAGACCGCGCCGGTTAAATCCGATGCAGGGTTATGATCGATAATGCCGTTCTGGACGGCGTAGCGCATACACAGGCGGTACGCTGCTGGAGACGAGAAGCGACATCCAGTTTGCCCGTTTTCTCCACCTCTTTGATGGGTACCAGCAGGTCTTTGACCTTCAGTTTGGTGATGTCGCAAGGCCGTTTGTAGGGAACACATAAAGCTCGAAATAACGCAGTACCCGCTTCTTATGTTCTACCGACCAGTTCACGTTGCTGGAGACCCATTCGCGTGCCACAGACTCAAACGTATGTTCCGGTGTTATCGCAAGGCGTTCTGCTTTCGGTGTGCACTCGGATCGATGCCGGAGATCAGCTGTAACAGGGTCTCTTCACGCATGCGTCTTGCCTGTGCAAGCGTCAAAAGCGGATAAGGGCCTAAAGCGAGCTTTTTTTCTTTGTTTACAAAGCGGTACTTGATGTACCAGCGTTTTGAACCGTTAGGGTTAACCAGCAGGTAAAGCCCATGCGAGTCACTGAGCTTATACGGCTTGCCACAAGGCCTGGCGTGGACTATAGCGCGATCTGTTAGTGCCATTTGGGGGCCTCACGATTATCGAACTACGTCTAAGCCCCCAATTTGGCCCCCAAATCACGTGGATGTCAATGGATGAAAAATGACCAACACGGAAATACCATATAATAAATATGGTTATTATCAAAAAATAAATTATCTTTGAATTACAGACGGATATGGACGAATTCGGACGGAAATGGACACAAAAAAAGCCACTCTTAGGTAGCTAATTATTGCATCACTTGGTGCGAAGGCCGGACTCGAACCGGCACGTATTTCTACGGTTGATTTTGAATCAACTGCGTCTACTAACTCATTGTAATACTGTAAGAAGTTAGGGCGCACCGTGAAACTTCAGCACAACACGATAACGTGAAGTTGCCCCGACAAAATAACCGGGGGATTCATGATTTACAAGAGGAACCGTTATCTGATTGCAGAACCAAGTGGACTGTACTTGGTACGAATAGCTCTACCTGATTACATGTCAGCCTACTTCGGAGGTCGTAAGTATTTCCTCAAGAGCACAGGCACGAAGGACATTAGGGAAGCTCAGATCTTCAGGGATGAAATAGCTGTAGAGTTTGAGAAGGTCAGAGAGCAGCTCAAGCCACAGCCAGCAGGTTCACGAATAGAGCGTATTCTCAATGAGCTGAAGGGCATCAGGACGACCGCTAAAGATAACCCTATAACTTTGTTCTCTCCGGTACAGACTTGCCCCTCCCTACTCAAAATGCGTGACCTGTACCTGCTACAGTTCAAAGACAAGCGAAAGCTCACCACACTATCAAAGACGAACAAGGCCGTTGAGGTGCTGCTTGAACACCTGAAGAAGAAAGATGTTCAGCTCAGGGATGTTAACCGAACGGTTGTTACTGGCTGGCTTGATAAGCTCAAAGGGCAACGTGCATTACAGACAATCCAGAATTACATCAGCGCATTGGCTCAAATCTGGGACTTAGCGAGGAACAGGTATCACGACGCACCACAAGATAACCCGTGGCGTGGTCATGGGCTTGAAGCAAAAAGTAGCAAGGTCAGCTATGAAGTATTCACCAACATTGAACTAGCGAAGGTCTACGCGTTACTGAACGAGGAAATGCAGGCAGTAACGGCTATCGGCATGTATTGCGGTATGCGTCTTAATGAGATTTGCTCCCTAACCACTCGTAACGTTAAAGAGATTGAAGGTGTCCTGTGCTTCCAGATAACTGAAGGTAAAACCAAGTCAGCGGCTAGGATTGTGCCAGTACACAGCAAGGTGATTCCTTTGGTTAAATCCCTGCTACAGAACACGCATGATGATCCTACCCGCGAATAGTGGACACGCGATTAAGTGAGTAAACTCTCAACCAGAGGTGACT
>NZ_NRDO01000033.1 GCF_010231475.1 Citrobacter sp. NCU1 | reverse complement strand
TGATCTTACCCACGTAATGTGGACACAACCCTAAGCGAGATTCTGGTTTTCAAATTGTTCCGGGCTGAGACCGCCGCACGCACTGTGACGACGCCAGCGATTGTAATCACACTCGATATAATTAAACACCGTCGTCCGCATTATTTCCCGGCTGGCAAAGTGTTCTCCGTGGATACATTCCACTTTCAGCGAGTGAAAGAAGCTTTCCACGCAGGCATTGTCATAGCAGCAGCCTTTTGCACTCATGCTCCCGCGCAGATTATGTCGTTTCAGTAATGCCTGATAATCCGATGAACAGTACTGACCACCACGGTCCGTGTGAACAATGACATTTTCCGGACGTTTACGCCGCCAGAGCGCCATTTGCAGTGCATCGCAGGCAAGTTGTGCAGTCATACGCGACGACATTGACCAGCCGATGACAGCACGCGACCACAGATCAATGACCACTGCCAGGTATAACCAGCCTTCATCTGTACGTAAGTAGGTGATGTCACCTGCCCACTTCTGGTTTGGGCCACTGGCGTAAAAATCCTGTTTCAGCAGGTTCTCTGACACGGGCAAGCCGTGCTCACGGTAACTGACCGGACTGAACTTGCGGGTTGCTTTCGCCCGTAGCCCCTGACGGCGCAGGCTGGCTGCAATGGTTTTGATGTTGTATTCCGGCAGTTCGTCAGCAAGACGAGGCGCACCATAACGCTGTTTTGACTCAGTGAATGCCTTACGGACAGCAGCATCACAGATGAGCCGGAACTGCTGGCGCGGGCTTATTTGATGGCGGCGCAGACACCAGATATACCAGCCGCTACGGGCAATCCGAAGCACACGGCACATGGCCTTGACGCTGAACTCAGCCCGATGTTTTTCGATAAAGACATACTTCATTTCAGGCGCTTCGCGAAGTATGTCGCGGCCTTTTGGAGAATGGCGAGTTCCTCAGCCTGCTCCGCCAGTTGCCGCTTGAGGCGCGCATTTTCAGCAGCCAGTTCACTTTCACGCTCCGACAAGGTCATTTGTTGATGTTGTTTGCTGCGCCATGCATAAAGCTGAGATTCATAGAGACTAAGTTCACGGGCTGCGGCAGCCACACCAATACGCTCAGCAAGCTTCAGAGCTTCATTGCGAAATTCAGGTGTGTGCTGCTTACGTGGTTTTTTGCTGGTTAATGCTGATTTTGTCATGAGTCACCTCTGGTTGAGAGTTTACTCACTTAATCGCGTGTCCACTATTCGCGGGTAGGATCA
>NZ_NRDO01000032.1 GCF_010231475.1 Citrobacter sp. NCU1 | reverse complement strand
AGTCACCTCTGGTTGAGAGTTTACTCACTTAATCGCGTGTCCACTATTCGCGGGTAGGATCAGGATACCGTTATCGGAAGGTGCAGTTCGCCCTTCTCAGGGTAAAACGCTGGCTGTCATGCAGGTATGCGGAGGCTCCCAGTCATTCAATGCGGTAAACCAGATGCGTATTCTTGGCCGCTGGATGAGAATGATCACTATTCCGAACCAATCCTCGGTGGCAAAAGCCTGGCAGGAATTTGATGAAGATGGACGAATGAAACCATCATCATATTACGACCGCATCGTGGATGTGATGGAAGAGCTGATGAAGTTTACATTGCTGACCCGGGGAAATGCTGCTTATCTTGTTGATCGTTATAGTGAACGAAAAGAGTCAGCAGAAGCGCTTTCTAAGCGAGTGAATCAGAGCAAGATCTGACGCCAGGGATGGTGAACAATGACAATATTAGGGTTCAGCTCCCGAAACGGAGAAAATCGTACGCTAAGCCGTTTTTCAGCCCCGTGATGCAAACAGCCTGGTTTCGTGGATGATGCTGCTGAAACCTTTAGCACTACCCGCGATCCCTCTCTGCGCCTGGATCGGCGGGCATTTCACTGTGCTGAAGGAGCAGAAAACATAGCCGTCGCCGACGTTGGGCGTAGCAGCATCTTGCAGTTGCGGAATTCGTAGAAAAACGGTCAGGCATCGGTCTGCATGGTTTCCTGCTGGGCGAATTCACTGTGCTGGTTTCCCATCAGTCCCATCATCATTGGCTGGAGCTGATGAAAATAGCCCCATAGTGGTAGGGAGGTAGTTCGACCAGCGTTTCGAGCGTGAAGCCTGCCGGTTCGACCACCGTGCGGGTTTGTTCCGGCGACATGCGCATCTCGGTCTTGGGGCCACGCGCCTGGCCGAGAACGGTTGTTTCTTCCCTCGGCAGCGGATACCAATTGACGATGGCGAAGCGGCCACCAGGCTTCAAGCTCGCAGCGACCTCCGAAGCCAGTGCTGTCTTGTCCGGAGCGCCGTGAAAAGTGTTGGCGATCAGCACATAATCCGCCGACGCACCCAGCAGATGGCTTAGCTCCATCGCATCTCCAGGTAGCCAGTCACAATTATCCATCCCCTCGCACGCCACCTGCGCCAGCTCCAGCATCACCGGATCGAGGTCGAGTCCGATGACGCGGCCCGAACCCACCCGCCGGGCGATAGCCGAGGTGAAATAACCATTGCCGCAGCCGAGATCGACGACCAGCATCCCTTGTGAAATACCCAAGGTTTTGACGAAACAATCAGGATCTGGCCATAGGGCATGCCACCAGTCCTGATCAGGCATCATCGTTGCGGGAAATAGTCGGTCCTGAATCATAATGTGAGCTCCTTCTTCATTCGCAGATAGTCCTCCTGGCCGAGCTCGCGGTGGGCGTATCGTCGGTCAAGAATTTCTTTGGTACTTTCCTCTCAGAGGCGCGTTCCCAACCCGTGCCAGCCGCACACCGCTGCAGAACAGGAAAAATTAGCCTCTGCTAATGTCATTTTCATCGCCCCCGAAGGCCGCTTTTAGAAATAATGGCAAAGTAATGACTAAGGGGGCAAATGCCCCCTTAATCTTTATTTCAGTCGTTTACCTGATTCATCAACGACTTTTTCACCATCTTCCTTAGCGAATGCCCCTTTTTGCGCATCCGTCAGGATATCCAGCACCACTTCAGACGGGCGGCACAGGCGGGTACCCAGCGGCGTCACCACAATCGGGCGGTTAATCAGAATGGGATGTTGCAGCATAAAGTCGATTAACTGATCGTCAGTAAATTTATCTTCCGTGAGCCCCAGTTCCTCATAAGGTTCAACGTTTTTGCGCAGCAATGATCGTACTGTGATCCCCATATCCGCGATGAGTTTGACCAGTTCATCGCGTGAAGGTGGGGTCTCAAGGTAGAGAATCACGGTCGGTTCAGTACCGCTGTTTCGGATCATCTCCAGCGTATTGCGCGAGGTGCCGCAGGCCGGGTTGTGATAAATGGTGATGTTGCTCATATCAGTTTCTCATTACAAAGTGACAGAGAGACGTAGCGCCAGCGCAGCCAGCGTTACAAACAGCACAGGCAGGGTCATGATAATCCCGGTGCGGAAGTAATATCCCCACGTGATTGTCATATTCTTCTGTGAAAGTACGTGCAGCCAGAGCAGTGTCGCAAGGCTACCAATAGGGGTGATTTTCGGTCCCAGATCGCAGCCAATGACGTTGGCATAAATCATCGCCTCTTTGATAACACCGGTCGCGGTGCTGCCATCAATCGACAATGCCCCTACTAATACGGTAGGCATATTGTTCATGATAGAAGAGAGGAATGCGGTCAGGAATCCGGTGCCAAATGTCGCAGCCCATAGTCCTTTATCCGCCAGTACGTTGAGCACGTCGGAGAGATAATCCGTCAGACCGGCGTTGCGCAGCCCATAGACCACCAGATACATCCCCAGCGAGAAGATCACAATCTGCCAGGGCGCGCCGTGCAGCACTTTACCGGTATTAATCGCATGACCTTTTTTAGCCACCGCAAACAAAATGACTGCACCCACTGCTGCAATCGCGCTCACAGGAATACCGAGTGGCTCGAGGACAAAAAAACCGACTAACAGAAGGATTAAGACTATCCAGCCGGTTCTGAACGTTGCCGGATCTTTGATGGCTTTTACGGGTTCTTTCAGTCGCGCCAGATCATATGTGGGCGGGATATCCTTGCGGAAAAACAGATGCAGCATTACCAGCGTGGCAACAATGGCGGCGATATCTACCGGTACCATCACCGAGGCATATTCCGTGAATCCGAGGCGGAAGAAATCAGCCGAGACGATGTTGACCAGGTTCGAGACGATAAGCGGCAGACTGGCGGTATCAGCAATAAAGCCTGCCGCCATCACGAATGCCAGCGTGGTGCTTTTACTGAAACCCAGCGCCAGCAGCATGGCGATAACGATCGGCGTCAGAATCAACGCCGCGCCGTCATTGGCGAACAGTGCCGCCACCGCTGCACCGAGCAGAACGATATACGTAAACAGCAGGCGGCCACGACCATTCCCCCAGCGGGATACGTGCAGCGCTGCCCATTCGAAAAAGCCGGACTCATCCAGCAAAAGACTGATGATAATGACGGCAATAAACGTTGCCGTCGCGTTCCAGACGATATTCCATACCACCGGAATATCAGCGATATGTATCACACCCGATGCCAGAGCCAGTACGGCACCCAGTGTGGCGCTCCAGCCAATACCTAATCCCTTTGGCTGCCAGATAACCAACACGATGGTCAGGATAAAAATGGCTCCTGCCAGTAACATAAAACCTCCTGACAGGGCAGCGTTGCTGCCCTGCGTGATGACAAAAAATTAACCAGCGAGTTGTTTGAGTTTGTCGATGCCGGTCGGTTCTGACGCCAGTACGGGAACAAGAGCGACACGGCTGGCGTGCTGGCGTTTAACGTTCTCTATCTGTGGACGTTCCTGCTGTGCTCGCAGGCGAAGCAGCGGCGAACGGGTATCTGCAATGGAAAGGCTGTTATTGATAATCCAGCCCCAGGGGTGAATGCCTGCACGCTCAAGGTCGGCCTGTAAATTTGCCGCCTCAAGCACGGGCGTGGTTTCCGGCAGTGTGACAAGCAACACTTTGGTGCGTTCCGGATCCTGAAGCTGCATCATCGGCGTGGTGAAATGGCCTTTTTCTCCCATTTTCTTCGCAATCTCGCGGTGGTACGCGCCTGTAGCATCCAGCAGCAACAGCGTGTGTCCGGTCGGTGCCGTATCCATCACCACGAAGCGCTTACCCGCTTCACGAATCACCCGTGAAAAGGCCTGGAAAACGGCAATTTCCTCGGTGCAGGGTGAGCGTAAGTCCTCTTCCAGCAGGCGTTTCCCCGCGTCGTCCAGTTCTTTTCCCTTCGTTTCAAGAACATGCTGACGATAGCGTTCCGTTTCTTCGTGAGGATCGATCCTGCTGACCTGCAGGTTGTTAAGGCTGCCGTTCAGGGTTGTGCTGAGATGCGCCGCAGGATCAGATGTTGTCAGATGGACATCAAATCCCATGTCGGCCAGCCTGACGGCAATGGCAGCCGCCATCGTGGTTTTCCCCACGCCACCTTTACCCATCAGCATGATCAAGCCATGTTCATTACGGGCAATATCATCGACCAACGCAGAAAGTGACGGAATGTCAGGGCGCTGTTGCAGGTATTCATCCGAGGATGACGCCGCTACAGGCTGAGTGGAGAGAAGCCCGCTGAGTGCAGACACACCGACCATATTGAGCGGTTGGAGGAATAACGTGTCAGTTGGCAGACCGGAAAGATCAGTGGGAAGATTGGCCAGCGCCTCCTGTTCACGGTCCCATATTGCCGCAGCCAGTATGTCGTTTGCCGTTTCAGTTTTGGGCAGAACGCCATTAATGACCAGGTACTGATTTTTAAGGCCAATGGCGGCAAGTTCCAGATGAGTCCGGGCGACTTCCTGCAACGTGGATTTTTGCAGACGAGCAACTAATACCAGTCGGGTACGCGCTGGATCAGATAACGCCTCAACGGCATGGGCATACTGTTCACGCTGTTTTTCCAGCCCCGCCATCGGGCCGAGGCAGGATGCGCCTTCGGGATTGCTGTCAATAAAGTTGCTCCAGGCACCAGGAAGCTGGAGAAGGCGAATAGTATGGCCGGTAGGTGCGGTATCAAAAATGATATGGTCAAACCGGGTCAGCAGAGAGGCGTCTGTCAGTAATCCGGTAAACTCATCAAAAGCCGCAATCTCTGTTGTACAGGCTCCCGACAGCTGTTCGTTGATGCTGCTAACGACGTCATCAGGCAGTACACCTTTAATAGGATCAACAATTCTGGCCCGGTACTGTTGTGCAGCGGCCTGAGGATCAATCTCAAGTGCCGACAATCCAGGCACGGTGGCGATTGGCTGAATAGTATTGCCAATAACCTGGCCAAAGACCTGGCCTACGTTTGAGGCCGGGTCGGTACTGACCAGCAGCACCCGTTTCCCTTGTTCTGCCAGACGGATCGCCGTGGCGCAGGAAATAGAGGTTTTACCAACGCCTCCTTTACCCGTAAAAAACAGATAAGGGGGGATATTCTGTAAGAATTGCATATGTCCTCCTGACATACTTAACAACAAGAAGTATTACCACCACAGCAACCTGAAGGCGCTAATCCCACTTTCTCCAGTGGAATGCCAAACCAGCGAGCCAGCTCAGCGCGTTTCGGGTAACGCCCGGCCATCACCGTTTCGCCATCCAGTAACAGCAATGGCAAACCTTCTGCCCCGGAAGCCTCAATAAACGCTTTGACCTTCTCGTTCTGTACAAAGCTCATCGGCTGTTGTGCGAGATTGAAACGCTCAATTTGTACACCACGTTGTTTGAGCCATTGCACATCCGCAGAAAAATCGACCAGAGCCTGATCAACCTCTGTACCGCAGACGCCAGTGCTGCAACACATCGCGGGGTCAAATACCGTTAACGTTTTCATCTTAAACACCTCGCATTTGATAAAACATATATGTTCAGGCAAATTTTTTAGATGCAGACAGCCTTACTGCTACCGGAGCAGTTAACTGAAGCCAGCTTGCGGGCGATGGCCTGAACGTCGTCCTGTTGGCTTAACCAGGCCTGCTCAATAATCTGAGCAGCCCATGAAGGAATATGCGGTGATAAGCGGTAGTGAACCCATTTTCCCTGTTTACGATCCAGAAGGATTCCACTTTCCCGTAGCATCGCCAGATGACGGGATATTTTGGGCTGCGATTGCTCCAGTGCCATGCAAAGGTCACACACGCACAACTCCCCCATCTCCCTGAGCAAGAGAACGATACCCAGACGGGTTTCATCGGACAGATTTTTGAAAAGGTGTATGGATGAAAATTGAGACATAAGTCCTCCTGCTGTTATGAAGTAGTCTCCTCCCACTGCTTCATGATGTCAATATTATATTTGGATTGCCGTATATGTTGTCAGTGACATCAATCACGCAAGAAAAATCATTAACGCCTGGCGGCGGGACAATAACGAATGCAGGCCTCATTCAGCGCTGCACTATCAGACGCCATCCGAGTTTGCGGCAGGGTGGTGAAACGGTGAATTTGGAAGTGAACAAACCGGCATTACTCACTGACGGTTGTATCTAATACCGGGTGCAGGTCAGTATCCTTCGCTGTCTCAGTTTCGCTATTGCGCTAAAAAACTTACTCTCACAAAACTTTTCTCTGGAATTCTGGATAACCTCTAAACGCAAAGCTTGCTGAGGTGATCGTCTGTTTTCCAGAGTAGGGGATTTTTGTTATGAGCGGTTGTTTTGATCTGGCTTCTTTGTGTGATTATTCCCAATGAGAATGCGTATAGGTGCTTTGGGTGAGCATATTTTTGTAGCCCCCAGCATAATCGTGCTGTTCTTTTTTAGATATCTTCCGGCATGCCGTTTACCACGGGAATATTAACGGCGTCAGTTCAGTAATACGTTAAATGATAAAAAGTGTATGGAGGCATAGGGGCTTACTCACATGCTCCGATGGTGTAATGCTTCTCTGCCACTGGTGTGTGCTTGAGGCTTAATGTGTTGATAAATAAGTATATTCACAATGATGTCTGTCATTTTATATTCTGTATGACCGTTCAGGAGCCCGTCAGGCGCAACCCAGCATCACAAAAATATAAATCAGAATAATATATCGCAGAGATATCACGCAGTAGATTCATTGTCTATAAAGAGTCTTTTTTGCCGCTCATGGTGCGTTTGCTAAGTGTGGAAGATTGTTTACAGTGGCTGTATTGCTTTAATCAGTGAGGCTGCAGTGCCTGATATATCTGTTTTTTTACAAATGAAAGGCAACGGCAGGGGATTTCGTATTTATTTCAAATCGCCTTTTCTGGCTTCCTCTAATGTTGTCTTTTTATTTTAATAGCCTGGTTATAGTTAGTAAGCTATTTTTATGACGCCTTCTTTGTTAATTTTATGTAAATATCGATATGCATGCTCACTGCCTGTGGTGTCTGGCTTTTTCTCCCTTTGCTCATTTTTTTGTAAAAAATTTGTTGCTAATGAAGAGCGTCGTGCGGATATTAAATTCGGGGAATACTTTTATTTTTTTAAATTATTATTATCGGGTGGGGTGATTTACCTGACAGAGGAGAGTGCTGTTGCGTTTGGTTTACTGGGATGTGTTTCCGTGTGTTTCATTCGAATGTTGAACTGAAATTATGAATGAATATTATATCGCTGCAGTTGGCATGAACTCACACACTGCAGGAGTGGTTTTATTGTTTTTACTATTTTTCCCGAGCGTTGTGTTGTTTAGCCCCACATGTGGGGCTTTTTTTAGGTGAGAGTGTAATATTATAAACGATTTCTTTAATTCCTTATTTTTTTTCTGGCGATTTTGTAAGAGTCATTATGCCGAGTCTGCTGCTTATTTTTTACTGGTTTTCTGCTGGTCATCACTTCCGTTGAAACCAGCATGCAGGTTTATCCGGTGAATACAGTGATAGGTGCAAAAAATGCATCTGTCTGGTTATTCTTATTCCGGTGCAACACTGTCTGGCGGGATAAGACTCAGGAGGTATGGGATACCCGAAGGGAAAGGTATTCAGTGATTTTGTTTATGGCAGGTGAATCATGTGTTCATCATTGGAATAATAAAATGTTTAACTTTTTGTTTGTTGTTTTTCATTTTGCTTGCTGGCCTTGTTTGTGTTCATTCGCAGGTTATCTGCGTTTAATTCAGTGTAATGAACCGGAGGCTATGTGTATTCAGAATTTAATTTACGAAAGGCGATAAGGGACAGAGAGTTTATCCCTTATTACCAGCCGATAATCAGTAGTTGCAGTGGCGACATCATCGGGTGTGAAGTGCTGTCGCGCTGGGCACATCCTGCCCATGGCGTGGTTGAGGCCTGGTGTTTTATCCGGGAGATCGAGCGGTATGACCTGGCAGGGTTACTGACGCAGATTATTATGGAAGACGTGCTGGCAGATGTAGTGATGCTGAACAATAACCGGTTTCATGATTTCATGGTAACCATGAATGTCACACTCAGTCTGATATTCGATCCGGTGTTCAGGCAGTATATGGTGGAGCTTAATGGCCGACTTACCCGCGCCGGTGTGATGCCTGTATTTGAAATTACGGAGCGGGAAGATATTCATCTTTTCCCTGATGCAGCACAGATATTTCTGCAGCTTTCCTGCGAGGGGATACAGTTCGCGGTGGATGATTTTGGGCGGGGTTACGCTGGTGAGTCGTTGCTTTTCGTTTCAATGGCATCTTTCATCAAAATTGACCGGCAGTATATCGCAAACCCGTTTTGTCCGGTTGCGTCTGCATTTATTGACAATGCCATTCATCTGGCGCGGGTGACAGGTACCCGGGTGGTTGCGGAGGGAGTGGAAACACAGCAACAGGCTGAAAACCTGAGAGCGCGTGGTGTGGAGTATCTCCAGGGGTATTATTATGGTGCTCCTTCACCTTTCGGCCTCTTTAATTATCAACTGAAAGGTAAACCGGCTGCGGTACTGAATTAATCAGTGTGTTTTCAGGAGGCTCTTTAAATACCTGTTACACAGGATGCTTGCTATTTATTCATGGGTGTGCCTGACACAGTCACGATAATAATGTCTGGATTTAAACAGGTGCGGGCGCGGTCTTTATTCGATATTCAGTTAAGAACTGTACACATGAACACCGGAAGGTGATGTGTCCGGTAAACCACATTATGTTGCGGCAAATATTACGGATGTCGTTTGATATTTTTTAGGTGTTGGTCAGCAGGAAAAATGAAAACAAGAATATACAGATATGCGGAAGGGGCATTTTTATCCTGTTCGCTCATGGGGGCTCTTGGTATTGCTTTATTGAGTCTTATTTCTACGGCCATCGCGAGTGGAGGCCTCGTCATAAAAACACAAGAGGCATCGTTACAGACGCAAATATATATACTGTCTGTGGGAGAGACTGTCGATTCAGTGGCAAAAAAATATAACACCACAACTGAAGCGCTGCGTCAGCTTAATCAGTTTCGTACTTTTGCTCACGGATTTGAATATCTACAGCCTGGTGATGAGCTGGAGGTGCCGCTTGTTTTACCGACGGATATAACGTCGGAGGAAAAAGAATATACGGCATCAGCAGAAAATGATCCGGCAAAGGGCATGGCGGAAATGGCGACTCAGGCGGGAAGTTTCCTGTCAGGGCAACCGAATACTGATGCTGCCACATCGATGGCAAAAGGGATGGTGGTGGGAAAGGCTAACCAGACGGTACAGGACTGGATGAATCAGTTTGGTACTGCACAGGTCAGTCTGACAGTGGATGACGATTTCTCACTAAAAGGCTCATCACTGAACATTCTGCATCCGTGGTATGACTCGCCGAAGAACATGGTATTCAGTCAGACGGGTATTCATCGTACTGATGACCGTACCCAGATGAATATCGGGATAGGCTGGCGTCACTTTCGCCCTGTAGACATGATGGGCGTGAATCTGTTTCTCGATTACGACCTGTCCCGCGATCATGCACGTGCTGGTGTGGGTGCTGAGTACTGGCGTGATTTTCTGAAACTTAGTGCCAACAGTTATCTCGGGTTAACCCGCTGGCGGGAATCGTCGGATGTGGAGGACTACGAAGAACGTCCTGCGAGTGGCTGGGACGTGCGGGCTGAGGCCTGGTTGCCTGCCTACCCGCAACTCGGGGCAAACGTGGTTATGGAACAGTATTACGGTGATGAGGTGGGATTGTTTGGTAAGGATGATCGCCAGAAAAATCCGCACGCACTGACCACGGGGATCAGTTACACCCCAGTCCCTATGCTGACGTTGAAAGCGGATCAGCGTATGGGGCAGGGGGGTAAACATGACACGGAAGTTAAAATGGAAGTGAATTATCACCCCGGAGAACCGCTGGCTAATCAACTGGATGCTGGTGCCGTGGCTGCATCGCGCAGCCTGGCTGGAACCCGGTATGACTTGATTGACCGTAACAACAATATTGTTCTGGAGTACCGCAAGCAGGAAGTGATCAAGCTGCACGCGCCAGAACGTATTACCGGAAAAGCGGGGCAGGTGATGCCGCTGGCGTTGACCGTGAAATCGAAACACGGTCTTAAGGTGATTCGGTGGGACGATGCTGCATTTATTGGCGCTGGCGGGAAACTGAACGGTGAGGGAACACAGTGGCAGCTAACACTTCCTCAGTGGACAGCAGGGGCTGTCAATGCCTGGAGTATTATCGGTGTTGCATATGATACGAAAGATAATGCGTCTAAACCGGCTGAAATTCAGGTTGTACTGACGGCGCCCGTCGTTTATGCAGACAACTCAACGTTGATTGCTCAGGATGTAGAAATTCCGGCGGACGGAAAATCACAGACGCACATCGTGATCACCCTGAAGGATGCTGTGGGTAATCCGGTGAGTGGAATAGCTGACCAAATTACACTGTCTGGCGCTATGACGCCTGACGAGAAGCTGATGCTTACTCATAATTCTTCTGAACCGGTTATCGGGGCGCTGAAGGAAACGGCTTTTGGCTCCGGTATTTATACAGCATCGCTGACATCAGGCATGCTACCAGGTGCTTATACGTTAACGGCGAAAGTACTGGATGTGACTCTGAAACCCGTCACAGTTCAGTTGGATGATACAACACCTGATTTTGCTCACAGCGAGTTGAATGCGGACAAAACAGTTCTCAAAGCTGATGGTATCGATACTGCAAAAATCACGTTGTCGCTGAAGCATAAAATGAGTGACGGGAGTGTTCAGCCGTATCCTGGGGAGATCTCTCATCTGCGCTTTTTTGTCGAAGGGAGCGCTGTGGATAGTTCAAAATTCACCTTCACAGAACCTGAAGAAACGGTTGAGGGACAATACACCGTTCGCTTTAGCGGCACGCAAAACACCACGACATTATCTGTCGGCGTCCGCTTTGACGATAAAGATACCGGGTTGCGTTATCACATCGACCTGACAACCGGAATGACCGTAGCCATTGCCGGCAATTCGGGAGTCAATGGAACGCTGTCGGCAATTGTATCCTGCGGAACCCCGTGTGGCGTTCTTGCATATCAGTGGCAACGGGAGACGTCTCCAGGCAGTGATAGCTGGTCAGATATTACGGATGCAACAACGGAAACCTATATTCCGCAAAAAGAAGACCAGAAAAAAAAGATCCGACTGTTGGTGACTGAATAAACGTTAATACCGCGATACATTGAGCCACAGCCATAAATACGGCCAAACGCATATTATTTTTTTAGGAATATCTGCTTTTTATAAAGGTAAATTATGAGACTTATTAACAAAACTTCCAGGAAAACCCCTTTGACCTGTCTGGTAGGCAGTGCATTACTGATGATGGCAACTGATGTACAGGCAATTACTGTCGCCTCTTCTCCTACGGCGACCGTCGTGGGTCATGCACCGACTTTGCAGGCGGGTCAGATTACCTTTGTCGATGAAAACAAAAATGGCGTACTGGATACTGGTGATGTCGTGAAAATTGATGACGCCCATCAATTCATTTTTTCTGATATAGACGGTGATACCCCCACAAATAACACTTACAGCTGGAAAGTAGACGGTAAAGAAGTCAGTACCGCCGGGACTTACACCATTAAAGACGAAGATTTAAATAAAAGCGTTGGGCTGGAAGTTACACCGCATACGGATGCCACCAGTACAGATCCTGCCATCGGTATTGCCACGCAGGCAACCGGGAACCTGCCGATTGTGGGAGGAGATACCGTGACGGCGGTTGCCATTACCGGTGGTTCTGGTACAGCAGGTGCACCCGTTGTTAAGGACACCCTGAAAGCAACACCGACTTGTTCGAAGACTTGCGGGACGTTGAACTACCAGTGGCGGGTAGAAACCGCAGTCGGAAGCGGTGAGTGGGAAGACATTACTGGTGCGACCAACGCAACATGGGTTGTTACCGGTGGTGTTCAGAAACGTAAGGTCCAAGTGAGGGTCAGCAACCCAGCGTCAAAAACCTCAGAAAAGTAGAAAAATCAACAACCTTAATTAACAGAACAACCGCAGGCTGAAATGCCAGTATGTACCAACGTAAAACAGAGAAGAAAGTGAAGAGAATAAAACTAACATTGCCCTGGAAATTGGCCTGTCTGACGTGGGGAATACTGTTGAGTCTGGCTACAGGTTCTGTTGCCGCATCCGCCAATATACTGTCTTTGCCTACACCGACCGTGCGTGGTCATAAACCGACAGTGACAGCCGGACAGATGGTGCTTGAAGACAAAAACCACAATGGCATACCGGATGTGGGTGAGGTTGTGAGTGTTGATGTCAGTCATCCGTTTAAGTCCACGGATCCGGATGGCGACGTGGTTTCGAACGTGTATAACTGGAAAGTAGACAATAGCAAGGTGAGCACTAAAGAAAGCTACACCATCAAAGCATCAGACGTTAACAAAATACTCACTCTGGAAGTGACACCTTACACGGATATTGCCACCACGGAGCCGTCAGTGGGTGATGTGGTGATCGTTTCTGACCTGCAAACTGCTGACGAATATTTTCAGCATTGCATTCCGAGTGGCGAGCGTTGGTACTATTCTGAGCGGTGGCGATTCTATTTATATCCTTGTGGATATAAAAATGCGCAACGTCCCGCCGAAACGGACATTACAGTAGAACGATTTTCTTCTACGGATAAGGATGGGATTACCAGGAACATCTCCTCTTTTCAGGCGTGGGTTTCGGAAACGTATGGCGCAGGTATATATGTTTTTGCCGACAATGAAAATGTCCCCAGGAGTTTTCCATTCACCCTGGTTGCTGACACTGTGCTGAAAATAAAAGATGGGACGATCAGACGGCTCAGGACGTCCTGCGTATTCTCAGAATATGGTGCTCCATATAATAAAGCTACCTGCACCGTGATCAGAAAACTATAAATTGATCTTACTCGCGTAATCTGGACACAGCACTAAGCGAAGTTCTGGTTTTCAAATAGTTCCACTTATTAAACTGCGTTAACTAAAACAGGAAGAGAAAAATGACCAAATTCAGTTATCAACATGATGTTCAGAGTATAAATCTTTCTTATCTCTCTTTAGCACAAAACATGATTAAGCATGATAAAGCATCAGCAATGTTTCGTCTTGGTCTCACAGAGAGTCTTGCTGATTTAATGGGAATGTTGACGTCGGCGCAAATGGTAAAGTTATCCAGCCTGGGGCAGTTTCTCTTTCATCTCCGACTGGATGACAAAATACTTGACTCCATGCTTGCAGAATCACGCGTTGAGGATGTTCAGTCGGTACATGCCGGAATATTATTGTCTACGGGGATGCTTGATAAAAACAGCATAAACCATGAATAATCAAAGTATTCTTCAGGATATACGCAATATAGGGCTTGCTGTCGAATTAATTTCTCTTGGAGCGCGCTTGCAAATGGTGGAGGCTGAAACAAACCTCAGTCGCGGTAAACTGACAAAACTTTATAAGGAGATTCATGGTTGTTCCCCACCAAAGGGATTATTGCCATTTTCCGCTGACTGGTTTATGCATTGGGAACAAAATATTCATGCCTCGGTTTTTTGTAATATATGGCGATTTATCCAGTCAACGGGGCTTTGTAGTAAAATTGAAACTATTGTAAAGGCATACCGACTTTATCTTGAACATGTCCCATCAATGGATGATAGTCCTTTATTATCATTTACACGGGCATGGACGCTGATTCGTTTTTTGGACGCCGACGTACTTGGAAGTACTCATTGCACTCAGTGTCGGGGGTTATTTGTCTCACACGCTTTTCAGCCGAAAGGGATCTTTATTTGCAGTTTATGTGCGCCGCCAAGCAGAGCGACAAAAATAAGTCAGGAAATTGGCTTCACAAAAGAAAGAGAAGAGGAAGTGGTTTATTCTGGTCAGTTTTTTTCTGCCCATGTCGGGTTTGCAAGAAAAGTGGATGTGTCACATCATTATATTGCAAGGTGAGTAAGATGAAATGTCGTGTTGTCATTAAAAAATAAACACAAATTCCAGGGTGATGTTATCATCTTTTGATTTTTATACTCGTTATAATTGTAGAGATATTCAGATCTCGTTCATGTCTCTATTTTAGTCGGGCAGGTTTTTTTCTGCCCGGCACCACTATATGGCTTCATGATGACAATATTATTACTATTTCGATTGCTATTCCGGATGCGCGTGGGCATTAAAAAAGGAATACAAATGGCAGACAGAAAAAAACATTCAGCACACCTCATCTGTGCGCTGTTGTTAATGGCAGGCACCTGCAATGCAGGCGCGACAACGGTTTTCGCACAGACTGAAACCGTTACGGGACATGCACCCGTGGTGGAGACCCCTGTAATTAAACTCACGGGAGGGCCTGGTCACTGGCGGCTGGAGTCAACCCCTGTACAATGGCGCGATGAGGATGGTGATTCCTTCGGCGAAGGGAATCATGGCGTGCAGTATGAATGGCAAATCTATCGCAATGACGGCACGAAGAAGACTGTTTTCTCTACCCCTGAAAACTATTTAGACGTCCCTGCGGAAAATGAAGGGATGGATATTGCTCTGCTTATCGGGGTATTTACGGACAACAAAACGACTGAATCTGCTAATGGATATTCACCAGAAACGGCAACAGTACATATTCCTGGAGTGGAGAATTTTCCCGATGAGAACAAGACTGAGGTAGCATTAACGACTAATGAAGTAGTCATTGGGAGTGGTGCGGGCGTGCAGGTCCGTCTGAAGGATAAGAACGGGAATAAAATAGAGGGACAATGTTCCCTGCTTGGTAAACAAATAAAGGTTAATGTACCCGCTGCAGAACCTTATAGTGAATGGCGTGAGGAATTTCCTGGTACAAGCTATTCATCCTGTACGCGTTATTACAACATGATGAAAATAGGTAATAATTTGAAAATAAGTTTGTCTTCTCCACAATGGAAGGAGACACATTTTTCGGAAGGCTACTCCGTCCGCAGTCCATATATTACCAAAATAACAACGTCAGACGGGTGGTATTTTTATCCTGAAGAAGGATTTCCGCACACCGGCATCAAGGGAAAGCAGTTCACACTGGAGTTCTGGGATGGTAACCCCGCAGACTATGACTGGTCTGATAATTCAGATGCTGTTGACGTCAACAACGGAACGGTCACATTCACGACGAACACGCCACCTGCAAACAGGACAATAACGATCACCGGGACACCCCACCATAAAGAATGGGACGTCGTCACCTATACCTTCACGCTCCATAAATGGTTTACCGAAGCGGGTAATGGTCAGAAATATACCTGGAAAGACGCCGTTAATCAGTGCGCATTAATGTCCGATGTTTTTCCTGAGAAGGACCAGCTTGACCTGGAGGGATGGTATATTCGCACGGCGTCCAGTGACTCCTTCTGGACAGCCACTAAAGGCACCTTTAATCACACGTATACTGTCAAAGGTTATGGTTTTCCTGACTGGGGGGGCTCTATGAATGAAAACGACAAAAATGGCGTGCTCTGTCTGCACGAATATTCTCACTGACCGTTACATCTTCATCCGTTAACGTTGACCGGTATATCGGCTGGGCTTTGGTCAGCAGGCCGTTGTAACGGCCTGCTGTTTAATTTACAGACTGCGCAGTCTTACGCTACACCATGAATGAAAACAGGTTTTTGCCAGACGGATGCAACGATTATTGTAGTTGCACAACTTTTTTATCACCACACCGCCAGCCTGAATATCACGCCCGACAATCCCAGCGTCGGGCAGGTGAAACTGCCATCAGGCAACGGATATCACTCTTCCTTCGGCAGGCACTGCAAATGACCGTGACGCACGCCGCGCTGGGAAATGACATCATCGGCAAAATGCTGGACATCGCCCATGTCGCCTTTCAGGACGGCAATTTCCAGACAGTCGTCGTGATTGATGTGTACATGCAACGTGGCGACAGACAAATCATGGTGGTGGTGCTGCGTAGAGACAATACGGCTGGCTAAATCGCGCTTCTCATGCTCATAAACGTAAGAAAGCACTGCGAAACCCTGGGTGCCGTGCTCTTGCGTTGTCTCCTGTGCCAGCGCGCCGCGCAGAATATCGCGGATCGCTTCCGAGCGGTTATTGTAGCCACGGTGCTGACTCAGGCTGTCCAGCGTTTCCAGTAAATCGTCATCGAGGGTGATGGTGACACGTTGCATCTGAGTAAAACCTTATAATTTCTGACTGCGGCGCACGGGAAATGCGGGAAGTACCGCATTTTGTAGCACACGTCCGGCGTCAGTGGAAAACGTTAATGCATCGCCCACATCCTGCGTCTCAACAATGTTGCCTTCTTCCTGTCACGGCGAAGCGCTTTTTGCGCCGGGCGGTTAAGCCGGATACCGGTTTTCCCTGCCTGCTCATGTCACCCTGCGTCTGCGATTCTAAACCAACCAGCAAGCGCTCGGAGGAACTTTTGCCACAGCCGCTACGGCCAGGCCATGTCACGGTTTCACGAAACCCTCTGCCTGATATTTCACCAACGGTTCATACACCAGGCTCTGGGCGAATATTTGATCAGGTGTGGAAAGGAAACGGGCGAGTGGCCCTACTTTTACCGGCCATGCGGTGGTTGTCTCGTCAGGTGTGGCGGTGTGTGCTGGATCAATAGATGGGCAACCAGAAGGGGAAAGTATACGAAAATCGTATACTCAATCGGGAGAAACGGGCGTGGGATACCTGCGTTTCTCAATCGTTGTTTCAGGCAACCGCGTCCAGTCGCTGTATCGATGCGGCGCTGATCTGAAACGGCGTAGGGGTGCATACGGCCAGGCTCAAGGTGTCAAGCTGGCAGTGGCTGACCGACAAGGCTGAAGCCAGTGTGCTGTCGACGCTGACGATTTGCCAGGCGGTGCCGCCGCGCTGTTTCACCATCGCTTCTTTACGCGTCCAGATGCGCCAAAACGCGGCCAACTGCTGGTCCGGATGCTCTGCGTCCATTTCGGCATGTTCCCCGAGGCTGAAGACTGCATTGGCCAGCGCCTGCCAGTTATGATGTGGACGGATAATTTCGATATCGCAACCCACCTCGCCTTCGTCACTCAACAGCAGGACGATGTCATCGCCGCTGTGACTCAAGTTGAACCACAGCGGTGTCTGGGCTGAAAACGCGGGTTTTCCCTGTTCGCCATATACAATCTCGGGTAAGGGTGAAAGCGCGTGGGAAAGCAGCACGCGGCCCGCCAGCCAGCGGGCACGACGCTTGCCTTGTGGAGCTTGAGCGTACAGCGAAGACGGTAACGCGCCTTTGCTCAGTGTCGACACTTTTCCCAGAACGATCCGGTACATATCAGGACCAACGTTTAATAATAATGGAATTTATACAGTGTATCATTTGTCATCTTATCCCGGTAATCGGCTCTTGGGGCGTCCTGGCCCCAGTAATATCGCCAGTTTGCTGCCGCCTTTGGTGGTTTCCATCCAAATCTTGCACACGCTGGTTAAGGGGACAGAAAGTAACATACCTACCGGACCTAATAACCATCCCCATACCAGTAATGAGAGAAAGACCACGAGAGTGGACATTCCCAGACGATGTCCCATGATGCGCGGTTCCAGGATATTACCAATGACCATATGGACCACCAAAAAGAGCGCGCCTACCAGGACACACTCATAAAACCCGTTAAATAACAGGGCCTGGATCATGGGCGGCACCGCCGAAATTACAGAGCCAATGTTGGGGACATAGTTCAGCAGGAAGGCGAGCACGCCCCACATGAGCGCAAATTGAATACCCATCAGCGCAAGTCCCAGCCAGATAATGGCCCCGGTCCATAAACTCAGCAGTGTTTTCAGTGCCAGATAGTGAGAGACGCCTTTTAACGCCCGGTGCAGACCGGCAATGTGGATCTGCGGATTGTTCAGCGCAAAACGCAGTTTGTATGGGACGTGGCGGACTTCAAATAGCATGAAAACGACGGTCATCACCAGCAGAACAATACTGGCCATCGCACCTGACAGTCCGGTCATCAGCGTGGTGGTAAAGGACATTAGTTTGTCAGAATCAATGCGTTGCAACATACGCTCCGGCGACAAATGGAGGTTGAGAAACGGCACCATCTCTTGCAGATGCAGGAGTTTGCGCGTCAACTCTTTGTTGTATTTCGGCAACATGGCAATGAACTCATTGATGGAGGAGGCCAGCACGCCAACCAGCGCGGTGAGAACGATGAGCATCACCACGACCACCAACGTAATCGCCAACGGACGATGCAACCCCCGACGGATGAACCAGGTGACCAACGGGTTCAGAACAATGGCGAAAAAGAGTGCCAGCAAGAGTTGCACAATGATATCTGCTGCGGCATGAATACCGGCCAGAATGACCACTAACGCCGCCAGTTTTAGCAGGATGTGCAAACCCGTTTTGTCAGGCTGAGGGGTTGTCATGTCTACGTCCTTCTTGTGTTTCGTTTGCTAAGTGTAGCGGCTGGCTTGCTGCTGCTATTCTGAATCTTGCTGCTGATTTTCGTGGCCGGGCATGATAGAAATGAAACACTGTTGTAAGAACGTGGTAAATCCCATGCCAGAACCTGTCGCTGAATCGGCGCTCAATGGATTGCGTCTTAATCTACGTATTGTCTCGGTTGTCATTTTTAACTTCGCCAGCTATCTGACCATCGGCCTGCCGCTCGCGGTACTGCCTGGCTATGTTCATGATGTGATGGGATTCAGCGCCTTCTGGGCGGGGTTGGTCATCAGCCTGCAATATTTTGCTACCCTCCTGAGTCGGCCCCATGCCGGACGTTTTGCCGATCTCCTGGGACCGAAAAAAATCGTGGTATTCGGTCTGTGCGGCTGTTTTTTAAGTGGCCTGAGCTATTTTCTGGCGGGCACCACCAGCGCCTGGCCGATCGCGAGCTTACTGCTGTTGTGCCTGGGGCGAGTGATCTTCGGCGTCGGCCAAAGTTTTGCCGGAACCGGCTCCACGCTGTGGGGCGTTGGAGTGGTGGGATCGTTGCACATTGGGCGGGTGATTTCGTGGAACGGGATTGTCACCTATGGGGCAATGGCGATGGGGGCACCGCTCGGCGTGCTGTTCTACGCCTGGGGTGGCTTGCAAGGGCTGGCGCTGACGATTATGGGCGTCGCTTTGCTGGCGGTGTTGTTTGCGCTCCCGCGTCCCGCTGTAAAAGCCAGTAAAGGCAAACCTTTGCCGTTTCGCGCCGTTCTCGGGCGGGTTTGGCTGTACGGCCTGGCCTTATCGCTGGCGTCTGCCGGATTTGGCGTGATCGCCACCTTCATCACACTGTTTTATGACGCTAAAGGCTGGGACGGCGCAGCGTTCGCTCTCACGCTGTTTAGCTGTGCGTTTGTCGGCACGCGTCTGTTGTTCCCCAATGGCATCAATCGGATCGGGGGGTTAAATGTGGCGATGATCTGTTTTGTGGTGGAGGTCGTCGGGCTGCTGCTGGTGGGGATGGCGGTCATGCCGTGGATGGCGAAAATCGGCGTCTTGCTGGCCGGCGCTGGGTTCTCGCTGGTCTTCCCGGCACTGGGCGTGGTGGCGGTAAAAGCGGTACCGCAGCAAAACCAGGGCGCAGCGTTAGCAACCTATACGGTGTTTATGGATTTGTCGTTGGGTGTCACCGGGCCGCTGGCCGGGTTGGTTATGACATGGGCGGGGGTGCCGGTTATCTATCTGGCGGCGGCAGGGCTGGTGACCATCGCCTTTTTGTTGACCTGGCGGTTAAAAAAACGGCCTCCGGCAGTATTGCAGGAGACCGTATCATCGTCGTAACCGTTACTGGATGACCAGCGTGTTAATGATGTTTTCAGCGGCGATTTGCGCTTTTTGCTGATCGTCGGCAGGCAGCGTGATCTGCAGGGTCAACAGTTGGTTACCCACTTTACCCAGCACGACGGAAGAGTAAGCGGTCTGGCCTTTCGCCGAAATAATGCTGTCTAACTGCTGAAGCGTGTGGCCTTTCAGTTCGATAGATTTGTTGGTCACGACCTGCAATTGCGGGTCGCGGCTACGCTGTTGCTCTTCCAGACGTTTCGCCAGCACGGCCAGCTCTTCTTTGGTGTCGTCGCCCACAATCACAATGACGGCTTTCTGGCCGGTGGCGTCAGAATAGACGTGCATATTGTTGGCCTGAGTCCCCAGCTTGCCGCTCTGGTCGGTCATATCTGCCGGCAGTGAGAAGCTGAGTTTGCCATCCATCAGGCTGACAGGTTGTCCGGTTGCGTTACTTTGGGCGGTGGCACCCTCTGCCGGAGCTTTCGTATCGCTGTTATCACAGGCCGCAAGCCCCATAACCAGCAGGCCAATACCGACATATTTAACCAGATTGCGCATTGACTTCTTCCTTTCGATAAACGGCCATAACGGCTCATTCGCCCATCTTATCACAACTCGGAAAACGAACCTTTAACTCGTCTGTAATGCCGAAATTTCAGATTTATCTGCCAGCCTTTTCAGCAACATATTGAGCAATACGCCATACATCGGCAGGAAGAAGACGAGGCTGATCAGCACTTTGAATGCGTAGTCGACGAGGGCTATTTCCATCCAGTGCTCGGCCATAAACGCGTCTGGGCTACGCCAGAAGGCGATAAAGAAGAAAGCGAGCGTATCACTGACGTTACCAAACAGCGTCGAGGCTGTCGGCGCCAGCCACCAGCGACGATTCTGACGCAGACGATTAAAGACATGCACATCCAGAATTTGCCCCAGCGCATAGGCCATAAAACTGGCGGCGGCGATACGGGCGACAAACAGGTTGAAGTGCAACAGCGCGCCAAATCCCTGCCAGGATCCCATATAGAACAGCGACGAGATGACATAGGAGATCAGCAGCGCCGGGATCATCACGGCAAAGATGATTCGGCGTGCCAGCGGCGCGCCAAAAATACGCACGGTCAGATCGGTGGCGAGAAAAATAAAGGGAAAACTGAACGCGCCCCATGTGGTGTGGAAACCAAAAATGGAAACCGGGAGCTGTACCAGATAGTTACTGGAGGTGATCACCAGCAAATGGAATAACGATAACCAGAACAACGCATTTACGCGCTGCATTTGAGTAAAGGAGTTCATATTGTACCTTTTTGATAAACCATTGGGGTGAGGGAACCCAATAAAACGGTCGCATGATACTGCTTTAACTACGCAATGCAATGGTTGTTTTTCACGCAATCGTTAACCTGATTGGCTTACTCGCAAACTGGGCGTAAACTACGACCGTTTTTTGAGTAAATGAGACGAAGATGACCGATCTGCTTTCAACCCCCGACCATACGCTTGATGCTCAGGGACTGCGCTGTCCGGAACCCGTAATGATGGTGCGTAAAACTGTGCGTAACATGCAGACAGGCGAGACGTTGTTGATTGTCGCCGACGATCCGGCCACGACCCGTGATATCCCCGGTTTTTGTACCTTTATGGAACATGAACTGTTAGCGAAAGAGACGGAATCACTGCCGTATCGCTATTTAATCCGTAAAGGGCAGTAAGCGGTGCCGGATGGCGCTTACGCTTATCCGGCCTACGGGCTGCACGTGGAGCATTATTCTTTGTAGGCCGGATAAGGCAACGCCGCCATCCGGCACAAACACATTAGCCTTTTCGCAACAGTCGCAGCGCATTCGCGGTCACCAGCACTGTCGCCCCCGTATCTGCCAGCACCGCCAGCCAGAGTCCGGTTAGCCCCAGCAGCGTCGTGACGAGAAAAATCCCTTTCAACCCCAGCGCAATAGCGATGTTCTGTCGAATATTGGCGTGAGTCGCGCGCGCCAGTTGAATCATCTGAACCAGCCCACGCAGACGGTTATGGGTCAGCGCGGCATCGGCGGTTTCCAGCGCGACATCCGTACCGCTTCCCATCGCGATGCCGATCGCGGCTGCTTTCATGGCGGGGGCGTCGTTAATACCGTCGCCAACCATCGCCAGCGGCGACTGCTGGTTAAGGGCGAAAACGGCCTTAACTTTATCTTCCGGCAGCAGCCCGGCTTTAAATTCAAGCCCCAGCTCACTGGCGATAGCAGCCGCTGCGCGTGGGTTATCGCCGGTCAGGATCACGCCATTCACCCCTAACGCGTTGAGTTCGCTAACGGCGGTGTGGGCATCCTCACGCAACGTATCTTGTAGGGCAATCACGCCAAGAACCGTTTCGTTACGCAACACCAGCACTACCGTTTGCCCGGCGTTTTCCAGCGCGTTGATCACCCCGACAAAGGTGTCAGCAGGTTGTTTACCCGCAGCGCAAATCAGCACGCGCTCGCCGTTGACCAGCGCTTCAATGCCGGAACCGACCAGCGCACGTTGAGACTGCGCTGTGGGAATATTGAGTTTGCGTGCCTGGGCTTCACCGACGATGGCCTGTGCCAGCGGATGCGTCGCCCCCTGTTCCACCGCCGCAGCCAGCGCCAGCAGGTCAGCTTCGCCGATTTCTGCCGCCGGATGGATAGCCGTAACCCGGGGTTTCCCGACCGTCAACGTCCCGGTTTTATCAAAGGCGACATGGGTGACTCTGCCCAGTTGTTCCAGCGCCGCCCCCCCTTTGATCAGCGCGCCACGGCGTGCCGCCGCCGCCAGCCCGGAGGTAATGGCGGCGGGCGTTGAGATAACCAGAGCACACGGGCAGCCAATCAGCAGCAGCGTCAGACCTTTATAAATCCACTCTTGCCACGAGGCGGCAAACAGCAACGGTGGCACGAGGGCGACCAGCAGCGCGATGGCCATGATCGCCGGGGTATAAATTCGGCTGAAGCGATCGATAAAACGTTCGATCGGCGCGCGGCGCTCTTCGGCCTCTTCAATCAGTTTCAGGATACGGTCAATCGCGCTGGCGCCCGGTTCCGAAAGCACTTCGAGCGTAACGAGGCGGTCAACGCTGGTGGCGCCAGCAGGAACCTTTTCGCCGGTTGCGCGCTCAACCGGGATGGATTCTCCCGTCAGTGCGCTTTCATCAAAACTGGCGAAAGCGGAAACCAGTTTACCGTCGGCAGGCAGGCGACCACCGGCGGCAACTTCAATGATGTCACCCGGTTGCAGGGTATTGATCGCCACCTCTTCGCGCTGGCCGTTACGTATACGTATGGCGGTTTCGGGTTTGAGCGCCATCAGCGCGCTGACCCCTTTACGGGCGCGGCTGGCAGCCCAACCTTCCAGGCGTTCGCCAATCAGGAACAGCAGTAGCACCATGGCCGCCTCTGCGGTTGCGCCAATAAACAGTGCGCCGATGGCGGCGACACTCATCAGTGTTTCAATGGCGAAGTAGCTACCGGTTTTCATCAGTCGTAGCGCCTGGCGGGCGATCGGGTAGAGACCGACCAGCGTGGTGGCGATAAACGCTAACTGACCAAACGGATGATTGAATTGCTCCAGGCCCCAACTGAGCGCCATCAACAGGATGAGCGTGACCAGCGGCAGATTTTCTTTAAAGCGCGATGCGGAACTCTCTTCACGGGCCTGCTCGTCGCGCAGGGTATAGCCCGCGTTTTGGACGGCGCGTTCAATTTGCTGACGCAGATCGGAACCCGCGTCTACCACCAGTTTTTCTGTCGCGAAGAGAACCTGAACCTGATTGACGCCACTCACCTGGCGTACGGCATTCTCGACTTTCCGAGCGCAGGCGGCGCAATCCATACCGGCAACTTTCCAGATATAACGGGTGCCTTCAATGGTGTCGGAAACCGGGGGGGCAGAGGTGCTACACGCCCCTTCACAGCAGCAGTCATCCGACTTCTGTGGCGCGGGCGCAAGGGTAAAGGATGAAAATTGTGGGGCCTTTTTGCCATCAGTATCGGGTGTCGACATGGCATCCTCCGGTCGATGATAATTTTCTCATTAACCGGAGGATACACTCTGGAGTCGACTCCAGAGTCAAGCGTTATTAGAGATAAAGTGAGCGCACGATCAGGAAGTGCCCCGCGAAGTAGCAGGCGGCGGCAATCGCGTTATCCGCCCGGAAGCGGTAGCGATAGTGGCTCCCCAGCCAGACAATATTGCCAACGAACAGCAATGCCGCCCCCATAAACGCAGAAAATGCTGGCGCGGTGGGGCGGAAGAACCACAGTTCACCGGCCAGCCAGACCATCACCAGCGTCATCGCGATAAACGTACACACCGGCCAGCGTAACTCCTCCAGACGCGTCCAGATGACCGCGATCAACAACGCGCCCAGCACCAGCAGTACCAACGGCAACGGCCAGAAGAAGGAGAGCGTCATTTGGCTGGCGAAGTAGATGGTATACAGCAGGTGCGACAAGAAGAATGCGCCAATGGCGTACAGCAGGCGCTGGCGAGGCAGCAGTGTCAGCGCGTCGCCCACCAGTGTGGCGCACAACCCCGCAAGGACCAGGTAGCTGACGGCACTGAACATCGGCGCTTGCCAGGCAAGCAACAGCAGGAGTAACAATGTGACGGGTTTAAAGACCCAGCGTTGCCACGCAGGCCCACGATAAGACGCATCCACAAATAACCATGCGGAAAGACAGACAGCGATAAACGACCAAAGCATCTTAGTTCCTTGAATTCGTTATTTTTTCGCAAGCGATATGCTCACGGCCTTAGTGTCCAGTGTAGAGGCGGGTACAGGCGGATGACAACACCATAACAGGCAGGGTATGCTTATTTCCGCATTTTCTGATGGGTTAAAAACATGAGTAAGCCACCTATTTTTTTCATTATTATCATTGGGTTGATTGTCATTGCTGCGTCGTTTCGTTTTGTTCAACAGCGGCGAGAAAAAGCCGATAACGAGAATGCGCCGTTACTGCAAACGTCGGTGGTAGTCAGTAATAAACGTGAAAAACCGCTCAATGACCGACGCTCGCGCCAGCAGCAGGTCACCCCGGCGGGCACGAGTATGCGTTATGAGGCGAGTTTTAAACCGCAGAGCGGGGGTCTGGAACAGACCTTCCGTCTTGATGCACAGCAATATTATGCGCTGACTGTGGGAGACAAAGGCACACTGAGCTACAAGGGAACGCGCTTTGTCGATTTTGTCAGTCAGACTGAGGCCCGGTAAACGTGGTGCCACCGGGCAAAAAAATCACTTTTTCATCTGTGACTTCAGTTTCTTCTGCCAGACCAGCAGTTCAAACACACCGAACAGGAAAATGCGGATTTTCTCGCCGTTAGTCATTTGCGGGCCCTCTTTTGGCAAGGTGCTTTTCAGCAACGCGAGCTGCATACCGTGCATCAACGCCATAAAAATCAACGCGACGTTCACGAAGATATTGAGTGGTCGCGGGAAAGGTTGTACCACGTTAAGTAACAAAAATGCCCAGACGCAGAGCATTAACAACCGTCCCAGATTAATCAGCATTACATTCTCCTTATTTTTCTCTTTGATATAAACGGTATGCGACTTGCCCGGCGACTTTCTCGCGATACAGCGACCAGTTTTCCGGGACCGGAGGCAGACCATTTTCGACTTCGCTTTCAACATAAATATAGGCTTCATCAGCCAGCCAACCGTGCGTTTCCAGCAACGTCAGCGTCTCTTCCAGCAGTCCTTTACGAAACGGCGGATCGACGAAAACCACGTTGTGCGGCGTCCCGGCCTGGGCGAGGTGCGCCAGGGTATTGGCATTGATAACCCGGGCGTTGCTGGCTTTTAGCGTCACCAAATTTTTTTGCAGCTGCTGCGAAACCGCGCGATCCATCTCCAGGAGCGTCGCGCCTGCCGCGTAACGGGACAATGCTTCCAGTCCCAGTGCGCCGCTGCCCGCAAAACAGTCCAGGCAGTGGGCGTCGACCATCACGGGCGCCAGCCAGTTGAACAGCGTTTCGCGGACGCGATCCGTCGTCGGACGCAGACCTGGGCTGTCCGGAACCGGGAGTTTACGGCCTCGCCATTGTCCGCCAATAATGCGGATTTGACCGCTGCCTGAGTGATTCGGTTTTTTCATGTCAAATGGCTCAATCCGCGGCTGATACGTAATACCAGGCGGTGATGTGAATTAAGTTAAGTGATAGACTATTTCATCATTTTTTTAGCTGCTATGTACATAGCGTTGACGCTGTGCCATGAAGCAACAGCGGGGAGTGTGGTCGCAAATGGCGAAAGAGAAAAAACGTGGCTTTTTTTCCTGGCTGGGCTTTGGTCAAAAAGAGCAGGCACCGGAAAACGAGACAGAACTAAAAAACGAAGAACAACAACAGGTTACTGATGAAGTTGTTGCGGCTGAAGAGAAGCAGCACGCCCCGGAGCCGCACAACGACGCTGAATCTGACGCTTTTGCCACTGAGGTGGTTGACGTCACTGAGCAGGTTGCCGAAAGTGAAAAATCGCAGCCGGAGCCTGTCCTTGCTGAAGCCGTGCCGGTAGAACCTGAGGTTGAACCACAGCCAGAAGAGGTAGAGACGACTGCTGTTATCGTCGAAGAGGCGGTTGTTGAAACACCTGAGCCGACCGTGGCTGTTGCTGATGTCATCGAACATGAAGAGCTGCCGTTGCCGGAAGAGGTGAAAGCCGAAGACATTTCCCCGCAGGAGTGGCAGGCAGAAGCGGAAACCGTCGAAATCGTTGAGGCGGTTGAGGAAGCGGCGGAAAACGAACCCGAATTAACCGACGAAGAGCTGGAAGCGCAGGCGCTGGCAGCCGACGCGGTAGAACAAGTAGAAGAAGTAGAAGAGACAGAACAGCCGGTTGTTGACGCCGCAGAGGCACAAGAAGAGACGCCAGTTGAAGAGAGTGCTCAGGAGCAGGAAAAACCGACCAAAGAAGGTTTCTTTGCGCGCCTGAAACGCAGTCTGCTGAAAACCAAAGAAAACCTCGGTTCCGGATTTATCAGTCTGTTCCGTGGAAAGAAAATCGACGATGATCTTTTCGAAGAATTAGAAGAGCAACTGCTGATCGCTGACGTCGGGGTGGAAACCACCCGTAAGATTATTGCTAATCTGACCGACGGCGCGAGCCGTAAGCAACTGCGCGATGCCGAAGCGCTCTACGGGTTGCTCAAGGATGAAATGGGCGAAATTCTGGCGAAAGTCGATGAGCCATTGAATGTGGAAGGCAAAACCCCGTTTGTTATTTTGATGGTTGGCGTTAACGGTGTGGGCAAAACGACCACTATCGGTAAGCTGGCGCGTCAATTTGAACAGCAGGGCAAATCCGTGATGCTGGCGGCCGGAGACACCTTCCGTGCCGCTGCGGTGGAGCAGTTGCAGGTTTGGGGGCAACGTAACAACATTCCGGTGATTGCTCAGCACACGGGCGCAGATTCCGCTTCCGTGATATTTGATGCGATTCAGGCGGCGAAGGCGCGTAACGTTGACGTGCTGATCGCTGATACCGCAGGTCGCTTGCAGAACAAAGCGCACCTGATGGAAGAATTGAAAAAAATCGTTCGCGTCATGAAGAAACTGGACGAAGATGCGCCGCATGAAGTTATGCTGACTATCGATGCCAGCACTGGGCAGAATGCGATAAGCCAGGCCAAACTGTTCCACGAAGCGGTCGGGTTGACTGGGATCACTCTGACCAAGCTGGACGGAACGGCGAAAGGGGGGGTTATCTTCTCGGTTGCCGATCAGTTTGGCATTCCTATCCGCTATATTGGTGTGGGCGAACGTATCGAGGATTTACGTCCGTTTAAAGCGGGCGATTTTATAGAGGCACTTTTTGCCCGAGAGGATTAACAATGATTCGCTTTGAACATGTCAGCAAGGCCTATCTCGGTGGGAGACAAGCGCTGCAAGGGGTCACATTCCACATGCAGCCTGGCGAGATGGCGTTCCTGACCGGTCACTCTGGTGCGGGGAAAAGTACCCTGCTGAAGCTGATCTGTGGAATTGAGCGGCCAAGCGCCGGGAAAATCTATTTCAGCGGGCATGACATCACGCGTTTGAAAAACCGTGAAGTGCCGTTTCTGCGCCGTCAGATCGGGATGATTTTCCAGGATCACCACCTGTTGATGGACCGTACGGTCTACGACAACGTGGCGATCCCGCTGATTATTGCGGGTGCCAGCGGAGACGATATTCGTCGTCGCGTGTCGGCGGCGCTGGATAAAGTTGGCCTGTTGGACAAAGCGAAGAACTTCCCGATTCAACTCTCCGGCGGTGAACAGCAGCGTGTGGGTATTGCCCGGGCGGTGGTGAACAAACCGGCAGTATTACTGGCGGATGAACCAACCGGGAACCTGGATGACGCGCTGTCGGAAGGGATCTTACGTCTGTTCGAAGAGTTTAACCGCGTCGGGGTGACAGTACTGATGGCAACGCACGACCTGGGACTCATTTCCCGCCGTTCGTATCGGATGCTGACCCTGAGCGATGGACATTTGCATGGAGGCGAGGCCCGTGAATAAGCGCGACGCTATCAACCAAATCAAACAGTTCGGTGGACGACTGGACCGTTTTCGTCGTTCCGGCGGCTCCTCCGGCGACGGTGGACGCAATGCGCCGAAGCGGGCGAAACCGTCGCCAAAGCCGAACTCGCGTAAAACCAACGTCTTTAACGAGCAGGTGCGCTATGCGTTTCAGGGCGCGTTACAGGATCTGAAAAGCAAACCGCTGGCGACGTTTCTGACGGTGATGGTTATCGCGATCTCCCTGACCCTGCCAAGCGTGTGCTACATGGTGTACAAAAACGTGAACCATGCGGCAACGCAATATTACCCTTCTCCGCAAATAACCGTTTATCTGCAAAAAACGCTGGATGATGACGCCGCGGCAGGGGTGGTGGCACAGTTACAGGCTGAGCAGGGTGTGGAAAAAGTGAATTACCTGTCGCGGGACGACGCGCTGGGCGAGTTCCGTAACTGGTCCGGATTTGGCGGCGCGCTGGACATGCTGGAAGAGAACCCGCTGCCGGCAGTGGCGGTGGTGGTGCCGAAACTCGACTTTCAGGGAACCGACTCGTTGAATACGTTGCGCGATCGGATTTCGCAAATTAACGGTATCGACGAAGTGCGCATGGATGATAGCTGGTTTGCCCGTCTGGCGGCGCTGACCGGTCTGGTGGGCCGGGTATCGGCGATGATCGGCGTACTGATGGTCGCGGCGGTATTCCTCGTCATCGGTAACAGTGTGCGCCTGAGCATTTTTGCCCGTCGCGATACCATTAATGTACAGAAACTGATCGGTGCGACAGACGGTTTTATTCTGCGTCCGTTCCTGTATGGCGGCGCGCTGCTGGGCTTCTCTGGCGCATTTCTTTCGCTGATTTTGTCAGAAATTTTGGTGATGCGACTGTCGTCCGCTGTGACGGAAGTGGCGCAGGTTTTCGGAACGAAATTTGATATCAACGGGTTATCGTTCGACGAGTGTCTGCTGTTGTTGCTGGTGTGCTCAATGATTGGCTGGGTGGCAGCCTGGCTTGCCACGGTACAACATTTACGTCACTTTACTCCTGACTAAAAAAACCGTGATATAATCTTTCCCTGCAATGAATTCCCGTTCGCAGGGAAAGAGCTTCAAAAAAATCTCCTGTCCCTGCCCGCGTATTTTTCAAAACGGTGTCACATTTTGTGCGTAGTTTATTCACAACGTTGCATTGAACTTGTGGATAGAATCACTGTCTGATAAAAATGTGAATGATATTCTCGTTGCTCATAAGCTCTGGCATGATTGTTGTTGTAACGCCGGAAGATAAAGATTGAGAGGATTTGAATGACCAAAGAAATGCAAAATTTAGCTTTAGCCCCTGTTGGTAACCTGGAGTCTTACATCCGGGCTGCGAACGCGTGGCCGATGTTGTCGGCTGACGAGGAGCGGGCATTGGCTGAAAAGCTGCATTACCAGGGCGATCTGGAAGCAGCTAAGACGCTGATTCTGTCTCACCTGCGCTTTGTTGTTCATGTTGCTCGTAACTATGCGGGCTATGGCCTGCCGCAGGCGGATCTGATTCAGGAAGGTAACATCGGCCTGATGAAAGCCGTGCGCCGTTTTAACCCAGAAGTGGGTGTGCGCCTGGTCTCCTTCGCCGTGCACTGGATCAAAGCTGAGATCCACGAATACGTTTTGCGTAACTGGCGTATCGTCAAAGTGGCGACCACCAAAGCGCAGCGTAAGCTGTTCTTCAACCTGCGTAAAACCAAGCAGCGTCTGGGCTGGTTTAACCAGGATGAAGTCGAAATGGTGGCGCGTGAGCTGGGTGTTTCCAGCAAAGACGTCCGCGAAATGGAATCCCGTATGGCGGCTCAGGACATGACGTTTGATATGTCTTCGGATGATGAGTCCGACAGCCAGCCGATGGCGCCTGTGCTCTATCTGCAGGACAAATCGTCTAACTTTGCCGACGGCATTGAAGACGACAACTGGGAAGAGCAGGCGGCAAACCGTCTGATCGACGCCATGCAGGGGCTGGACGAACGTAGCCAGGACATCATTCGTGCGCGTTGGCTGGATGAAGACAATAAGTCTACGTTGCAGGAACTGGCCGATCGCTACGGCGTTTCCGCAGAACGTGTGCGCCAGCTTGAAAAGAATGCCATGAAAAAACTTCGCGCCGCTATCGAAGCGTAATCCCGCGAAGTTCCCGATAAACCCTCGAATGCAAATTCGGGGGTTTTGTTTTTTTAACGCCTGATCTGGCGAATTTTCATCTCCTGGCAAACACTTACCGATGGGTTGTGCGCTTCTTAGGGGATGGAAATGAAAAATAACGAACTGAATGAACGGCGTTTACAGGCGACGCCGCGTGGGATCGGCGTGATGTGCGATTTTTATGCCGACAGAGCAGAAAACGCCACGTTGTGGGACGTGGAAGGTCATGAGGTGATTGATTTTGCCGCCGGTATTGCCGTGCTTAATACCGGTCATCGACACCCAAAAATTATCGCTGCCATTGAGAAACAGCTTCAGTCATTCACTCATACGGCTTATCAAATCGTTCCTTATGAAAGCTATGTCCGGCTTGCGGAGCGCATCAACGAACGTGTCCCCATCGACGGTCCGGTCAAAACCGCCTTTTTCTCTACCGGAGCGGAAGCGGTAGAAAACGCAGTGAAGATCGCCCGTGCGTACACCAAAAGGCCTGGGATTATCGCCTTCGGCGGCGCTTTTCACGGGCGTACCTTTATGACCATGGCGCTGACCGGAAAAGTCGCTCCCTACAAAATCGGCTTCGGACCGTTTCCCGGATCGGTGTATCACGCCCAGTATCCTAATGCGTTGCACGGGGTCAGCACGGCAGACGCCCTACATAGTCTTGAGCGAATTTTCAAAGCGGATATCGCGCCGGATCAGGTGGCGGCGGTAATCCTTGAACCTGTGCAGGGTGAAGGCGGCTTTAACGTCGCACCGGCTGAATTTATGCACGCGCTGCGCGCGCTGTGCGATACCCACGGTATTCTCCTGATTGCTGATGAGGTGCAGACGGGTTTTGCCCGTACGGGCAAACTGTTTGCGATGGAGCATTACAACGTACAACCCGATCTCATCACGATGGCGAAAAGTCTGGCTGGCGGGATGCCGCTGTCAGCGCTTGCCGGACGCGCCGCTATTATGGATGCACCAGCTCCCGGAGGACTCGGTGGCACCTACGCCGGGAATCCGCTGGCTGTTGCCGCCGCACATGCCGTACTGGATGTGATTGATGAAGAGAAGCTGTGCGCGCGCGCCGCTACGTTAGGTCAGTATCTGGTTGAGACGCTCAACACGGCCAAACTGAATTGTCCGCATATTGCGGATATTCGTGCGCAGGGCTCGATGGTGGCGGTGGAGTTTAACGATCCCTCTTCCGGGCAGCCGTCCCCTGAATTTACTCGTCAGGTGCAGAGTAAAGCGCTGGCGCAAGGACTCCTGCTGCTCTCCTGTGGCGTATACGGTAATGTGATCCGCTTCCTCTACCCGCTGACTATCCCCGACGCGCAATTTCGTAAAGCGCTGGAGATTATTACGCACTCGCTGACACGATAAACCTGCGCCGCCCAATGTGGCGGCCACTTTTTTGTCATCGACTTGTTATCTGACTGTCAAATTAGCTATTCCAAAATCTTAAAAATCGGGTATGTTTTAGCAGAGTGTGCTGAAAAAGCGCGAACTGCACACCTATAATTGAAATAAAGCGCTAAACAACAACATCACAACACACGTAATAACCACAATAATGGGGATTCTCAGGATGAATATGAAGGGTAAAGCGTTATTGGCAGGATGTATCGCCCTGTCTTTGAGCAATATGGCATTTGCTAAGGATATTAAAGTCGCGGTCGTCGGCGCAATGTCGGGTCCGGTAGCGCAGTATGGCGATCAGGAGTTTACGGGAGCGGAACAGGCGGTTGCCGATATCAACGCGAAAGGCGGTATTAAAGGCGACAAACTGGTCGTCGTGAAATATGACGATGCCTGTGACCCGAAACAAGCGGTCGCGGTCGCCAACAAAGTGGTTAACGACGGCATTAAGTACGTTATTGGTCACCTGTGCTCTTCATCCACCCAGCCCGCGTCTGACATCTATGAAGACGAAGGCATTCTGATGATCACGCCAGCGGCAACCGCGCCGGAACTGACCGCACGTGGCTATAAATTGCTTCTGCGTACCACCGGTCTGGATTCTGACCAGGGACCTACGGCGGCGAAATACATTCTGAATAGCGTGAAACCGAAGCGTATCGCAGTCATTCACGATAAACAGCAATACGGTGAAGGTCTGACGCGCGCCGTTCAGGACGACCTGAAAAAAGGTAACGCCAACGTCGTGTTCTTTGACGGTATCACGGCTGGCGAGAAAGATTTCTCCACGCTGGTGGCGCGTCTGAAGAAAGAGAACATCGATTTCGTCTACTATGGCGGCTACCACCCGGAGATGGGACAGATCCTGCGTCAGGCGCGTGCGGCGGGTCTGAAAACGCAGTTTATGGGACCAGAAGGGGTGGCGAACGTCTCCCTGTCTAACATTGCTGGTGAATCTGCGGAAGGTATGCTGGTCACGAAACCGAAGAACTACGATCAGGTTCCGGCGAACAAACCGATTGTGGATGCCATCAAGGCGAAGAAACAGGATCCAAGCGGCGCGTTTGTATGGACCACCTATGCCGCGCTGCAATCTCTGCAGGCTGGTCTGAATCAATCTGAAGATCCGGCAGAGATCGCCAACTACCTGAAAGCGAACACCGTAGAAACCGTGATGGGGCCGCTCTCCTGGGATGAAAAAGGCGACCTGAAGGGCTTCGAATTCGGTGTCTTTGATTGGCACGCCAACGGTACGGCGACTGACGCGAAATAATTTTCCTGGTGCCTTTCGCGCTGCAGGTGCGTTGGCTACGTTATTCAACCCCGGTCACTTACTTATGTAAGCTCCCGGGGATTTCATAACTTGCCGCCTTCCTGCAACACGAAATTCCTGGAAAATTGCGAGGTGGTTTTTTTATCTTTTCTCCCAACATGTAGGCCGGGTAAGGCGTAGCCGCCACCCGGCTTTCTTTTACCGCTTTTCCCAGCCATTCTCCTGGGCCGTAAATCCCAGCGCCTGCATAAACGCCATCATCACGTCCCGGTCCTCAACGCCGACATCCGCCATCCACCAGGAGACGACGCCCGGATTATCGCGCAGCACTTCTTCGATTAAGTATTTCCCCACGCCGCGGCGTCGTGTGACGTCTCGTATACGCAATGAATCCAGTGCGCCTTGCGTTGTCCCGAGCGTGACCCGCACTGCTCCCAGAAGACGCTCATTAAAGCGCGCGGCGTAGATCCGGTGCGTCTCATCAAGCGTTAAGGAGGAGGCTGAATATTCCGGCCAAATTTTGCCCAGATCGATGCGATCCTGGGCGCTGAAGTTTTCTAAACGAATGATGGTCAGCTTCATCAACAGCATGTCCAAATCTCAAAAGATAGGGATAGTTTACCGAAATAATTTCCCCGGAGGCTTTCTCTTTTTTCTATCATTTGTTAGGTGATTAATTTTTTGACAGCGAAAAGTACAGTTTGAAACATTAGGGAATGAAAATTAGGCAGAATAATCCCCTGAAAGGTAGTGTTTTATTCCGCCCTTTGTGCCGTTATTTTATGCTGACAACCGCGCTTTTTTTTGTTTATCTATAGTGAAAAGCAGAATATTATCTTTTCTTAATAGACTGAAAAATAGAGATTTTAATCTGTATTTGCTTAAAAGACATCGCTAAACCATTAATGGGATTGATAAAAGTAGCGAAGTTCAAAAAAAGCACAGACTGCTTTTTGACCATATAAATACAACATATAAATCACATCACAAATGGGGATTCGCAAAAATGAAACGGAATGCGAAAACGGTCATCGCAGGGGTTATTGCATTAGCGATATCGCATGCAGCAATGGCTGAGGATATTAAAGTGGCGGTCGTCGGGGCGATGTCCGGACCGGTGGCGCAATGGGGAGACATGGAATTTAATGGCGCGCGTCAGGCCATTAAAGACATCAACGCCAAAGGCGGCATCAAAGGCGACACGCTGGTTGGCGTTGAGTATGACGATGCCTGCGATCCGAAACAGGCCGTGGCGGTGGCGAATAAGATCGTCAACGACGGCATTCAGTATGTTATTGGCCACCTGTGTTCTTCTTCCACTCAGCCTGCGTCTGACATCTATGAAGAAGAAGGCATTCTGATGATCACCCCAGGGGCGACGAACCCGGAGCTGACGCAGCGCGGCTATGAACACATCATGCGTACGGCGGGCCTGGATTCTTCTCAGGGACCGACTGCCGCCAACTATATTCTTGAAACCGTGAAGCCGCAGCGTATCGCCATTATTCACGATAAGCAGCAATACGGCGAAGGCCTGGCGCGTTCGGTGCAGGACGGCCTGAAAGCAGGTAACGCCAATGTTGTCTTCTTTGACGGGATCACGGCAGGCGAGAAAGATTTCTCTGCGCTGATTGCGCGTCTGCAAAAAGACAACATCGACTTCGTCTATTACGGCGGCTACTACCCGGAAATGGGCCAGATGCTGCGCCAGGCGCGTGCTGTCGGCCTGAAAACACAATTTATGGGACCGGAAGGCGTGGGCAATGCGTCATTGTCTAACATCGCGGGCGAGGCGGGCGAAGGCATGCTGGTGACGATGCCAAAACGCTATGACCAGGATCCGGCAAACAATGCGATCGTCGCGGCACTCAAAGCCGAGAAGAAAGATCCTACGGGTCCGTACGTGTGGATCACCTACGCGGCGGTTCAGTCTCTGGCGACGGCCCTGGAGCGTAGCGGCAGCAAAGCGCCGCTGGATTTGGTGAAAGATCTGAAAGCACACGGGGCTGATACCGTGATTGGGCCGCTGAAATGGGATGAAAAAGGCGATCTAAAGGGATTTGAATTTGGTGTCTTCCAGTGGCACGCCGACGGGTCTTCCTCGGTAGCCAAATAATCATCCCACCGCCCGGCGCTACCGGGCGGACTGAGAAAGGTAGTCTTATGTCCGAGCAGTTTCTCTATTTTCTGCAGCAGATGTTTAACGGCGTCACGCTGGGAAGCACCTACGCGCTGATCGCTATCGGTTACACGATGGTGTACGGCATTATCGGCATGATCAACTTCGCCCACGGCGAGGTGTACATGATCGGCAGCTATGTCTCTTTTATGATCATTGCCGCGCTAATGATGATGGGCATTGATACCAGTTGGCTGCTGGTAGCCGCCGGGTTTGTTGGCGCCATTGTGATCGCCAGCGCCTATGGCTGGAGTATCGAGCGGGTGGCCTACCGGCCCGTGCGCAGCTCCAAGCGCCTGATTGCGCTGATCTCCGCCATCGGGATGTCTATCTTCCTGCAAAACTATGTCAGCCTGACCGAAGGGTCGCGCGACGTGGCGCTACCCAGCCTGTTTAACGGCCAGTGGGTGGTGGGCAGCAGCGAGAACTTCTCTGCCAGTATCACCACCATGCAACTGGTTATCTGGATTGTCACCTTCCTGGCGATGCTGGCGCTGACGCTGTTCATTCGCTACTCCCGTATGGGACGCGCCTGTCGCGCCTGTGCAGAAGACCTGAAAATGGCGAGTCTGCTGGGGATCAATACCGATCGCGTGATTGCGCTGACCTTTGTGATCGGCGCGGCGATGGCGGCGGTCGCGGGTGTACTGCTCGGACAATTTTACGGCGTCATCAACCCATACATCGGCTTTATGGCCGGGATGAAAGCCTTCACCGCAGCCGTGTTGGGCGGTATTGGTAGCATTCCAGGTGCCATGATCGGTGGTCTGATTCTGGGCGTCGCCGAAGCGCTCTCTTCGGCGTATCTGAGTACGGAATATAAAGATGTGGTGTCCTTCGCGCTGCTGATTGGCGTGCTGCTGGTGATGCCTACCGGTATTCTGGGTCGTCCGGAGGTAGAGAAAGTATGAAACCGATGCATTTTGCGATGGCGCTGCTCTCTGCCGCGATGTTCTTCGTGCTGGCGAGCGTTTTTATGGGCGTCCAGTTAGAGCTGGATGGCACTAAGCTGGTGGTTGATATTGCAAGCGATATCCGCTGGCAATGGGTGTTTATCGGCACGGCGGTGGTCTTTTTCTTCCAGATGCTGCGCCCGACATTCCAGAAGAGCCTGAAAAGCGTCTCCGGGCCAAAATTTATTCTGCCGGCGATTGACGGTTCAACGGTCAAACAGAAGCTGTTCCTTGTGGCATTACTGGTTATCGCCGTGGCGTGGCCGTTTATGGTGTCGCGCGGGACGGTGGATATCGCCACCCTGACCATGATTTATATCATCCTCGGTCTCGGGCTGAACGTTGTGGTGGGGCTTTCCGGTCTGTTGGTGCTGGGTTATGGCGGCTTTTATGCCATCGGCGCTTACACTTTCGCGCTGCTGAACCACTATTATGGCCTCGGCTTCTGGACCTGTCTGCCGCTGGCGGGGCTGGTTTCTGCGGCGGCGGGATTCCTGCTCGGTTTCCCGGTGCTACGTCTGCGTGGCGACTATTTGGCGATTGTCACCCTGGGTTTTGGTGAAATCGTCCGTATTCTGCTGCTCAACAACACTGAAGTGACCGGTGGCCCGAACGGCATTAGCCAGATCCCGAAACCGACGTTATTTGGTCTGGAGTTCAGTCGCACCGCCCGTGAAGGCGGCTGGGATACCTTCAGTCACTTTTTCGGCGTGAAGTATGACCCGTCTGATCGCGTAATTTTCCTCTATCTGGTGGCACTGCTGCTGGTGGTCTTCTCGCTGTTTGTCATTAACCGTCTGCTGCGTATGCCGCTGGGTCGCGCGTGGGAAGCGCTGCGTGAAGATGAGATTGCCTGCCGCTCGCTGGGCTTAAACCCAACGCGCATCAAGCTGACCGCCTTTACTATCAGCGCCGCGTTTGCGGGTTTTGCCGGAACGCTGTTCGCCGCGCGCCAGGGCTTTGTCAGTCCAGAGTCGTTCACGTTTGCCGAATCGGCGTTTGTGCTGGCGATAGTGGTTCTGGGCGGCATGGGGTCGCAGTTTGCGGTGATTCTGGCGGCTATTTTGCTGGTGGTTTCACGCGAGCTGATGCGTGACTTCAACGAATACAGCATGTTGATGCTGGGCGGCTTGATGGTACTGATGATGATCTGGCGTCCGCAGGGCTTGCTGCCGATGACCCGTCCACAGTTGAAACTGAAAAACGGGCAACCGAAAGGAGAGCAGGCATGAGTCAGCCATTATTATCTGTTAACGGTCTGATGATGCGCTTCGGCGGTTTGCTGGCGGTGAATAACGTCAACCTGGAGCTGCACCCACAGGAAATCGTTTCCCTGATTGGTCCGAACGGTGCGGGTAAAACCACGGTCTTTAACTGTCTGACCGGTTTTTATAAACCCACGGGCGGCACGATCACGCTACGTGACCAGCATCTGGAAGGGTTGCCGGGGCAGCAAATTGCTCGTATGGGCGTGGTGCGTACCTTCCAGCATGTGCGTCTGTTCCGTGAAATGACGGTGATCGAAAATCTGCTGGTGGCACAACACCAGCAACTGAAAACCGGCGTCTTTTCGGGGTTGTTCAAAACGCCGGCCTTCCGGCGGGCGCAAAGCGAAGCGCTGGACCGCGCGGCGAGCTGGCTGGAGCGAATTGGTTTGCTGGAGCACGCGAACCGCCAGGCCAGTAACCTGGCGTATGGCGATCAGCGTCGTCTGGAGATCGCTCGCTGCATGGTGACGCAACCGGAAATCCTGATGCTTGATGAACCGGCGGCGGGTCTGAACCCGAAAGAAACCAAAGAGCTGGACGAGTTGATTGCTGAACTGCGTAACCATCACAACACCACGATTTTGTTGATTGAACATGATATGAAGCTGGTGATGGGCATCTCTGATCGCATTTATGTGGTGAATCAGGGAACGCCGCTGGCGCACGGCACGCCGGAGCAAATTCGTAACAACCCGGACGTGATCCGCGCATACCTTGGTGAGGCATAAGATGGAAAAAGTCATGTTGTCTTTTGACAAAGTCAGCGCCCACTACGGCAAAATTCAGGCGTTGCACGCGGTGAGCCTGCACATTAATCAGGGTGAAATTGTCACCCTGATTGGCGCAAACGGCGCAGGGAAAACCACGTTGCTGGGGACTCTGTGCGGCGATCCGCGTGCGACCAGCGGGCGGGTGGTGTTTGACGGCAAAGATATTACCGACTGGCAAACGGCGAAAATCATGCGTGAAGCGGTAGCGATTGTCCCGGAAGGGCGTCGTGTCTTCTCACGCATGACCGTAGAAGAGAACCTGGCGATGGGGGGCTTTTTTGCCGAACGCGACCAGTTCCAGCAGCGAATCAAATGGGTGTACGAACTGTTCCCCCGTTTGCATGAGCGTCGCATTCAGCGTGCGGGTACGATGTCCGGCGGTGAACAGCAGATGCTGGCGATTGGTCGTGCGCTGATGAGTAACCCGCGCCTGCTACTGCTGGACGAACCGTCGCTGGGGCTTGCGCCGATCATCATTCAGCAAATCTTCGACACCATTGAACAATTGCGCGAGCAGGGGATGACCATCTTCCTCGTTGAGCAGAACGCCAACCAGGCGCTGAAACTAGCCGATCGCGGTTATGTGCTCGAAAACGGTCATGTGGTGCTGGAAGATACCGGTGACGCGCTGCTGGCAAATGAAGCGGTAAGAAGCGCTTATCTGGGCGGGTAAACTCTCTCCTTAAAAAAGGAGCCACTTCGGCTCCTTTTTTTATGGGGGAATCAAAATCTGAATTTACAGCCCGGTTATTGCTATTGATTAATTTCGACGGTTATAAGTAGCACTGAAATATGCATATTTACATGAATTATTCATCTGGGAATTAATTCAGGGAGAAATACGGTGCCGTTGTTATTAATGCTGTCTATTGCTGCGCAATTATTTTGCGCTTTTCATGTTGTCCGTTCTGGTCACGATCGTTACTGGATTTTTATTATCCTTGTGTTCCCTGCTATGGGATGCCTCATCTACCTTCTGTTTGTGGTGCTACCGGGTATGGGGTCCAGTTATCATGGAAGATCATTGATGCTGCGAATCATGGATAAAATAAGTCCGGAGCGGCATCTCAGAAAAATGACCGAAGAGTTGGCTATTGCCGAGACCAATCAGAATCATTATTTGTTGGCGAATGAATTAGCACGCTTAGGACGTTATCATCAGGCGATTCCCCATTATCAACAAGCATTGAGCGGGATTTTTGCGCATGAAGCCCCGATGATGCTGAGCCTGGCGAAGGCTGAGTTCGCGACGCAGGATTTTGCTGGTTGCCAAAAAACGCTGGAAGACCTGATCCACTTCAACCCCGATTTTCAGTCTTCAGAAGGGCATCTGCTTTATGCAAGAGCGTTAGCGGCTCAGGAAAACTATGCGGTTGCTGAGCCTGAGTTCGAAGAACTGATCAGATACTACCCTGGTCCACAGGCACGGGTTCATTATGCGGAAATGCTGGTGAAGTCGAATAGACTGCATGACGCCAATGCGCAATATGTGGCCATCATCGACGCCGCAAAACATGCGAGACCGCAATATCGTAAATATCACCGGGAGTGGATAAAAATAGCGAATGAAAAACTGAAACAAGGTCTTGTCCAGTAAATGACAGTGCTGTTCCCTGTACTTCATTCCGAATGGTAATACTGAACTCCCCAAAGAAACACCGGCAGCAAAGATGGATGCCAGGTTTGCTGTCGGTATAAAAATCCAGGGTGAAAAGAGCGCGACGTTGAGTGCTTAATAAAACTGGGTTTCATCGAAAGTGAAGTCATGAATTTGTTTTCTTATCTTATATACGTGCCCCACCTCCCATTTTCCTGTCACCGTGCCTTCATCGTCTTGCCATCCTTCTGACGCCTTACTATCTTTTTTTTGTAATGAAAACGTTATTTTTTTGTAATTTGAGCCTGTCATGTTACTTCCGCGAACATAAAACGCGTGAAATCGCGCATTCGAAACAACAAGAGAGATAATCAATGAAACCGTTACGACATACAGCCTTAGGACTGGCGCTCAGCCTGGCATTGGCTGGCCAGGCACTGGCAGTGACCTCTATTCCATTCTGGCATTCAATGGAAGGGGAGTTAGGTAAAGAAGTTGATTCTCTGGCGCAACGTTTCAATGCCGCCAACCCGGATTACAAAGTGGTTCCCGTCTACAAGGGTAACTACGAGCAGAACCTGAGTGCTGGTATTGCGGCATTCCGTACCGGTAACGCCCCGGCGATTTTGCAGGTTTATGAAGTCGGCACCGCCACCATGATGGCGTCGAAGGCGATTAAACCGGTCTATGAAGTGTTTAAGGATGCGGGCATCAGCTTTGATGAATCGCAGTTTGTGCCGACGGTTTCCGGTTACTACACCGACGGTAAAAGCGGCCATCTCCTTTCACAGCCGTTCAACAGTTCGACCCCGGTGCTCTACTACAACAAAGATGCCTTCAAAAAAGCGGGCTTAGATCCGGAGCAGCCGCCGAAAACCTGGCAGGATCTAGCGGCGTATACTGAGAAGTTGAAAGCGGCTGGCATGAAGTGTGGATACGCCAGCGGCTGGCAGGGCTGGATCCAACTGGAAAACTTCAGCGCCTGGAACGGCCTGCCATTTGCGACTAAAAACAATGGCTTTGACGGCGCGGATGCGGTGCTGGAGTTCAACAAGCCGGAGCAGGTGAAACATATTGCGCTGCTACAGGAGATGAACAAGAAGGGCGATTTCAGCTACGTGGGCCGCAAAGATGAGTCCACCGAGAAGTTCTACAACGGGGATTGCGCCATTACGACGGCCTCCTCCGGATCGCTTGCCAACATCCGTCAATATGCCAAATTCAATTACGGTGTCGGCATGATGCCGTACGACGCTGATGTGAAAGGCGCGCCGCAGAACGCCATTATTGGCGGGGCGAGCCTGTGGGTGATGCAGGGTAAAGACAAAGCGACCTATGACGGTGTGGCGAAATTCCTCAACTTCCTGGCGCAGCCGGAAAATGCGGCGGAGTGGCATCAGAAGACCGGTTATCTGCCGATCACCACCGCAGCGTATGACCTGACCCGCGAACAGGGATACTACGACAAGAACCCCGGCTCAGATATTGCAACGCGCCAGATGCTCAACAAACCGCCGTTGCCGTACACCAAAGGGCTGCGTCTGGGCAATATGCCGCAAATCCGCACTATTGTGGATGAAGAGCTGGAAAGCGTGTGGACCGGCAAGAAAACCCCTCAACAGGCACTGGACTCCGCCGTTGAGCGCGGTAATCAGCTGCTGCGTCGTTTTGAACAATCGACTAAATCGTAATGTGAAATGCCGGGTGGCGGCTTCGCCTTACCCGGCCTGGAAATGCGCGTAGGCCGGATAAGCGTAGCGCCATCCGGCGTTGTTCAGGAATCAAACCTCAATGTCCTCATCCCGTCCGGTGTTCCGCTCGCGTTGGTTGCCCTATTTGCTGGTTGCTCCGCAGTTGGTTATCACCCTTATTTTCTTTATCTGGCCTGCGGGCGAAGCGCTGTGGTATTCCCTGCAAAGCGTTGATCCGTTTGGTTTCTCCAGCCGATTCGTTGGGCTGGAGAACTTCGTCGCGCTGTTTCATGATAGCTATTACCTCGACGCTTTCTGGACGACGATTAAATTCAGCACCCTGGTTACCGTCAGCGGCCTGCTGGTCTCGCTGTTCTTTGCCGCGCTGGTGGAGTACATCGTGCGCGGTAGCCGAATCTATCAAACGCTGATGTTGCTACCCTACGCCGTTGCGCCTGCGGTGGCCGCCGTGCTGTGGATCTTCCTGTTTAACCCCGGTCGCGGACTGATCACCCATTTTCTCGCCGAGTTTGGTTATGACTGGAACCATGCGCAATACAGTGGCCAGGCGATGTTCCTCGTGGTGTTCGCCTCTGTCTGGAAGCAGATTAGTTACAACTTCCTCTTTTTCTATGCCGCGCTGCAATCTATTCCCCGTTCGCTGATTGAAGCGGCGGCCATCGATGGCGCTGGCCCGATTCGCCGTTTCTTTAAGCTCGCCCTGCCGCTGATTGCGCCGGTGAGTTTCTTCCTGTTGGTGGTCAATTTGGTGTACGCCTTCTTCGACACCTTCCCGGTGATCGACGCGGCCACCGCCGGAGGACCGGTGCAGGCGACGACGACGCTTATCTATAAGATCTACCGTGAAGGTTTTACCGGGCTGGATCTCTCCGCTTCCGCAGCGCAGTCGGTGGTGCTGATGTTCCTCGTCATTGTGCTGACGGTGGTGCAGTTCCGCTATGTCGAAAGTAAGGTGCGCTACCAATGATTGAGAACCGTCCGTGGCTGACAATATTCAGCCATACCATGTTGATTCTGGGGATTGCCGTCATTCTCTTCCCGCTGTACGTCGCTTTTGTGGCGGCGACGCTGGATGATCAGGCGGTGTTTGCCGCGCCGATGACGCTGATCCCCGGCACGCATCTGCTGGAAAATATGCACACCATTTGGATCAACGGCGTCGGCGTTAACAGTGCGCCGTTCTGGCGGATGATGCTCAACAGCTTTGTAATGGCGTTTAGCATCACGGTGGGCAAAATCACGGTCTCGATGCTCTCGGCGTTCGCCATCGTCTGGTTTCGCTTTCCGCTGCGTAACCTCTTCTTCTGGATGATCTTTATCACCCTGATGCTGCCGGTTGAAGTCCGTATCTTCCCGACGGTGGAAGTGATCGCCAACCTGAAGATGCTCGACAGCTATGCCGGTTTGACGCTGCCGCTGATGGCCTCCGCCACCGCAACCTTTCTGTTCCGCCAGTTCTTTATGACGTTGCCGGATGAATTGGTGGAGGCGGCGCGTATTGACGGTGCCTCACCGATGCGCTTCTTTCGCGACATTGTCTTCCCGCTGTCGAAAACTAACCTCGCGGCACTGTTTGTGATCACCTTTATTTACGGCTGGAACCAGTATTTGTGGCCGTTGCTGATTATCACCGATGTTGATCTTGGCACCGCCGTAGCGGGCATTAAAGGGATGATCGCCACCGGTGAAGGCACAACCCAGTGGAACCATGTAATGGCAGCGATGTTGTTAACGCTTATCCCACCAGTGGTGGTTGTTTTAGTGATGCAGCGTGCTTTCGTACGCGGTTTAGTGGACAGTGAGAAATAAGATGGCGGGATTAACATTACAGGCAGTAACCAAAAGCTGGGATGGCAAAACCCAGGTCATTAAACCGCTGACGCTGGACGTGGCAGACGGTGAATTTATCGTGATGGTTGGCCCTTCCGGCTGCGGGAAATCGACGCTGTTGCGGATGGTCGCCGGACTGGAGCGGGCGACCAGCGGCGATATCTGGATCGACGGTCAGCGTGTCACCGAAATGGAGCCGAAAGATCGCGGTATTGCGATGGTGTTCCAGAACTACGCGCTCTACCCACACATGAGCGTGGAGGAGAACATGGCGTGGGGACTGAAGATCCGCGGAATGGACAAAGGTCAGATTGCTGAACGGGTTAAAGAGGCCGCCCGAATTCTGGAACTGGACGGTCTGCTTAAGCGTCGCCCGCGCGAGCTTTCCGGTGGCCAGCGCCAGCGTGTGGCGATGGGGCGCGCCATTGTTCGCGACCCGGCGGTGTTCTTGTTCGATGAGCCGCTCTCTAACCTCGATGCCAAACTGCGCGTGCAGATGCGTCTTGAACTGCAACAACTGCACCGCCGCCTGAAAACCACCTCGCTGTATGTTACCCATGACCAGGTGGAAGCGATGACCCTCGCCCAGCGGGTGATGGTGATGAATAACGGTGTCGCCGAGCAAATCGGTACGCCGGTGGAAGTTTACGAAAAGCCCGCCAGTCTGTTTGTGGCGAGTTTTATCGGCAGCCCGGCGATGAATCTGCTGGAGGGGCGGCTCAATGGAGAAGGGACTCACTTTGAACTGGAAGGCGGCCCCGCACTGCCGCTTAACGGTGGCTCCCGCCAACACGCCGGGCGTAAAATGACCCTCGGTATCCGTCCGGAACATATTGCGCTAAGCTCGCAGGTAGAAGGCGGCGTGCCGCTGGTGGTGGAGACACTGGAGATGCTGGGCGCGGATAACCTTGCGCACGGTCGCTGGGGCGAGCAGAAGCTGGTGGTACGCCTGGCGCATCAGGAGCGCCCAACCGCAGGCAGTTCGCTGTGGCTCCATCTGCCGGACAATCATTTGCATCTTTTTGATGGTGAAACAGGACAACGACTATGAGTAACTGGCCTTACCCTCATGTTGCAGCCCATCGTGGCGGCGGCAAACTGGCCCCGGAAAACACCCTGGCAGCCATTGATGTGGGGGCGCGTTATGGGCACACCATGATCGAATTTGACGTTAAGTTGTCGAAAGACGGCGAAATCTTCCTGCTGCATGACGACAATCTCGAGCGCACCAGCAACGGCTGGGGCGTGGCGGGTGAGTTAACCTGGCAGGATCTCTTGCGCGTGGATGCGGGCGGCTGGTTCAGCGGCGAATTCAAAGGCGAGCCGTTGCCGTTGCTCGCACAGGTGGCGGAGCGTTGTCGGAAATACGGCATGATGGTCAATATCGAAATCAAACCCACTACCGGCACCGGGCCATTGACGGGCAAAGTGGTGGCGCTGGCGGCGCGAGAGCTGTGGGCGGATATGACGCCGCCGCTACTCTCTTCTTTTGAGATTGATGCGCTGGAGGCCGCACAGCAGGCTGCGCCGGAACTGCCGCGTGGACTGTTGCTGGATGAGTGGCGTGATGACTGGCGTGAATTGACCACGCGGCTGGGGTGCGTCTCCATTCATCTTAACCATCATCTGCTGAATGAAGCGCGTGTCGAGAGCCTGCGTGAGGCGGGGCTGAAGATTCTGGTCTATACCGTCAACAAACCCCAGCGCGCTGCACAACTGCTGCGCTGGGGGGTGAACTGCATCTGTACCGATGCGATCGACGTTATTGGCCCGGACTTCACGGCTGCGAGTGATTAAGCATATCGCCATTCTGACGCGGCGGCAGCATATGCTGCTGACCGCTATCCTGACGTGTTCCGCTGTTCAGCATGCCGCCGTTGGTATTCGGTAACGGTTGTTCGCGTACCTGACCTTGCTGGACCCGTTGCGTATTATTGTTCATCTGCGTTTGCAGATGCTGCTGTTGCAGCTGAGTCTGGGTTTTCAACTGCTGGTTAAGCATCCCTTTCTGCTGGATTTGCTGCGACTGCATTTGCGTTTGCATGCGTTGCTGGCTGGGTATCTTATACCCTTGCTGGTTCGGGTTATTCATGGTGTTGATGGGCTGCGCAAAGACAGCAAACGGCAGTAGCGCCGCCAAAATAAAGAATCGTTTCATCGTCTTTCCTCCTCTGGGGGGATCTCTTAAGTTTACCTCTTTCTTACCCGTCACGATGGTTATTTCAGAGTTATGCACCAGGATTAGTGGGGGCTGACCCCGAACTTCTGGAGAATCATAATGATGAAACCGACGTTTTTTCGCCGGGTGGCGCTTGCTGCTCTGCTGTCAGGAAGCTGCTTTAGTGTTGTTGCTGCGCCGCCAGCGCCCTCTCCGGTGTCATACGGCATTGAAGAGGATGTATTCCATCCCGTGCGGGCAAAACAGGGGATGGTGGCCTCAGTGGATGCGATGGCCACCCAGGTGGGGGTCGATATTCTTAAGCAGGGCGGTAATGCCGTAGATGCCGCAGTGGCGGTGGGTTACGCGCTGGCAGTCACCCACCCGCAGGCCGGAAATTTAGGCGGTGGTGGATTTATGCTGCTGCGCACCAAAGACGGTAATACCACGGCGATCGATTTTCGTGAAATGGCGCCGGCTGGCGCCACGCGTGACATGTTCCTCGACGATCAGGGCAATCCCGACAGTAAAAAATCGCTAACCTTGCATCTGGCTTCCGGGACGCCGGGAACTGTCGCGGGCTTCTCGCTGGCGCTGGAGAAATACGGCACGATGCCGCTTAACAAAGTGGTGCGTCCGGCTATGAAACTGGCGGAAGAAGGATTCGTCGTTAACGATGCGCTGGCTGACGATCTGAAAACCTACGGCAGCGAAGTGCTCCCCAATCATGAAAACAGTAAAGCGATTTTCTGGAAAGACGGTGAGCCGCTGAAAAAGGGCGACAAACTGGTGCAAAAAGATCTGGCGAAAAGTCTGGCGCTGATTGCGGAAAACGGGCCGGATGCCTTTTATAAAGGGGCGATAGCAGACCAGATTGCACAAGAGATGCAGAAGAATGGCGGGTTGATGACCAAAGAGGATCTGGCGGCCTATAAAGCAGTGGAACGCACGCCGATCAGCGGCGACTATCGTGGCTATCAGGTCTTCTCCATGCCGCCACCGTCCTCCGGCGGTATTCATATCGTGCAGATCCTGAATATCCTTGAAAACTTCGATATGAAGAAATATGGGTTCGGCAGCGCGGACGCGATGCAGGTGATGGCGGAAGCTGAGAAACATGCCTATGCCGATCGCTCGGAATATCTCGGCGACCCGGATTTTGTGAAGGTGCCGTGGCAGGCATTGACGAATAAGGCATATGCCAAATCCATTGCTGATCAAATAGATATCAACAAAGCGAAACCGTCCAGCGAAATAAAACCGGGTAAACTTGCGCCCTACGAAAGTAACCAGACCACCCACTTCTCGGTGGTGGATAAAGACGGTAACGCCGTGGCGGTGACCTACACCCTGAACACCACGTTTGGCACCGGGATTGTGGCCGGAAACAGTGGGATTTTGCTCAATAACGAAATGGATGACTTTTCTGCCAAACCGGGTGTGCCAAACGTCTACGGTCTGGTGGGCGGCGATGCCAATGCGGTGGGGCCGAAGAAACGCCCACTGTCGTCTATGTCACCAACTATCGTGGTGAAAGAGGGCAAAACCTGGCTGGTGACCGGTAGCCCTGGCGGTAGCCGAATTATCACGACTGTGCTGCAAATGGTGGTCAACAGTGTCGATTTTGGGATGAACGTCGCTGAAGCAACCAACGCTCCGCGTTTCCATCATCAGTGGTTACCGGATGAGTTGCGCGTGGAGAAAGGGTTCAGCCCGGATACCCTCAAATTGCTGGAGCAAAAGGGGCAGAAAGTCGCGCTGAAAGAGGCGATGGGCAGCACGCAAAGCATTATGGTGGGGCCGGACGGCGCGCTGTATGGCGCATCTGACCCGCGTTCAGTCGATGATTTAACGGCAGGATACTAAGGTGAACGGCCCTCTTCGGTGGAAGAGGGCTTGCCGAGTAGTTTTTACTATAGTGAATCGTCCTGGTGATGTTGTTCCATTTCGATTAGCAACTTATGACCTTGGGTGGATACGCGGTAATAATCCATTCCTGAGGGTGTTCTTGCGACTATATCGACTAAACCCGCTTTGGATAGGTTATTTATGAGTCTGACTACGTTACCAACTCCATCCATTCTCCTGCTGGTCATTGCACGATCAAGATTATACCAGGTCCAATTTACGTCATCTCTGGAAGCTAATAGTTTCAAGATATTAAGTTCAGTTTCATTTACCATGATGGTGCGTCCGGGTGATAAAGGTCGTTACCAGTTATTCTATAATCTTCGAGTGTTGATGTATGCGTGTTATTCCACAGATCATAAGCCTCTTGGTTATCGCTTGGCCTGCCAGTTTCCCAACCTAAATTGCAATAACGTTGATACTCTCGGCATTCATGAGTGTAATAGTTTAAATCAACTTGCTCTGGTAACAAGTCACCGTTCGCTATCTTTTTTAAACGGCTAACCATAAATTTATTACCTGGATCTGGATCGAAGCGAGATATATGTTTTTCTACAATTGCAATTCCTTCATGGGTAATATTTACGCCTTCAGTTGTAAGATGTTCAACTGGGCCTCCTGCTTTATCTGGATCAAATGGCCTTGATGTATAAGTTCCTTTCGCCCCAAACTGTTCCAGTTCTTCTGGTTCAGGGAACCTCATTCTTCCCATTGTTAATCCAGCCGCTATTGAAGCGCCAGCAATGAGTAGACCTTTGTTATCCATAACTTGATCGTAACCCGCTGGAGCCTCCCCTCCCAGTTTCTCCGCCGTTTCCCTGAACCCGTCGATATTTCCGTTATAAACGCCGCCAGCGGCGAGCAGTCTGCCAGCCGCTTTGCTGTTTATCGTTTTGAAGCCGTTAGTTGAGGGCGTTTTGGGGCGGGGGATAAACAGGCGGTTGTAGTTCTCGGGCAACGCCAGGTAGCTGAACTCAGTGTTGGCAATAAGATGTTTGCAGAGAATATATTCATAGCTGATGGTTATTGTTTCTGTATCAAGATTGTTTTCGCTGAATCTCCGCTGAATGCCTGATAAGAATGCGCCACGAATTTGGATGTAATAATACTTCTCCCATCTGCCAAATTTATTGATTCGGGAAAAATAAAACTCCATATATAACTGCTCGTTATTGTTAATGGAATTACTCAGTAGCGGTGTGCTTTTATCAATCAGTTTACAGAAATGCAGTCCCTGCAGTTGAGGGCCTTCACCAGTACTGGTTATGCTATTAGAGAGCGAAAAAGTGAATATTTCATCTTCATGCCCAATTTGCCAACGGTTGCCGACAGAGGCAACAGTTCCACACCCGGCAGAAATAGCGCCCTGTTGCTCTCCTGAAACCGTCAGGTAGACGATATCACTCATGATATCCTTATCCTCTTATTACGTGCTGTCGTAAAATAACGGTGACTAATATTCTTTATCTTTTATTTGCGCTTTATGATGGTGTTCGTATAGAGGAAAAATAAAATGTTTCACTTTACGTGTATTTTCTTGAGTAAAATCTGATTATGAATAAGGCGCGGAGTAGGTATTTATATATTTAATAAGGGAGGGTTATTAATGGCGCGTTTGTGGGTATTGATTAACCCCTGTCAGTGGCCTGCAACGTGTTAAACACTTCAGGCCTTATCTGTAGGTTATGGGACATACTGTTGCAGTGATTCGGACCAACGAAATATGTGACTGCTTTTATCCTGCAGATTAACGCGCTCTAAATCATAAAACCCGTTGGTCTTTGCTGAGCGCAGTTTCAGGATGTATTTACTTTCGCTGATGTCGTGCTGTCGCGTGCCGTCTTGATTCCAGTCTCCGGCGATATCCTCATATTGATAAACAAGGTCGGAAAACACGTTGATTATCTTATTGCCTTTAATCATGTAGAGTTCCAGAATTTCATAAAATGCGCCACCGCCGGAATACGCATTTGAGTACCCGCCTCGAACCCCGAACGCGAGAGTATCTGGTGTTATCCGATAGGGTGCCAGATCCAGTTTTGTATAATACGCCAGCGGTCTGACTGTCTCATCATTGCTCTCTTTTTCGGCGTTTTTATTCCATGCAGAAAGTTGATCCAGCGGTTTTTCCGAACGTGCGATCGGCTGCAATTGTTGGTTCTGCCAGGAAAAAATGCCGAGATATAGTTTGTTGACGCGTCTGCTGTTGTTATTTTCCGGGCAATCGTTACCCGTGTATTGTTTTGCTTGTTTGGCATCCGCTGGATTATCGGCAAAACAGGCAATACCGATATATTTCCCGTCTTTACCCCAGGGTTTGGCACCGGTCAGGATCAGATTTTTGGGATCTTCATTTGGTGCAACCCAGGCAATCCACCGGTTCTTATCTAATCCCTGCGGAAGTTCGCCAAACCCTTTGGTTGGGGTCGCCCCCATCATTTGTTCGGCGAAGATCTGCTTGCCTTCCGGATGGTGAATTGCGTTGGGTACGGAATCCAGATTTTGTACGGTTGTGGCGTAGCTGGGGGAAATCATTGCCAGCAGAATCAGTGAAAAATATTTTTTCACGATGCATCCTTTCAATAAATAAAATAGGTCAATATGACTCGCCAAAAAATCATTTCACCCGCGCCATAAAATACGCGTCGATATACGCGCCATTGCGCAGGCCATATTTCTTACCGGTACCTTCAATCTCAAAACCGTATTTCTTGTAGACTGCGACAGCAGGCTCATTATCGACAAACACCGTTAATTCAATACGGTCGACGCGCAACCAGTTGTCGCACATGTCGATCATGGTACGGATCAGCGCGCTGGCGACGCCGCGATTTTGCCACTGCGCGCCGACGCAAATGCCAAAATCGGCAACATGGCTACGGCGTGGGCGCTGGGCGACCTCAATAGTGAGATGCCCCGCTACACAATCATCAATACAGGCAACCAGTTGCTTGATACCGGGTCGATCGGTTAGCCGATCCTGCCACATCTCTACGGAAGGATGAGGAACCTGTAGCGTGTTGTGATACACCTGTGGCTGGGCATGGATTTGACGGATAGCGTCGTAATCTTTCGGTTCTGCATGGCGTACCACAATGTCACTCATTCCTTCGTCCTCTGTGGGGTATATGTCCTTTTTAACATCATTGACTTTGAAATTTGAGTCAACCGTCTTTTTTTGCAAAAAGTATTGGACAAGTGCGAATGATAATGATTATTATTGCCATGCGTTCAGGGGAACCCATGCGGAAAACCTGAAAGCACGACATTGCTCACATTGCTTCCAGTATTATTTTAGCCAGCGTATCGCTGGCTTTTTTTTGTCTTGTTCCAGCCTGGCTTACTTGCTATTTCGTTCACGGGAAGTGCTCGTGCTCCTCACGTACATTAAGTACGCTCCGGGCCCTGCGCGCTTGCCGTGAACAAACTCGCTGCGCCGCCGACGGCTGGTGCGCGGGCATTTGTGAAAGTGGTGTGTGGGCATCTGTGTTTTGTAGGCTGGATAAGGCAACGCTGCCATCCGGCGCTGCACGGCTGTTGCTGGCGCTTATCCGGCCTACAACGTTCAATGTTTTGTCCGTTTCCGCTTTGCGCTATGGTGTACGCAATCACCTTCAAAAGGACGCTTTCATGACCTTACACTGCGCATTCATCGGGTTCGGTAAAAGTACCACTCGCTACCACCTTCCGTATGTCCTCAATCGTAAAGACAGCTGGCACGTTGCGCATATCTATCGCCGCAGCGCGAAGCCGGAGGAACAGCATCCGCAGTATTCTCACATCCATTTCACCAGTGATCTCGACGATGTGTTCAACGATCCGCAGGTGACGCTGGTTATCGTATGTACCCACGCTGACAGCCACTTCGATTATGCCAGGCGCGCGCTGGAAGCCGGGAAAAACGTGCTGGTTGAAAAACCGTTTACTCCGACGCTGGCGCAAGCGAAAGTGCTGTTTGAACTGGCGAAAAGCAAAGGGCTGACTGTTACGCCGTACCAGAATCGTCGCTTTGATTCCTGTTTCCTGACCGCCAAAAAAGCGATCGAAAGCGGTAAGTTGGGTGACATCGTGGAAGTCGAAAGTCACTTTGACTACTATCGCCCGGTGGCGGAAACCAAACCAGGTTTACCGCAGGATGGCGCTTTTTACGGTCTTGGTGTACATACCCTGGACCAAATCATCTCGCTGTTTGGCCGACCGGATCATGTGGCCTACGACATCCGTTGCGTGCGTAACAGTGCTAACCCGGATGACACCTTTGAAGCGCAGCTTTTTTACGGCAACCTCAAAGCCATCGTCAAAACCAGTCATCTGGTGAAAATTGACTATCCGAAGTTCATCGTTCACGGGACGAAGGGATCCTTTGTGAAATACGGTATTGACCAGCAGGAGACCAGCCTGAAGGCGAATATTATGCCCGGCGAGCCTGGATTTGCGGCTGACGATTCCGTGGGGCAACTGGAGTATGTGAACGAAGACGGCGTCACCGTCAAAGAAGAGATGACGCCTGAGTTCGGTGACTACGGGCGCGTTTATGATGCGTTGTATGAGACGTTAACCACCGGCAAACCAAACTACGTCAAGGAATCTGAAGTTCTCACCAACCTGGAAATCCTTGAGCGCGCATTTGAGCAGGCTTCTCCAGCGACAATTACCCTCAGCAGATAAGTAAAATCGGCTCCTCTGTGTTTGTTCATAATTTTTGAACAGAGGAGTCAATTTTCACCCTCTATGATCGCAGAAGGATTGGGTCCACACTGAGTCCATCGAAAACATCTGGGGGTGAATACAATGATCTACTTACGTAAAGCAAACGACCGTGGCCACGCAAATCATGGTTGGCTGGATTCCTGGCATACTTTCTCATTTGCCAACTATTACGACGCGAACTTTATGGGATTCTCGGCGCTGCGTGTCATTAACGATGACGTGATTGAAGCCGGTCAGGGCTTTGGGACCCACCCCCATAAAGACATGGAAATCCTGACGTACGTTCTGGAAGGCGCGGTTGAGCATCAGGACAGTATGGGCAACAAAGAGCAGGTTCCGGCGGGCGAGTTTCAGATAATGAGCGCCGGGACGGGGATCCGTCACTCTGAATACAACCCGAGCGACACTGAGCGTCTGCGTTTGTACCAGATCTGGATCATGCCACAGGAAAACGGGATTACGCCGCGTTACGAGCAGCGTCGTTTTGACGCGGTCCAGGGCAAACAACTGGTGCTGTCACCGGATGCGCACGACGGTTCGCTGAAGGTGAATCAGGATATGGAGTTGTATCGCTGGGCGTTGCTGAAAGACGAGCAGTCAGTGCATCAGATCGCCGCTGAGCGCCGCGTCTGGATCCAGGTGGTAAAAGGCAATGTCACCATTAACGGCACGAAAGCGTCGACCAGCGATGGCCTGGCGATTTGGGATGAGCAGGCGATCTCCATCCATGCCGATATCGACAGCGAAATATTGTTGTTCGATCTGCCGTCCGTTTAAATCAGTACCGTTACCTTCCTCAGGCCGGATAAAACGTGTGAGCGTTGTCATCCGGCCTTTCATCGTTTGTCATTAATTTCGCACGTCCGTGATAAACTGCGGGGATAATCCCCTTTATATCTTTCAGGACGATGAAAAAGAAAAGACCCGTACTTCAGGATGTGGCTGACCGCGTTGGCGTGACTAAAATGACGGTCAGCCGTTTTTTGCGTAATCCGGAGCAAGTCTCTGTTGCGCTGCGCGGCAAAATTGCCGCTGCACTTGATGAACTGGGTTATATTCCCAATCGTGCTCCTGATATCCTTTCCAATGCCACCAGTCGTGCGATTGGCGTGCTGTTACCCTCTCTTACCAACCAGGTTTTTGCCGAAGTATTACGTGGAATTGAAAGCGTGACTGATGCCCACGGATATCAGACCATGCTGGCGCACTACGGCTATAAACCAGAAATGGAACAGGAACGGCTGGAATCGATGTTGTCATGGAATATTGATGGCCTGATCCTCACTGAACGTTCCCACACGCCGCGCACCCTGAAGATGATTGAAGTGGCGGGGATCCCGGTTGTGGAACTGATGGACAGTCAGTCTCCGTGCCTCGACATTGCCGTGGGTTTTGACAACTTTGAAGCCGGGCGTCAGATGACCGCCGCGATTATTGCGCGGGGTCATCGCCATATCGCCTATCTGGGGGCGCGTCTCGACGAACGTACTATCATCAAACAGAAGGGCTACGAACAGGCGATGCTGGATGCCGGTCTGGTGCCTTACAGCGTGATGGTGGAACAGTCTTCTTCTTACTCTGCCGGTATTGAGCTTATCCGTCAGGCGCGGCGCGAATATCCGCAACTGGATGGCGTGTTCTGTACCAACGATGACCTGGCTGTCGGTGCGGCGTTTGAGTGCCAGCGTTTAGGGCTCAAAATTCCTGATGATATAGCGATTGCCGGTTTCCACGGGCATGATATCGGTCAGGTCATGGAACCCCGTCTCGCCAGTGTGCTCACGCCGCGTGAGCGGATGGGTAGCATCGGCGCAGAACGCCTGCTGGCGCGTATCCGTGGAGAAACGGTGACACCTAAAATGTTAGATTTAGGTTTCACCTTGTCACCGGGTGGATCTATTTAACTCAACAAGTTTGAAGTAGCTCACACTTATTCACTTCTGGCACGAATGGATATTGCTTCTCTATTTGTCCGGCCGGACAATGTTACCGATAACAGTTACCCGTAACAATTCTCTGAACCTTGTACTGTGGGGGCACCGCTTTGAGCACGACTAACCATGATCACCACGTTTACGTTCTGATGGGCGTATCAGGCAGTGGCAAATCCGCTGTTGCCAGCGAAGTGGCGCATCGACTGCATGCCGCGTTTCTTGATGGCGATTTTCTCCATCCGCGCTGCAACATCACGAAAATGGCTTCCGGCGAGCCGCTGAATGACGAAGACCGCAAACCGTGGTTACAGTCGCTGAATGATGCCGCGTTCGCGATGCAGCGTACCAACAAGGTTTCGCTGATCGTGTGTTCCGCTTTGAAAAAACATTATCGGGACCTGCTGCGTGATGGTAACCCGAACCTCTCTTTCATCTATTTGAAAGGGGACTTTGAGGTGATCGAAAACCGCCTGAAGGCGCGTAAAGGCCACTTCTTCAAAACCCAGATGCTGGTGACCCAGTTTGAAACGCTGGAAGAACCGGGCGCTGATGAGAACGATGTTCTGGTGGTGGATATCGATCAGCCGCTGGACGGTGTTGTCGCAAGCACCATCGAGGCCATTAATAAAAGGCAGTAAGTTTTGAGTACATTAACGTTAGTTTTAACAGCAGTAGGGTCTGTTTTACTGCTGTTGTTTTTAGTGATGAAGGCGCGTATGCACGCCTTCGTTGCTTTGATGGTGGTGTCTATTGGTGCAGGTCTCTTTTCCGGTATGCCGCTCGACAAAATCGCAGCGACGATGGAGAAGGGCATGGGGGGAACCCTGGGCTTCCTGGCGATTGTGGTCGCTCTGGGAGCCATGTTCGGCAAGATTTTGCATGAAACAGGGGCGGTCGATCAGATTGCCGTCAAAATGCTCAAATCTTTCGGCCACAGCCGGGCGCATTATGCGATTGGTCTGGCAGGTCTGATTTGCGCGCTGCCGTTATTCTTTGAGGTGGCGATTGTTCTGCTGATTAGCGTCGCGTTTTCTATGGCGCGTCACACTGGCACCAACCTCGTGAAGCTGGTGATCCCGCTGTTTGCCGGCGTTGCTGCCGCGGCGGCGTTTCTGCTGCCGGGGCCTGCGCCGATGCTGCTGGCCTCCCAGATGCACGCCGATTTCGGCTGGATGATCCTGATTGGTCTGTGCGCGGCAATCCCTGGCATGATTATCGCCGGGCCGCTGTGGGGCAATTTCATCAGCCGTTATGTCGAACTGACTATTCCTGACGATATTACCGAACCGCATTTGGGCGAAGGCAAAATGCCTTCCTTCGGGTTTAGTCTGTCGCTGATCCTGCTACCGCTGGTACTGGTCGGGTTGAAAACCATCGCTGCACGCTTTGTGCCGGAAGGTTCTGATGCTTACCAATGGTTTGAATTTATTGGTCATCCGTTCACCGCGATTCTGGTGGCGTGTCTGGTGGCGATTTACGGCCTGGCAATGCGTCAGGGCATGCCGAAAGACAAAGTGATGGAAATTTGTGGTCATGCGCTGCAACCGGCGGGGATTATTCTGCTGGTGATTGGTGCAGGCGGCGTGTTCAAGCAGGTGCTGGTCGATTCTGGCGTCGGTCCAGCTTTGGGCGAAGCGTTGACCGGTATGGGCTTACCGATTGCCATAACCTGCTTTGTACTGGCGGCAGCGGTACGTATCATTCAGGGTTCCGCTACCGTCGCCTGTTTAACGGCGGTCGGTCTGGTGATGCCGGTGATTGAACAACTGAACTTCTCCGGTGCGCAGATGGCGGCGCTGTCTATTTGTATCGCAGGCGGTTCTATCGTGGTCAGCCATGTGAATGACGCGGGTTTCTGGTTGTTCGGTAAGTTTACCGGGGCGACGGAAGCGCAAACGCTGAAGACTTGGACGATGATGGAAACCATCCTCGGCACCGTTGGCGCGCTTGTCGGTATGATTGCATTCCAGCTTCTGAGCTGATTGCATTGCCCGGTGGCGCTTACGCTTACCGGGCCTACAAACGGGCACATATTCAGACCGTTGCCCGGTGGCGCTTGCGCTTACCGGGCCTACAAACGGGCACATATTCAGACCGTTGCCCGGTGGCGCTACGCTTACCGGGCCTACAAACGGGCACATATTCAGACCGTTGCCCGGTGGTGCTATGCTTACCGGGCCTACAAACGGGCACATATTCAGACCGTTGCCCGGTGGCGCTACGCTTACCGGGCCTACAAACGGGCACATATTCAGACCGTTGCCCGGTGGCGCTTACGCTTACCGGGCCTACGAACGGGCACATATTCAGACCGTTGCCCGGTGGCGCTACGCTTACCGGGCCTACAAACGGGCACATATTCAGACCGTTGCCCGGTGGCGCTACGCTTACCGGGCCTACAAACGGGCACATATTCAGACCGTTGCCTGGTGGCGCTACGCTTACCGGGCCTACAAACGGGCACATATTCAGACCGTTGCCCGGTGGCGCTTACGCTTACCGGGCCTACAAACGGGCACATATTCAGACCGTTGCCCGGTGGCGCTACGCTTACCGGGCCTACAAACGGGCACATATTCAGACCGTTGCCCGGTGGTGCTACGCTTACCGGGCCTACAAACGGGCACATATTCAGACCGTTGCCCGGTGGCGCTACGCTTACCGGGCCTACAAACGGGCACATATTCAGACCGTTGCCCGGTGGCGCTTACGCAAACCGGGTCTACAAACGGGCACATATTCAGACCGTTGCCCGGTGGCGCTTGCGCTTACCGGGCCTACAAACGGGCGCATTTTCAGACCGTAGGCCGGGTAAGCGGGAGCGCCACCCGGCGTAAAGTGAGAGCATCACCCCTTCATCCACATCCGCACACCATCCAGGAACATCTGGGTCGCCATCATCACCAGAATCAGCCCCATCAGACGCTCCAGCGCGTTAACGCCTTTCTCGCCCAACAGGCGTAAAAACAGCGACGATTGCAGCAAAATCACAAACGTCCCGCCCCAGGCGATCAGCAGCGCAATCACCAGATGTCCCATCTGGTTTGGGTATTGATGCGATAACAGCATCAACGATGCAAGGATTGTCGGGCCTGCCACCAGCGGAATGGCCAGTGGCACGATGAAAGGTTCTTCACCTGCAGGAAGCCCGGTGCTGTTGCCCGACGCACTGGGGAAAATCATCTTGATAGCGATCAGAAACAGAATGATGCCGCCGGAGATCGACACGGTTTCAGCACGCAGATTAAGAAATGCCAGAATTTTCTCGCCCGCGAACAGGAATATAAACATCACCAAAAGAGCGATGAACAGCTCGCGAACCATAATCGCGCGTCGGCGTTTAGGTTCGGTATGTTTCAATACGGACATGAAAATGGGCAGATTTCCTAACGGATCCATAATTAAGATCAATAAAACTGCCGCTGAAATGATTTCATTCATAAGTCAAATTCCCAGATAATCAATGCGGACTTTCTGCTCTTGTGAAAAGCGGGATAAGTCGCATTTCTGATGGCTTCGCTATCATTGATTAATTTCACTTGCGACTTTGGCTGCTTTTTGTATGGTGAAGGAGATGTGCCACAGGATACTGGCACACATACACAGCACACATCTCTGCAGGAAAAAACGCTATGAAAAATGTTGGTTTTATCGGCTGGCGCGGTATGGTCGGCTCTGTACTCATGCAACGCATGGTTGAAGAGCGCGACTTCGACGCCATTCGCCCTGTTTTCTTTTCGACTTCCCAACTTGGGCAGGCGGCACCGACGTTCAGTGGTACCACGACTGGCACACTTCAGGACGCCTTTGATCTGGATGCGCTGAAGGCGCTCGATATCATTGTGACCTGTCAGGGCGGCGATTATACCAACGAAATCTATCCAAAGCTTCGTGAAAGCGGCTGGCAGGGTTACTGGATTGATGCGGCTTCTTCGCTGCGTATGAAAGATGACGCCATCATCATTCTCGATCCGGTTAACCAGGATGTCATCACCGACGGTTTAAACAAAGGCATCAAGACCTTCGTCGGCGGCAACTGCACCGTGAGTCTGATGCTCATGTCGCTGGGCGGCCTGTTCGCCAACGATCTGGTTGACTGGGTTTCTGTGGCCACCTACCAGGCGGCTTCCGGTGGCGGCGCACGTCATATGCGCGAACTGCTGAACCAGATGGGTCATCTGTATGGCCATGTCGCCGATGAACTGGCAACCCCTTCTTCAGCTATTCTCGACATCGAACGCAAAGTCACAGCCCTGAGCCGTAGCGGTAATTTGCCGGTTGATAACTTTGGCGTGCCGTTGGCGGGGAGTTTGATTCCGTGGATCGACAAACAGCTTGATAACGGTCAGAGCCGCGAAGAGTGGAAGGGCCAGGCAGAGACCAACAAAATTCTCAACACCTCTTCTGTGATCCCGGTAGATGGTCTGTGTGTGCGTGTAGGCGCGCTGCGCTGCCACAGCCAGGCCTTCACCATTAAACTGAAAAAAGATGTATCTATTCCGACCGTGGAAGAACTGCTGGCGGCTCACAATCCGTGGGCGAAAGTGGTGCCAAACGATCGTGAAATCACAATGCGTGAGTTAACCCCAGCGGCCGTGACCGGCACGCTGACCACGCCAGTGGGTCGTCTGCGTAAGCTGAACATGGGGCCAGAGTTCCTGTCAGCCTTTACCGTTGGCGATCAACTGTTATGGGGTGCAGCAGAACCGCTGCGCAGAATGTTGCGTCAGTTGGCATAACCGTTTGTTAAATACTCAGGGGTGCTGAGTCACCCCTTTTTTGCGTAATACAGGAGTAAACGCGATGTTTCATTATTTATCAGGAGTTAAATAGAGCATTGGCTATTCTTTAAGGGTGGCTAAATACAGTGATGTATTTAGACCTTGCCTGGAGGTGGGACGGCGTAGAAAGGATGCACATTGTGCTATGCCGTTCAGGTCAAAGAAGTGTCGCTACCTGATGTCGAAGATCAGTTGGAAGGGGCGATACCATAAAACAGGATGACAACCATGTCCGTTCGTATCGATAGAGACGTGATTAATGCGCTTATTGCAGGCCACTTTGCGGATCCTTTTTCCGTACTCGGTATGCATCAAACTGACGCTGGACTTGAAGTCCGGGCCTTATTACCTGACGCCACCGAAGTGTGGGTGATCGAACCTAAAACCGGGCGTAAAGTCGGCAAGCTGGAATGCCTCGACTCACGCGGTTTTTTTTGCGGCGTAATGCCCCGGCGTAAGAATGTCTTCCGCTATCAACTCGCTGTTGTCTGGCATGGGCAACAGAATCTGATCGATGATCCCTATCGTTTTGGCCCTCTGCTACAAGAAATGGATGCCTGGTTATTATCTGAAGGCACCCATCTGCGCCCGTATGAAACGTTGGGGGCGCATGCGGATACGATGGACGGAGTTACCGGTACGCGTTTCTCTGTCTGGGCGCCTAACGCCCGACGTGTTTCGGTGGTAGGGCAGTTCAACTATTGGGATGGACGTCGCCACCCGATGCGCCTGCGCAAAGAGAGTGGGATCTGGGAACTGTTCATCCCCGGCGCGCAAAATGGTCAACTGTATAAATACGAAATGATCGACGCGCAGGGCCGTCTGCGCGTTAAAGCCGACCCCTATGCGTTTGAGGCGCAAATGCGCCCGGAAACGGCGTCGCTCATTTGTGGTTTGCCGGAAAAAGTCGTCCAGAGCGAGGCGCGCAAAAAGGCCAACCAGTTCGACGCGCCCATCTCCATTTATGAGGTACATCTCGGCTCCTGGCGTCGTCATACCGACAATAATTTCTGGCTCAGTTATCGTGAACTGGCGGATCAGTTGATTCCTTACGTGAAGTGGATGGGCTTTACGCACATCGAACTGTTGCCTGTTAACGAGCACCCTTTTGACGGCAGTTGGGGCTACCAGCCAACCGGTCTGTATGCGCCGACGCGTCGTTTTGGTACGCGTGACGACTTCCGCTATTTTGTGAATGCCGCGCATCAGGCGGGTCTGAACGTCATCCTCGACTGGGTGCCGGGACATTTTCCGTCAGACGACTTTGGCCTTGCCGAGTTTGACGGCACAAGTTTGTATGAGCACAGCGATCCGCGCGAAGGCTATCATCAGGACTGGAACACCCTGATCTACAACTATGGTCGCCGCGAAGTCAGTAACTTTCTGGTTGGCAACGCCCTGTACTGGATTGAACGTTTCGGGATTGATGCCCTGCGTGTAGACGCCGTCGCGTCGATGATTTATCGCGACTACAGCCGTAGAGAGGGGGAGTGGATCCCCAACGAATATGGCGGCCGTGAGAACCTCGAAGCGATCGAATTTTTACGTAACACCAACCGTATTCTTGGCGAACAAGTGCCCGGCGCGGTCAGTATGGCGGAAGAGTCTACGGATTTTGCAGGGGTTTCTCGCCCGCAGGACATGGGGGGGCTGGGCTTCTGGTACAAATGGAACCTCGGCTGGATGCACGACACCCTGGACTATATGAAGCTGGATCCGGTTCATCGTCAGTATCATCACGATAAGCTGACGTTCGGCATGCTGTACAACTACACCGAAAACTTTGTTCTGCCGCTGTCACATGACGAAGTGGTCCACGGCAAAAAATCCATTCTGGATCGCATGCCTGGCGATGCCTGGCAGAAATTTGCCAACCTGCGTGCTTATTACGGCTGGATGTGGGCCTTCCCCGGTAAAAAGTTACTGTTTATGGGCAACGAATTTGCTCAGGGACGCGAATGGAATCACGACGCCAGCCTTGACTGGCATCTGCTGGAAGGTGGTGACAACTGGCATCACGGTGTCCAACGCCTGGTTCGCGATTTGAACCACACTTACCGTCACCATAAAGCGCTGCATGAACTCGATTTTGACGGGTATGGATTCGAATGGCTGGTGGTGGACGACAACGAACGTTCGGTGTTGATTTTTGTCCGTCGGGACAAAGCGGGCAACGAAATTATTGTCGCCAGCAACTTTACACCGGTTCCACGTCCGGGCTATCGCTTCGGCATTAACCAGCCGGGGAAATGGCGTGAGATAGTCAATACCGACTCCATGCACTATCACGGCAGTAATACCGGTAATGGCGGCGCAGTACATAGCGATGAAATAGCCAGTCATGGTCGCCAGTACTCGCTGAGTCTCACGTTGCCGCCGTTAGCCACCATCTGGCTGATGCGGGAGGGGGAATGAGCCCACTGGCCATCGGCAATGCCACGCCGCATGGCGCAACTTACGATGGTCGTGGCGTTAACTTTACGCTCTTTTCAGCACATGCCGCGCGCGTAGAACTGTGCGTTTTCGATGCGCAGGGGGGCGAGCAGCGCTATGAGCTACCGGGGCGGAGTGGCGATGTCTGGCACGGTTATCTGGCCCATGCCAGACCCGGTCTGCGTTACGGCTATCGTGTATACGGTCCATGGAAACCTGAGCAAGGGTTGCTTTTCAATCCGGCAAAATTGCTGATTGACCCTTATGCCCGTCGGGTGGAAGGCGAACTGAAAGATCATCCGGAGCTACATGGCGGATATGACGCGCCGGATCGCCGTGACAGCGCCGCCTTCGCGCCAAAATGCGTGGTGGTGGCCGACCATTATGACTGGGAAGATGATGCCCCGCCGCGTACGCCGTGGGGCAATTCGGTGATCTATGAAGCGCATGTGAAGGGGCTGACGTATCTGCATCCGGATATCCCGGAGGAGATACGCGGCACCTACAAGGCGCTCGGTCACCCGGTGATGGTGGCCTATTTCAAACAGTTGGGGATAACCGCCCTGGAGTTGTTACCGGTGGTGCATTTCGCCAGTGAACCGCGTTTACAACGGCTGGGGCTGTCGAACTATTGGGGTTATAACCCAATGGCCATGTTTGCGCTTCATCCGGCATATGCCTGCTCCCCGGACACTGCGCTTGATGAGTTTCGCGACGCGGTAAAAGCGCTGCATAAGGCCGGAATTGAAGTCATTCTCGACATTGTTCTTAACCATAGTGCGGAACTGGATCTCGACGGTCCGTTCTTCTCCCTGCGCGGAATCGACAACCGTAGCTATTATTGGATTAAGGAGGATGGTGATTACCACAACTGGACCGGCTGTGGGAATACGCTCAATTTAAGCCATCCTGGCGTGGTGGAGTATGCGTGCGAGTGCTTGCGTTACTGGGTTGAGACGTTCCATATCGATGGTTTTCGTTTTGACCTGGCCTCCGTCATGGGGCGTACACCTGAGTTTCGTCAGGATGCGCCTCTGTTTAGCGCCATCAAAAGTTGTCCGTTGCTCTCAAATATCAAGCTTATTGCTGAGCCGTGGGATATCGGTGAAGGGGGATATCAGGTCGGTAATTTCCCGCCGCCGTTTGCCGAGTGGAACGATCATTTCCGCGACGCCGCCCGGCGTTTTTGGTTGCAACGCAATTTATCGCCTGGCGATTTTGCACAGCGTTTTGCCGCCTCCAGCGATGTGTTTAAACGCAATGGCCGTAAACCCAGCGCAACAGTAAATCTGGTTACTGCGCATGATGGATTTACGCTCAGAGACTGTGTTTGTTTCAATCAGAAACACAATGAGGCAAACGGTGAGGAAAATCGCGACGGCACCAACAATAATTATAGTAACAATCATGGTAAAGAAGGATTAGGCGGTACGTTAGATCTGATTGAGCGGCGGCGCGACAGCATTCATGCCCTGTTGACGACGTTGTTGCTCTCTCAGGGCACGCCGATGTTGTTTGCGGGCGATGAGCATGGTCACAGCCAGCATGGCAACAACAACGCTTACTGTCAGGATAATGTCTTAACCTGGCTTGACTGGCAGCAGGCGAACAGTGGGTTAACCCTGTTCACTGCCGCGTTGATTCATCTGCGCCAGACAATCCCTGCGTTAACCAGGGACAGCTGGTGGGAAGAGAACGACGGCAATGTTCAGTGGCTTAATCAGTACGCACAACCCTTGAGTGCGGATGAGTGGCAAAACGGACCGAAACAGATGCAAATCTTGCTGTCGGACCGTTTTCTGATCGCGATAAACGCCACGCTTGAGGTAACAGATATCGTTTTACCTGAAGGGGAATGGCACGCTATTCCCCCATTTGCTGGAGAGGATAATCCAGTGATTACGGCGGTCTGGCAGGGACCTGCGCACGGACTGTGTGTGTTCCAAAGATGATAAAAAAGGAGTTAGTCATGGTGAGTTTAGAGAAAAACGATCGTTTAATGTTGGCGCGCCAGCTGCCATTGAAGTCTGTTGCCCTGATCCTGGCCGGTGGCCGTGGTACACGTCTGAAAGACTTAACCAACAAACGCGCCAAGCCTGCCGTTCACTTCGGCGGAAAGTTCCGCATTATCGATTTTGCTTTATCCAATTGCATTAACTCCGGGATCCGCCGTATTGGCGTCATCACGCAGTATCAGTCCCATACCCTGGTGCAGCATATTCAACGTGGCTGGTCATTCTTCAGTGAAGAAATGAATGAGTTTGTTGACTTGCTGCCCGCCCAGCAAAGGATGCAGGGCGAAAACTGGTATCGCGGCACGGCTGATGCCGTCACCCAAAACCTGGACATCATTCGACGCTATAAAGCGGAATATGTGGTGATCCTCGCGGGCGATCATATCTATAAGCAAGATTACTCTCGCATGCTGATAGACCATGTTGAGAAAGGGGCGCGTTGCACCGTGGCATGTATGCCGGTGCCTATTGAAGAAGCCAGCGCGTTTGGCGTGATGGCTGTTGATGAGAGCGACAAAATTATCGAGTTCGTGGAAAAACCGGCGAACCCGCCGGCGATGCCAAACGATCCGACCAAGTCCCTCGCCAGTATGGGCATCTATGTTTTTGATGCCGATTACCTCTATGAATTGCTGGCGGAAGATGATGAGAATGACGCCTCAAGCCACGACTTCGGCAAAGATATTATTCCGAAAGTGACCGAAGCTGGCCTGGCGTATGCACATCCATTCCCATTGTCCTGCGTGCAGTCAGACGCTGATGCCGAACCATACTGGCGTGATGTCGGAACTCTGGAAGCGTACTGGAAAGCCAACCTCGATCTGGCTTCTGTCACGCCAGAGCTTGATATGTACGACCAGGAATGGCCCATCCGTACGCACATGGAGCCGTTGCCGCCGGCGAAATTTGTGCAAGACCGTTCCGGTAGCCACGGGATGACGCTCAACTCGCTGGTTTCCGGCGGTTGTATTATTTCCGGTTCGGTGGTGGTGCAGTCGGTTCTGTTCCCGCGGGTGAGGGTGAATTCATTCTGTAACATTGATTCGGCAGTCTTGTTGCCAGAAGTTTGGGTCGGACGTTCCTGCCGTTTGCGCCGTTGCATCATCGATCGCGCTTGTGTGATCCCTGAAGGCATGGTGATTGGTGAAAACGCGGAAGAGGATGCACGTCGTTTCTACCGTTCAGAGGAAGGCATTGTGCTGGTCACGCGTGAGATGCTGCGCAAATTGCAGGTCAATCAGGAGCGATAATGCAGGTTTTACATGTATGTTCAGAGATGTTCCCCCTGTTGAAAACCGGGGGACTGGCGGATGTGATTGGCGCATTGCCAGCAGCACAGATTGCGGATGGCGTGGATGCCCGCGTATTGCTTCCTGCATTTCCTGACATTCGTCGGGGGATCACCGATGCACAGGTGGTGACCCGACGCGACACCTTCGCAGGACGGATCACACTGTTGTTCGGGCATTACAATGGTGTCGGTATCTACCTGATTGACGCACCCCATTTGTATGACCGACCGGGGAGCCCATATCACGACACCAACTTATTTGCCTACACCGATAACGTGCTGCGTTTTGCGTTGCTGGGTTGGGTGGGATGTGAAATGGCCTGCGGGCTTGATCCATTCTGGCGCCCGGATGTGGTGCATGCGCACGACTGGCATGCAGGTCTGGCACCTGCCTACCTGGCGGCGCGCGGCCATCCGGCGAAATCGGTGTTCACCGTACACAACCTGGCCTATCAAGGCATGTTTTATGCAAAGCATATGGATGACATCCAATTGCCGTGGTCGTTCTTTAATGTGCACGGACTGGAGTTTAACGGACAGATTTCCTTCCTGAAGGCGGGTCTGTATTACACTGACCATATTACGGCGGTCAGTCCGACCTATGCGCGTGAAATCACGGAGCCGCAATTTGCCTACGGAATGGAAGGGTTGTTGCAGCAAAGACATCGTGAAGGGCGTCTTTCCGGCGTGCTAAATGGTGTGGACGAGAATATCTGGAACCCGGAAACCGATCTCCTGCTGGCGTCACGCTACACGCGTGATTCGCTGGAAGAGAAAGCGGAAAACAAACGGCAGTTGCAGATTGCGATGGGGCTAAAGGTCAATGACAAGGCCCCGTTGTTTGCGGTCGTCAGTCGCCTGACCAGCCAGAAAGGTCTGGATCTGGTGCTGGAAGCCTTACCCGGTTTGTTAGAGCAGGGTGGGCAACTGGCCTTGCTTGGTGCTGGCGACCCCATCTTGCAAGAAGGGTTTCTTGCTGCCGCCGCAGAGCACCCGGGTCAGGTCGGCGTGCAGATTGGCTATCACGAGGCATTCTCACATCGCATTATGGGTGGCGCGGATGTGATTCTGGTGCCCAGCCGTTTTGAACCGTGCGGCTTAACGCAGTTATATGGTTTGAAGTACGGTACGCTGCCCCTGGTGCGGCGCACTGGTGGGTTGGCTGATACCGTGTCGGACAGTTCTCTGGAGAACCTGGCAGACGGCATAGCCAGCGGTTTTGTATTTGAAGATAGTAATGCCTGGTCGCTGCTCCGTGCGATCCGACGTGCTTTCGTATTGTGGTCCCGGCCTTCGCTCTGGCGTTTTGTCCAACGACAGGCAATGGCTATGGATTTTAGCTGGCACGTCGCGGCGAAGTCATACCGCGAGCTTTACTATCGTTTGAAATAGTTATCCAGGAATCACTTATATGAATGCTCCATTTTCTTATGCATCGCCCACACTCAGCGTAGAGGCTCTAAAGCATTCTATTGCCTATAAGCTGATGTTTACGATTGGCAAAGATCCGGTCATAGCCAATAAACATGAGTGGCTGAACGCCACATTGTTCGCGGTGCGCGATCGTCTCGTGGAGCGCTGGCTGCGTTCTAACCGTGCTCAACTGTCGCAGGAAACCCGTCAGGTGTACTACCTGTCGATGGAGTTCCTGATTGGCCGCACTCTTTCCAATGCGCTGTTATCGTTAGGTATTTATGATGATGTTAAAGGTGCTCTGGAAGGCATGGGGCTGGACCTTGAAGAACTGATTGATGAAGAGAACGACCCGGGCCTCGGTAACGGTGGTCTGGGACGTCTGGCCGCGTGTTTCCTTGACTCGCTGGCAACGCTGGGCCTGCCAGGACGTGGATACGGTATTCGCTACGACTACGGTATGTTCCGACAGAACATTGTCGATGGGCGGCAGAAAGAGTCTCCGGACTACTGGCTGGAATACGGTAATCCCTGGGAGTTCAAACGCCATAACAAGCGTTACAAAGTGCGTTTTGGCGGGCGTATCCAGCAGGAAGGCAAGAAGACGCGCTGGATTGAGACCGAAGAGATTCTGGCCGTTGCCTACGACCAGATCATTCCGGGTTATGACACCGATGCCACCAACACGTTGCGTTTGTGGAATGCGCAGGCCAGTAGCGAAATCAACCTCGGTAAATTTAACCAGGGTGACTACTTTGCGGCGGTGGAAGACAAGAACCATTCCGAGAACGTTTCCCGCGTCCTCTATCCGGACGATTCGACCTACTCGGGGCGTGAACTTCGTTTGCGACAGGAGTACTTCCTGGTCTCTTCGACAATACAGGACATCCTGAGTCGCCACTACCAGTTGCACAAAACCTACGACAATCTGGCGGATAAAATTGCTATCCACCTCAACGACACCCACCCGGTGCTGTCGATTCCTGAACTGATGCGTTTGCTTATCGACGACCACAAGTTCAGTTGGGATGATGCGTTTGAAGTGTGCTGCCAGGTCTTCTCCTACACCAACCACACGTTGATGAGTGAGGCGCTGGAAACCTGGCCGGTGGATATGCTGGGTAAAATTCTCCCGCGTCATTTGCAGATAATCTTTGAGATTAACGACTATTTCCTGAAAACCTTGCAGGAGCAGTATCCCAATGATACCGATTTGTTGGGACGTGCATCGATCATTGACGAGTCTCATGGTCGTCGCGTGCGTATGGCGTGGCTGGCGGTGGTGGTGAGTCACAAAGTGAACGGCGTCTCCGAGCTGCACTCGAATCTGATGGTTCAGTCGCTGTTTGCCGATTTTGCGAAGATCTTCCCGACGCGATTCTGCAATGTCACCAACGGTGTGACGCCACGCCGTTGGCTGGCGCTGGCAAACCCGGCGCTCTCCGATGTCCTGGATGAGAACATTGGCCGTACCTGGCGCACGGATCTCAGCCAGTTGAGCGAGCTTGAGCAGCACTGTGATTTCCCGTTAGTGAACCATGCGGTGCGTCAGGCGAAGCTGGAGAATAAAAAACGTCTGGCAGCGTTGATTGCGCAAAACCTGAATGTGGTGGTGAATCCGAAAGCGCTGTTTGATGTGCAGATCAAACGTATTCACGAGTACAAACGTCAATTGATGAATGTGCTGCATGTGATCACCCGATACAACCGCATTAAGGCAGAGCCTGATGCAGAGTGGGTGCCGCGTGTGAATATTTTCGCGGGGAAAGCGGCTTCTGCTTACTACATGGCGAAACACATCATTCACCTGATCAACGATGTCGCGAAAGTGATCAACAATGATCCGCAAATTGGTGACAAGCTGAAGGTGGTGTTTATCCCTAACTACAGCGTCAGCCTGGCACAGGTGATCGTTCCTGCTGCCGACTTGTCTGAACAGATTTCACTGGCGGGGACGGAAGCTTCCGGCACCAGCAACATGAAATTTGCTCTTAACGGCGCGCTGACGATCGGTACGCTGGATGGCGCTAACGTAGAGATACTGGAGCATGTGGGTGCGGAAAATATCTTTATCTTTGGTAATACGGCGAAAGAGGTCGAGGCGCTGCGCAGTAAGGGCTATAAACCTCGCGAGTATTACGAGAAAGATGAAGAGCTACATCAGGTGCTGACGCAAATTGGCAGCGGTGTGTTCAGTCCGGAAGAACCCACGCGTTATCGTGATCTGGTGGATTCACTGATCAACTTTGGTGACCATTATCAGGTGCTGGCGGATTACCGCAGCTATGTTGACTGTCAGGATAAGGTAGACAAACTGTACCTGCGTCCGGAAGAGTGGACCGCTAAGACCATGCTCAATATTGCCAACATGGGGTATTTCTCCTCCGACAGAACGATCAAAGAGTATGCCGATACCATCTGGCATATAGATTCGGTGCGGTTGTAATACACGATGCCGGGGGCGCTTCGCTTGCCCGGCCTACGGTTATGCAGGCTTGTAGGCCGGATAAGGTGTTAGCCGTCATCCGGCAAAAGGCCCGGGGGCGCTTCGCTTGCCCGGCCTACGGTTATGCAGGCTTGTAGGCCGGATAAGGCGTTAGCCACCATTCGGCAAAAGGCCCGGTGGCGATGATGCTTGCCCGGCCTACGGTTATGCAGGCTTGTAGGCCGGATAAGGCGTTAGCCGCCATCCGGCAAAGGCCCGGTGTCGATGATGCTTGCCCGGCCTACGGTTATGCAGGCTTGTAGGCCGGATAAGGCGTTAGCCACCATCCGGCAAAAGGCCCGGTGGTGATGACGTTTGCCCGGCCTACGGTTATGCACGCTTGTAGGCCGGATAAGGTGTTAGCCGCCATTCGGCAAAAGGCCCGGTGGCGATGATGCTTGCCCGGCCTACGGTTATGCAGGCTTGTAGGCCGGATAAGGCGTTAGCCGTCATCCGGCAAAAGGCCCGGTGTCGATGATGCTTGCCCGGCCTACGGTTATGCAGGCTTGTAGGCCGGATAAGGCGTTAGCCGCCATCCGGCAAAAGGCCCGGTGGCGATGA
>NZ_NRDO01000031.1 GCF_010231475.1 Citrobacter sp. NCU1 | reverse complement strand
TCTGGGCCAATATGGTGGTGGCCTGGCAGAACCTGCCGGAGGAGATCAAACAGAAGATAGCAAGCTTGCGTGCATACCATAGTCTGGAGTCCAGCTTTGGGGCGGCCATCCCTATCGAGAAACGGCTGGCGCTCAAAGCGCAGTTCCCGGATGCGGAGCACCCGGTGGTGCGTACCCATCCGGAGACGGACGAGAAGATCCTGTTCGTCAACGCCTTCACTACGCACTTCAGCAACTACCATACCCCGGAACATGTTCGCTACGGGCAGGACTACAACATGGGCGGTAGCGATCTGCTGCGCTATCTGATTAGCCAGGCCTATCTTCCCGAATACCAGGTACGCTGGCGCTGGCAGTCCGACAGCATCGCCATCTGGGACAACCGCAGCACCCAGCACTATGCCGCCATGGACTACCCGCCTAGCCACCGCAAGATGGAGCGGGCTGGGATCATGGGTGACAGGCCCTTCTAGATTGCACCTCCACCCGGGCGACGTGCCCGGGTGAATCAACGACTCATCAAAACCCTACTATGCCAGGAGAGAATAGATGCAATTTTTTGACGATTCCCTGCACCCGGAGAACATGGAAAAGGTCGTGATCACCGTGGCCCCTTACGGCCCGGAGTGGGCGCCGGAAGACTTCCCGGAAGACATCCCGGTCACTATGGGGGAGCAGATCCAGAAGGCGGTGGATTGCTACGAAGCCGGTGCGACCGTGCTGCACCTGCATGTGCGTGAGCTGGACGGTACAGGTTCCAAGCGTCTGTCCAAGTTCAACGAGCTGATCGCCGGAGTGCGCAAGGCCGTGCCGGACATGATAATTCAGGTCGGTGGCTCCATATCTTTCGCCCCGGAAAGTGATGGCGAGGCAGCCAAGTGGCTATCAGACGACACCCGTCACATGCTGGCTGAGCTGACGCCGAAGCCGGATCAGGTCACGGTCGCCATTAATACGACCCAGATGAACATTATGGAACTGCTCTATCCGGAATACCTGGAAGGCACCTCCCTGGCCAACCCGGCCTTGCAGGCTGCTTACAGCGAGATGACGGTACCGGCGGGTCCGGCCTGGGTCGCAGAGCACCTCCGGCGTCTACAGGCCCACGGCATTCAGCCGCACTTTCAGTTGACCGGCATGCACGCCTTCGAAACCCTGGAGCGTTTGGTGCGCAAAGGTATCTTCATGGGCCCGCTCAATCTGACCTGGATCGGTATCGGTGGCGGTTTTGATGGCCCCAACCCGTTCAACTTCATGAACTTCGTCCAGCGCGCGCCTGATGGTTGCACTCTGACCGCCGAATCCCTGCTCAAGAATGTGTTGCCGTTCAACATGATGGCGATGGCGATGGGCCTGCACCCGCGCTGCGGCATCGAGGACACCATCATTGGCCAGCACGGTCAGCGCATGAGTTCTGTCGAGCAGATCCAGCAGTGCGTGCGGGTGGCGCATGAGCTGGGGCGCGAGGTGGCGAACGGCAAGGAAGCTCGCGCCATCTATCGTATCGGCGTCCAGTACGACAGCGTCGAACAGACCCTGCTGGCCAATGGCATGGCACCGAATCGCAAGGCGGGTGAGAAAGGCGTGCCGCAACGCGGCTAAACGAGATGTGCCGCCCCTCTGGGCTTATGGGGCGGCCTGACAAGTTCGGTTTGCAATAAAGGTCACTGTCCTGAGCGCGATGCGATGCGGGCAGATGAATGAGGGACTGTATGGCTACGTATCATATCAACAACGATGACGACGCGAGCAAAGTTACCGTTCCGCGTCGTTATGCCTGGGTAGTTTTTGCGCTGACTTTTGGACTGCTGATTTCCGACTATATGTCGCGTCAGGTGCTCAACGCCGTCTTTCC
>NZ_NRDO01000030.1 GCF_010231475.1 Citrobacter sp. NCU1 | reverse complement strand
TTTGCTCTTTAAAAATCTGGATCAAGCTGAAAATTGAAACGACACACTGTTTCATTTCTCCGTAATAAGAAATGAAAAGCAGTGTGTCCGAGTCTCTCAAATTTTCGCAACACGGTGGTGTTTTACGAAACATCTTCGGGTTGTGAGGTTAAGCGACTAAGCGTACACGGTGGATGCCCTGGCAGTCAGAGGCGATGAAGGACGTGCTAATCTGCGATAAGCGTCGGTAAGGTGATATGAACCGTTATAACCGGCGATTTCCGAATGGGGAAACCCAGTGTGATTCGTCACACTATCATTACGTGAATACATAGCGTAATGAAGCGAACCGGGGGAACTGAAACATCTAAGTACCCCGAGGAAAAGAAATCAACCGAGATTCCCCCAGTAGCGGCGAGCGAACGGGGAGCAGCCCAGAGTCTGAATCAGCATGTGTGGTAGTGGAACGGTCTGGAAAGTCCGGCGATACAGGGTGAAAGCCCCGTACACAAAAGTGCATGTGTTGTGAACTCGAAGAGTAGGGCGGGACACGTGGTATCCTGTCTGAATATGGGGGGACCATCCTCCAAGGCTAAATACTCCTGACTGACCGATAGTGAACCAGTACCGTGAGGGAAAGGCGAAAAGAACCCCGGCGAGGGGAGTGAAAAAGAACCTGAAACCGTGTACGTACAAGCAGTGGGAGCCTCTTTTATGGGGTGACTGCGTACCTTTTGTATAATGGGTCAGCGACTTATATTCTGTAGCAAGGTTAACCGAATAGGGGAGCCGAAGGGAAACCGAGTCTTAACTGGGCGTTAAGTTGCAGGGTATAGACCCGAAACCCGGTGATCTAGCCATGGGCAGGTTGAAGGTTGGGTAACACTAACTGGAGGACCGAACCGACTAATGTTGAAAAATTAGCGGATGACTTGTGGCTGGGGGTGAAAGGCCAATCAAACCGGGAGATAGCTGGTTCTCCCCGAAAGCTATTTAGGTAGCGCCTCGTGAATTCATCTTCGGGGGTAGAGCACTGTTTCGGCTAGGGGGTCATCCCGACTTACCAACCCGATGCAAACTGCGAATACCGAAGAATGTTATCACGGGAGACACACGGCGGGTGCTAACGTCCGTCGTGAAGAGGGAAACAACCCAGACCGCCAGCTAAGGTCCCAAAGTCATGGTTAAGTGGGAAACGATGTGGGAAGGCACAGACAGCCAGGATGTTGGCTTAGAAGCAGCCATCATTTAAAGAAAGCGTAATAGCTCACTGGTCGAGTCGGCCTGCGCGGAAGATGTAACGGGGCTAAACCATGCACCGAAGCTGCGGCAGCGACACTATGTGTTGTTGGGTAGGGGAGCGTTCTGTAAGCCGTTGAAGGTGAACTGTGAGGTTTGCTGGAGGTATCAGAAGTGCGAATGCTGACATAAGTAACGATAAAGCGGGTGAAAAGCCCGCTCGCCGGAAGACCAAGGGTTCCTGTCCAACGTTAATCGGGGCAGGGTGAGTCGACCCCTAAGGCGAGGCCGAAAGGCGTAGTCGATGGGAAACAGGTTAATATTCCTGTACTTGGTGTTACTGCGAAGGGGGGACGGAGAAGGCTATGTTGGCCGGGCGACGGTTGTCCCGGTTTAAGCATGTAGGCGGAGAGTTTAGGTAAATCCGGACTCTTTTTAACGCTGAGGTGTGATGACGAGGCACTACGGTGCTGAAGTAACAAATGCCCTGCTTCCAGGAAAAGCCTCTAAGCATCAGGTAACATCAAATCGTACCCCAAACCGACACAGGTGGTCAGGTAGAGAATACCAAGGCGCTTGAGAGAACTCGGGTGAAGGAACTAGGCAAAATGGTGCCGTAACTTCGGGAGAAGGCACGCTGATATGTAGGTGAAGCGACTTGCTCGTGGAGCTGAAATCAGTCGAAGATACCAGCTGGCTGCAACTGTTTATTAAAAACACAGCACTGTGCAAACACGAAAGTGGACGTATACGGTGTGACGCCTGCCCGGTGCCGGAAGGTTAATTGATGGGGTTATCCTTAGGGAGAAGCTCTTGATCGAAGCCCCGGTAAACGGCGGCCGTAACTATAACGGTCCTAAGGTAGCGAAATTCCTTGTCGGGTAAGTTCCGACCTGCACGAATGGCGTAATGATGGCCAGGCTGTCTCCACCCGAGACTCAGTGAAATTGAACTCGCTGTGAAGATGCAGTGTACCCGCGGCAAGACGGAAAGACCCCGTGAACCTTTACTATAGCTTGACACTGAACACTGGTCCTTGATGTGTAGGATAGGTGGGAGGCTTTGAAGCGTGGACGCCAGTCTGCGTGGAGCCAACCTTGAAATACCACCCTTTAATGGCTGGTGTTCTAACGTAGACCCGTGATCCGGGTTGCGGACAGTGTCTGGTGGGTAGTTTGACTGGGGCGGTCTCCTCCTAAAGAGTAACGGAGGAGCACGAAGGTTGGCTAATCCTGGTCGGACATCAGGAGGTTAGTGCAAAGGCATAAGCTAGCTTGACTGCGAGAGTGACGGCTCGAGCAGGTGCGAAAGCAGGTCTTAGTGATCCGGTGGTTCTGAATGGAAGGGCCATCGCTCAACGGATAAAAGGTACTCCGGGGATAACAGGCTGATACCGCCCAAGAGTTCATATCGACGGCGGTGTTTGGCACCTCGATGTCGGCTCATCACATCCTGGGGCTGAAGTAGGTCCCAAGGGTATGGCTGTTCGCCATTTAAAGTGGTACGCGAGCTGGGTTTAGAACGTCGTGAGACAGTTCGGTCCCTATCTGCCGTGGGCGCTGGAGAACTGAGGGGGGCTGCTCCTAGTACGAGAGGACCGGAGTGGACGCATCACTGGTGTTCGGGTTGTCATGCCAATGGCACTGCCCGGTAGCTAAATGCGGAAGAGATAAGTGCTGAAAGCATCTAAGCACGAAACTTGCCCCGAGATGAGTTCTCCCTGAGACTTTAAGTCTCCTGAAGGAACGTTGAAGACGACGACGTTGATAGGCCGGGTGTGTAAGCGCAGCGATGCGTTGAGCTAACCGGTACTAATGAACCGTGAGGCTTAACCTTACAACGCCGAAGCTGTTTTGGCG
>NZ_NRDO01000003.1 GCF_010231475.1 Citrobacter sp. NCU1 | reverse complement strand
GGCATAAATTTCTGCTTTTTAAGAATGAGCTGAACAATAAAACAGCATGTCGTTAAAGCTTTATTGGCATATTGCGCATTTTAGTTGAGGATAAGATTAAAATCCGAACAGTTGCGCAAATAAAAAAGCCGGGGCGACCCGGCAAAATGAACATCACTGCATATCATTTTTTATTCGTTGATAAACCAGTCATCCGCGCTTTCCCACGTTTCTTGCAGAATTTCGCTGATGCGCTCTTTATCTTCTTTCGTTGCGCCAATGACCGACAAATTGTTAGCGGCGGCATAGCGGACGGTCACGTTGCCTTCATTATCGGGAAAATGGTGGTGAATACGACGGGAGAGTTCACCGGCCAGCGCGTCTATCGCGCCAGCAGGTAAAGGAGAAGTTTTTGCAATGGTGACTTCAATACGCATAATGGCCCCCTGTTGAATATACTGGATATTTATACAGTTTAAATGTTCCAGTGACAACAGTTGGCCACGCTTTTTTTATTTTTTTACCGACCAGCGTACCGTTTCGCCCCCCAGGAAAGGCACCAGCGTATCATCCGTCAGGGCGATGCTTTCCGGAATGTGCTGCTCTTCACGTACCAGTTCAATGTAAGTGTCGTTGACGGGCAAACCATAGAACTGCGGACCGTTCAGTGAGCAAAATGCTTCAAAGTGCTGTAAAGCGTTCATCTCCTCAAAGACGGTTGCATAGCTGCCAAGCGCCGTTGGGGCGTTAAAGCAGCCCGCGCAGCCACAGCTGGTCTCTTTACGATGCCGGGCGTGCGGCGCCGAGTCTGTTCCCAGGAATGCGCGGTTAAAACCGCTGGCAACCAGTTCACGCAATGCCTGCTGGTGTACATTACGTTTCAGGATTGGCAGACAATAAAGGTGTGGGCGAATGCCGCCGACCAGCATGTGGTTGCGGTTAAACATCAAATGCTGAGGCGTGATTGTCGCCGCCAACAGTTCGTTGCCATCACGAACATATTCTGCCGCGTCTTTGGTCGTAATGTGCTCGAAGACCACTTTGAGGGCCGTCAGGCGTTGACGTAATGGCTCCATGACGCTGTCGATAAAGCGAGCTTCGCGATCGAAGATGTCGATCTCGGCGTGGGTGACTTCGCCGTGGACCAACAGCGGCATCCCCAGTTTTTCCATGCGTTCAAGAACGGGCATGATGGCGTCGGTTGACGTTACCCCGTGGCTTGAGTTGGTAGTGGCATTGGCCGGGTAGAGTTTTGCCGCGCTGAAAACGCCTTCATTGAATCCGCGTTCAAGCTCATTGGGATCCAGGCTATCCGTGAGATAGCAGGTCATTAACGGTGTGAAATCATGTCCTTGCGGTACCGCATCAAGAATACGCTGGCGGTAAGCGATGGCCGCGTCAACGGTGGTGACGGGCGGAGCCAGGTTAGGCATCACGATCGCGCGACCATAGGTTTCGCTGGTGTAGGGCACGACTGTTTTTAACATGTCGCCATCGCGAAGGTGAACGTGCCAGTCGTCTGGGCGGCGGATCTTTAAAACCTGGGATGGTGCTGTCATCAATATGCTCCGGCTGAGGGATGGTCTTTTTGCCGGAAACAAAGGATATGCGGAAACGTTTTCGTTTGCACGAAAAAAAAGGGCGCTCATGCGCCCTCTGTGTGTTAATTGGTGAACGGGATGACAATTTCACCCGGTTTCACTTCAATCCCTTTGGCATATTTCTTCGCCAGCGCTTCGCCTTTGCTGCTGTCTTCTTGCAGAACGTAGGCCGGTTGCTGATTAAAATAATTGCGCAGCGACTGGTTGAGATAAGGCATCAGCGTTTGTAATACCGACTGCATTTTCTCCGGCGTGACCGTGACGTCGACCACTTCCATCTCTTGCAGGAAAATGGCGCCTTTCTCTTTGTTAAAGACCGGCAACGCTTTCAACTTCAATTTCATGGTGGCTTTTTGATTGCCAAACAATGAGCTCATATCGAGATTCGCATCGCCGGTGAGCGTCACTTTATTGGGCTCTTCCCGACCGATCTGACTGCTCAGGTTGGAGAGCACAATATGCGCGTCGGCAACGCCGGGTAAGCCTATGTCTTTGGAAAAGTTATTCCGTTTCTCCAGTGCCTGGTTAATCTCTTGTTCACTGATCGTGTACTGTGTGAGTTGATTACAGCCAACCAACAGGCCGCTAACTAATAACGCAGCGGCAAAAAAAATCTTCTTCATGGGGTTCCTCAACATGATGCCCGTGTTGTAATCCTGACACAAAGCAGCATGTGGCACCAGCGCGCAACGCGCCAGCAGAAAAAACCGAAATAATGGTTGCCCGAGGCAACCAACGTTATTTCAGTAACACATCGGGTAGCGATCAGGCGCCCGGTTCCAGCATTCCGTTCGGGGTGCGTTTATGGCTAAATTGCCATCCCAGCGCCAGAAAGGTGATAACGCCAATAACCGCCAGCATTATCCAGGGCAGTTCAGGCTGGGCCATGATTTTTCCCATATCGAACAACCAGCCGCCGCCGATATAGCCAATCGCTCCGCCGATAGCGAGCCCCAGACGGCTAAAGCCCATATAGCTGCCGCGCGCACGCGCATCTGACAATGACGCGCTGAGCGTTTCACGGGCCGGTTCCGCAATAATTGAACCGATATAGAATGTGCAAATCAGCGTGAAAAGTTGCTGCAAATCACTCACCAGCCCAATAGGCAGCATACTGAGCGACATTAATAACAGGCCAGCCATCAACCGGTGTTCGAGACGGAAACGTTTTTCACTCCACCGCGCAATGGGGTAGAGGAGCGTCAGGGAAAGGCAAGCTTCAATGGCATACATCCATTTCACGGCACCAGGGGAGCCAGCAATATCATTGACCATGATCGGCAGCATTAACATCACCTGAACGGCGAGCATGTAATATCCCGCCAGCGTCAGAACATAGGTGACAAAACGTTTGTCCCGCATGACGCGGCCCATTCCTTCGCGGACGGGGGTACGTACAGTAGAAAGCTTCCAGGCCGGGAGGAGCCAGGCGTTGAACGCGGCGCAGAGAATAAACAACACCGCGCCGGTCGCGCAGACCAGACGAAAATCATACTGTAATAGCCAACTGCCCAGTAATGCGCCAATCACCGCACCGGCGCTGTCCTGCATCATGAGCAAAGAGAAGAATCGGCCACGCTGTTCCGGGCGGATCAGTTTGACCACCAGCGCGGAGCGCGGCGGATCAAACAATGTGCCGCCCAGACCCGAAAGGAAGCAGGAAAACCACAACAGCCAGGGTTCCTGGGCAATGCCCATGGTGGCGAATCCGGCTGCGCGCATCAGCATACCGGTGACGATCATCGGTTTGGCGCCAAAGCGGTCGGCGATGGCTCCGCCAAATATCCCCAACCCTTGCTGAATAAACTGGCGCAGCCCGAGCGCAATCCCCACCATGACGGCAGCCCATCCCATTTGATCGACGAATCGAATGGAAATAAGCGGGAACACCACAAAAAAGCCGAGCACGACCAGCATATTATCGATGAGCAGGAAATATTTACCCAGGTTCCTCGCCTGCGAGACGCGCGACATTTCCCCTCCCGGGAAATAAAAGATGTGCACCTTCTATTCTGCGGTGTCGTTGGGGCTTTTCCCACCCTCGCGGGGACAATATTTTTTTATCAAAAGTCCGTCTTGATAGAGAGATTTCATCAAAATGTGTGAATAATCGAAAAAATGGCTATTTGCACTTTTCACAGAGTGCTTGGCCGCAGGTATAGTAACGTTATCAGGGGTGTGAAGATGTTACGGGAAGGAGTGGGTATAGAATGTTTGGCTATCGCAGTAACGTGCCAAAAGTGCGCTTAACAACCGACCGGCTGGTCGTGCGTTTAGTGCATGAGCGTGATGCCTGGCGTCTGGCAGATTATTACGCAGAAAATCGTCATTTTTTAAAACCCTGGGAACCCATTCGCGATGAAAGTCACTGTTATCCGTCGGGCTGGCAAGCGCGGCTGAACATGATCGCTGAGTTTCATAAGCAGGGTTCCGCATTCTATTTTGCGCTACTCGATCCGGACGAAAAAGAAATTATTGGCGTGGCGAATTTTTCCAATGTGGTTCGCGGTTCGTTTCATGCGTGCTATCTGGGGTATTCCATTGCGCAGAAGTGGCAGGGAAAGGGGCTGATGTTCGAAGCCTTAAGCTCGGCCATTCGTTATATGCAACGCACACAACACATGCACCGGATAATGGCAAATTATATGCCGCACAATAAACGTAGCGGCGATTTACTGGCGCGACTCGGTTTCGAAAAAGAAGGGTATGCGAAAGATTACCTGTTGATTGATGGGCAGTGGCGCGATCACGTGCTGACGGCGTTGACAACATCTGAATGGACCCCCGGACGTTAATCCTCTGGACGCGATGGAGAAAGACAATGAAATATGAACTAACCGCCACTGAAGCGCGCGTGATTGGCTGTCTGCTTGAAAAACAGGTGACGACGCCTGAACAATATCCGCTGTCGGTAAACGGCGTGGTGGTGGCCTGCAATCAAAAAACCAACCGTGAACCGGTGATGAATTTATCGGAGCATGAGGTTCAGCAGCAGCTTGATAATCTGGTCAAACGCCATTTTCTGCGCACGGTGAGTGGTTTTGGCAACCGCGTGACCAAGTATGAGCAGCGTTTTTGCAACTCCGAATTTGGCAATTTAAAGTTGAGTGCGGGCGAAGTCGCTGTGGTGACTACGCTACTCCTGCGCGGCGCGCAAACGCCGGGTGAACTGCGCAGCCGTGCCTCCCGTATGTATGAATTCAGCGATATGGCGGAAGTGGAAGCCACGCTGGAGCGGCTTGCCACCCGGGAAGACGGCCCGTATGTCGTGCGTCTGGCGCGTGAGCCGGGTAAACGTGAAAGCCGTTATATGCATCTGTTTTGTGGCGAGGTGGATGAACAAGCCGCCCCGGCGGATGAACCGCAGGCGGGGTCTGCCGATCTGCACGCCCGCGTAGAGGCGCTGGAGAGTGAAGTGGCGGAGCTGAAACAGCGACTCGATTCGTTGCTGGCGCATCTGGGAGACTAAGGTGAAAAAATTGCGGATTGGCGTGGTAGGGCTGGGCGGGATCGCGCAAAAAGCCTGGCTGCCGGTGCTGGGAACCTCCGGCGACTGGACGTTGCAGGGCGCCTGGTCCCCATCACGGGATAAAGCATTACGCATTTGCGAAAGCTGGCGGATACCTTACGCCGACTCACTGGTGACTCTGGCCTCAACCTGTGACGCCGTATTTGTTCACTCCAGCACAGCCACTCACTATCAGGTGGTCAGCGAATTACTGAATGCGGGGGTGCACGTTTGTGTTGACAAACCGCTGGCGGACAATCTGCACGATGCCGAGCGGTTGGTCGAGCTGGCGGCACGCAAAAAACTGACGCTAATGGTCGGGTTTAATCGCCGGTTTGCGCCACTCTATCGCGATTTAAAGACGCAACTTTCAACGGCGACCTCCTTACGTATGGATAAGCATCGCGCTGACAGCGTAGGGCCGCACGATCTGCGTTTTACGCTTCTTGATGATTATCTGCATGTCGTCGACACGGCGCTGTGGCTGGCGGGGGGCGCATCACAACTGAAAAGCGGAACGTTGCTGACCACGGATGCCGGGGAAATGCTGTACGCCGAGCACCATTTTGCGGCGGAACAACTGCAAATCACCACCAGTATGCATCGACGTGCCGGGAGTCAGCGTGAAACGGTGCAGGCGGTAACCGACGGCGGTGTTTATGACGTGACCGACATGCGCGAATGGCGTGAGGAGCGTGGGCAGGGCGTGGTGCATAAACCGATTCCCGGCTGGCAAACCACGTTAGAGCAGCGTGGATTTTCCGGATGTGCGCGTCACTTTATTGAATGCGTGGAAAATCAGACGGTTCCGGAAACCGCTGGTGAACAGGCGATTCTGGCGCAACGCGTGGTAGAGAAACTGTGGCGCGATGCGATCAGCGAATAGGGTGACGGTTTATTCAGGTATTCAGAATAGGCCGGGTCTGAAGACCCTGTAACATCTGGCGGTAGTAATTCATCTTAATCCAGGTAGACTATAGCCCACTTGATATTACGCCTCTTCCAACGCCTGCTATGCAGGCGTTTTGCCGTAGAGTCTGGAATAAAACAACCATGAATTTATTAAAATCACTGGCTGCCGTTAGCTCGATGACCATGTTTTCGCGGGTGCTCGGTTTTGCGCGTGACGCTATTGTCGCCAGAATTTTTGGTGCCGGGATGGCAACCGATGCCTTCTTTGTGGCATTCAAATTACCCAACTTGTTGCGCCGTATCTTTGCCGAAGGGGCATTTTCTCAGGCGTTTGTGCCTATTCTGGCGGAGTATAAAAGCAAACAGGGTGAAGATGCGACCCGGGTTTTTGTTGCCTATGTCTCTGGCTTGCTGACCCTTGCGTTGGCGGTAGTGACCGTGGCGGGTATGCTTGCCGCACCGTGGGTGATTATGGTCACGGCCCCGGGATTTGCGGATACGGCAGATAAATTCGCCTTGACGACCCAACTGCTGCAAATTACCTTTCCTTATATATTGCTTATCTCGCTCGCGTCATTAGTCGGGGCAATCCTCAATACATGGAACCGTTTTTCGATTCCGGCGTTTGCGCCCACCTTTCTGAACGTCAGTATGATTGGTTTCGCGTTGTTTGCAGCACCGTATTTTGATCCGCCGGTCTTAGCGCTAGCCTGGGCGGTGACGGTTGGCGGCGTTTTACAACTGGTTTATCAACTGCCGCATTTAAAGAAAATCGGTATGCTGGTATTGCCGCGCATTAACTTCCGCGATGCGGGCTCTCTGCGTGTGGTGAAACAGATGGGACCGGCGATTCTCGGTGTCTCTGTCAGCCAGATCTCGCTCATTATTAACACTATTTTCGCCTCGTTTCTGGCTTCCGGTTCAGTCTCCTGGATGTATTACGCTGACCGCCTGATGGAATTCCCGTCCGGCGTACTGGGCGTGGCGCTCGGGACTATTTTGCTGCCATCGCTGTCGAAAAGCTTTGCCAGCGGTAATCACGATGAATACAACCGCCTGATGGACTGGGGGTTGCGCCTCTGCTTCCTGCTGGCGCTGCCGAGCGCGGTGGCGCTGGGCATTTTGTCGAAGCCGCTGATCGTTTCGCTGTTCCAGTACGGAAAATTCACTGCGATGGATGCGGCGATGACGCAACGGGCGCTGGTGGCCTATTCGGTCGGTTTGATCGGGTTAATTGTGGTGAAAGTGCTGGCACCCGGATTTTATTCGCGGCAGGACATCAAAACGCCAGTAAAAATTGCCATCGTGACGTTGATTATGACGCAGCTGATGAACCTGGCGTTTATTGGCCCGTTGAAACATGCGGGGTTGTCGCTGTCGATTGGTCTGGCGGCGTGCCTGAATGCGTCTTTGCTGTACTGGCAGTTGCGTAAGCAAAAGATCTTCACCCCGCAGCCGGGCTGGATGTGGTTCCTGACCCGCCTGGTGATTTCCGTGCTGGTGATGTCAGCGGTGTTAATCGGAATGCTGTCTATTATGCCGGAGTGGTCGCAAGGGAACATGCTGTGGCGTCTGTTACGCTTAATGGCGGTGGTGGGCGCGGGTATCGCGGCCTATTTTGCAGCGCTGGCCATTCTCGGATTTAAAATGAAAGAGTTTGTCCGCCGGACGGCGTAATAAGTGAAATGATGCCTGATGGCATTGTGCCTGCCAGATCTACAACATGCAGATCTGGCAGGCGAAACGGTCATCAGATGGAGATTTTTTTACCACCACGGTGGGGCGTGGATGTCTGACCGTTAGCGCTATAGAGCGCCGGTTCTTGATGGGGCTTGAGCACCTCAAGCGCCTGCTGATTGCGCGCGATTTGCCCTTCCAGCAACCAGCCGTTGTGCCGGTTTTGGTCGCGAAGATGCTGCGTTTTCTCAGTAATAATCTGCCAACGCTCGGCAAAATCATCATTTGCGCTTTTTTGCGCAGCTTGTTCATGGCGACGCTGTTGTTCCAGATAATCCAGGGTGGCCAGCAGAGAGCTTTTTTCTTCTGTAATACGTTGTAAGTGGCTACCGTTAATCTGACCCGCAGATAAGTGCTGCTGCTCGGCATCCATCACCGTTTTCAGATCATTAAGAACGGTCGTCATCTGATCCAGTATTTCTGACAAACGAGTCATACTTTTATTTACTCTGCAGGTAGCTCTGTGCTTCACGGATCAATGCGTCGGTAATTTTGCCGGTGTCCATTTTGAGTTCACCATTGCGAATCGCCGTTTTCAGTGCTTCAACGCGTTCCATATTGATATCGCTGGAACCGGGCTGCATCAGTTTCGCCTGAGCATCGCTTAACGTCACACTGGCACTCTTCGTCGTCGATGTTTTTTCCTGACGCGTTTTTTGTACCTGCGTGTCGCCGGTTTCGCGCGGTTGGACAGTGCTAACGGGTTTCAAAGGTGAGGTACGGTCAATGCTCATGTTATTTTCCTCATCGAGGGGTTGCGTTGTAGCGACCAGCTATCATCATTTCGTTGATCATTTATATCGGCAGCCACTTCAAAATCTTTAACGCATTATAGATTAATAAGAATATTCCCATCAGGGTCGACGGTTCCATTGACCACCTGACCTGACAGCATGCGTACCCGCGCATTTTGTGCAACGGCGGCATTGTTCAATGCCTGACCTTCCGCATTGACGCTAAATCCGTCGCCGCTGGCGATCACTACCACGCGTTGACCGGCTTTTATTCGCCAGGCCTGGCGCAACTGAGTGAGCTGTACAGGCTGACCGGGCGCCAGATCGCGCAAACTGACGGCGTCCTGAATCTGATTGATATCCAGTACCGTGCGCGGTGGCAACTGATCCAGCCGACCGCGTTTTAGCGTCACGCTGGCAGGACCCAGTTTTCCGCCTCGTGCGACGGGAACGGCGGCCACGACGTAGTTGCCGGTCGCCTGGACGTTAACTTGCAGATAACGTTTTTCATTGCCGCAGCGCGCCAGCACGCTCACATTACCCCATAATTTCGCGCTGCCCGGTACACTTAGCGCCGGTTGCTCACAATCCGCAGGCAACGCAGGCAATGTGCGCAGGGTGACGACCACCTCATCGCTAAACCCCATCAGACGCGCTCCAAACCAGTCATTCAGCTGCGCATTCAGGTCCTGCGCCATCGCCAGGGGGCTGAAGAGCAGCGCCATCACAGCGATTCCCCGTTTTAACGTGTGCATCGTCATCTCCCGCCGGTGGTAAGCAATGGCTGGATTTTACCTGTGTGCCGCCGCCATCAACGCAACAAATAGCGACGCATTTTGCGTTTATTCCGGCGATAACGCGCGCGTGATGAGATTTAAGCTGTCGGCTGAATTTTGTCATTTGCGGGGAAGATATGCTCGACAAGCTCGATGCCGCCTTACGTTTTCAACAAGAAGCGCTCAATTTGCGTGCCCAACGTCAGGAGGTGCTGGCGGCGAATATCGCCAATGCTGATACGCCGGGGTATCAGGCGCGAGACATGGATTTTGCCAGTGAACTCAAAAAAGTGATGGTGCAAGGAAGGGCCGAAACCAGCGGTGTTTCACTGGCGCTGACCTCTGCGCAACACATTCCGGCTCAGACGCTGGCGTCCCCCTCTGCGGATCTGCTCTACCGTATTCCAGACCAGCCTTCTCTCGATGGTAACACCGTCGATATGGACAGGGAGCGTACGCAGTTTGCCGACAACAGTCTGAAATACCAGATGGGGCTCACCCTCATGAGCAGCCAAATCAAAGGCATGATGAACGTGCTACAGGGAGGGAACTAATCCGTGGCGCTGTTAAACATTTTCGATATTGCGGGTTCGGCGCTGACGGCGCAGTCCAAACGGCTCAACGTCGCCGCCAGTAACCTGGCGAACGCCGACAGCGTGACGGGGCCAGATGGTCAGCCGTACCGCGCAAAACAGGTCGTTTTTCAGGTTGATGCAGCACCCGGTGCGGCGACGGGCGGCGTAAAGGTGGCGGAGGTCATTGAAAGCCAGGCGCCAGACAAACTGGTGTTTGAACCCGGCAACCCGCTGGCCGATGCCAACGGCTACGTCAAGATGCCGAATGTGGATACGGTTGGCGAGATGGTGAACACCATGTCGGCATCGCGCAGCTACCAGGCAAACGTCGAAGTACTCAACACCGTGAAAAGCATGATGCTTAAAACGCTGACACTTGGCCAGTAAAGGAGGCGCGTATGTCTATTGCCGTCAATATGAATGACCCGACGAACGCGGGCGTCAAATCTACCAGCAGCGGCAGTTCGTTGACCGGAAGCAATTCCGCCGATCTGCAAAACAGTTTCCTGACCTTGCTGGTGGCGCAGCTGAAAAACCAGGACCCGACGAACCCGATGGAAAACAACGAGTTGACCTCGCAGTTGGCGCAGATCAGCACTGTTAGCGGAATCGAAAAATTAAACACCACGCTGGGGGCGATTTCAGGGCAGATCGACAACAGCCAGTCGATGCAGGCCAGCACCCTGATTGGTCATGGGGTCATGATTCCGGGTACCACCATTTTGGCTGGCAAAGGAACCGAAGAAGGGGCCATCACTACCACCACGCCGTTTGGCGTTGAGCTACAGCAACCTGCCGATAAAGTCACCGCCACGATTACCGATAAAGACGGCAAAGTGGTTCGTACCATTGATATCGGCGGCCTGAAGGCGGGCGTTCACAGCTTTACCTGGGACGGAACGCTCACCGACGGGACCACCGCGCCGAACGGTTCATACAACGTGGCGATCACCGCCAGCAATGGCAGTACGCAACTGGTCGCACAGCCTTTGCAGTTTGCAATGGTACAGGGCGTTATCCGCAACAATGGCGGTAACACACTGGATTTAGGGACCTACGGAACCACCACACTCGACGAAGTACGGCAGATCATCTAAGCCTTCACACTTATCAGGAGTAAGACATGGCCTTTTCTCAAGCGGTCAGCGGCCTGAACGCTGCAGCCACCAACCTCGATGTCATTGGTAATAACATCGCCAACTCCGCCACCTACGGGTTTAAATCCGGGTCGGCTTCATTTGCCGATATGTTTGCCGGTTCCAAAGTAGGGCTGGGCGTTAAAGTGGCGGGGATCACCCAGGACTTTACCGACGGTACCACCACCAATACCGGTCGTGGTCTGGACGTTGCCATCAGCCAGAACGGCTTCTTCCGCATGGTGGATAGCAACGGTTCTGTTTTTTATAGCCGTAATGGCCAGTTTAAGCTCGATGAAAATCGCAACCTGGTCAACATGCAGGGGCTGCAACTGACCGGCTATCCGGCCACCGGTACGCCGCCGACCATCCAACAGGGCGCAAACCCGGCACCGATTACGATCCCCAATACGCTGATGGCGGCAAAAACCACCACCTCCGCGTCCATGCAGATCAACCTGAACTCTACCGACAAAGTACCGACCAAAACGCCATTCAGCCCGAGCGATGCGGATTCCTACAATAAAAAAGGCACCGTTACCGTATTTGATAGCCAGGGTAATGCCCATGACATGAACATCTTCTATGTCAAAAATTCGGACAATACCTGGGAGGTGCATACTCAGGATTCGACGACCGGTGCCGCCGCAAAACCAGCGGGTTTTATGCGCTTTGATGAAAATGGCGTGTTCTTAGGTATGAGCGCCACGGCAACAGAAGCCGTTCCTGGTCCTTCGGATACTCCGTGGCCAAAACAAATCAATATCACTACCGGTGTGGTGAACGGCGCTGAACCTGCCAATTTCTCCCTGAGCTTCCTGAACTCCATGCAGCAGAACACTGGCGAGAACAACATCGTGGCCACTAACCAGAACGGCTACAAGCCGGGCGACCTGGTGAGCTATCAGATTAATGATGATGGCACGGTGGTCGGGAACTACTCCAACGAGCAGAAACAGGTTCTGGGGCAAATCGTACTGGCTAACTTTGCCAACAACGAAGGGCTGGCCTCTCAGGGGGATAACGTCTGGGCTGCAACACAGTCTTCTGGCGTTGCACTGCTGGGGACGGCGGGTATCGGTAACTTCGGTAAGTTGACCAACGGCGCGCTGGAAGCCTCTAACGTGGATCTCAGTAAAGAACTGGTCAACATGATTGTCGCCCAGCGTAACTATCAGTCTAACGCGCAGACCATCAAAACCCAGGATCAGATCCTCAACACGCTGGTCAACCTGCGCTAAGCGCCTGACAGGATGGCTTAATGGATCACGCAATTTATACCGCCATGGGGGCGGCCAGTCAGACGCTGAATCAACAGGCGGTGACGGCCAGCAACCTGGCCAATGCCTCAACGCCGGGTTTTCGCGCGCAGCTCACTGCATTGCGTGCGGTGCCGGTTGAAGGGCTTTCCTTACCGACGCGTACTCTGGTCACGGCCTCAACCCCAGGGGCCGATATGACCCCTGGGCAGATGGATTACACCTCACGACCGCTGGATGTTGCGCTGCAACAAGACGGTTGGCTGGCCGTACAAACGGCCGACGGCAGTGAAGGGTATACCCGTAACGGCAGTATTCAGGTGAGTCCGACTGGCGAACTGACGATTCAGGGGCACCCGGTGATTGGAGAGGCGGGTCCGCTCGCCGTGCCGGAAGGCTCTGAAATTACCATTGCGGCGGATGGCACCATCTCGGCACTGAATCCCGGCGATCCAGCGAATACGGTGGCGCCGGTGGGACGTTTGAAACTGGTCAAAGCGATGGGTAATGAAGTGCAGCGCGGCGACGACGGCATGTTCCGTTTGACTGCGGCGGCACAGGCGACCCGTGGCCCGGCGCTGCAGGCCGATCCGTCTATTCGTATCATGTCAGGCGTCCTGGAAGGCAGTAACGTCAGTACTGTCTCCGCCATGAGTGACATGATCGCCAGCGCCCGTCGTTTTGAAATGCAGATGAAAGTGATCAGCAGCGTTGATGATAACGCCGGTCGCGCTAACCAACTGCTGTCGATGAGTTAATACAGGACATTTTATGATCAGTTCATTATGGATCGCCAAAACCGGTCTGGACGCTCAACAAACCAATATGGATGTGATTGCCAACAACCTGGCAAACGTTAGCACCAATGGTTTTAAGCGTCAGCGCGCGGTGTTTGAAGATCTGCTTTACCAGACGATTCGCCAGCCTGGCGCACAGTCTTCAGAGCAGACGACATTACCCTCCGGCCTGCAAATTGGTACCGGTGTTCGTCCTGTCGCGACCGAACGTTTGCACAGTCAGGGCAACTTGTCCCAGACCAACAACAGCAAAGACGTCGCCATCAAAGGGCAGGGCTTTTTCCAGGTCATGCTGCCGGATGGCACATCGGCTTACACCCGCGATGGTTCATTCCAGGTTGATCAAAACGGTCAACTGGTGACGGCGGGCGGTTTTCAGGTTCAACCGGCGATCACGATCCCGGCGAACTCACTCAGCATCACCATCGGACGTGATGGCGTAGTCAGTGTGACGCAGCAGGGGCAGGCGGCACCGGTGCAGGTGGGTCAGCTGAATCTGACCACGTTTATGAATGACACCGGTCTGGAAAGCATTGGCGAGAACCTGTACACCGAAACGCAATCCTCAGGCGCGCCAAACGAAAGCACACCGGGTTTGAACGGCGCGGGTCTGTTGTATCAGGGCTATGTCGAAACGTCCAACGTGAACGTCGCAGAAGAGCTGGTCAATATGATCCAGGTTCAGCGCGCTTACGAAATCAACAGTAAAGCGGTGTCGACGACCGATCAGATGCTGCAGAAACTGACGCAACTCTAACGTGTTGTCCGGTGGGGTGAAAACCTCACCGGCACACTGATTTTGAAGATGACGGCAATGCGAAAATACGCGCTTCACCCATACCCGATGATGGCCCTGCTGGTGGTTTCACTGACAGGATGCGCCTGGATCCCCGCCACGCCGCTCGTGCAGGGCGCGACGACGGCACAACCAATACCTGGCCCGACGCAGGTGGCGAATGGCTCCATCTTTCAGTCTGCACAGCCGGTGAATTACGGCTATCAGCCGCTATTCGAAGACCGACGTCCGCGTAACATTGGCGATACGTTGACGATTGTGTTGCAGGAAAACGTCAGCGCCAGCAAAAGCTCCTCAGCCAATGCCAGTCGCGATGGCAAAACGAATTTTGGCTTCGACACCGTTCCTCGCTATCTGGAAGGATTATTCGGTAACGCGCGTGCAGACGTAGATGCATCGGGCGGAAACTCTTTCAATGGCAAAGGCGGCGCGAACGCCAGCAACACCTTTAGCGGCACGTTGACGGTCACCGTCGATCAGGTACTGGTGAATGGCAATTTACATGTGGTGGGTGAAAAACAGATCGCCATCAATCAGGGCACTGAATTCATCCGCTTCTCCGGGGTGGTGAATCCACGCACGATCAGCGGCAGCAACAGCGTTCCGTCCACCCAGGTTGCGGACGCGCGCATAGAGTACGTCGGTAACGGCTACATCAACGAAGCGCAGAATATGGGTTGGCTGCAGCGTTTCTTCCTTAACTTGTCGCCAATGTAAGCGAGGTTCCCAGTGTTTAAATCATTTATTGGCGTCGTACTGCTGCTGACGATGGCCTTCGCCCATGCCGATCGTATCCGCGATCTGACCAGTGTTCAGGGCGTGCGGGAAAACTCGCTGATTGGCTACGGACTGGTGGTCGGTCTGGACGGCACGGGCGATCAGACCACGCAAACCCCGTTCACGACGCAAACGCTCAATAACATGCTCTCTCAACTGGGAATTACCGTCCCGACAGGGACGAACATGCAGCTGAAAAATGTGGCGGCGGTGATGGTCACCGCCAGTTTCCCGGCGTTTGGTCGTCAGGGACAGACCATCGATGTGGTGGTTTCCTCGATGGGTAACGCCAAGAGTCTGCGCGGTGGCACACTGTTAATGACCCCGCTGAAAGGGGTTGATAGTCAGGTCTACGCGCTGGCGCAGGGGAATATTCTGGTCGGTGGTGCCGGGGCTTCTGCTGGCGGCAGCAGCGTCCAGGTGAACCAACTCAATGGCGGGCGTATTACTAACGGCGCGGTGATTGAGCGCGAACTGCCCAGTCAGTTCGGTGGTGGAAATACCCTCAATCTGCAGCTCAATAATGAAGATTTCACCTTGGCGCAGCAAATCACCGATACCATCAACCGCTCCCGGGGTTTCGGCAGCGCCACGGCGCTGGATGCACGTACGATCCAGGTGCGGGTGCCGAGCGGTAACAGCTCTCAGGTCCGTTTCCTCGCCGATATTCAGAATATGGAAGTGAACGTTACGCCGCAGGACGCGAAAGTGGTGATCAACTCGCGAACTGGCTCAGTGGTGATGAACCGCGAAGTGACGCTGGACAGTTGTGCTGTCGCGCAGGGCAACCTGTCGGTGACGGTCAATCGCCAGGCTAATGTCAGCCAGCCGGATACGCCGTTTGGCGGTGGGCAAACGGTCGTCACGCCGCAAACGCAGATCGATCTTCGTCAGAGCGGTGGTTCACTACAAAGCGTGCGCTCCAGCGCTAACCTGAACAACGTGGTACGGGCACTTAACGCCTTAGGCGCGACGCCGATGGATTTGATGTCCATTCTTCAGTCCATGCAAAGCGCAGGGTGTTTACGGGCGAAACTGGAAATTATCTGATGATTGGAGAAAGCAAACTGCTGGCCAGTGCGGCCTGGGATGCCCAGTCGCTGAACTCTCTGAAAGCCGACGCGAGGAAAGACCCGGGGGAAAATCTCCGCCCGGTCGCCCGTCAGGTGGAGGGGATGTTCGTGCAGATGATGTTGAAAAGTATGCGTGAAGCGCTACCGAAAGATGGCGTGTTTAGCAGCGATTCGACACGCCTGTATACCAGTATGTACGACCAGCAAATTGCGCAACAGATGACGGCAGGTAAAGGTCTGGGCCTGGCGGAAATGATGGTCAAACAAATGACCGGGGGGCAGGTCCAGCCTGCCGATGACGCACCACAGGTGCCGATGAAGTTCTCGCTGGAAACGGTGACCAGTTATCAAAATCAGGCGTTGACGCAACTGGTGAGAAAAGCGATGCCGAAAACGCCCGAGAGCCACGATGAGCCACTCTCGGGCGACAGCAAAGCGTTTCTTGCTCAGCTTTCACTGCCCGCACGCCTGGCAAGCGAGCAGAGCGGTGTCCCGCACCATCTGATTCTGGCGCAGGCGGCGCTGGAATCCGGGTGGGGACAGCGACAAATTCGTCGTGAAAATGGGGAACCCAGTTTTAACATTTTTGGTGTTAAAGCCTCGGGAAGCTGGAAGGGACCGACTACCGAGATCACCACCACCGAATTTGAAAATGGCGAGGCGAAAAAGGTGAAAGCCAGGTTCCGCGTCTACGGGTCATACCTGGAAGCGTTGTCGGATTATGTTGGGCTGTTGACCCGTAACCCGCGCTACGCTGGGGTGACGTCCGCATCCAGTGCGGAGCAGGGCGCTCAGGCCTTGCAAAACGCAGGTTATGCCACCGATCCGCACTATGCACGCAAATTAACCAGCATGATCCAACAGCTGAAGTCGATGAGCGAAAAAGTGAACAAAACGTACAGTGCGAATCTCGACAATCTCTTCTAAATGGCTCAAGTCCAGCCATCTGCTGCCGATAATAACCTGTATTGAAGGATTAAAAGGAATCTCCATGTCCAGCTTGATTAACAACGCCATGAGTGGACTTAACGCGGCGCAGGCTGCGTTAAATACCGCCAGTAACAACATCGCCAGTTACAACGTTGCGGGGTATACCCGACAAACCACCATTATGTCGCAGGCAAACAGCACGTTAGGTGCAGGTGGCTGGGTCGGAAATGGCGTGTATGTTTCAGGCGTGCAGCGTGAGTATGACGCGTTTATCACCAATCAACTGCGTGCGGCTCAAAATCAAAGCAGCGGTTTGACCACACGGTATGAGCAAATGTCGAAAATCGACAACCTGCTTTCCAGTAAAACCAGCTCAATTTCGACCTCGATGCAGGACTTTTTCACCAGCCTGCAAACGTTAGTCAGCAACGCGGAAGATCCCGCGGCACGTCAGGCGTTGATTGGCAAAGCGAACGGTCTGGTAAACCAGTTTAAGACCACCGACCAATACCTGCGCGATCAGGATAAGCAGGTCAACACCGCTATTGCCTCCAGCGTTGAACAGATCAACAACTACTCGAAACAGATTGCGAGTCTGAATGACCAGATCTCCCGTCTGACCGGTGTGGGCGCGGGGGCATCCCCCAATGACCTTCTCGATCAGCGCGATCAACTGGTGAGTGAGTTAAATAAAATTGTCGGCGTTGAGGTCAGCGTCCAGGATGGCGGCACCTATAACCTGACGATGGCGAACGGGTATACCCTGGTTCAGGGCAGCAGCTCGCGACAACTCGCCGCACTGCCATCCAGTGCCGATCCTTCTCGAACGACCGTTGCTTATGTTGACGCGGCGGCTGGCAACATCGAAATTCCTGAAAAACTGCTCAATACTGGCTCGCTCGGTGGACTGATGACGTTCCGTTCTCAGGATCTCGACCAGACCCGCAATACCCTGGGGCAGCTGGCGTTAGCGTTTGCCAGTGAATTTAACACCCAGCACAAAGCAGGTTTTGATGCCAACGGTGATGCCGGTAAAGACTTTTTCGCTATCGGAAATCCTTCGGTTATCGGCAACGCCAAAAATAGTGGTAACGCGGTTTTAACGGCAGCAGTCGATGACAGCACGAAAGTGCAGGCCACGGATTATAAAGTGGTGTACGACGGCAGTAAGTGGCAGGTGACGCGTCTTGCGGATAACACGACCTTTGAAGCGAAACCCGATGCCGACGGCAAACTGGATATTGATGGCCTGAAAGTGACGGTCAGCGGAACGCCGGGGGCGAAAGCCAACGACAGCTTTACGTTAAAGCCTGTGAGTGACGCCATCGTGAACATGAAAGTGATGGTCACAGATGAATCGGAAATTGCCATGTCCAGCCTCAAGGATTCCGGTCAGAGTGATAACCGTAACGGTCAGGCAATGTTGGATCTGCAAGGCAAAGCTACGGTCGGCAATAAATCCTTTAACGATGCTTATGCCACGCTGGTCAGTGATGTGGGAAATAAAACCTCCACGCTGAAAACCAGTAGCACCACCCAGGGCAATGTGGTGACCCAACTAACGAACCAGCAGCAGTCGATCTCTGGCGTCAATCTTGATGAAGAGTATGGCAACCTGCAACGCTATCAGCAGTACTATCTGGCGAACGCGCAAGTCCTGCAAACGGCCAGTTCGATGTTTGATGCACTGCTGAACATTCGCTAAAGGAGAAGGGCTTAAATGCGTATCAGTACCCAGATGATGTACCAGCAAAATATGCGTGGCATCACCAATTCCCAGGCCGAATGGATGAAGTACGGCGAGCAGATGTCCACGGGCAAACGTGTCATCAATCCGTCGGATGATCCGATTGCCGCTTCGCAGGCCGTTGTCTTGTCTCAGGCGCAGGCGCAGAACAGTCAGTTCGCGCTGGCGCGTTCGTTTGCCACGCAAAAAGTGTCGCTGGAAGAGAATGTGTTAAGCCAGGTAACAACGGCGATTCAGAGCGCACAAGAGAAAATCGTCAGTGCGGGTAACGGCACCTTAAGTGACGATGACCGTGCCTCGTTGGCGACAGACTTGCAGGGGATTCGCGATCAGCTGATGAATCTGGCGAACAGTACCGATGGTAACGGGCGCTATATTTTTGCCGGTTATAAAACGGAAAGCGCACCGTTTTCCCAGACAGACGGTGCCTATAACGGCGGTCGTGAGAGTGTTACCCAACAGGTTGATGCTTCCCGCACGATGGTGATTGGCCACACCGGTGACCAGATTTTTAATAAAATCACCAGTAATGCTGTGCCGGAGCCAGACGGCAGCGCTTCTGAAACCAGTTTGTTCAAAATGCTGGATAGCGCTATCGACGCGCTGAACACGCCTGTTGCGGGCGATGATGTGGCAAGAGATAAAGCGTCGGCGGCGATTGATAAAACCAACCGGGGCTTAAAAAACTCGCTGAATAACGTACTGACGGTGCGGGCAGAGCTGGGGACACAACTGAAGGAGCTTGATTCCCTGGATGCGTTGGGAAGCGATCGCGCGTTGGGTCAAACCCAGCAAATGAGTAACCTGGTCGACGTGGACTGGAATGCGGCAATCTCCTCGTATGTGATGCAACAGGCGGCGTTACAGGCCTCTTATAAAGCGTTTACCGATATGCAGGGCATGTCGCTGTTTCAGCTAAACCGTTAATCTTTTTTAAAACATACCGTGAAACCGGGTATGTTTTGTCTGCCCGCTCCATATCACCCCGGAGCGGGCTTTTTTTGCGCCCAAATTCCGTAGTGACAAAACGGCGCAGGTCGGTAATGCGTATCTGAAACGTGAATGCGACTGTTTCATGTTGATAAAGAGTGGCAGTGGCTGAATTGAGTGACTAGTCCTGATATAGGTTGACAGTTTTTTGTCTGTAAAACGCCTGATGAACATCATCAG
>NZ_NRDO01000029.1 GCF_010231475.1 Citrobacter sp. NCU1 | reverse complement strand
TACAGTTCCATCGGGTGTGCGCTAAGCTCTTTTCGTCCCTCATTGGGACCCCCTTTTGATTTCTTGTTGAACATTTGCAGTTGCCAGACCGCAAGGTGTTTTAACAAATCAAAAGGGGTTTTAATAACTGGCTCAAAGCTGAAAGCTTTACTGAACCCCCAGCCTAGCTGGGGGTTTTCTATAGACAAGAAACCCACCGTGCAACCACGGTGGGCGTACGCATTAGCTGGCGACGTTCCCCCACACCAGCTTGCCTTTATGGAATGTCGCCGTACGCGGAGAGATGCGCGCTACCGCCTCGGCAGAACAGGAGGCGTCCACCAGCACAAAACTGGCTTCATCCTGCGCTTTTGGCCAGACACGCTCGCCTTTATCGTTCAATGGCAAGACATCCCCCGTCGCCAGGAACAATGCCCGCGACAGGTTTTGCTCATTAGGACGAATATAGAGCTGCGCGTACAGGTTCGCCTTCTCCAGCATGTCGCCCAGACCATACGGTGACCAATGGTCGATCACGCTGTCGGTTCCCGTGATAACCACCACACCCTTGTCACGCAACTGTTTGAGCGGCATATGCAACGTGCCAATGGGCACCGTTGAGGCAATGGTGATTTGTTGGGCGGCCATTCGGGTTGCCAGCGCATCGACCTGTTGCTCATTCAGGGTGGCGAGCGCAAAGGCGTGGCTGATGGTTAATTTCCCTTTGAGTTGCGGCGTTTTTTCCACCCGTTCAACCATATAATTCACTGCCGCCACACCCGCCGGGCTGGTTTCGTGCAGATGAATATCGACCCCTTTGTCATAATCCAGCGCAATCTGGAACATCGTATCGAGGGATTTCTCCATCGCGCCGTCCACGCTGGTCGGGTCCAGCCCGCCAACGTAGTGCGCCCCCGCCTGCATTGCTTCTCGCATTAGCGGTTCTGACTTTGAAAGCAGCAGACCATGTTGGGGAAACGCCACGATTTCACACTCAAAACCCGGTTTGCGCCGCGCCAGCACTGCCTGCAGGTTTTCGAGGTTCTTAAGCCCGGACACCGGTTCAATATTGCAGTGACTGCGCGCCACAGAAGTCCCTTTTGACTGTAACAGGTCGATCAGCTTTTCTGCCCGTTCCTGGGTATACGGCTGTAACTCAGGCAACAGCGTTTGCTCAAGCTTGATCATATCCTGAATAGTGGTGCCCGCCGGTCGATTTAATGAGCGCCACGGCCCGCCGTAGAAGGTTTTATCCAGGTGGATGTGCATGTCGCGCATCGCGGGCAGCATCAGCTTCCCGCCCGCATCGTAATGCGCCAGAGCCGCATCCGGATGGCTTTTATTGGCACGCAGCGCAACAATTTTCCCGTCCTGAATTTCAACGGTTTGCAGCTCGGTTCGGGTATGCACCGCCACCGAATTTTCGTAGTCGAAGCCCGCTTCCAGCAGAACGTTATCCAGATAGTAATGTGTGTCGTTGAGAGTCATAGCGCCTTTCGCGTCACCGGTTGTGCCGACAGAATTAGCAGCATACGCGACCGGAGCCGCAGCGCCAAACAGGGCGGCGGCAGTGACCATTTTGCCGCTCTGACTGAGAAACTCACGGCGGCTTTTGTTTTCCTTCATCGCATCTTCCTTTTATGAATGGACGATATGGGTGCCCGTTGCGCCACGCAGTGCGGCGGGCAGGCATTCCGGCGTGGTAATGATCACCCGTTTTCCGCCCTGCTGCAGAAACGCCAGACTGGCGACAATTTTGGGCAGCATACTGCCTGGCGGGAAATGCCCTTCCTGCATGTAGCGGGTCATCGTAGGGATATTCACCCGCTCGAGCGCCTGCTGCTTAGGTTTGCCAAAGTGAATGCAGACTTTCTCAACACCGGTGGTGATAACCAAAATGTCGGCGTGGATCTCACGAGCCAGCAACGCCGTGGAGAGATCTTTATCAATGACCGCATCCACGCTGTGATAATCCCCCTGCGGGCTTCGTACCACCGGGATCCCGCCGCCACCCGCGCCAATCACCACAAAACCTTGCCGGGTCAGCGTTTTAATGGCATCCGCTTCGACAATGCGTTTCGGCTCCGGCGAGGCGACAACCCGCCGATAACCGCGACCGGAATCTTCCACAAAACGCCACCCCGGATTCAGTCGTTGCAGTTCATCACGCTGGGTGGCATTAAAAAACGCGCCAATGGGCTTTGTGGGATGGGCAAAACCAGGGTCGTTTTTGTCCACCTCCACCTGGGTCACAACGGTCACGGCTTTCTGTTCCCCATGACGCGCCAGACGGTTGTTTAACGCCTGCTGGATCAGATAACCGATACCACCCTGAGTATCCGCCACACAGTTTGCCAGCGGGGTTAACGGCAGTCCTTCGCGTTCATGGGCGATTTCCGCACGTCGTAGATCCAACCCCACCTGCGGCCCGTTACCGTGAGTCAGCACAATGTTGTAATCTGATGCCAGCATCTCCAGCACCGTATCCGCCACTGCTTTCACCGCCTCGGCCTGATGTTCAATCGACTGACTGGCGTTATCTTTGATAATGCTGTTGCCGCCAATGGCAACGACCACAAGTTCTTTCATCGTGTATTCATCCCATCAACGCATTCAGGTAGTTTTCGTCGGTTCCTGCGCGGCATCTGACACCGCTTCCCGACTATCGAGAAAGTGTTTCAGTACAAACACGCCGCTCACCATCAGGTAGGCGAGGACGAACATCAGGGAAGCGCCTTCGGCAATCCCCACCATCGGTGAATGGATCACGCCAAACAGCGACAATAGTGCGCCACAGGCGGCAGCGACCGAGCCACGTAACGGTTTATTGATAATCGCGAAGATGGCGATACACCCCCACAGCATACTGGCGAGCGGCGCGCCGCTGCCAAGATGCACCAGTCCATCGTAATAGACGCCTTTACTGTGCAACAGAGCGCTGCCCAGCTTCGCCGCTGACGTCCCTGCCGCCCCCATCACACTGTTCACGATAGTCAGCGCCCAGTTCGCTATCCACGGGAACAGGCAGATGAAAATGACCGGTACTTCTATTTTTGGCGTTTCGCGCACCACCTGGTTGGCGGTCACCACGCCGATAAAGACCAGAATCGGTACGATGGCGGTCATCGGAATAATGGCAAGCATAAACGCCCCCAGTCCAAACAGCGGGACGAGGAACATAGTGACACCCGACGCCAGGGTATAACCGATGCTGGCGCCCATCGCTTTCCACCCGGCATGCCCAACGTAAACAGTGACCGGGAACGGGTTCCCCATCAGACAGCCGAGCATGGAAGAGAGCCCGTTCGCCAGCATCACTTTGCGTGTGTTGTACTCATCGCCAGCGGCGTGTGCGCTTTCGATGTTCTCAAGGTCAAAAATATAGTTCGCCAGCCCCAACGGCACCGCCGACGCCAGATACGGCAGCGCATGCGGCAGCCCTTGCAGGAAGCTGTCGACATGGACTTCTGGCGGGTTGAAACCAAAAGACGACATTGACGCTTTAATGGCTTCCGGGCTTTGCAGACCCGAAATCCACGCCAGCGCCGTACCGGCAATGAGCAGCAACAGACCGGTGGGAATACGGGCAAAGATCGGTTTTTTACCAAACCAGTTAATGAAGATCAGCAGCAAGACGATGAACGAGACCGTGGGTGCTTCGAAAGCCTGCAACATCGGGTTCATTGCCAGCAGCAATAAACCGAGGCCAGAGAGACAGGAGAGCAGCACAGTACGCGGGATCATCTTACGGATGGTTTCGCCAAGGAAGGAACCGCCCGCCAGGATCAACGCCTCAACAAAACACCAGACCAGGCCTATCTGAATGGCGAAGTCGGCATCTTTGGTTTGCTGGTAAACCGGCATCAATACGAGGAAAGTCACGGTAAAGATCGACGGCGCGCTTGGCCCGGACGGCAGCGCCGTCACATCGGTGCGCCCCGTCTGTTTCGCCATCTGCATGGCAAACCAGGCATAACAGATACTCGCTACCAGCACCGCCAGACCAAAAGCGGGCGCAATGCGGCCATACACGATCTCTTTGGGGATCCCGACGACAAAGATGAGTAGCCCCATCATCGTCAGCAGGTTAGTCAGATTGTTGGTCATTAGCCCAAAATATGCGGCCCAGTCACCACGTTTCCACTCTAGTTTTATTCTGTTCATGGAATATCCTTCACAGGTTAAGCATCATTTGCGATCCCGACGATCGCCCGGCCCTGCAGGTGAACAACGTTATTAGCTTCGCGACAGTGGGGCTAACAGCGTTAGCCCCTGTGGTTGTTATTGGCAGTAGCGGTCACGCCAGCTCAGAATCGCCTTCTCAAAGCAGGCAAACGGCGGGTGGACAATGCCAGCGCCGATCATGCCGATCCCCGCATCTTTGTGCGCAATGGCGGTATTGATCACAGGCAGAATGCCGGTACTGCCGACACGCGTGATGTCGATAGCCGTAGGAATCCCCATAAAGCCCAGCAGGGGAATGGTGACGTTCGGGTTTTCGCCCAGCGTTATCTCTCGCATCTGACGGGAGAAATCGACGGCTTCTTCTACCGTCCCACCCACCAGCGCCACGATGGCTGGCGCGGTTGCCATGGCAAAACCCCCGATACCGTAGGTTTCCGTGATAGCACTATCGCCGATATCGCGCCCGGAGTCCTCTGGCTTATAACCGGCGAACATCGGGCCAATCACCTGCTGCGCCGGACCGGTGAACCAGTGTCCAGGCAAACCGCTGATGCGCAAACCAAACTCCACGCCATTACGCGCCATGGTGGTCACGACTGTGCTGTACTCAATGCCGTGCGCGGCATCCATCGCCGCTTTACACATGGCCATCCACGTCGGGCCAGAGAAGTAGTCGCTACTGGCGACAAACTCAAACACTTCACGCTGCTGCGCCACCGGATACCCGGTCTGGATAATCCACGGCGTCAGCGCCTGAATCAGCAGCGCGGTGCCTGCGTTGTTGCGGTTATGGCATTCGTCGCCCATGTGCAACGCCTGCGCCAGCATCAGTCGCAGATCGATTTCACCGGCCATCTTCATGGCATCGCGCAACATCGGCCCCATCACATCACGCATCCAAATCAGGCGGTCGATGACGCTCTGATCGTTAGCGCCCATGCGCAGGATCTTCGCCATCTGCTCGCTCATGTTGGTATAAGCGCGGTTGCCGTAGGTTTTGTTCTCCACGATGTGCATATACATCGACGCAGAAGTGACCCCCGCCATCGACCCCACACAATCGTGCTCATGGCAGGGCGAGAAGGTAATTTCACCGGAAGCGGCAAGCTCTGCGGCCTGTTCCAGATTGCTTGCCAGACCTTCAAATACCAGCGCTCCGGTCACGGCGCCTTTCATCGCACCACACATTTTTTCCCAGCGAATCGGCGGGCCGGCGTGGAGAATGGTTTTACGGGTCATCCCCGGTACAACGTTGATTGCCTGGTCATAGCCAATCAGTACCGGATGGGACTGAATAATGCGTTCCAGCGCCTGCTGGTTAGCGGCGGCAATTTTCTCTGCCAGCGGGGAATCCGCAATCTGATCCAACGCGCTGACCACCTGCATGTTGCCCTGACCCGGCGGCGTCCAGTCGAGTTGGGTGACCGACACATGCTGTTTTTTCAGGTCATCGCTGAACATGGCAATGCCGACGTTAATCACATTGAGCGGCTGGTTAAACAGTGACTGGCTCATCAGGCTTCCTCCCCTTTGCAAACAAATTCGCGCGCCAGCAATCCGGTATTGGTGCTGCTGCTCGCCCAGATAACGCCTGCGTCCGTCAGCATCTGGCACTGTTTTTCCAGCGACGGCGTATCGAGATCGGTGCCAAGCACATAGCCCAAAATTTCCAGCGGACGTTCTTCTGCGGCGGCGATCGCCTTCGCCTCTTTGATAGCATCGATCATGACGCCGACCGGATCCTCGTGCGATCCAAACCCGAGGACAAAATCCATCACGATCACGCCCACCTGCGGATCGCGCGCTTCCTGTAACAGACGGCTAATGCGATTAGTGGGGTCGATCATCGGGTGCGGCTTGCCGTTGGTAAAATCGTCATCGCCAAAATCGAGGAAGGTATGCGCCACGCTGCACTTGAGATCGGTCAGACGGCGACGCGGATCCGGATGGATATTGCTATAAACCTCATCATGTTTTTCCATCGCTGCGAACATGGCTTCGTCGCACAGTGTGCCGCCGCAGAACAGTCCACGAATGTATTTTTGTTGCGGCGTCAGACGGGCGCGCACCTCTTCGATAAGCGGCCAGTTGAGCGGGTGAAGATCCAGACTCTCTTTTTTCACCCCTGTCAGCAGCACGGCTTTCAGCGCCGCCTCTTTGGTTCCGCGTGCAAACAGCAGGCCGTTTTCGTCTGCCGGGGGTTCTTCGCGCCCGAGGAAACAAACCACCACCGGTTTGTGACAATGGCACGCGCGTTCCAGGACTTTGTGGGCAACGGCAGGCGCGGGAGGTTTGGAAATGAGCGCGATAATTTCCGTTTGCGGGTCAGCTTCCAGCATGTCGATGGCGTCCAGCATCATCAGACCGCCGATCTTTTCACTCAGATCGCGCCCACCGGTGCCAATAAGTTGGGAAATCCCACCGCCAAATTCATGGATACGCACGCTCAGTTCCTGGCTACCGGTCCCCGATGCGCCAACAATGCCGATATTGCCGCGCCGCACGGCGTTGCCAAAGCACAGTGCCGTACCGTTGATGATGGCAGTACCGCAATCCGGTCCCATCATCAGTAACCCTTTTTCATGCGCCAGTTGCTTGAGCGCCAGCTCATCCTCAATGGAGACGTTGTCGGAAAAGAGCATCACGTTAAGGTTGTTTTGCAGTGCCTGTCGGGCTTCGCGCGCCGCGAATAAACCGTTGACCGAGATCACCGCCAGGTTGCTGTCAGGTACGTGTGCCTTCGCACTGGCCAGAGTGGCGTAGCGCGCTTCATGCTGACCGCCCTGCTCTTTATGCGTGAATAACCCGTCGATGGCGGCCAGCGTTTGCTCGTTCGCCGCCTCACTGGCGCCTTTAATCACAATCATCAGATCGCCGCTTTTCGCCTCATTCAGTTCTGGCGTCAGCAGACCGAGATTTTTCAGTACGCCTTTATTCATCTCTGTGGCCATCGCCACAAACGCCTGTTCCACACCTTCCAGCTTATTGGCGCGCGTGGAGATGGACATCAGCGAGACAGAATCAAAATACGTGTTCTTTTTAACAACTATCCTGATTGACATAATTCCCTCCGGACCAGTGGCTCAAAGCGCAGGCATCTGCCATGCCATAAAGCATGTCGCAGCCAGAACTTGAACCGATATTTTTAATGTCGGTAATAATATGGGTAGAAAAGTTATCTGACTCGGTAATGATATTTTTCACCAGTCGCGTAATACTTTCCCGATAACGCCGATGAAAAGCCTCTTCCAGCGTTATTTTGCTGAACAGCGTGGTATTTTCTCCGGCATGTCGTAAGGCTATTAAAAATGCGTCATGATATTTTTCCAGCGGATGTCCGCGGATAAATAAAATAATACTCAAACCCACTAAATAATCATCGGATGAAGGCGTTAATCCAATGCCCAAACCGATTAGGCGGGTAATCGCCTCCGTCATATTGTGTTGTTGCTTCAGCGCGGAAATTAAAGATTGGCGGCGCTGCTGCAGTTCTCTGGCTAATTCGCGATAAAAGGGATTATCGCCGGTATACAGAAACAGAGTGTCGTCACATCCGAGATGCTGATACAGCGTCCCGGCCCAGCGTCGCCAGGGAATGGCGGTAAAACAGTCTGCGCTCATTGATACTTCGGGCATCAACCAGCGCTGACAGGCAACGGTGTCAATCCATTTATCATCGCCTATTGCGATCCCTGACGCCGAAAATCTAACCTGCTCACCAGGGCTAAACAGGTGATTGCAATGCGTCAGCGCCAGACGGCAGCTGTTAGGGGCGTTGTCGCAGCGTTCGCTGAGGAGTGTCAGTAATCGCTGCTGCCCGGGTATGAACAGGTTTACCGCCCGGGAAAAAACCTGTTCAACCCGTCCCTCCATTCGCTGTGCGAGAAACGCGCTATCTGCCGTTAACGCCCTGACGCATTGCCGTAATGGCGATGCGATAATGGTGTTCCTCCGTCAGGCGCCTGCGGCAATCAACAGCCCGGCAATCTCGTGATACCCCTTCTCCTGCGCCAGTTCCAGCGGGGTTTTACCGTATTTGTCCGTCATGTGCGGGTTCGCGCCGTGATCGAGCAATAGCTTGACGATCTCCTGCTGTTTTGCGCCGCCATCGTTGAGCACAATGGCTTCCAGCAGCGGCGTCCAGCCGACAAAATTGGTGTGGTTAACGTTAATATTCGTTCGCGTTAGCAGTTCACGGACAATCTCGACGTGACCTTTTTCGCTGGCTGGCGTAATTCCCACACCGCCAAAACGGCTCAAACGTTCAAGATCTGGGTTGGCAGGTAATACCGTACGCAGCAGTGTTAAATCGTTGGTCAGGCAACTGATCAGGAAAGGGTTAAAACAGGTTTGGTCCTGTTTATTAATATCCGCACCCGCTGCAATCAATAAAGACACACAATCGTAGTGTTTATTCAGACTGGCAATAATAATCGCAGTACGTCCCTGACGATTAGTGGCGTTAATATCGACATTATTTGCCAGACAGGATTTTAATCCTTCAGCATTGCCCTGCTCTGCTGCTAACAGAAATTCTGTGATGAGTTCGTTCTCAGACATATTCCCTCTCCTGTCGTATTTAGACTTCTTGCAATTCCGATAACCTGAGAATAGCAACAGAGTGATGGGAAAAACATCCGCTTAAATTTCATTCATCGTAAGCGCGTCGATTGTTGAAATAAATTTCACAATAAAGGCAAAACGTGCGGCAGTGCAATGTTTCTCTTATGGTTAATCTCCTTTCTGGCCTGGGTTGTCATGCGCGATCGCGCCACGCCAGGCAGCACAGCGTGTGGCCTGTCACTAAAACTCAGAAGTGTGATTCTCTTCAAATCAAATGTAACTTTAGTGTTAAATTTCGTTCAAAACTGATTGCCTGCTATAAGGATTACAAATACATTCAACAATCGCGGCATGGCAGACTACAGATTCAGGGCGGGAGGGAAGAAAAGATGAATTCGATTTTTACCGAGGAGAATCTGCTGGCCTTCACGATGGCCGCCCGCTATGGCAGCTTTAGTAAGGCAGCCGAGGAACTGGGCGTAACCACCTCAGCCATCAGTTACACCATCAAGCGAATGGAAATGGGACTTGATGTTGTGCTGTTTACCCGCAACACACGCAGCATTGAGCTAACGGAATCTGGCCGTTATTTCTTTCGTAAAGCGACCGATCTGCTAAACGACTTTCACGCCATCAAACGCAGTATTGACACCATTGCTCAGGGTATTGAGGCGCGAGTGCGTATTTGCATCAACCAGTTGCTGTATACCCCAAAACATACCGCCCGACTGTTGCAGGTGCTGAAAAAGCAGTTCCCGACTTGCCAGATAACGGTCACGACAGAGGTGTACAACGGCGTCTGGGATTCCATTATCAATAACCAGGCCAACATCGCGATTGGCGCGCCGGACACGCTGCTCGACGGCGGCGGTATCGACTACACCGAAATCGGCGCCATCCGCTGGGCGTTTGCCATCGCCCCGGATCATCCGTTGGCCTTTATGCCGGAGCCGATTTCCGAGAGCCAATTGCGTTTGTACCCAAACATCATGGTCGAAGATACGGCGCACACGATTAATAAAAAAGTGGGCTGGCTACTGCATGGTCAGGAGTCGATTCTGGTACCCGATTTCAACACCAAGTGCCAGTGCCAGATTCTGGGGGAAGGGATTGGCTTTTTGCCAGACTACATGGTGCGGGAAGCGATGGAAAAATCGCTGCTGGTGACGCGTCAGATCCACAACCCGCGTCAGGACTCACGTATGCTGCTGGCGACACAGCATTCGGCAACAGGCCGTGTGACCCAGTGGATTAAAAAAGAGTTTGGCCCACAAGGGGTACTGACGGGAATTTATCAGGATCTGTTGCACCAGGCGTGATATGCCGGATGGCGGCGGTGCCCTATCCGGCCTACGATCACAGTCATAACGATCAATGTTCATGCCGGATAAGCGAAGCGCCGTCCGGCAAGAAATCACGCTCAGGCGCGGATATCATCATATTCACGAGTGTTATCAAACTCGTGTTTCGCAAAGGGGCAGAGCGGTATGACCTTGCGGTTTTCCTGGCGCATTTTTTCCACCACTTTCGCCACCAGCTTTTTACCTACCCCCTGCCCTTTCAGAGTGGGATCAACATCGGTATGCTCAATGATGCTCAAATGCTCCCCTGTAGGTACAAATACAATCTCCGCAATCTGATTGCCTTCAGCATCGTTAACATAAAATTTGTTATGGCCTTCGAGAATATCCATTTGTCCCTCGCTTATTTCTGCCGATACTTCAGCGCGCCGCTCGGACACGTGTCGATCACTCGGATCACCGTGGCGACATCCACTTCATCGGGGATAATCCACGGTTTGCGTTTCAGGTTAAAAAGTGCGGCGCTGCCACGCACGCAGTTGCCCGAATGCTGGCAAATCTCCGTATTGAAGTAGACATCAATTTTCTCACCGGTATAGGCCCGGAACCCCGCGTCCAGTAATGCTTTATCCATGACATTGCCTCTGTTGTTTTTAGGGTGTCGCGACTAAGCATAGTCCTGTGCGCGTCGGGTGACTATGATACATTCACCGAAATTATCTTTTTAAAAGTAAGAATGTCTTCCGGGATTCACACTATTTTGGGTTTGCATTCGACTTTTCCACAGCGTTTTAATCTGCTATTGGCCTTAACTAACTCTGGTGCAACAGAAGCATCGGCTATAAAATAGAAGGTATGGTTAACCTTGTTCGCGTGGTTTCTTTAAGTGCAGACCTCTATTCCGCTTCGTTTATTAGAAGTGAATTCTTCGCTGATCTGGCACTGGCCATATTTGCAGAGTGTCATTGCGGTAATGATTCGGGACCAATTTAATGGGCTTGTCATTAACCAACAGAATTTATTATCTTTATTAGTTTCGCCATCAATTTATTGCCAACATGGCCGTGAAAATCTGCTACGCGAACGTCAGGAGCATATATTATATCTGCAACGTTTATGCCGTTACTGTCGGACATCGGGTATTGGTGTTTGGTTACAAGGGGAAGCCCTGCCCCGTGACGGCAAAATACAAGAAAAATATCCCGAACATGCCTTGATTGAAAATATCAGCGCAGATGAAGTTTTCTGGAAAAATTTTTATCAGCAGGATCTCTTTGAAGCTTTACAACAATTATCCGGTATTGATGGCATGATTGTTAATCTTCCCCGACATCAGCCATACAGAGCCAGTTGGGTCACGACGATCCCTTACCTTTATCAAACGCTGCGAAGTCTCGGCAAGAAAATGGTCCTGCGTGACTATATGGAGGACGAAGCGGCATCATGGCAATTAGTGAATGCGCTACAGGTATTACCGCCGGATGTGCGAGTATCCATTAAGGCCGTGGCGCATGGTTATCGTCCTGGCTTTGTGAATAATCCCTTATTGACTCAACTTGAAGGTCGAATCAAATGGATTGAGTTTGATATGTGGGGACTGGAGTATGGCTGGACATTATTGCCTTGTTATTTATTAGAAGAGATTCAGGGCCGGTTAAGCTGGGTTGAAAGCATGGCTGGCGAGCATCTGGAAGCGATTACGGGACGGCTTAGTTGGGAATGGATCTCTAACAGCTCGCTGATCAACTCGGTAAATTCGGTGAATTTGCATGGTTTAGCCATGTTTGGCCGCGAAATATTTATGTCTGAGAAACAGGCATTTCACTGCTGGCTCACCGATATGCTTGAGCATAAAGTCGGGGTGACTGAACTAAATACTTTTCATCAATTGTATACCTGCAGCTACGAATGGATGAGAAAAACGCCCTATATATTGGGGCATGTTTTGCACCACTACAGCCAGGTACCTGAAAGCTATGCACAAGCCGTAAAACAGCTTCAGTTACATTTACGCCATTCTGACGATTATAGCATGTCGGTTTTATTCCCGATGGGCGATCCCGACACCGGGCGTGAACAGTATCAGAAATTATTATTAGAGAAGCAACGGGCAATCTTTTTGGCACAAGACTCCCGTAACCGGCTGCATCAAATAATACATTCGATTGCGATGTCGGAAGAAAAAAGAGATCTGTTCAAACGTGTCTGGGAACGCGTCCCCTGGTACACCGAGATGTTTAACGGGGTAGCACGAAGCGTCGCCATGAAAATGATGTTAGACCGATACGGCGCTCAGAGCGGTATCTCTTTATTTGAATTAACCAAAGAGATTAATCAACTGCGCCTGTTAGCACATCGAATTTCAGAATGGCTGGATAAAGAAGAACAACAGCAGCCGCATTATCTGGCAATGTTATTTGATCCTGCCAGGCTACTTAGCCTGGCAGAAAGTCTGACCGCTGATTAACCGGCTTATGACCTAACACCGTTCACTTAAGTCAATAAATGAGGGGAAACACCGGGATTTAATTCCCGGAGGAACGCCAAACCCGGTGTTTCCCCGGATATTCAGGTCTTAAACTAACAATGTTAGCTTATGACCCGGCATTTTTGAGCTGCTGATAAAAATCGCGCAGCACATAAAATGCCTTTTTACGTGTTATTTTGTCGGCGGTAATAAGCCCCTTGCAGTTGAATCCTTTCTGATAAGGATTCTGCCGTCTTTCTGTACGGTAGTCATACAATAACCACGGGGTAAAACCACGAACATAATTCAGTTTTGGCAAATATTCGGTCTGCTTGCGATAAACATCCGCCATATAGTTTTCCGAGAATGGCCCTGACTGGGGAGCATCATCGCTTATCACACCTTCCGCCCCTGTTTCGGTAATGACAACAGGTTTTGTTGGCGACGAGTTTTCTCCCAGCACAATCAGATCGTCAAAATTCTCTTCGTACCAACCGTAATACTCGTTCAGTCCGATAATATCGAGAAAATCAGCCAGACGATCTTCAATTTTCATTTTTGCATGATTGACCAGGCAAGCGGCAGAAATCAAACGGCTGGGATCGGCCTGGCGGGCGGCATCAACCAGCGAGGTCATAAAATTCAGTCGCTCATCGGTATCCGCATTTTCATTACCGACTGACCAGATAATCACGCTGGCACGATTTCGGTCACGATAAATAAGTTCCATCAACTGATTATGCGCATCACGTTGGGTTGCCGGATTTTTAAAATCTATCGCCCAGTAGTTTGGAATTTCCTCCCAGAGCAACAAACCCACTTCATCCGCAATACGCGCAGCCATTTCATGGTGCGGGTAATGCGCCAGTCGCAGGTAGTTGCAGTTCAGCTCTTTGGCATCCTGAAAACGGCGGCGAATATCCGCTTCGTTGGTCATTTTCCCTAACAGGACATCATCTTCATGGCAATTTACGCCACGAAGATAGAGCGATTTACCGTTCAGGCGAATGTCCGTCCCCACAACTTCGATTTGTCTGAACCCCACACGGTCGCTGACACAATCACGCCCCAGCGTCGCCATGACCCGATACAATTTAGGATGCTCAGGCGACCACAACTGCGGTTTTGCAGACAATGTCGCTTCAGCGACTCCATCAATCACTGGCAAAGTCGCGGAGATGCCCAATTCTGTAAGGGCGAAATTAACCTCCGTCGCGTCGCCTTCAACCGCTATTCTCACGGCGATTTGATTATAGTTCCCATCGGGGACTAAATAGACAAACAGATCCTGAATATAGGTTTGCGGCGTTCGAATAATATCGATTTCACGGTATATCCCGCCATAGTTAAACCAGTCGTTATTTCGCAGAGGAAGTCGGTCGGTCGTGCGATTATTATTCACGCACAGCATCAGCACATTATTGCCAGGCTGTAATAGCGGCGTTAACTCAGCACAAAATGGGGTGGAACCGCCGTAATGATTGCCGATGAACTGATGATTGAGAAAAACTTTGCAGTCGTAGTTAGCGGCGCCAACGCGTAAGAAAATGCGTTCATCCGTGTCCTGCATAATATAGTCGATTTCTCGGGTGTACCACGCACTCCCCTCAAAATAGAACCATTTTTCGTTCATCATCTGCCAGCATCCTGGAACCGGAACAGTATCACCGGCAAAAGGATCGTAATCATAAGGGTCCCGTCGCGTTTCAGGATCGCGCTTTTCCAGGAGATGCCATTTTTGCCTTAGCCCTGTGTCGTGAAGATCCAGCGTGAATCGCCACTCTCCGCTCAGGCTTTCGCACTCGCGACCGCCAGTAAACAACAGATTGGTATGGTTAAGATTCTGCGTGTTGTATGGCTGGTCATATTGCTCGTTATGCAGGCATTCAACGGCATTTTCTGCCAGGTCAGATTTTTCCAGCATGGGATATCCTTCATAAAAGAGGTGTTGCTGAAGAATAACGGCTCAAAAACCGTGCCTGATGGCGATCCTCGGAATTGGAAGGCCGAGAGAGAGGAAAAAACAAGTAAATGTGACAAAGCTCTAAAATACAGAGCAACGCAGTGTGATCATTGTCTCATAATAAATTTTATCGTAGTGACCTGTATCACATTAACAACCTTGGGTAGCGATATTACTCACATAAAATTATGGCTGAACTTCAGGGATCTCAATTCTCTTTCTAACCCGTCACGGACTCAGACCTGCTCACTTACACTGGATGAACATAATTTTTGCTGGGTCTGTTTGGATAAGTTCTCATATCGTGACGGAGGAAATACGATGGGGCAGTTACAAAGTGGTGTCAGTAATCAAGCAGTAAAGATGAGTTCTACAACCAGTCGATATCGATGGACAATTTGCGCGTTACTCTTTTTTCAGTCACCATAAATAATCTTGACAGATCTATTTTAGGGTTACTCGCGCCAATGCTGCAAAAAGATATTGGCTGGAACGAGATTGAGTACGGCAATATCGTAACGGCATTTCAGGCCGCCTACGCATTAGGTTTATTCCTGTGCGGACGTATCGTTGATGTTTATGGTGCCCGCCTGGTTTTACCTATCGCTCTGGCGCTCTGGAGTGTGGCGGCGATGGCTCACGGTATGGTCGGCACAGTGATTGGTTTCATCTATGCGCGTATATTCCTTGGGCTGGGGGAAAGCGCCAACTTTCCTTCTGCGGTAAAGGTTGCCGCAGAATGGTTCCCGAAACGAGAACGCGCATTTGCGACCGGTATTTTTAATGCGGGCTCCAATGTCGGTAACATTTTTGCGCCCATCATTATTCCCTGGATTGCCTTACAGTGGGGATGGCGTGAAGCGTTCGTCGTTACCGGTGCTGTCGGGTTTATCTGGATTGTATTCTGGTTATTTTTATACGGAAAACCGGAGAAGGTAAAAAAAAGTCAATCAAGAAGAATTAGCCTGGATTAATCAGGATGAAGACGCGGGAAGTGCCGAACAATCACAGCAAAAAATCAGCTGGTTGGGACTGCTGAAATATAAGCAAACCTGGGCATTTGCCATTTGTAAGTTCCTGACTGACCCGATCTTCTGGTTCTTCCTGTTCTGGTTACCGAAGTGGCTGCATGACGCTCGCGGTATTGATATGGCTCATATGGCAATGCCACTGGTTTTAATCAATATTCTGGCAACGATGGGCGGTCTTGCTGGCGGATATCTCCCGGCATGGATGGTGAACCGCGGCATGGCCGTCAATAAAGCGCGTAAATTAACGTTATTGTTGTGCGCCACCTGCGTTCTGCCTATTTTACTGGTTTCGAATGTGTCTAATCTTTGGGTTGCGGTTTCGCTGATTGGACTTGCTGTTGCAGCGCATCAGGGCTGGTCAGTCAATCTTTACACCAGCGTGTCGGATATGTTCCCTAAACAGGCTGTCGGCGCCGTTGTGGGTATTGGCTGCTTAATTGGTTCTCTCGGTTCCATTCTCTTTACCCAGGCAACAGGTCATATCCTGCAGGCGACAGGCAACTATTGGTCTATTTTCCTGATGGGCGGATTTGCCTATCTGTTAGGTTTCCTGATTATGCATTTTTTAATTCCAACAATGGCTGCGGCTAAATTTAAATAATATTCATCGTATAGGTACTGAACATGTCATTTACCGATAGCCTGTTACAAGAACGTATTCTTGCAGCCAAAGAGAAAAGTCTTTTCTGGCTTAACAGCATGCAACTCCCCAACGGTACGCCTGGCGTATTACGCGTCAGCGAACTTCACCAGCCAGAAAAATGGCCGCAGATGCTGCTGCCTGGCACGTATGACGGGACAATGGCTCGCGTTTTATTAGGCGATGAAATATCGGAGAAAAAAGCGCTGGCGGATTGGGTATTAGGTCATCAGCAAGAGGAAGGATTCTTCCAGTTGCCGGGGTTGTGCTGGAGCGAAACCTGGAAAGGGCCGGATGCCAATATGACTCGTCAGTACATGCGCTTTCATACGACAAACTACTGTATGGGGACGCTGGAAGTTCTGGATCAATTGGATCGCCTCGAACTGCCGTTCTTGAAACCCTACCTTGACCCACAGTATTTTTGGGCATGGTTAGGCCAACGCGATATGCGTGATCCCTGGCTGGAAGGGAACAATATCGTCAATATGGGCAGTTTTCTGTTACTCGAACAGCAAAGAGATCCGAACGGACCTGCGGCTCAACGTTTGCAGGATATGATCTTCTGGCATAATCAGCAAAGCGAGCCTTACTCCGGTTTCTGGGGACCGGGTCAGCAGTACAGCCAGGAAGCGTTATTATTTGCTCTCTGCGGTGCGACGCATAATTTGCACGTATTTTATGAACTTGACGAAAATATCCCCTATTTCAACCAGTCAATGAGTCGCTGTCTGGAGCAGCCACTGGCCGTCCGCAGCAGCTGCATTGATGTCGATATTATCGATATTCTGGCCCACGGCTATGCCCGTTGCCCACAGCGCAAGGATGAAATTGAGCACTGGTTACGCAGTATGTTGGTGAAATTGCTCGACTTCCAGAATGCAGATGGTGGATTCCCGGATACCCTGCTCGGCGAACGAGGCTATGACGGATGGGTGAAGGGATATAAAGAGCCTCAGGGACACAGTAATACGTTCGCCACCTGGTTCCGCTGGATAGCAATTGCGATGATCGCCGATGTATTATGGCCACAATGGCAAAACTGGCGTTTCCGTAAAACGATCGGTATTGGTTATTTCAAGCCAAATATCGGGAAATAAATCGTTTATAGGCACGTTGTTATATTATTAACGACAACATGCTATTACCCGACAGCGACGAAATTGAATAAACCATAATGCAAGGCAGGATATTATCCTGAGGCTATCGTATACCTATCAGTATACGTTACGGTCACGCCCTGCACGATGCATAATCACGTTTTGTTATTGTTTGATAAAATAGACGAAGTAACAAATAAGGGGGCATATGCCCCCTTAATATTTATCCCCGCATATACATCCTGCCAACTTCTCAGGGTGTGGGAGAACGTCAAGACGGTTCAAAACTTCAATCGGTGTTTTGCCAGGACTTGCCCAACAGATAAGCCAACTCCAGCGCCTGCGTTCGATTGAGGCGCGGGTCGCAGGCGCTGTAATAACGATGGGATAAATCCTGCTCGCTGATTTGCTGCAGCCCGCCTGTGCATTCCGTCACTTCCAGGCCTGTCATCTCCACGTGCACGCCACCAGGATGAATGCCATATCGGTGCAATAATGTGGTAAATACCTGCATTTCTTCCACAATGGTGGTGAATGTCCGGGTTTTCTGACCAGAACCCGCGGTACGGGTATTGCCATGCATCGGATCAATCACCCACACCACCGGATGACCGGAGGCCTTAACAGCCTGGAGCAGCGCGGGAAGTTTTGCGTGTATCTGATCCAGTCCCATGCGGGCGATAAGTACAATTTTCCCCGGTGTGCCCTGCGGGTCGAGCCGGGTTATCAGAGCAAGCAACTTCTCCCCGGTCATCCCCGGACCGCACTTGATACCGACAGGGTTGGCGATGCCCCGTAGGTATTCGACATGGGCAAAATCAAGATCCCCGGTACGTTCCCCCAACCACAACATGTGTGCCGAACAGTTATACCAACCGCCGTGGGCGATATCCCTGCGGGTTAATGCTTCCTCATAATTGAGCAGCAGCGCTTCGTGGCTGGTAAACAGCGGCTGGCGCGGCAGCTTATTGCTGACACGGTGGTAGCTATCCTCCAGCTGCGCGCGCAGCATCCGGTAGTATTGTTCCGTCACGCCGGTGTGAAGGCTCTCCTGTTGCTGCGCCGTATAAAACGAAAACATTGATTTATCCAGCGCGCGCAACAGATTCAGGGTAGAGGCCGAATGGTGGTAGGCGCGAACCATGCGCTGCGGATCCGCTGTTCTCCCATTAGCACTAAATTCACGGTCATTGATAATCTCACCGCGAAAGCTAGGCAACGTTATTTCGCCAACCGTTTCTTCCGGCTGACTACGCGGTTTGGCGAACTGTCCGGCGATGCGGCCGATTTTCAGCACCGGCAGTCCGGTGGCCTGATGAATCAACGCTGCCATTTGCTCCATGGTCAGCACATGGTCGCGCACCGAAGTGCTCTGGCAATCGGCGAAAGACTCGGCGCAGTCTCCACCTTGCAACAGGAAAGCGCGGCCTTCGGCAACCTGAGCGAGTTGCTGCTGACAATGGCGGATTTCGGCAGCCAATACCAACGGCGGGCTCTGCTGCAGTTGATGCTCGTAGCATTGCAACGCGTCAGCATCCGGATAAACCGGTAACTGTTTAGCGGGAAAACGCCGCCATGATGAAGGCGACCACCCCTCATGGTGCGCTGGCCGCGCGGGGGGATGACTACGGGATAGTTCTCGCTTCCGGCGAAACTCACCGGTCAGCACGTCAATATCATGGGTGAATATCATGATGCTCACTCACTGAAGGAACGGCGGAATTGGCCATGAGCAGGCCAACGTTGGCAATGTTGACGGCTTCTCGTCAGTCAGCGCGCTGTGAATGGGTCAGGTAGGTTTCGGTGACGCCATTTTGCCTGGCGACGTAATCTTCGCGCACCGGCGTGTAGACATCCAGCACCTCTGAATCCTCCAGCGCTTCGGCATGATGTATCGCCCATGAGGGAATAATGAAGGTGTCACCTGCGTGCAAATACAGGGTGCGTCCATCGACAGTCAGTCGCAGCGCCCCTTTCAGGATAGTGGTAGCCGTTTCATGTAGATGCTGGTGTTCAGGAATTTGGGCTCCGGGTTTGAATTGCCAAAACGCCAGGGTAAAACCGGTACCGTGCACGAATCTGGCTGTTATTTTGCTTTCAGTCCCTTTTGCACGCTGCAAGTCCATATCATAAGGAACCATTTCACTGCCTAAATGTAAGCTCATAGGAATACCTGTCTTCTTCGTCGATTAACGTTAAGAATCATTGCCTGAATCAGGCTCTTTTGGCGTGGATGGAAAACCCCATAGGTACCGGTCCGAAGTCGGCCAACACAGTCAGGCCACAGCGGCGGGCGGAGATATCGGTGGAAATGCAGGCATCGACCGCATCCGCCGCACATTGATGTGCCGCTTCGCTATTGGAATTAAATAGCCGAATGGACAGCTGATTATTTATTCCAGGAACCTGACGAATTAAATCCTGTGGTGCCGGATGAGAACCTACGGTTCTTATTTTGCCAGGGTTTGGATTCTTGCTGGCGAAAACCATATTGTGAGTATCCATAACAAAACAATCTATTAACTTTAAATAACTGAGATTTTTAAACACCAGATGGTGGAGATGAGGATAAACGATGCATCCCAATAAAATATCAGCACTGTCGGTATCACTCATATACGTCGCTGCATCTTCAAGCGTCTGATGTAATTTAACTTCACCTCGATGACCATTTTTTTCAAGCCACAAATGCGCCGCTTTTTCACAATTGGTGCCCGCCGGCCCCAGCGTATGGACGGTTATCATGATTTATCTCGTTAATAATGGGAGGGTTAAATTCTGCCAGTGGTATTAATCAAGTCGGGAAGACGTGCACCCTGTCTGATTTTTTCCAGCATCGCATTTTCCGTGCTGTCAATTGACAGCGCTTGTTGCAGTACCTGCACCGCCAGCGCCTGCGGTACCACTACCGTACCGTTGATGTCCGAGACCACTAAATCGCCGCTGTGCACTGTGACCTGCTCGATCTGGCATTGGGTGCCGGTTTCCGCCACCCAGAAGGCTCCCTGGGTATCCGTGGGGATTGGATTGCTGGCAAGAATGGGTATCAACAATGGCATAAGTTCGCGTAAGTCGCGCACCGCACCACCTAACACGACACCGGCAAAACCCAACTGTTCGAAGTAAGTACAACTCATACCGCCAGCCAGCGCAGCATCAGTCAATAGCGGCCCGGCGCCCGCCACGTAGACCAGGCCCGCTCCGCTGTGCAATTCAGGTACCAAAAAGCGGCTTACCTGCGACCAGGTTGAGGGCTGCGCCTGCATGATGTCACTGCCTTTGCGCACCATTTTCCAGGTGACGGTATACGCCTGAGCGGCAAAATAATGATCAGGTGTATTGATAGATCGTATTTTTGGCGTCAACGCATTGCCAGCCTGCAACCCGTCAAGAATATCAATCACCGTTGAGCTACTTATTCTTCTTGATCTAAATTCCGCCAAAACCTGAGGCGATATTAATTCAAAAAGCATGCGTCCTCTCCTTAATTTAAAGTGACATCATTGCGTATGAATTATTTCAACCTTATGACACTAGCACTACAACAGTGTTTTTATCATGGTAAATAGCCATAGGGTTTCAGTGAAATTAAAAGATAGGAAGGATGTAATACTTAGTCAACATTTCGCTATAAAATAATTTACATATCGATAGAGTGAAAATAATATGACAATTCCACCATCACAGAGAGTTATTTACCATTAGTGTTATTATAAGCCAAGTGTATTAAATTTTTTTTGAGCTTATTTTTGATGCTAACGCAATTAAAAGTCGCGATTTTCTTTCATGCTGGTTGGGTATAGAAAGTCAACGTCGAAGCCAAAGAAGAATAGCTTTTCCAGTATTCCCTCCGTGCTGGTAAAGTGGATTTCTGAGACTGAATTTTCATCGGGAGGGAACTCAGAGTGACGGGACTGATTGATTATCAGATTGAAAAATACAGCTTTACGGAAGTCACTGAGGCGCCACGCCTCAGCCAGCAATGGGCGGATGTGATTGCGGAATGCCGCGAGGAGAAAGCAGACGCCCTGACGCGAGTTCGTATTGCCTTGTTGAATGTGGACTACGTCACCAGCTTTGAGCTTCCCTTTCGTCTTCTGCTAACCCGAACACCGCAACTCATTGCCAGCCTGCGTGAGGAGTTTCAGCTCAGCCAGAAAAACGTCATTTTTAACGGAAAACGCTTTGGCTGCGTCTGGAGTCTGAAAGAGAATTTAATTGATATCCCTGAGACCTATCAGTACCGCCTTGCAACCCGTATACGACGGGTGGATCCGACAGGCACCACCGCAACGCCTTTTCAGCAGATCGCAAAAGAGGTGAAGGCTCCGCGCGAACGACTCAGGCAGGCGCTGACGTCCGGACTTCACGTCACCGCGCTGGATGGGCTGTTCTGGTTTGGTCTTCAACGCATCGCAGCCGATGTGCAGAGGTTGAGAAAAGCGGGCATGGTAATAGCCACGTCGGAGACGGACGTCTTTGATAATCTGACAGGAACTACCCGACGTATCCCCGTCTACCGGAGTGAAATCGGTTAAGCCTCGTATGGCCCTGATTCGATGGAAGATAAGTACTGTAGCGACCCACTTCGGTTTGCCACTTGAATCGCTACGGGTTTAACAGACATCTCAGAATCATTTAAGATGACTTCATCATCAATCCGCAATCGCTGTTTCATGAAGGTAGTGCCAGCGGGGTTGCCCATTCTGGATATCAATCACGGCAACCGACCAGCGAGAATGCACATTGCCTTCATTACGGTGAGTTTCATGGTAACGGCAAATGACAGAAGACGCCGACAACTGCAGGGTTTCAAAGCTATCGATGTCTATGTGCAGGTTCGGGCGACCACCGATGTTATTGCGAAACAGGTTTTCCACCTCTGCAAAACCAATATTCTTCCCTTTCATCGTCACCATTTTGAACGACGGACTGAAACTGCTGAGCAGGTTATTCAACGCGGCGGGGTAATCAGAACGCCCAGCGAACACCTCTTCAATCCATTGATGCAGCTCTACTATGCTTTGGTGTGCAATTAATTCTCTTTTTGATTGCATAACGACTCCGGTTGTTTATTGAGTGACATAAGAGTAAGCAGGGGCAGCAGACCAAGCAGCGCAGCGATAAGGAAGGTCGTGTGATAAGCAGATGTTGCCGTGGTGTGTTGCTGCAACAGATTAAACAGCAGTGTAAAAAGCGCAGCACCAACGCTAAATGACATCTGCCGGTTTAGGTTCCAGACAGTGCTGGCCCGGGACAAATGTTCGCCGGTGAAGTCAATCATCGCGGTAGTTTGCGCGGTATTTGCACCAATACCGCCACCTATACCCATCAGCAAATATGCCACTACCAGCACAGGCAACCCATAGTCGGCACCCACCAGTGACAACAGCGCAATACCCACCGCATGGCAGATCAAACCCGTGAGAAACAGTTTTGCCGCACCAACACGGTTATAGAGACGACCACAGACGCTCATGGCACCAAACGACCCAGTTGCGTACAACACCATCAGTAGACCGGTTTCGCTGGCGCCCCACCCCATCACCAGTTGGAGGAAGAAGATGTTAAGCAGGTTCACACCCGTAAAAATGCCCGGTACGGCGTAATACACCAGCACAGAGAAGCGCATTCGCGGATTGCTCAACACACTGAGATCCACAATTGCATCAGGTTGCCGACGATAATGGCGCACATACAGCGCGGCAAAAATGACACCCAATATCACCAACCTCAGCGGCAACGCCGGATTTGTCGCATCTGCATAAAGCGACATCCCCATCAACAAAGCCGCCAGAGCGAGGCTTACCAGCGCCAGTCCGACAAGATCCGGGCGCTGGGCTGTGGTTTTCTCAGCGTTAATCCACCACCATGCCAGAGCAGCAGTCAGCAGGCTGAACGGAATATTACACAGGAACACCCAGCGCCAGGAGAAGTGATCAACAATCACGCCGCCCGCTGCAGGTGAGATCGCGGGTGCGATTAGCGCGACGGCCATAATCAGCGTTGAGATCCTGGCCCGCTCATTTTTTTGAAACAAACTAAATGTCAGCGCCTGACCGACCGGGATCAATAGTCCTCCACCAGCGCCTTGTAAAAGGCGAAATACAATCAATCCGTTAAAATCGGTTGATAATCCAGTGCACAATGCCCCCACAGAAAATAAAGCCATTGAGGCCATCATGGTCATTCGCACCCCTATATGGCTGGCGATCCAGGTACTTAAGGGGATTATCAGGGTCAGACCTAAAATATAGCTGTTGGCAACCCACGCCGCGCTGGATTCAGAGACATGCAACTGGCGGGAAATATCCGGCAGGGCGATTGCTGACATAAAAATATTTATGCAGTCGATGAAAAAACCGGCTAAAAATAGCGTGGCAACGCGATAACGATATGTCATTTTGACCTCCGCTGCGCAGTCTAGACTGGCTTGACCAGCGGCGTCGATTAAACTAAATTAAACATGTTGTTTACCAAAACTTAACGATCGATGTTTAATCACCTTAATCGAATTCAAACTTTCATCTCCGTTGTAGATTGCGGCTCCTTTACCAAAGCCGCAGAGCGCCTGTTTATCAGCAAGGCAATGGCCAGTATCCATGTAAAATCGCTTGAAGAAGTGCTGAATGTGCCATTGCTCATCCGCAATACACGCGGCATTTCGCTGACAGAAGCAGGAGAAGTGCTGTACAACGATTTTCGCGAGATCTTCGTCAATATCCAGACTTCGCTGGAAAATATATCCGACAGCCATCGTTCGCTCTCAGGTACGCTAAAAATTACTTCAACAACTGAATTTGGTGAGTATTATTTGTTGCCGATGATAAGTCAGTTTTGCCAGCTTAATCCGAATTTAAATATTAATTATTATGCAGACTCTTCACTGAATGATTTAGTGACTGAGCGACTGGATCTGGCAATTCGACTGGGCTCTTTACGTGATTCTTCATTGAGAAGCCGAAAACTGGCAAGTTACCCTATTATTCTTGTCGCTTCTGCCTGCTGGCTTGAAAATAATCCCCTCCGTTCCCCAGAAGATTTGAATGCCGCACCGTGGATCGCCAACAGCAACTTACAGACCCCGACACAATGGACGCTGACAGATGAAAAAGAGCAACCGTTTGATGTCCGCGCAGTTGCCAGATTCCATTCGAATACCTCAACAGCTATAAAATCCATGGCCTGCGCCGGACTCGGTATCGCCGTATTACCCGAATGGCTGGTCAGAGCTGAAATCACCAGCGGTAAACTGGTACAACTCTTTCCCGAATATAAACTGCCGGTACAGGACATCACTATTGTCTACGCTGGAGACCATCGGATCCGCCTTAAATGCCGCAAGTTTATTGATTACCTGATACAGAATTTGGAGTTATAAGACTGGGTATGGTTGCTTCTCTTTGTTCAACTTCCTGAGGGCAGGAAGGGGCAACGGATAAGAACGCGTATCACTGCCTCTGGTACAATGGACCGAAGATCATGACGTGACGCTGAAGTTCATTGAACCGGGAAAATCCTCGAAAAATGCCTTTATATCGCGTTTTAACCGGACAGAAATTCTGGATTGTGATCTATTCAGAACACTGAATGAAGTGCGGGAACTCACCGAACGCTGGCTGATGGAATACAACAGCGAACACTCTTATGAATCCCTGAATTACTTGCAGATAGCTGTGGCGCAGGAAATAGAGGTTTTACCAACGCCTCCCTTACCAGTAAAAAAAAGATGTAGGGGATATTCTGTAAGAATTTCATATGTCCTCCTGACATTTTCAACAACAGGACGTATTACCACCACCGCAACGTGTCGGTGCTAATCCCACCTTCCCCAGTGGAAGACCAAACCAGCGAGCCAGTTCAAATCTTTAATGACTCTGAAGTGTCTGTTAACCCCGTGGCTATTCAGCGATGAAAACGGCTGATACCATTACCACAGCATCAACTTATCAGTATCCCCCCTTATTCATCTGTGGATATAGACGCTAACGACATCACTGTCTGGCATTTTTCCATGGGACTTTAACGGAGTCGTAATGCGTAAATTGAACATTGGCGCCCGGGGACATGACCTCAGTGGGCAGACCCCGGCAGAAATGGTGACCCTTTCCCGTGAATTGGGCATTGACGGTCTGCAGTTGGCAATCCACAAAAGCTGGGAAGAAGCATACAAATCCCGCGATATTGAGACGATTGTCGGCAATATTAAGCAGATTCAGGACGCAGGGATATCGGTGTTCCTGCTCGCCAGTTACTTCAACCCGGTCCATTCGAACACCTCATTTTTGGCCAGTGAGATAGAGCGCGCGCGGTTCAATATCGACATCGGTCTACGCTGCGGTATCGGGCTCATCGGTAGCGAAACGGGCTCTCTGAATGACGATGCCTGGACATGGCATCCGGATAACCACTCGGAACCCGCCTTTCAACAGGTATTGACCAGTTTCCAGCAGTTACAGCCCAATCTGGAACGTGCGCAATGTCGTTTCCTGGTTGAGCCTGTATACGATCATGTCATTTATGATGCCGACAGCCTGATGCGCCTGAATACTCAACTCGGCGAACACTTCTGCGTGACCTTCGATATTGCCAATTTGCTCAATGCTGACAATGCGGCGTCATGGGAGTCCATCTTCGAAGATTTCCTTAACCAGCACGGACCACGTATTCGTCTGTTCCACTTTAAAAATTTCGTCCTCGAAGGGGAGCAAAAAATCCCGGTTCGTCTGAATGAGGGCCTTATTGATTATGAGAAAGTGCTTACGATGCTTGCAAGTCACGGACTCACTCAGGTCCCAATCATTGTTGAGGAGTTGCAGGGAGAAGCGCTGAGCGACAGCGTGGCTTATCTGCGTCAACTGCAGTTTTGATCAGGCGGTCTGCCGTGACGTAGTGGCTTCAGGAACAGAATCGAGTATTCAGGGTGTTGATAACCATGAACAATACTCGATTCTCCGAAAGGAGCAGTTGCCGTTGTATTCTGGTGTTCCAGGAAGATAGAGTCCCTCCGAACGCTGGACAGGGGCAGCAGTACTCGCTGCCCCCAGTCTACAAAGGGGCGAGATGACGCAGGCACTAATTCAATGCGACCTTTTTCATCGTACTGAGGAAGTGTTGAATGTTGGGGTTAGTATTTTTTGATCGGTAAATCGCATAGATATAACAATTACAGTGAAAGTCCGAGATGGGCAGAAATGCAATATCCTGTCGATTGTTATCAATGACGGTTTTGCCAACTAAGGTAACCCCCAGCCCAGCGGCCACGAAGGATAACGCGGAATGTATTTCTCTGGCTTTGTAGGAAATCACCGGGGACAACCCATTTTGTTTGATTTTTTCAACAACGGTATCTGAAAACTCGCTTTTTTGATTACCCGGAAAAGTAATAAATGGTGAGTTGCAAAAATCTTTCAGCGTTATAAATTTATTCCTTGTAAGATAATGATTCTTTGGCACAGCTGCAAATAACGGATCGATAAGAATCAACTCCCGGCAAAAATCATTATCCAGCTCCTGCTTTTGCTCCATGGCACGGACGAAACCCAAATCAATAACCTGTTCAGCTAATAACTCATATTGATTTGTGGATAGTCCTTCTTTTAAATTAATATCAATATGCCCGAAGCTATTCGTAAACTGCTTTATGGTTTCTGGCAAAATATTGAAAATAAGCGAGCGAATTACGCCTATGTTTAATGAGGTGGATTCAGAGTTGGTGTAACTAAAGATGTCATTTTCAAAGGCATCGAAGTTAAATATAATTTCCTGTGACCGTTGATAGACAAACTGGCCAAATTTGGTCAGTGTCATTGGTCGGGTACTTCGATTGAATAACTCATTGTTCATTTCTTTTTCTAAGGCGGCGATTTGCATGCTGATCGTCGTTGCACCAATTTGTAATTCAGCTGCCGCAGGGTTAATACCATTTTTTTCCACAACCTTACAGAAGTACCTCAACTGCTTAACATTCATGCAATCCCCCGACTTGTAACAACCTCATTGATGCGTGAAAGCTAATTAATACAGAACTTCTTAATAGCGATAAATTGAATTTTGTTAAAACCATGCCGTTGTGCTCATTCTTGATAAAGAATTTGGCTAAATTTAAAAAAATTCACTCACCGCTCCGGTATAGCCCATTCACTAACCTCCAGGCATCCCAGCAATCACCAGATTGCTCATAACGTGAGAAACACCACTCTCCGTTGCCAGTCTTCCGGTACCAGAGAGCGGAGTTGAAAATTACCCATGTAACGCTTGCTTATTCAGCGTCATCGCGGCCTCGCGCAGGACTTCACGTACAAGTGCATGCACCGCGCAGGTAATATCTTCGCCTGATGCGCTGGATGAGAACTAACCCCTACAAAAATCACCCGATTTACAACAACACCTGGTTGGATTCCTTACTTACTATAAGCAGAGTTAATAAACTCACATTTCTTTGACAGAAGAACTTGATCTACCCAGGTGTTGTCTCGCTTACCTTCTTTAATCAATTTAATTAACTCTAACTCTTTCTCACTTTTACTTTTGGCCTTTTCGTAAATATCTTCCGCATCACCGGGAGAGATCACTACAATACCATCGTCATCTCCAACCAAAATATCGCCGGGATTAACCACGACTCCGCCCACGCTAATGGGAACATTAATTTCACCGGGACCTTCTTTGAACGGTCCGGCGGGTGTTATGCCAACCGCGTAAACAGGAATATCTAATGTGGTCAGAACCGCGACATCACGAATGGCGCCATCAATAATGATACCGGCAAGTTTTTTTTGCTCTGCCGTCCTTATCATTAGCTCGCCCATTATGGCATTGGAAACATCACCACGGGCATCCACGATAATGATATCCCCCGGCAAAGCCATTTGTAATGCTTTATGCACCATAAGGTTGTCCCCCGCCCGGGTTTTCACCGTAAAGGCAACACCTAATAGATTATTTTTACCTATTTTACGGATCCGTGATGCCATAACGCTGGAACGGTTCATACAATCTGCGATATTTGCAACGGGTACCCCGTTAAAATTATTGACGAGAGTTGGATCAGGGCGATTGAATTCAGTAAAGATCCTAAATCCTGTATTACTCATTTCGCATCTCCTACGACAGGTTTTTAACAGGTAGTTAGAAAAGCCCAAGCCAGCGCCAGTAAGTTAAGGCCATCAGGCTATACACAAAGACGGCAACGGTACAAATTGGAATGCCCACCTTAGGAAAGTCGCTCATTCTCATTTCATTTGTGCCGTAGACTAATAAGCTTGAAATAGTGTTAAAAAACAAGAACAACGGAAATCCACTGATAATCATACCAGCCGGCATTGCCAGGATTATCGGATTGATATGTGCAGCCTCAGCAATACTGATCACAATAGGGATGAGCATAGTGGCCATTTTGGTCGTTCCCATAAAGGGGATATGCATGTATTGCACAATGAAAATAACAATTAATAGTAAGGCCAGGATTGAAACTTCACCAGAGACATTGATTAACTGGAATAACGATGTCGCTACCCATTTCGCGGCGCCTGTCGAGATTAACAGGTCTGCGATAATGAACCCGCCGCCCATGATCAGCATAAACTGGAAAGCCGACGTCTTAGCAGCATCACTCCAGTTGATGACGCCGAAGAGGAACATCAGACAGACGCCGATAATCGCCGCGATTGTGGTATCAATGTTCGTAATGCTCCCTGTCATCCACATCAATACGACGAACAGGAATATTAAACAACTCTTCCATTCATCAGATGACATTTTCCCCATGCTGTGCAGTTTTTCTGCAACAAGTTCCTTCCCGCCAGGAATTTCATTAACTTCGGCCTTAAATACAGTTTTAATCAACCACCATGCAAATAGGGTCACAATAAGTGCCGGAGGGAACCCGTACATGAACCATTCGGCATAAGAAATCTTTGTACCGGTCGCCTTAAAGATGAAGTCAGCGGTAACAGGATTCGGTATTGTAGCCGTCAATATACCCGCACTAATAATTGAATTGGTAAAGGCCAGCGTTAACAACAATCCGACGGCAAATTTACTGCGTTCGTCTTTGGGTATTCCACAATTCTTTTTGAAAATCTCTATAATACTAATACAGATAGGCAAAAGTGCCGCCGTTCTGGCAGCCGTAGAGGGAATGATAAATGCCAGAGCAATATTTGCGACAGTGATACCTAATGTAATACGTACCGCGGTACAACCTACTTTTGACAACAGCCAATAAATTAACCGCTCAGCAAAGCCACTTTTTGACATTGCTGGCGCCATTAATAATGCAGAGACAATTAAAAATATTGACGATGTAGAAAAGTTATTTAACGCTTTTGGCACAGTCATTATTTGCAAGCCAACCACCACTGGCACCATAATTAAACTAACAATGGCGAGCGGAACGGGTTCTGTGGCCCACAGGAAAATAATACCAACAAATAGTGCTAATGCTTTTTGCCCTTCAGGGGTTAACCCTTCCGGGGTAGGCAGGAAACATATAAAAAAAACGATTACCATTGCCATCCCAAAAAAAAGGATGCGCTGCGCTGGAGTTTTCACTTTTTTTTCAGACATAATCCCCCCACTCATTATGGTTTAATGAATTTGCATCCAACAGAACCACGCGATTATTTTTATGTGGTATTTTTGATATGTTATAAAAATTTAATATTCCATATTTATATCATTTATGATGCAACTATCGTAATGTCACCTAATTAATATCGGAAGACAACGAGGCAGGATTGAACATAAGCTCAAAAAAAATGAATCAATACAAATTAGCAAAGATTTATTTATAATTCTCTCATTAAAACAGCAAATTAGGTCTCAACCTGTTATCAGATGACATTCATTGTTGATGCATATTTGTGAACTCATCATTATTTTTTGGTCAGTTGGAATCGAGTACATCCCTGTCGGGCAATGATTTTATCGGTGACACGCCATTAGCGTCGTTCGCTTTAGGGATGAAATCTGACCTGACCTCTAATATGATCCCGTCATAATTGAGGTCAAGGTCAGAACTAAAACGGGTCTATTTACAACAGAACGTGCGCTGAGGGAAAGTTGTTTAAGTTCAATAGACTAGCAGAATGCTATAACGGCTAATTTATCAAAGGAAAGATGAGTTTGGTTGAATTCAGGGGTGTTGAGGCTGGAGAGGGCGGTTTCCTTACCTGGATACTGCCCTCCCCTTCCTTTGCAGGATGCCCCTGAATAAAGGAGACGCTGCCGGGCTGGTGATGGATTGACAAGATCTCATCACTGGCCTTATCGGGCGCAGATCAGTCAAGTAAACAGCGCCTGGCCCGGATATCGTCATGGCGATAGTCAAATTCGTAGCGATACTTTCCGGCGTGATAGATAACGTGTTCAGCGGCTGCGTATTTGAAAGGGCGGGCCATAGAGCGAAGCATCCCACTGCCGCGCTCGAAAAAGGTCAGCATAGAAAGCCCCATGCCATGATCGGTATTTTTGATGTAGTTACCATCAATGTCGCTAGCATCATAAACAAGCATTTCGACAGACCAGCCCAGCTCCAGCATGGTTTGCGCCATTTCAATTTTGGCCGCCAGCGGGGCGATATTGCGATCTTCAGCGGAATGAACCATCAGACAGAAAGTCTGGTAAGCCCCTGGCTTAAATGCCGTCGCCTGACGATTCACGGCGGATCTGATTAAACTGTCGCGGTTTTCATCCTGTGGTGAATAGGCAAGCCCCCCTTACGCTGACACAGGTAGGTGCGGAGGTTAGGTATCTACGGAGACGTTACGTTTGCTCACTCCCTCACAAAGTGAGTTACCGTATTGGTTACAGCGAGTAAAACGAGCGGAAGGGTGTAAGCCGTATCTCTTAGGATTCAATAAATTGAGATACTTTAAGAAACAGGCACTGAGAGTAATGTTTCGTTAATAATGAAAATAGGGTGATACATCTCCAGTCGCAGCCTACTCTGCCATGACGGGTAGCGGCTCACAGATCATTTCCCCTCGCCCCAAAAGAGACGAGGGGAATAACTTATTTCACCAGCCCCATAGCCTGCGGCAACGCCATGGAAATAGACGGAATATACGTTACCATCATCAGTACTACCAAAATAACAGCAAAGAACGGCAGTAGAGGTTTGATAACCCCTTCGATATTAATATTACCCACCTTACAACCGGTAAACAGAATCGGCCCCACGGGTGGGGTGATCGTGCCTAAAGATAAGTTAAAGACCAGCATGATGCCGAATTGCACCGGATCCATCCCAAATTGCGTACAGATAGGTAAGAAGATCGGTGTAAAAATCAGCACGGCTGGGGTTGGGTCCATAAATGTCCCAACGACTAACAGCACCAGATTCATGATTAACAAAATAACCAGGAAACTGTCGGTGAATGACAGCAGGCCAGATGCAATCAGGGCTGGGATCTTAGTGAAAGCCATGACCCACGACATGATTGAAGACGCAGCCAGCATAAAGATAACTATCGCCGTCATTTTCGCGGTTGCCAGGAAAATCGTTGGCAAATCCGCCATTTTTAAATTGCGATAGCAGAAGCCCAGCACCATCGAGTAAACCACAGCAATAGCTGAGGCTTCTGTGGCGGTAAAGACCCCACCGAGGATGCCACCAATAACGACGACTATCATCATCAGGCTTGGAATCGCATCTAACAGTGTGCGGCGACGCTCGCCTTTTTTCGTGGTAGAGATGGCGACATAGCCACGGCGGCGAGCAATGAAACCGGCTATCAGCATCACGCTTAACCCCCAGAGGATACCGGGGATATAACCTGCCATGAACAACGCGGAAATGGACACACTACCCGCAATAGTAGCGTAAACAATCAATGAGTTACTTGGTGGAATAAGCATCCCAGTCGGCGCTGAGGCAATGTTAACCGCCGCACTGAAAGCCGGATCATAATTTTCTTTTTTCTGGATTGGCGACATGATGCCACCAATCGCGGCGGCAGAAGCCACACCAGAACCACTGATCGAACCAAACAGCATGTTAGCAACCACCGTGGTCTGTGCTAACGGGCCAGGAAGGAAATTACTCAACATTTTGGCACAGTTGATGAGACGAATGGCAACACCACCATTGTTCATCAAGTTACCGGCCAGGATAAAGAACGGGATTGCCAGCAGTGGGAAAGAATCCAGTCCGACGAAAACACGCTGAGCCGATGTCAGAACAGCACCATCAAACGGAAGTATCAGCATCATCGCACACAGCGAAGAAAGGCCGATGCTGATGCTGATCGGAGCACCAATAAAGAGCAAGAAGAAGGCACCGCAAAACATAACCAGAGCAACAATAACTGCAATATCCATGACTACCCCTTCTGCTTTTCAGAAAGCTGCCGCAACAACCCATATTGGTTATACAGACAGTAAAAAATCGCCATCGCGCCACTGACAGGAATGGCTGCATAAATCACACCAATTGGGATTTGTAACGCCGAGTCGAGTTGCCCCATCTGACGGGTCATACCTACATAGCCTCCCATCGCCAGCACCAATACGGCAAAAACAGTGATGGCCATTTCACCGATAATTTCCAGTGAAATTCTGACCTTACGTGGGAATTTATCGCGCATAAAAGTGATTGCCATGTGTTCACGCAGACCAAACACATACGCACCACCAATCAGTACCAGCCAAATAAATAAATAGCGCGAGAGCACTTCACTCACTGCACTTGGGCTGTTAAATATATACCGGGACACCACCTGCCAGGTCACCAGGAAAGTCATGACGCCGACCAAAGCGATACACAGAGTAGCAGCGAACTTATCAAGTAATTTCTTAATCATCGTCAGTTGACGATAAAGTCCTGTCTCTTCAGGGCATTGATTTTTTTTTATTAACGGAACTGCTGAGCTTTTCATGGGGGATTCTCCAGTTTCAGGGCCGCGTTGGCGACCCTGATAATCAAGGCAAAATTAGTTAGCCATTGCGCGGATTTTCTGGAACACATCTTTTTGCTCAGGAGTGGTCAGAAGCGTTGACTGCAGAGATTGACAGCGTTCCTGGAACGGTTTGATGTCAACTTCGGTGAAGGTTGCACCGTGGCTGACAGCTGTAGATTTCGCAACATCCAGTGCTTTATTCCACAGATCAAACTCAACGGCGGTGCTCTCTTTAGCCAGTTTACGGAACGTCTCCTGGTCTTTGGTATCCATCTCGCTTATAAAGCTTTCATTCACGACCAGCAAATCAGCGACCATGACGTGACGGGTATACGAGAAGAAAGGCGCGACTTCGTATTGTTTCAGGTCAGCATAGGTAATTTCGTTGTTTTCTGCGCCATCAAGCACGCCTTGCTGAATGGCAGAATACACTTCACCCTGGCCCATTGGTACGCCAGTGCCGCCCATGCAATCCAGCATTTTGATCATGGTGTCAGACTGCATTACACGGATTTTCTTACCTTTCATATCCGCAGGCGTTTTCACCGCAGCACCTTTGGTATACATGCTACGAGCACCAGCAGTGTACGCAGTCAGAACTTCAAAACCATTACTTTTTGTAGAAGCAAATAGCGGATTCAACAGGTCAGAAGTAAACACTTTGCGCTGATGTTCCGGGTTGTCGTAGACATACGGCATCGCCAGTACAGAGAAGTTCTTGTTGAAGTTCTCAACTAATGGGTTCGCCACAACGGCCAACTGGATTGCGCCAGACTGCACCAGTTCAAGCGTTGCACGCTGATCACCCAGCAACTCATTGGGGTGAATTTCCAGCTTGTATTTTCCATCAGTCGCTTTTTCAAGCTTGGTGCTGAAATCAACTAATGCCTTGTATTGTGGGTTATTTTCAGACTGGTTAAAGGCGGTCTTCAATACAACCGGACCTTCATTCTTACTCTCCTCTTTACAGCCTGTTATCGCCAAACTGGCAACAATCAACGCACTCAGCAAAGCAAATTTGGGCTGAAATTTCATTATGGGGCATCCTTTTATGCAAATTTTAATTAAACGATTCTTTCTTCTCCTGACTATGCCGTAATGAAATGGATAATTCAGTGATCAAACCTATGAAATGAACCTTTATTTTTCAAAAAACGAAATGACAGTTCATTTTTACAAACAAATTAACAATCGGATAACGTTGAATTAAAAAAAATCTATCATCATCAGCTACGGATTGTGATGAACATTTATCGAAATGTATGAATTGTCAGAAACACACTGTTCTTATTTATGGCAATACGCAATATTCTTCAGGATGTCCTTAATGAAAGAAATACGTTCTGCCAGCGCACCACTCTCCGGGCAGGAATGACCGTCAACCTGATGACTGTCGGGGCGGGATTGCGGGTAAAAAGACGGTTATTGACGCCAACCTCGACCTGCCGGGATTTGTGGGTAAGACTGATTCACTGGGGCATTAAAGCTGGCCAGCAGTGCACCTGCCGCACATACCGGCACACTCTCAGTCAAGGCCGTTAGACCTGGAAGACTCTAATCATCAGGAGGGGGTCATCTATAGGTGAACCAGTCGAATGACCTTCATTCGTCACAATTGAGTGTCTCAGTGTATTATTTAAGCGTTATTTCCCCAATAGTGATAGTGATAGATATAGATTTATTTATATTAAGTGACTGTTCTTGCTATTAATGAATTGATAAATAAAAGAATAAACACCCTCGTTCGAACCGCCATTTCCATGCCTGAACCATTATCTAATGGTTTAGTATTATTAAATATTTTCATCGAAAATAATGGTGATTGTTGATTTGCAAACACTGCTTTTATAGCCAGTCGTATAACGGCGAACGCTCGCTATTGTATTTACCCGAAAAAACGCATTCCTTTATAGGGTGATTTACGGCATGCGGTCAGGCGCTGCTGCAAATCGCCAGAGTGAACTTCCAGCTTATGGCCGTCAGGGTCGAGGAAATAAATGGATTCACCTGCGCTTTTGTTCTGCTTCCACATAATTGTTCCTGCGTCCGCCAGCTTTCTCGCAAAAGCATCAAAATCCGCATCCTCGATACTGAAAGCATAATGGGTGTAATCGCTATCCTGCAGCGATATATACTGCCGGGCACTATCAAGCGACAGACACAACCACAGGTCGCCACAACTCAGGTAAGCACCATTATCCCAAATGGCATGGACAGGTAAACCAAGGAGATCATGGTAAAAACCAATACTGCAATGTAAATCGCTGACGGCAAGCGTCAAATGGTTGAGTCCTTTTAGCATAGGATTCTCCAACGCAAAAAGTTTTGGCAATGTTCAGTATTGCCGATTGAGTGCGATTACAATCGCTGGCGACGTCACAGTACCTGTGGCGGTTTCAGCCCGGAACAATTTGAAAACCAGTATCTCGCTTAGGGCCGTGTCCAGATTACGAGGTAAGATCATTGAGTTTATTTATTGTGAACCAGTTTACAACGATCCCATTGCTCAGTGCTTCTTGCGATGCGGTCACTAATTGCAAAGTTCATCAGCAACGAATCATAGGCGTACACTTTGCTTTTATCATCTGCCATCATCAACTTACCGTTAGTTTTCAGCTTCGGCGAGAGCAGGTATGTCCCGTTTAAACGGTTAGCTTTGAAGCTATCTACATACAACGTTACCTCGGCACCACCCAGCACACGTAAAGCGCCTATTCTGCCATTCTGTATCGCTGCAATAGCATACTGACAGAGATAAGTTTTCGCAGTTGAAGCCGTGTTTTTTCCGTCAACCTTCACTGACGGAAAATGTGAAGAGGAATTAGGGATTGAATTATGAAGAGAAGATGACGGGTAAGAGTAAGAATAATTTTTATACGCAGAAGAGGTACTTGATCCAATCCGGCACGTTTTTCCAACCGCAATGCACGAATTACCGCATGGTATACCTTTCTTGCAGTTCTTCGCGTGTGCAGAGAACGACAACCCAGCAAATAGAAATGTACCAATGGTTATACTAACCAACGAAGACCAGCCCATAAACCACCCTTCTTTTAAGAATCTCCCTACATGATACCATCATAAAATCAAGGAAATAGAAGACAATAAGCCCCGTTAGTGGTAAGGGGACAAGAGGTGCCGTTAGGTAACTACATCAATGTTCAGAAGGATCACACCTTATCAGGGTGCTCGTGTACCTTTCGGAGCATGAGTGAGCGCTGGCAGAGCCGGATTTGTAGCTACCCACTATTCACCTGTTTACGCAGCCACAAGGCCGCACATCGGGCTTAAATGTGTGTGATCAGTCTGTCGATGACATAACAATGCCAGGGAGGGCTTTGTCTTCACGTTTTGCTATCGCGGTGTGAGGTTGGAACTGCCGCCGCCTGATAGTTACACTTTTACTTTCATAGTAACTATCCGTGACAACTAACAGTGTACCTTGTGTAGCTAAATCGTCGTTCAATGGTAAAACGATTACAGACAACTTATCTTAGGTAAGATGTTGAGAGTAAAACGAATTTTAATGGATTTTTGCCACAAGGGGAGATTCTGGAGCGGGCGAAGGGAGCCGAGGACAACCAGCTAACTTCTTGTTTCTTAAAGACTGATGAATCCAGTGGTTACAGTGATGGTTACACATTTTACGATAGACGGTCAAGACTTGAAGCACGTAATATTCCCTCGAGAGGGATAGAACTCACGGCCTGACTACCCGGCCCTTTTGGGCTGACTGAGGGTCGGGCTATGGGGACTTTTGGCTCGCTCTTTATATTAGATGGAGTCTCACATTTTTCAGTCAAAACTCATCGTCTAATAGCCATCAGCCAAACAACAAGCGCTAACTTTAGCAGGAAGACCCCGAGATAGACTTTGTGTAGGTCCATTAGGTCCTCCTTTTCCGTACTTATGAACTAGATTGCTAGTACAAAATAAAGGCCAGACATCCAGTTACGGAAGTCTGACCAATAGTCGTTATTGTTAGTTAGCTTGTCTTAGTAAAGCTCAGGCGTTTGACTACAGGCAGGACAGCAGCAGCGCTGCCTGTCCCCATCTTAACAGTCGTAGCAGCCTCAGCGACCACGAATACCTTACCGAGAATCTCAAGGTCATGGGACTGAGAGTCGCCATCACGGGACAAGACCACAGTAATATTCTCGCCATCGTGACGGAAGCAACCGAAGCTCAGAGCCGTAAAGCGCTTAGCCATCATGAAGACGCCACGGTCTTCACCGTTGTAGTAGGCAATATCAGTACCCAACATATCGACAATAGCGTCTTCACCACCAAAGCCTTGCTTAGCAGCCAGACGGGAGAGAGCCTTAAGGTGACTCTCATGGGCGATGATGCCGTAGTCAGTAACCTCAGAACCGAAAGAAGACTCGGTGTTCTCATACAGCGCGTCCATGATAGTGTCTGCCTTAGCGGTTAGGCTACCAGTCAGGACCGGAAGCTCGACGGTTTTCAGCAGCTTAGAGGACTCCAGAACGTCAACCATGCGACTATTGATGGTACGGACCACGTTATCGCAGATGTTCAGAGCGTCCTGCTGTAGCGTCCCCTGAGTGAAACCAGTGGAAGACTTAGCGTCCCATAGCTTGGTCTGGTGGGACACGAGGATAGCCTGTTCAATCGGCTCAACGGTGATTTCAGTACCAGACGGGGCGGTCACGACTTCAGGTCGTTTACCACCACGGACAGGAACGACCACAGAGCGGTCAGCCAGAGTGTGAGCAATGATTGGCGTCGGTAAGCTGTTACGAGCTGGCAGGACTTCTACAGGGAACGGAATGTTATCCTGAGCGTCTTTAAGTACAGAATTGAGCATGGTCTTCACCAGCTTAGCTAACTGGAAGGCATAGACCTGAGGGTCGGCGTTAGTCGGAAGACCTTCGTTAATCTGAAGGTTGTCGGTGTCGGTGATACGAACAGGCTCAATGCCGAACTGGAAAGCGTCTTTAGTCATAGTCATGATAATTAATCTCCTTGAGTCAAATACTTGAAGTCCCTAACGGTAAGTCAGGGACCGTGTGTTCTTAGATGAGGATCTCTTGCTTACAAGCTGTCCATCCAGTTAGCGCCACTATCGAGGTGTGTAGTGGTCAACAAAAACTGGCCACCGCTTTAGAGTTTTTCCAGTATCGACTTTCCGAT
>NZ_NRDO01000028.1 GCF_010231475.1 Citrobacter sp. NCU1 | reverse complement strand
ACATCTATCATTTAGCTATCGATCGTTAAGTTAATCGTAACGACATCATTCATCTGCTACAGGTCACTATCATGAAAAACGTAAAAACCCTTATCGCTGCTGCTGTTCTGAGTTCACTTTCATTTGCCAGTTTCGCGGCTGTCGAAGTTCAGTCTACGCCTGCCGGTCAACAAAAAGTGGGCACTATCTCTGCGAATGCAGGGACTAATCTGGGCTCTCTGGAAGACCAACTGGCCCAGAAAGCGGATGAGATGGGGGCGAAATCTTTCCGTATTACTTCAGTTACCGGTCCTAACACTCTTCACGGGACGGCGGTTATTTACAAATAAGCATGACTCCCTCATTAATGCCTGTTTAATTGCCACAAAAAACCCCGCGATTGTTTGCGGGGTTTTTTACGTGCTGAGCCTCTACATCGCCTGTGGTGTGGCGTCCTGATGGCGGGTGACGTCCACTGGCATACCGGAACGCACTTCCATAACATGCTCCATGATCGCGGCATCGGTCTGCGCTGAGGCTTTAAACGCCTGCATTGCGCTGTTCAATTCAATGGGCAATACCTGCGGGTCATCGTTCAGATTCTTCGACAACGGCTGATGCACTTCCACCAGACGGACACCGCCCGGTTCTACTGAGGCTTTGATTGGCGTATTGATGATATTCACTTTTGTCCCAGGCGTGACCTGGCGGAACAATGTCTCAATATCACCGTCACGTAAGCGAATGCACCCTGAGCTGACGCGCATGCCGATACCAAAATCGGCATTGGTGCCATGCAGCAGATAGACACCGCCGTAGGCGGCTAAGCGAATCGCATGATGCCCCATAGGATTATCCGGTCCGGCAGGGACCACGGCGGGGAGGTCAATGCCTTGCGCTTTGTAGCGGGCGCGAATATTCGCTGTTGGAGTCCAGGTCGGATTGGCGCGTTTGTCAGAGATGGTCGTCACCATCGTTGGCGTCAATGTATCGCCGCCTAACTGACCGATGCCGATCGGGTAGACGGTGACCGTGTTTTTCCCCGGCGGGTAATAGTACAGACGTAACTCCGCCAGGTTGATCACAATACCTTCGCGCGGCGCGTCTGGCAGAAGAGTTTGCAAAGGGATGGTCAGCACGCTGCCTGCGCGCGGAACATAAGGATCAACCCCCGGGTTTGCCTGTAACAGCGCCAGAAAACCAACATTGTATTTTTTCGCGATCGATTCCAGCGATCCGCCATTGTTTTCAACGACGTGAAATTTGTTTTCACCCACCAGCCTGCTCCCCGTCGGAGGAAGTGGCCAGGTGTTTGCTTTGACGGGCAGCGCCATCGCCACGGTCGCGGCGAGGGCAAAAAATGTCAGCCAGCGAGAAAAGCGTATGTGTATTCTCATCACTATAAATCCATGTAAATCACAGGGTTATTGTTGCGATAACGTAAACGTGGATTATGACGGCTGGCTATGTCGGGAAGTGCAGGGAAATGCAAAGAGTTTGTAAAACTCAATGCCGGGTGAGCGCTGACGTCACCCGGCAGAGTCATTACGCGACGGCGTTTTCTTCCAGTTGCTGCATGAACTGACGTACCCACTCAATACGCGTTTTACGTTCACTCAGTTCCTGAATGAACTTCAGCCGGGTGGGGCCGTCCAGACGGAAGTGCTGTGGCTGTTTCTGCAACAGACCGATAAGCCAGACCGGATTGACGTGGTTTTTCTCCGCGAATTCGATGATGCCGCCTTTTTCGTTGCCCTCCAGCTTTTTAATGCCGAGTTTTTGCGCCTGCTGACGCAGACGGGCAATCTCCAGCAGCGTGCGGGCGGGATCAGGCAACAGGCCAAAGCGGTCGATCAGCTCTACCTTTATCTCTTCGAGTTCGTTTTCGCTTTTTGCACTGGCGATACGTTTGTAGAACGAGAGGCGGGTGTTCACATCAGGGATAAAATCATCCGGCAACAGCGACGGCATGCGCAGTTCAACTTCCGTCTGTTGGCTGGTGAGGTCTTCCAGTGAGGGTTCACGCCCGGCTTTCAGCGCATCAACGGCGTTTTCCAGCAACTCCATATAGAGCGAGAAACCGATGGTTTCCATCGAGCCGCTCTGATCTTCGCCGAGTAATTCCCCCGCGCCACGAATTTCGAGATCGTGCGTTGCCAGCGCGAAGCCTGCCCCCAGATCCTCAAGCGACGCGATAGCCTCAAGGCGTTTTTGCGCATCAGGGGTCATTGCTTTTGGATGCGGCGTCAGCAGCCAGGCATACGCCTGATGATGCGAGCGACCCACACGGCCACGCAACTGGTGCAACTGCGCCAGGCCGAAGTGATCGGCGCGTTCGATAATGATGGTGTTGGCGGTGGGAATGTCGATCCCGGTTTCGATAATGGTGGTGCACACCAGTACGTTAAAGCGTTGATGGTGGAAGTCATTCATCACGCGTTCCAGCTCGCGTTCGCGCATCTGCCCGTGACCAATCGCTATACGCGCTTCGGGCACCAGTTCTGCCAGGCGGTCTGCCGTTTTCTGTATATTCTCCACATCGTTGAACAGGTAATACACCTGGCCTCCACGCAACACCTCACGCAGGATCGCCTCACGAACCACCAGGCTGTCGTATTCACGGACAAACGTTTTGACCGCCAGACGGCGGGCGGGTGGGGTAGCGATAATGGAGAGATCCCGCATGCCGCTCATCGCCATATTCAGCGTACGCGGGATCGGCGTCGCCGTCAGTGTCAGAATGTCCACATCGGCGCGCATGGCTTTAATGCGCTCTTTGTGACGGACACCAAAACGGTGCTCCTCATCGACAATCAACAGGCCTAAGTCTTTCAGTTTTACATCGTTTTGGAGCAGTTTGTGGGTGCCGATCAATATATCGATTTTACCTTCGGCGACCTGCTCAAGGATTTGCGTCTGCTCTTTGGCGCTACGAAAACGAGAGAGCATCTCAATACGCACTGGCCAGTTGGCAAAGCGATCGCGGAAGTTGTCGAAATGTTGTTGGGCAAGCAGAGTGGTTGGGACCAGTACCGCCACCTGTTTGTGGTTTTCCACGGCCAGAAACGCAGCGCGCATCGCCACTTCGGTTTTACCAAATCCAACATCGCCGCAGACTAAACGATCCATCGCCAGCGGCTGGCACATATCACTGAGAACCGCATTGATGGCCTGCGCCTGGTCAGGCGTGGTTTCAAACGGGAAGCTGTCGCAGAATAACTGGTATTGCTCGCGATCGTGCTTAAAGGCGAAGCCCTCTTTAGCGGCGCGTTGGGCATAAATATCCAGCAATTCAGCCGCCACATCGCGCACTTTTTCCGCCGCTTTCTGCCTGGCGCGCGACCACGCGTCACCGCCCAGTTTATGCAGCGGCGCATTCTCTTCCGCACCGCCCGCGTAACGGCTGATCAGATGTAGAGACGATACCGGGACATATAATTTGGCGTCATTGGCGTAGGTAAGCATCAAATATTCGCCTTTGATGCCGCCGGCTTCCAGCGTGGTCATACCGGCATAGCGACCCACGCCATGCTCAAGGTGAACCACCGGCTGACCAGGATGCAACTCCGCCAGGTTGCGGATGAGCGTATCCGGGTTGATGGTGCGGCGGGTATCCTGACGACGCCGCGCCACGCGCTCACCGAGCAGATCGCTTTCACAAATCAACGCCAGATTACGCTGCGTGTCGATAAATCCGTGTTCCGCCGCGCCAATCATCAGATAGCGGCCAGCATCGCTCGCTTCATCCAGACGTAAAATTCGCTTCGGCGCAATTTTGATGCGGGCAAGCAGTTCACCGAGGGCTTCCCGGCGACCTTCGCTTTCTACGGAGAAAATCACCGGACCGGTAAAGGCTTCCAGGAACTTACGCAGGGCATCCAGCGGGGCTTTTTGCTGCGCCTGTACCGCCAGATCGGGGAGTTTCTGGAACCCCAGATTGGTATTGGCGGCTTTATCCGGCAGATGCTCGGTTTTGAGTTGTACGCGGGGCCAGCGTTTAAGCTCGGAAAAAAGTTCATCAACGCGCAGCCAGAGTGATTCCGGCGGTAACAGAGGGCGCATGGGGTCAACGCCGCGATTTTCAAAACGTGACAGGGTATCAGCCTGGAAGCGCTCGGCGCTGTTTTCCAGATTCCCGGTGTTCACCAGTAGCGTATTGGCCGGAAAATAACTAAACAACGACGGCAGTGGTTCGCTGAAAAACAGCGGCTGCCAGTATTCGATTCCTGCCGGTAACGTGCCTTTACTGACCTGCTGATAAATATGTTCAGGGTCGCGTTTTACCTCAAAGGTGTCTCGCCACTGGCTACGAAACAACTCAATGGCCGCTTTGTCCGTCGGGAATTCGTGCGCTGGCAGCAGGTTAATCGCCGCAACTTCTTCCAGCGTGCGTTGAGTATCCGCGTCGAACAGCCGCAGGCTGTCTATTTCATCATCAAAAAAATCGAGACGATAAGGCTGCTCGCTGCCCATCGGGAACAGATCCAGCAACGCGCCGCGGGTGGCGTATTCGCCGTGTTCCATGACCTGATCGACATGACGATATCCAGCGCTATCCAGCTGCGAGCGTAAGGCATCGCGCGACAATCGCTGGCCTTTTTTCATCACCAGCGCGTGACCATGCAGATAAGTGTGCGGACAGACGCGCTGCATCAGGGTATTGACGGGCACTATCAGTACGCCGCGTTGCATCGACGGGAGTTGATACAGTGTTGAGAGGCGTGAGGAGATGATCTCCTGGTGCGGCGAAAAACTGTCGTAGGGGAGCGTTTCCCAGTCTGCCAGATTCATCACCATCTGATCGGTAAACTGGCCAATTTCATCATGCAGTCGCAGGGCATTTTGCATATCCGGCGCAATGAGCACAATGGGTCCCGCGTGACGCTCGGCAATCTCCGCGACCTGTGTGGCGCAAGCCGCACCGGTAAGCTCACCCAACTGGCGCTGATCGCCGACCTTCGTCGGCAGAGTGTAACGTTGTTGTTCAGGCATTCGGTTGTCAGGATCTCTTTTGGGTATACGCCACACTATGGGGGCATATGACTGATAAGCAATGCTCTTTATTATCCTTGATCATCACTCATTAGCAAATGATTCGCCCCCGAACAGGGGTGAAAAACTTACGCAGACGAGCGTGCGGCGCTCAGGCGGGAAGGGGGAGAAAAGAAGAGATCGGCAAAGAGCTTCTGCGACACGTTACGCACGGCAAGTCCCGCCAGGGTGCAAAGCAGCAGACTGAGGAAGGGGTAGACCAGCAACAGCATAAGCTCAATCTGAGGCGACCATGCCGCATGATTCAGTTTAGGCGTCAGGGTTAAGCTGAAGGACTCAACCAGAATACGGTGGGTGGTGTAGATAGCAATGGTGTCGGAGCCGATGACGTTGAGCAGACCGGACGAACGCATACCGTAACGTTGCTCGAACTGATAAAACGCTTTCATGATCAGTACAATTGAAACAAACGAAAGGAGCAGTGCAATGTTTGCCAGCCACGCGGCAACCGCTGCGACGACGAGGGTAAGTATGACAACAGGGTGGCGCCGTAGCGGCGTCTGTTTCATTTCCGCCATCAGCGATGCGCCAAACCAGGCGCCGAGGCTGTACCAGGGAAGGTTACGAATGACGCTGTTCATCCCCCACCAGGATGTCGGTAGAAAATTGATCGTGACACTCAGTACAACAAAGACCGCGAACAACGGCGTTGCCCAGCGGGCGAAAAGTTTACACAGGACAAAATAGACCATCAGCGCATACAGATACCACAGGCTGGTACTGGCGGTAAGCATCCCGTGCAGAAATGCGTTTACGCTTGTGGCGTAGGCTGCATTTGCACTGCTGCTCAAATCCCGTTCAGGTGCCAGCCAGTGATTCAGTGAGGTTAACGCCAGCCATTGCACAACGCCCCACAGTGCGAGGACCCACAGAATGCTCCAGATGCGTTTTTCTAGGCAGGCCTTCCAGGGGACCACGTCAACATAGCGGCGGATTAGATAACCAGAGATAAAGAAAAAGACGGGCATACGAAACGGCGCCAGGTAGAGATTGAAATAGATCCAGCATTTAGAGATCACCTGCGAAAAGGGGTGCTGGAAGGTGGTGAGATGGGGGTAAAAGGTGATCACCGAGTGATAGATTACTACCAGACAAATACATAACCCCTTGATTTGGTTAATCCATAATTCTTTTTGTTTCATAAAGACGGCCTGCCCGTATTGTTCGACATAGCCTGCGATCCTGCGGGTCATGCGCGTTGCTGTAATGCGTAACAATCTGCTTTTTATATTTTTAAGATAAAGATCAGGTCAGGAGGAGGGTGCCGAGCGGGTCACTTTAGTAAGTTGATTTGTGAATACTTTTCGGAATAACACTGACGAACACTTGCGGTTCAGTCATTTACCCATTCCGCTTTCGCTTATATACTCGTGACTTTGCTAACCGCAACCAGACGGATTTCATGTATCAACCTGTCGCTCTATTCATCGGCCTGCGCTACATGCGTGGGCGTGCAGCAGATCGCTTCGGTCGCTTTGTCTCCTGGCTTTCCACCATTGGCATTACCCTTGGGGTGATGGCGCTGGTGACGGTATTGTCGGTCATGAACGGTTTTGAACGTGAACTGCAAAACAACATTCTTGGCCTGATGCCTCAGGCCATTCTCTCGTCTGAGCAAGGTTCCCTTAATCCTCAGCAATTACCGGAAAAAGCCGTTGTCTTAAATGGCGTGAATCGTATTGCGCCTCTGACGACGGGAGATGTCGTCCTGCAAAGTGCGCGCAGTGTGGCGGTGGGGGTCATGTTGGGTATCGATCCGGCGCAAAAAGATCCGTTAACGCCGTATTTGGTCAATGTGAAACAAACCTCCCTCGAAGCGGGCAAGTATAATGTCATCCTTGGCGAGCAGCTCGCCGGGCAATTGGGGGTGAACCGCGGCGATCAAATTCGCGTGATGGTACCTTCCGCCAGCCAGTTTACCCCGATGGGGCGACTGCCAAGCCAGCGCTTATTTACGGTGATTGGCACATTTGCCGCGAACAGCGAGGTCGATGGCTACCAGATGCTGGTCAATATTCAGGATGCCTCGCGTCTGATGCGCTATCCGGCAGGGAATATTACCGGCTGGCGTTTGTGGCTGAACGAACCGTTGAAAGTCGACACCCTCAGCCAGCAAACGTTGCCGGCAGGGACAAAATGGCAGGACTGGCGTGAGCGCAAAGGCGAACTGTTCCAGGCAGTAAGAATGGAAAAGAACATGATGGGGCTGTTGTTGAGCCTGATCGTGGCAGTTGCCGCATTCAATATTATTACCTCGCTGGGCTTGATGGTGATGGAGAAGCAAGGAGAAGTGGCTATTTTGCAAACGCAGGGACTGACGCCGCGCCAAATCATGATGGTCTTTATGGTTCAGGGGGCGAGTGCCGGTATTATCGGCGCGCTGCTGGGGGCGGCATTGGGCGCATTACTTGCCAGTCAGTTGAATAACCTGATGCCGGTAATCGGCGCGATACTGGACGGCGCTGCGCTGCCTGTGGCCATCGAGCCGTTGCAGGTTATTGTCATCGCGCTGGTGGCAATGGCTATCGCACTGCTTTCTACGCTTTATCCTTCCTGGCGCGCTGCCGCCACTCAACCCGCTGAGGCTTTACGTTATGAATAAGATCCTGTTGCAATGCGACAACCTGTGCAAACGCTATCAGGAAGGCACCGTGCAAACCGACGTGCTGCATGATGTCAGTTTTAGCGTAGGCGAAGGCGAAATGATGGCCATTGTTGGCAGTTCTGGGTCGGGTAAAAGTACCTTGCTGCATCTGCTGGGCGGACTGGATACACCCACCTCGGGCGATGTGATTTTTAGCGGCCAACCCATGAGCCAACTTTCCTCGACCGCAAAAGCGGAATTACGCAACCAGAAGCTCGGCTTTATTTATCAGTTTCACCATCTGCTGCCGGATTTCAGCGCGCTGGAAAACGTTGCCATGCCGTTGCTGATCGGCAAAAAGAAACCGGCGGAAATTAGCGAACGCGCGCGTGAAATGCTGAAAGCGGTGGGACTGGATCATCGCGCCAGTCACCGTCCTTCAGAGCTTTCTGGCGGCGAACGCCAGCGTGTGGCGATTGCGCGTGCGCTGGTCAACAACCCGCGACTGGTACTGGCGGATGAACCCACAGGGAACCTGGATGCGCGTAATGCCGACAGTATTTTCCAGCTTTTGGGCGAGTTGAATCGTTCTCAGGGCACCGCCTTTTTGGTTGTCACCCACGATCTGCAACTGGCGAAACGGATGAATCGCCAGCTCGAGATGCGCGATGGTCGCCTGACAGCGGAATTGAGCCTGATGGGAGCAGAGTAATGGCTGCGCCTTTATCGTTATTGATTGGGCTGCGGTTTAGCCGTGGTCGTCGGCGCGGCGGTATGGTCTCGCTGATCTCTGTGATTTCTACGATCGGTATTGCGCTGGGTGTGGCGGTCTTGATCGTCGGTTTAAGCGCAATGAACGGTTTTGAACGTGAACTGAATAATCGTATTCTGGCGGTGGTTCCGCACGGCGAAATAGAAGCGGTGAATCAGCCGTGGACCAACTGGCGCGAAGCGCTGGATAACGTACAGAAGGTGCCGGGCATTGTGGCGGCAGCACCGTACATCAACTTTACCGGACTGGTGGAGAGTGGCGCTAATCTACGCGCTATTCAGGTGAAAGGGGTTGACCCTAAACAGGAACAGCAACTGAGCGCGCTTCCCTCGTTTGTGCAAAACCATGCCTGGGATAACTTTAAAGCCGGTGAACAGCAAATTATTATCGGCAAAGGCGTGGCAGACGCCCTGAAAGTCAAACAGGGCGACTGGGTCTCGATCATGATCCCCAATTCAAATTCGGATCATAAACTGATGCAACCCAAACGCGTGCGTTTGCATGTCGCGGGGATTTTGCAATTGAGTGGCCAGCTTGATCACAGTTTTGCCATGATCCCGATGGCTGATGCTCAGCAGTATCTGGAGATGGGGTCCAGTGTTTCTGGTATTGCGATCAAAGTTAACGATGTCTTTAACGCCAACAGACTGGTGCGTGACGCGGGCGAAGTTACCAATAGCTATGTTTACATCAAGAGCTGGATTGGGACATACGGCTATATGTATCGCGATATTCAGATGATCCGCGCCATTATGTATCTGGCGATGGTGCTGGTGATCGGCGTGGCCTGTTTTAATATCGTCTCGACTTTAGTGATGGCGGTAAAAGACAAGAGTGGTGATATTGCCGTATTAAGAACGCTGGGCGCCAAAGACGGTTTGATTCGCGCCATTTTCGTCTGGTATGGATTGTTGGCGGGGCTGTTTGGTAGCCTGTGTGGGGTGGTGATCGGCGTTGTCGTTTCGTTGCAACTGACCCCCATCATTGAAGGTATTGAGACAATAATCGGTCATCAGTTCTTGTCCGGGGATATCTATTTTATCGACTTCCTGCCATCCGAATTACACTGGCTGGATGTTATTTACGTGCTGGTCACGGCATTGTTGCTGAGCTTGTTAGCCAGTTGGTATCCGGCGCGACGCGCCAGTAATATCGATCCAGCGAGAGTTCTCAGCGGCCAATAACTACGGCACACAGAAACAAGGAGCGGCGATGTATTACGGGTTTGACATTGGCGGGACCAAAATTGCGTTAGGCGTGTTTGATAACCAACGGCATTTACAGTGGGAAAAGCGCGTGCCAACTCCCCGCGACAGCTATGACGCTTTTCTGGATGCTGTGTGTGATTTGGTTGCTGAGGCCGATGCGCGATTTGGCGAGAAAGGCAGTGTTGGTATCGGTATTCCCGGAATGCCTGAGACGGCGGACGGTACGCTGTACGCCGCCAATGTGCCTGCCGCCAGCGGCAAGCCTTTGCGTGCCGATCTCAGCGCTCGCCTGGATCGCGATATTCGTCTGGACAACGATGCCAACTGTTTTGCCCTTTCCGAAGCCTGGGACGATGAGTTTACGCAGTATCCGCTGGTGATGGGGCTGATCCTCGGCACGGGTGTCGGTGGCGGTCTTATCATCAATGGAAAATCAATCGCCGGACACAGCTACATTACCGGTGAATTTGGTCATATACGTTTGCCCGTCGATGCACTCACGCTGATGGGTTTTGACTTCCCGTTGCGCCGCTGCGGCTGTGGTCAACTGGGCTGCATCGAAAACTATCTTTCCGGTCGTGGATTTGCGTGGCTATATCAGCATTACTATCATCAACCTTTGCAGGCTCCTGAAATCATTGCGCTGTGGGAGCAGGGTGATGTTCAGGCGCGCGCCCACGTTGAACGCTATCTGGATTTGTTAGCGGTATGCCTGGGCAATATCCTGACTATCGTCGATCCCGATCTGGTCGTGATCGGCGGCGGTTTATCGAATTTCACAGCGATAACAACGCAGTTGGCGGACCGATTGCCAGATCATCTCTTGCCTGTCGCCAGGGTGCCGCGTATTGAACGCGCACGACATGGTGATGCGGGAGGAATGCGCGGCGCCGCCTTCTTACATCTTACCGACTAATCAAAAGAGGTTGTTATGCAGTCGCGTCGGGGTCATCGATTAAGTCGTTTTCGTAAAAACAAACGCCATTTACGCGAACGTCTGCGTCAACGGATCTTTTTCAGAGACAGAGTGGTGCCGGAAGTGATGGAAAAACCAAGAGTTTTAGTACTTACAGGGGCAGGGATTTCAGCCGAATCCGGCATTCGTACGTTTCGTGCAGCAGATGGTCTTTGGGAAGAGCATCGCGTTGAAGATGTGGCGACCCCGGAAGGATTTGCGCGTAACCCTACACTGGTCCAGTCATTTTATAACGCGCGTCGACAGCAACTGCAGCGACCGGAAATTCAACCTAATGCGGCGCATATTGCGCTGGCAAAACTGGAAGAAGCCCTCGGCGATAACTTCTTGCTGGTGACACAGAATATCGACAATCTCCATGAACGTGCAGGCAGCGACAATATTATCCATATGCATGGTGAGTTGTTGAAGGTGCGTTGTTCCCAGAGTGGGCAGATCCTTGAGTGGACAGGTGATGTCACCCCTGATGATAAGTGTCACTGCTGCCAGTTTCCGGCACCGTTGCGCCCGCATGTGGTGTGGTTTGGCGAAATGCCTTTGGGGATGGATGACATCTACATGGCACTGGCGATGGCGGATATTTTTATCGCGATTGGCACCTCGGGCCACGTTTATCCGGCTGCGGGTTTTGTCCATGAAGCGCGACTGCACGGCGCACATACGATCGAGCTAAACCTTGAACCGAGCCAGGTAGGCAGTGAATTTGAAGAGAAGTATTACGGCCCTGCGAGTCAGGTGGTGCCGGAATTTGTCGAGAAGTTGTTGAAAGGTTTGTAAAATGAAAGGCCCGGTTCGTATTGCGATACCGGGCCTTCCTGCTGAATTAGCGTCCTGCTTTCAGCTTCTGGTAATACTCTTCATAAATGGCGCTGGCCGCGCCGACGTCATTCTGCCATTCCCCTTTTTTGATGGTTTCCGCATCAGGGTACAGCGATTTGTCGTTAGCAACGTCCGGGCTTAACAGCTTACGGGCTGCCAGGTTAGGTGTTGGGTAGCCGATGGTTTCCGCCACTTGTTTCGCGACATCCGGGCGCAGCAGGAAGTTAATCAGTTTCAGCGCGCCTTCTTTGTTTTTAGCATTTGCCGGAATCGACAGGCTGTCCATCCAGAAAATCCCGCCTTCTTTTGGCCAAATGACTTCCAGCGGTGTACCGGCCTGACGCGCAACCCAGGCAGAGCCATTCCACACCATTCCCAGATTCACTTCACCTTCCATATAGGGGTTTGCCGGGTTGTCAGAGTTAAACGCCGCTACGTTTGGCATCAGCTTTTTCAGTTCGTTGTAGGCCGCTTCAATCTCTTTCGGATCGGTTGTGTTGCCAGAATAGCCCAGCTTACGCAGCGCGACCTGGAACACTTCACGCGCATCATCCGTCAGCAACAGACTGCCTTTGTACTCCGGCTTCCACAGATCGGCCCAGCGGGTAACGGTTTTCGGGTCAATTGTCTCGCTGTTGACGCCAATCGCCGTGGCACCCCAAATGTAAGGGATAGAGTAGTCGTTGTTCGGGTCAAACGGTTTGTTGAGCATCTCAGGGTCGAGATTGTTGAAATTGGTCAATGCCGACTTGTCAATCTTCTGGATCATGCCCACTTTGCGCATTTTGTCGACGTAGTAGGTAGAAGGAACCACCAGGTCGTAGGCACCGTCTTTGTATGTTTTGAGCTTGGCGTACATGGTTTCATTCGATTCGTAGGTCGAATAGATAACCTTAATACCGGTCTCTTTGGTGAACTGTTCAAGCAGTCCTGGTGGAACATACTCGGTCCAGTTGTAGAAATAGAGTGTGTTGTTATCAGCGGCGTGAGCAGCGCTCATGCCCAGTGCCAGAGCACCCGCAGCAAGCAGGTGGCGTGACCATTTTTTCATTTAACGTCCCCTGAATTACAGGCCTTAACGGCCCTTCGTTTTATCACGAGCAATAAGCTGGCTGGCAATGACCATCACCAGCGACAGAACTAACAATATCGTTGCCAGCGCATTCACCTCGGGTGATACGCCCACTTTCACCATCGAATAGATCTTCAACGGCAAAATTTCATACCCTGGTCCGGTCACAAATGACGACACCACGACGTCATCCATCGACAAGGTAAAACTCAGTAACCAACCGGCCGCCACGGCGGGCATGGCCAGAGGTAAAATGATCTTGCGCAGAATAGTGACTTCGCTGGCGCCCAAATCTTTTGCAGCTTCCAGCATTCGGACATCAAAGCCTTTCAGACGTGAATAAACGGTCACGACAACAAACGGCAGGCAGAACGTGATGTGAGAGAAGAGCAGCGACCAGAACCCCAGTTGAATGCCAAGCAGCATAAATAGCACCAGTAGGGAAATGGCCATCACGATGTCCGGTGACATCATGACGACAAACAACATACCGCTGACGAAGGGTTTACCGCGAAAGCGATAACGATACAGCGCGACGGCAGTAAGTGAACCAATGAGCGTTGCAAAGGTTGCCGAGACGACGGCCATCGTAAGTGAATGCTGGGCAGCCTGAAGCAGACTGTCGTTGTTGAGCAATAAGTTATACCAGTTAGTGGTGAACCCTTGCCAGTTGATGCCAAAGCGCGAACTGTTAAAGGAGTTAACAATCAAGATGATGATTGGAATATACAGGTAAGCATAAATGGTGGTCATAAAACCACCGCGAAGCAGTCTGCCGATCATTCGAGATCCACCTCCTTGCATTGCAGAGGGGACAGTTTCAGAGTATTGAAATGATTCAATTTTTCCTTTATCTCCAAAATATCTCCAAAACTCTTTGATTAAATAGCGCGCAAAAAAACGCGGCCATCATGTGAGGCCGCGCATTTTACAACAATTTTCCCGGCTATCGGGAAAAAATGGCTGATTTAATGACGGGTGTTATACGTTTTGCCCCCCATACCGCCTGACGGAGGATGACTGTACGATGACCCCCATCACCTTTTCGTTGCTCTGATTCGTATCAAATTTGGCGGTAAAACCGGATTTGCGCCAGTGGGTGCATAACGAATAAAAAAAACCGACGCCCCACGGTGTCGGTTTTTTCATCATCCACTCAAAGGAAGGTGGCGGCTTACTCGCTGAGCTCGCTTGCTTTTCTGTTCAGCAGACGGGACGCTCGCCAGTAAACCAGCAACATCAGTCCCATTACAATGGTCAGCGTAATACTGGTGGCGGCGCCAAACGGCCAGTCGCGAATGTTCAGGAACTGCACCTTGATAACGTTACCGATCAGCAGATTTTTTGCGCCGCCCATCAGGTCTGAAACGTAGAACAGTCCCATCGCTGGCAGCATCACCAGCAGGCAGCCCGCGATAATCCCCGGCATGGTCAACGGAATGATGATGCGGATAAAGGTTTGCAACTTGCTGGCACCTAAATCACGCGCCGCTTCTAACAGCGGCTTATCCAGTTTTTCAATGCTGGAGTAGAGCGGCATCACCATAAAGGGCAACAGGATATAAACCAGACCTATAATGACGGCGCTGGGGGTAAACATGATGCGAATCGGTGTGTCGATAACGCCCAGCCAGAGCAGGAATTCGTTAAGATAGCCTTTGGTGCTCAGGAAAATTTTCAGTCCGTAGATGCGGATCAGTGAGTTAGTCCAGAACGGGACGATCAGTAAGAACAGCAATAGCGGACGGATTTTCTCCGGTAATTTTGCCAGAAACCAGGCGAATGGATAACCGAGCACCAGACAGGCGAGAGTGGCAATCAACGCCATATTGAGCGAGTGCAGCATCACCTCAAAATAGAGCGGATCGAGCAGACGCGCGTAGTTTTCCAGCGTGAAGACCATTTTGACGAAATTGGCGTCATCGCGGGTCAAAAAACTGGTACCAATGATCATCAGGTTGGGCAAAAAGACAAACAACACAAGCCAACCGACGATGGTGACAATCACCACATTCTGGAACTTACTCGTGTTCTTCATCAGCCAGTACGACCTCCCAGCTTTCGACCCAATTAATGGCCATTTTTTGATCGAGCGAGTGATCAAAATCGGGGTCGTCTTCATTGAAGAATTCGCTCACCATCACCATTTTGCCGTTTTCCAGCTCGACGACCGATTCCAGCGTCATCCCTTTGTAGTTGCGCTCGCGAACGTAACCAATCAATCCCTCAATGTGGTTGTCGTCATTGATTTCATCAACGCGTAGATCTTCCGGGCGCAGCAAGACATGTAACTTTTGCCCTGGAACAACGGCAAAATTGACGTAAATGTTGCATTCGCGGCCTTCCACATTCGCACGAACACGCTGCTCGTCAAGACGCTCGATCACGGTGGCGTTAAACATATTGATCTCACCGATAAAACCGGCCACGAAGAGGTTTTTCGGCTCTTCGTAGATCTCGCGCGGGGTGCCGTCCTGTTCAATAACGCCGTCACGCATCACCACGATACGGTCTGACATGGTCAACGCTTCTTCTTGATCGTGGGTAACGAACACGAAGGTGATGCCAAGTTTGCGTTGCAACGCTTTCAGTTCGTTCTGCATCTGCTTGCGCAACTTGTAATCCAGCGCAGAAAGCGATTCGTCCAGCAGCAGCAAACGCGGTTTGTTAACGACGGCACGGGCGATCGCCACGCGTTGTTGTTGTCCGCCGGAGAGTTGATGCGGCTTACGCTGGGCAAATTCTTCGAGTTGCACCATGCGCAGCGCGTCGGTAACGCGGGGAGTAATTTCGGCGGCGGGGGTTTTCTGCATGCGCAACCCAAAAGCCACATTTTCAAACACCGTCATGTGCGGGAATAACGCATAACTTTGGAAGACCGTATTCACATAACGGTTTTCTGCCGGAACATCGGTAATGTCCTGGTTATCCAGCATGATATGACCGGAATCCACATTTTCCAGGCCGGCAATCAGGCGTAGAACGGTTGTTTTACCGCAGCCAGAGGGGCCAAGTAGCGTGAGGAATTCACCATTATTAATGGTCAGATTCAGGTTAGAAATGACCTCTTTGCCATCAAAACTTTTGCGAATTCCCGCCAATTGCACCAGCGGTGAAAGCGAACGCGGTTGTTTATTCAATTTTTTACTCTGTCCCATGTAGACGCAACGGATGGCTGACCGATGCGGGGTTTGTGGTTAACCACCTTGGTGACTCTTAATGAGGGCGGTTATTCTACGGCAAACCACTGAAATCGCCAATCCTTGTTGCGAATTACGAGGTTAGCTTTATATTCAGGAAGGGCTGCGGATCGAAATATTCTCGTTTAGGGGATAAAAGTGACCTGACGCAATATTTGTCTTTTCTTGCTTATTGATAATGTTGTCACAAAAAGTGAGGGTGACTGCATGGATAAATTACTTGAGCGTTTTTTGCACTATGTGTCGTTGGATACCCAGTCAAAACCGGGTGTGCGACAGGTTCCCAGCACCGAGGGACAGTGGAAGCTACTACAGTTACTCAAACAACAGCTCGAAGAAATGGGGCTGGTTGACGTTACGTTAAGTGACAAAGGGACGGTGATGGCGACGCTGCCAGCGAATGTCTCTGGCGATATTCCTGCCATCGGGTTTATTTCCCATGTGGATACCTCACCGGATTTCAGTGGTAAAAACGTGAATCCGCAGATTGTGGAAAACTATCGCGGTGGCGATATCGCGTTGGGTATTGGTGATGAAGTGTTATCGCCGGTGATGTTCCCGGTTTTACATCAATTGCTGGGACAGACGCTAATCACGACGGACGGAAAAACGCTGCTCGGGGCGGATGACAAAGCAGGTGTGGCGGAAATCATGACCGCGCTGGCGGTACTGAAACACAAAGAGATCCCGCACGGCGATATTCGAGTCGCTTTCACGCCGGATGAAGAAGTTGGCAAAGGGGCTAAACACTTCGATGTTGCCGCCTTTAACGCGCAATGGGCTTACACCGTTGATGGTGGCGGCGTTGGCGAGCTGGAGTTTGAAAACTTCAATGCTGCTTCCGTCAATATCAAAATCGTGGGTAACAATGTGCATCCTGGCACCGCAAAAGGTGTCATGGTGAATGCGCTGTCGTTGGCTGCGCGAATTCATGCAGAAGTCCCGGCGGATGAAAGCCCTGAAACCACAGACGGTTACGAGGGTTTTTACCATCTTGCCAGCATGAAGGGCACCGTCGATCGGGCCGATATGCACTACATTATTCGCGATTTTGACCGCAAGCAGTTTGAAGCGCGTAAGCGTAAAATCATGGATATCGCCAGGAAGGTCGGCAAAGGCTTGCATCCGGACTGCTACATTGAGCTGGTGATCGAAGACAGCTATTACAACATGCATGAAAAGGTTGTTGAGCATCCGCACATTCTGAATATTGCTCAACAGGCAATGCGTGATTGTGACATTGAGCCGATGATGAAACCGATCCGTGGTGGTACCGACGGAGCACAACTGTCGTTCATGGGATTACCGTGTCCGAACCTTTTCACCGGCGGTTACAACTATCATGGTAAGCATGAGTTTGTGACGCTGGAAGGGATGGAAAAAGCGGTGCAGGTGATTGTGCGTATCGCAGAACTGACGGCGAAGCAAAAGTAACAGGTATCGGTAGATGCCGGATGGCGCTTTGCTTATCCGGCCTACGAACGACTTAAGTGCCGGACCGTAGGCCGGATAAGGCGTAAGTCACTATCCGACAACTATCGTAATAACTTACCCTTCGAAGAACCAGTATCCACTGTTGACCAACGCGGCCAGCATCGCAAGGAACGACGGATCGTCCAGCGCATCCTCAAAGTTTTCGGCGGTCAGCACGATATGGCTGGCAAGGGCTTCCAGTGCCGGACGATGTGGGGAATCAATCTTCTCGCCGTTTGCATACACATCGTCACCAATGCGCAGTACACGCAATCCGCCAAGACGAACCAGCACATCGCCTTGCTTCAGGGCGTCATAAATCTCATCGGGCTGATAGGGAGGCTCCGGCGGCGCGATATCGAGTTCGTGGCGAGACTGGGAAATAAACTCACCAAACCACTGTTTGAAATGTTCCGGCTGATTGATTAAGCCGAGCATCATTTCACGCAATTTATCCATTTCCTGCGGCAAAATGTCGGCAGGGTGATCGCGAGTCGGCATATCGGGGTCGCTGTAATACGTGCTGCCCAGTTCGCGCTGCAGAACATAATCGGCAAAACCGCTGATCAGCTCACGAGTATTGGGCGCGCGGAACCCGACGGAGTAGTTCATGGCATTTTCCAGCGCATAACCCTCGTGTGGGAATCCCGGTGGAATATACAGAATATCGCCAGGCTCCAGCTCTTCATCAATAATGGCGTCGAAAGGATCAACTTGTAACAGGTCGGGATGTGGGCAATGCTGCTTCATTTGCAGCTTTTCACCGACCCGCCAGCGACGACGGCCAGTTCCCTGAATAATAAAGACATCGTACTGATCCAGATGGGGACCTACGCCGCCGCCGGGAACGGAAAAAGAGATCATCAGGTCGTCGATACGCCAGTCAGGCAAGGCACGGAAAGGGCGCATCAGCGCGGCGGTCGGTTCATGCCAGTGGTTCACGGCTTGTACCAGCAGCGACCAGTTGTTCTCGCCAAGATGGTCGTAGCTTTCGAAAGGGCCATGGCTCACCTGCCATTTACCGTCCTGATGACTGACAAGGCGGCTGTCGACTTCACTTTCCATTGCCAGTCCTGCCAGTTCGTCAGGAGAGAGCGGATCAATAAAGTTGGTGAACCCGCGCTTCAACACCACTGGACGTTTTTGCCAGTGGCGTTCGAGAAACTCGGGCCAGTTGAGGTTTAATTGGTATTCCATATAAAGTATCCGCAGGCTGGTATCTGACACCGATTATAACGGATGCGTAACCCGATGCGGTGAACTATATACACAAATATTACAAACCTATTCACTCGTCTTTCTGGCCTGGATGCTGTCGACCAAAAATAACCTCCATGCGCGCACCCCCCAGCAGACTGTCGTTGGCAATAATTTGCCCGTCATACTGTTCGGTAATTTCACGCGCCACCGCCAGCCCCACACCTTGCCCTGGTCGCAGGGTATCAACGCGCTGGCCACGATCAAAGACCAGCGCTCGCTTACTGTGCGGGATCCCCGGTCCGTCATCCTCAACCAGAATATGCAGGTGATCGTCGGTCTGGCGAGCTGAGATTTCGACAAACTCAAGACAGTATTTGCAGGCATTATCGAGCACGTTGCCCATCACTTCGACAAAATCGTTCTGTTCACCCACAAAGCTGATTTCTGGCGAAATATCGAGACTGATATTGACCCCTTTACGCTGGTAGACCTTATTCAGCGCCGACGTCAGATTGTCCAGAAGCGGTGCGACAGGATGCAGTTCACGGCTGAGCAAAACGCCGCTGCCGCGCATGCTGGCGCGGTGCAGATAATAACCAATTTGCTGCGAAATACGGCTAATTTGTTCCAGCATTACGGGTTCGGCTTCGCTGACGCTCATCTTTTCGCTGCGCAGGGAACGCAGCGTACTTTGCAGCACCGCCAGTGGTGTTTTCAGGCTGTGAGTGAGGTCGGTCAGGGTCGTGCGATATTTGTCGTAACGTTCCCGCTCGCTTTTCAGCAGTCGGTTGAGGTTACGCACAAGGCTGGTCAGTTCGCGCGTTGTTTCAGGGTTAAGCATTTCGCGGTGATGATCTTCCAGTTCACGCACTTCTCTCGCCAGCGCCTCAATAGGTCGCAGACTCCACCAGGCGGCGACCCAGAGTAGGGGGATCACTAACAGCAGGTTGGCGGCCAGCACATAGATAAACCAACTCCACACCATATAAGAGCGTTTCAGCTCTATTGGGATAGTATCAACAACGACGATAGTGAGTTGCGGCATGCGCGCGGTCGCGGGGTAAATATTCACTGCCACAGAGTGGGTCATCTCAGCATCGTCATCCTCCTCCCGTACTTCTTTAAGTTGCTGCTGGACGGAATGATCGCCACTCAACAATGCGCTGGTCGCATCGACATCGGCCTCAATTTCGTGAAAACCATTGGTTTTCAGCCAGTCAGTGTGGATTCGTTTGACCAGCCAGGGCACGTCGCGCTGCGCCCATAACAGTTTGCCGTTCTCGTCATAAATCAACGACATCGTTGGGCTTTGCATATCGAGATGTTCGGGGAGTTCGACCTGAAGTTTGTTGTTTTCCCATTTTGCGAGGGTATAGAAAAGATTACTTTCCCCGCGCAACAGGCGGAACGTTGTCTTATCGAAGCTAACGCTGTAACCGACCAGCGCCACCATGCCATAAGCCAGGGAAAGGACCAGTACAACGCCCGCCGTCGCCAGTAAAAAACGGACCCGCAGCGACAGGGGAAAAAAGTGACGCAGTAATCTATTCATTAGCGCAGTTCGAAAAGATATCCCTGACCACGCACGGTGGTGATCACGTCGTCAGGGTACTGGGCCTGGATTTTTTTGCGCAGACGCCCCATCAATACATCAATAGTGTGGCTTTCGCGGAGTTCAGCATCCGGGTACAACTGCAACATCAACGAATCTTTACTGACGACTTTGCCATTATTGCGGATGAGCGTTTCCATAATGGTGTACTCAAATGCTGTCAGCTTAATCACTTCGTCATTCACCGACAGTTCGCGGCGGGAGAGATCGACCTGAAAAGGGGGCAGTGAAATGACCTGGGAGGCCAGGCCGCTGTTGCGGCGCATCAATGCCTGCATACGCGCCATCACCTCTTCGATATGAAAGGGTTTTGTCACGTAGTCGTCGGCGCCGGCACTGAGCACTTCGACTTTGTCCTGCCAGCCTTCACGCGCGGTGAGCACAAGGACGGGCACAGAAACTTCGTTACTACGCCAACGGCGAATGAGAGAAAGCCCATCTTCATCCGGGAGGCCTAAATCGACAATCGCAATATCAGGCAGATGTTCGTTAAGGTAATAATCGGCTTCCTTTGCATCTTCTGCGTCATCTACCTGGTGCCCTAAATCCTGCAATTGAACCTTCAGGTGGTGGCGTAACAACGCATTATCCTCAACAACCAGTACGCGCATTCTCTTTTCTCCCTACGTAAATAGTATGAATAGTTTAACGCCGATTATGTTGTTGTGGTTATAAACATTAACTAAACCGAGGGGAGGGAAGTGCCGGATGGCGGCGCGAGCGCCTTATCCGGCTTACGCGATAGTAGGCCCGGCAAGCGTCAGCGCCACCGGGCAATGCAGTTACTTCAGCTCGTCAACCATGGTGATGGCGCGGCCAATGTAGTTCGCAGGGGTCATGGCTTTCAGGCGCACTTTCTCTTCTTCCGGCAGTGCCAGACCGTCGATAAACTGCTTCATGCCCTCGGCATCGACGCGTTTACCACGGGTCAGCTCTTTCAGCTTCTCATACGGTTTTTCAATGCCATAACGACGCATGACGGTCTGGATCGGCTCCGCCAGCACTTCCCAGTTGTGATCCAGCTCGTCCAGCAGACGGTCGCGGTTCACTTCCAGTTTGCTCACGCCTTTCAGGGTGGACTGGTAGGCAATCAGCGCATAACCGATACCAACACCCAGGTTACGCAGAACGGTAGAGTCCGTGAGGTCACGCTGCCAGCGGGATACCGGCAGTTTGCTCGCCAGATGTTGCAGTACTGCGTTAGACAGGCCCAGGTTGCCTTCGGAGTTTTCAAAGTCAATCGGGTTAACCTTGTGCGGCATGGTCGAAGAACCAATTTCACCGGCGATGGTTTTCTGTTTGAAGTGATTGAGGGCAATGTAACCCCAGACATCACGATCGAAGTCGATCAGGATGGTGTTAAAGCGGGCAATACAATCAAACAGCTCTGCAATGTAATCATGCGGTTCAATCTGGGTGGTGTACGGGTTCCACTGAATGCCCAGCGACGTGACAAACTCTTCGCTGAACTGGTGCCAGTCAACTTCCGGGTACGCGGCGATGTGCGCGTTATAGTTGCCGACCGCACCGTTGATTTTACCGAGAATTTCTACCTGATTTAACTGGCGGAACTGGCGCTCCATACGGTACGCCACGTTAGCCATCTCTTTGCCGATGGTTGACGGTGTGGCGGGTTGACCGTGGGTGCGCGATAACAGCGGAATATCGCGATATTGCACTGCCAGATCTTTAATACCATCAATCAACTGGCGCCAGTATGGAAGGATCACTTCATCACGGGCGGTTTTCAGCATCAATGCGTGAGACAGGTTGTTGATGTCTTCAGAAGTACAGGCAAAGTGGATGAATTCGGAAACCGCATGCAGTTCCGGGTTTCCGGCCACTTTTTCTTTCAGGAAATACTCCACTGCCTTCACATCGTGGTTTGTCGTGCGCTCAATGGTTTTGATACGGGTGGCATCGTCTTCATTGAAGTTCGCCACGACGGTATCAAGGAAACCGTTTGCGTCGGCAGCAAAAGCAGGAACTTCCTTGATCGCTGCGTGCGCGGCCAGTTTCTGCAGCCAGCGTACTTCAACTTGTACACGGAATTTCAGCAAACCGTATTCGCTGAAAATCCCGCGCAGCGCGCTGACTTTATCGCCGTAGCGTCCATCGACAGGGGAAACGGCGGTCAGTGAGGATAATTCCATAGATCATAACTCCGGGGTTAAATGAGCAAGAATTTGTTTGGCCTGAGTGGTCAGACGATTGCGAGAAAACATTAATTGCAGACGACCTCCGCCAACCTGGTGCCAGAGCACGGCTGCACGGATACCTGCAAGGAGAGAGGCGCGAACTTTTGCCTGAACTTGAGGGCTTTGCAAAACAGCGGGGGAACCGGTCACCTGGATGCGTGGTCCCAATGGGCTAATGACGTCAACATAGATGCCCGCCATGGCGCTCATCAGCGTTTCCGACTGCAAATCAAAATGGTCGAGCTGGCGCTGTAAACCGTTGATTCGCTCGCCCAGCGTATCCATCGCCCCTTTTGCAGCTGACAGCTTGCGCTCCAGCACCATCAGGCTCAGGGTGTAACGGGTCAGCTCTGCGTTTAAACCCTGACGGCTGCTGGCGTTGAGCACGCCGAGCAGGGTCTCCAGTCCGAGGCGCAAATTGGCCTCGCTGCCACCGAACACGCCCAGCGTTGAGCTGGGGTTCATGTCAATGACGCTATTCAGTGAAACGTGTAGCGCATCGGCATCACAGTGTCCCTGGTGCGCCAGTTCTTGCACCAGGCGTGCCGACTGGCAAATACCGGCCAGCGCGAGGGTGATGTCATAAAAATTCTTTGCCACGATCACTGCTTCCTTGTATCAGTCTAAGAGAATAATTATACCGGCAGGGGCAGGCGCTGCTCGATGATTCCGCCGCCGAGACACACTTCACCATTATAAAAAACGGCTGACTGGCCTGGTGTTACCGCAGAAACCGGCTCATCAAAGATCACTTCAATGCGATCATCGTCCAGGGCGTTAACCGTGCAAGGGATGTCAGTTTGACGGTAACGGGTTTTCACTGTGCAGCGCAGGGTTCCGCTGAATGGTTCGCGATCAACCCAGTGCAATTGCTGCGCGATCAACCCGACAGACATCAGACGCGGGTGTTCATGACCCTGAGCAACAACCAAAATGTTGTTCTCAACATCTTTGTCGACGACATACCACGGATCTTCAGAACCTTCTTTGGTTCCGCCAATCCCCAGACCTTTACGTTGACCAAGAGTGTGGTACATCAACCCCTGATGCTGGCCAATCTCGTCGCCATCAACAGTGATAATTTTACCGGGTTGTGCCGGGAGGTAACGACCTAAGAATTCACGGAATTTACGTTCACCGATAAAGCAAATACCGGTGGAGTCTTTTTTCTTCGCGGTGATGAGCCCCAGATCCTCGGCAATTTTGCGGACCTGCGGTTTCTCAAGTTCACCCACCGGGAACAGACTTTGCGCGATCTGCTCATGGCCGAGCGTATAGAGGAAATAGCTTTGATCTTTATTGCCATCAAGTCCTCGCAGCAGACGGCTTTTACCGTCTACATCGGCGCGGCGCACGTAGTGACCGGTGGCGATGTAATCGGCACCTAAATCTTCTGCGGCAAATTCGAGGAAGGCTTTAAATTTGATTTCTTTATTGCACAGAATATCCGGGTTCGGCGTACGACCGGCTTTGTACTCTTCAAGAAAGAGTTCAAAAACGTTGTCCCAGTATTCTGCGGCAAAGTTAACGGTATGCAGTTCAATGCCGAGTTTGTCGCAGACGGCCTGAGCATCTGCAAGATCGGCGGCCGCTGTGCAATATTCCTCACCGTCGTCCTCTTCCCAGTTCTTCATGAACAGGCCTTCTACCTGATAACCCTGTTGCAGCAACAGCCAGGCGGAAACGGAGGAATCGACACCGCCGGACATGCCGACGATCACTTTTTTTGGGCTTTCAGACATAGGAATACTCACGACATTGAACTTCAAGGCGGCGTATTCTATCACGCAGCCCTTTACTTGACACCCTCTGTAAACGGCCAGTTAAATTCGCCGATCATCTCCAGCGGATAACGTTGTCCGCTCTGGTAACAGCGCACACTCTCGGCAACCAGCGGAGAACGCAGATTTGGCGCATCAAGTATCTCTTTCGCACTCACCCAGCGGCAGCAATCGATATCGCTGTCATGGGGCTCGGTATCGCACATATTGGCAAGCTCAATGCAAAACAGAAAACGTAAGAACGGCGTTTTATCGGGAGCGATCCACTGGTGCATACGAATAAAGTACTGAGGTTGCGCGCTGATGCCGGTCTCTTCCCACAGTTCACGCGCGACGGCCTCGGCTAATGTCTCATCCGCTTCCAGATGTCCGGCGGGCTGGTTCCACAGTGCTTTGCCGTTGATGGTTTCCTCAACGACTAAAAATTTTTCCTCTGCATACACAATGCAGGCAACGGTGACGTGCGGTTTAAACATCGGTGACCTCTTATTCTTCTTCGAATCCTTCAGCGACATCTGGCCAGCTAATCTCGCCGCTGGTCTTATCGATACTGATGTAGGCCGTTGTTGGTGATGTTGCTGGATCGGCGCCTCCACGGCACAACGGGGCCTGATGGTCTTCGCGAACGATAATCTCAATGGCCTTTTTAGCGTTCCAGCTCTCATAAAAGACACATTGATAGTCGTGACGCAAATTGAGTGTGGCAACGCGTGTCGCCAGATTTGTAGATAACGGATTGATATCATCGCGATAACTATCACCGCTATTTACTGGCTGCAACTGCGATTTTTTCAACCAGCCGCGCACGACGTGACGATCGGCGGTGTAATACGCCACCTCAAGAAAATCATCTTCTGATTGTTCCTGGGCGGAAACGATGTCGCCGGGGATCAGGAACAGAGAGGAACTGCGACATTGTTCATTCGGCATCGTGTAAAACGAGGCGCGTCCGCCAGCCTGAACCTGAAAATGGTTATCCGCTGCCGGTGCGCCGCTGACGCGTGCCGGCATTGCCTTTTGCGCCCATTGTTGACAGGTTTCATTAACCGGTAATGCATTCGGTAGCGGAGCCAGGCCTTCGGCGGGCACCCATCCGGTCGCAAACAAGCCTTTAGCATCACGGTAACGCACGTAACGATATGTGTGGACTGGCGCATCATCTGATGGCTTGTATTGCAGGCTTCGTAGTACTTCTACCGAGTCACCGTTGATCAGATGTGCGGGGAGTCGGCATTCCGCGTATGGCGCGGAGTAGAAATGCAGTCGAGAGTCTGTTTTCACCTTTGCGGTTTCATAAAGATAATCCGCAGCACCTGCACTGGCACCCGCAATGGTTTCGCAATCCTGCTTCGCAACGCAAAATGGCGATACGGTCAATAAGGCTAACGCGGCGATAACACGGGTATCCATAATTTTCTTCCATGATGATGTTGGGCGAGGCGCTTCTTCAGACACTGTGTGACGAAGGATGTTCCCGCCACTCGCCGTTAGCCAGTCCGTCAAGCGTATAGTCGCCCATCGCGTAGCGGATCAGCCGTAGCGTCGGATGCCCAACATGCGCGGTCATTCGGCGAACCTGGCGATTACGGCCTTCATATAACGTGATTTTAAGCCACGTGGTAGGAATGTTTTTGCGTTCGCGAATCGGCGGATTTCTTGGCCAGAGCCATTCCGGCTCAACCACAATATCAACGCCTGCAGGCAGGGTAGGGCCATCATTGAGCGTAATGCCGTGACGCAGGGCGTTCAGCGCATCAATGCCTGGCTCCCCCTCAACCTGCACATAATAAATTTTGCCGGTGCGTTTGCCAGGCTGCGTGAGTTTTGCCTGCAATGCGCCGTCGTTGGTGAGCACCAGAAGCCCTTCGCTGTCTCTGTCGAGACGGCCTGCGGCATAGATACCTTGCACGGGAATAAAATCTTTCAACGTGCTGCGGCCCGCTTCATCGGTAAATTGTGGCAAAACATCGTAAGGTTTATTGAATAAAACCACGCGTTTTGGCTGGTTTTCTTTGCGCTGTCTGGTGGTTTGTCGTGAGCTGAATCGCTCAAGGCGGTGATTTCTAAAAGAAGTTTTTTGCATGGTATTTTCAGGCCTTATCAATTGACGCATTATAGCCTAATAACGAGTGTCTTTCATGGCAGCAAACAATAAGGTAGTATTGACACGCTCATTACAAAACATTAACAAAAAATTGCTCTAACGCATCCGTGTAGCAGGACGCAATTGCACATGCAGCGTGATGACAGACGAGCAAACCAGAAGCGCTCGAAGGAGAGGTGAATGGAAAGTAAAGTAGTTGTTCCGGCTGAAGGCAAAAAGATCACCCTGCAAAACGGCAAACTGAACGTGCCGAATAATCCGATTATCCCATTCATTGAAGGCGACGGCATCGGTGTAGATGTAACCCCTCCGATGATCAAAGTTGTGAATGCTGCAGTCGAGAAAGCCTATAAAGGCGAGCGTAAAATCTCCTGGATGGAAATCTACACCGGTGAGAAATCCACTCAGGTATATGGTCAGGACGTTTGGCTGCCTGCTGAAACCCTGGATCTGATTCGTGATTACCGCGTAGCCATTAAAGGCCCCCTGACGACCCCAGTCGGTGGCGGTATTCGTTCTCTGAACGTCGCGCTGCGCCAGGAACTCGACTTATACGTCTGTCTGCGCCCGGTTCGTTATTATCAGGGCACCCCAAGCCCGGTTAAACATCCTGAACTGACCGACATGGTCATCTTCCGTGAAAACTCTGAAGACATCTATGCAGGTATCGAATGGAAAGCAGACTCTGCTGATGCAGAGAAAGTGATTAAATTCCTGCGTGAAGAGATGGGCGTGAAGAAAATTCGCTTCCCGGAACATTGTGGCATTGGTATCAAACCGTGCTCTGAGGAAGGGACGAAACGCCTGGTGCGTGCGGCGATTGAATATGCCATCACCAACGATCGCGATTCTGTGACCCTGGTGCACAAAGGCAACATCATGAAGTTCACAGAAGGCGCGTTCAAAGACTGGGGTTACCAGTTAGCGCGTGAAGAGTTCGGCGGCGAACTGATCGATGGCGGCCCGTGGGTTAAAATCAAGAACCCGAACACTGGCAAAGAGATCGTGGTTAAAGACGTGATCGCCGATGCGTTCCTGCAGCAGATCCTGCTGCGTCCGGCGGAGTACGACGTTATCGCGTGTATGAACCTGAACGGTGACTACATTTCCGATGCTCTGGCAGCACAAGTTGGCGGTATTGGTATCGCGCCGGGAGCAAACATCGGTGACGAGTGCGCGCTGTTTGAAGCCACCCACGGTACTGCACCGAAATATGCAGGTCAGGATAAAGTGAACCCTGGTTCAATTATTCTGTCTGCCGAGATGATGCTGCGCCACATGCAGTGGTTCGAAGCAGCAGACCTGATTGTTAAAGGTATGGAAGGCGCGATCGCTGCGAAGACCGTTACTTATGACTTCGAACGTCTGATGGACGGCGCTAAGTTGCTGAAATGTTCAGAGTTTGGTGACGCGATCATCGAAAACATGTAATCCAGTTTCTGGGTTGTATGAGAACGGGAGCCAGTTGGTTCCCGTTTTTTATTATTAGGATTCGAACGGTTATGAAAACGGGTAAGTAGGGCGAATAAAACGAAGTCACTCCAGGTAGGCAGCTAACCACTCTGCAAATCGGCTTTACCGCTTTAAGAAACAGCAAATACACGGAAATGATCTATCAGAGTGATGGTCGAGACCCTAAAATATTTATGACATACAGCTTGTTTTGTTTTAACTGTTTGATTTTAATATATATTTTTTTGTTGGTGCTGTATTTTTTAGATACAAAAATTTCGTTGAAAATTTGCCAGCATTAGTTAAAAAATTGGTTCTGCAGTATGTTATCATCTTGCGAAAAATAACTATCCAGGGTAGTGCAAATGAGCGATATTGATTTTGTTGTTTTGTGGGTTGATTCCTGCGATCCTTCCTGGCAAAAAAAACTTTATTAAATTTAAAGGAAAGGGTAAACATCAAGAGAATGCTATCAATGCCTCACGATTCAGAGATATGGGGATTTTCAACTATTGGTTCAGATGTGTGGAAAAATACGCGCCATGGGTAAGGAAAGTACATTTAGTTACTTGTGGACAAATTCCGTCATGGATTAATACAGAGCATGAAAAACTAAACATTGTTTTCCATCATGATTTTATTCCAAATGAATATTTACCAACATTCAATTCTAATGCTATAGAATTAAATATCCATAAAATAAAGGGATTAAGCGATAAATTTGTATTATTCAATGATGATATGTTTATTACATCACCATTGGCAGAGAATTTTTATTTTGAGAATGGCTATCCCAATGATTTTTTGATCATAAAAAAATATCCTCCGAAAAATAAAGGTGAAATCATCATGAGTTCATCCGATTTTCTCAATGTCAGTGTGATAAATAGCCATTTCGATAAAAAAATAAAAATGCGTGAGCATAAAAACAAATACTATAGTCCGAATTATGGACGATTCATGATGAAAAATTTTCTTAACAGAAAAGAAAGGCTTTTTGAAGGCTTCTATAGTAGACATATCCCACAACCCTTCCTGAAAAGTACTTTCAATGAAATATGGAAGCATGAAGAAGATTTATTAACTGAATCATCAGGTGAAAAATTCAGGGCGCCGCTACGGCTAACACAATATTTATTCAGATATTGGCAACTGGCGAGTGGTAAATTTAACCCTACGCATCCAAAGGATAGAGGGGTATGTTTTACTTTGTCTACCGAAAATATAAATGAGGCCATTAAAACATTGTCAGATGGAACAACACAAGTATGTCTGAATGATACATTAGGAATGAATGATTTCGAAGGGATCACCAATGCTTTAAAAAATGCCTTTGAAATAAAATTAAATGATAAATCAAGTTTTGAAATTTAGTGTTGATAACTTGCTGAGGCGGCATAAAAATATAACTCACTTGCCGGATTGCAGGTTTATCAAAATAGGTGGGCGATGATTAATCTGCGACCGATTGTTCTGCAGTAATCCAGCGCGGATGATTTAATACACTGACAAGCTTGTACAGATGATATTGAACCGTACACTAATTTTTAGGCTTTGCTGATAAAACATATGCTGCTACTGGTGATTGCAATTTGAGTCAGTATTACGAAAACCCATCGGGTGATGACATTTTTTACTCATTATCGCCAGGTGAAAATCATCGGGTAGTGAACTGCACGGGATGTGTACTCTCAGGTAAATCATGCCGTTGGTTCGCAAACTAATGTTAACGTGAGTTTATCAAGGCGAGTTTGCACAATAAGTAGTAGAAAATGAGGGGTAAAAGACAGATTATTGATGGGATGATACTTGAGCCTGCCGAACGCGAGATGTAGAAATAACCCGCGCCCGGAACATAAGCAGGTCGCAGTCCCCGAGTAAGGAACTAAGGGAGTGCAATCCTTGAGAATGAAATTATCTACGTCAGATAACGCAGACAGCGACTGACATAAACATTAACCCCCAGGATCAATTTATGAACAATGAAATACCGCTCAAATATTATGACATCGTGGATGAGTATTCGACGGAATGCGAGGTACCGGTGAGCGAGTCAGAACGTGACGCCCTGGCACGCTATTTCCAGTTACTGATCACACGCTTGATGAATAATGAAGAAATCAGTGAGGACGCGCAGAAAGTGATGGCCAGCGAAGCGGGTATCGACGGGCAGCGTATTGATGAGATAGCCACATTCCTGAACCAGTGGGGTAACGAGTAACCCTGTGGCGGCTACCAAACCGGCGGCGATTGAGAGTGAATATTCTGATACTGGCGAGACTGCTGTGGGTTGTGAAAGCTTTTAACTTGAGGTTTGCTTTTGGGTAAGTAAAATTCACAGGGAAGATTAACTGCTCTAAAAAAAGAGATATACACATGAAAAATTTTGCTAAAGGAGCATTGCTGGTGGTTTGTGCTTTATCAATGGTTCCTGTTTTTTCAGCCCAGGCAATGGATAAAACTTCAGGTGGTGCAGTCGCGGGTGCCGCTGTTGGCGCTTTGACGGGAAAAAGTGTGAGTTCTACTGTTAAAGGCGCCGTCGTTGGCGGGGGGGTTGGCGCCATGACTGAACACGGTAAAGAGGGGAAGTCGGCACGTAAAGGCGGCGCTGTCGGGGCTGCTGTCGGTGCCGGGGCTGCTGCAATGACAGGTCGTAGTGTGGTTCAGGGGGCTGCGGTGGGCGCGGGCGCGGGCGCTATGATTGGTAAAGCAACCAACTAATTCATCTTTTACCTTTTTGCGGTGAATTCCTTTTCGTGAAAGGGGCTGCAGCAGAAAGCATGGGGTAGTCCTGCGAGACATCCTATCCCTCCTTAAAGTCCCGGCAATCGCTGGGACTTTTGCGAAAGTCCGGCTTTACGCGACCTCTCCAATACCATGATACTGGCAGGCTTTCTCCTGTTGGCCGGAGCGTTGCGGTGACGGCATTCATGTCCGGTATTGACTCAAACTCAGTGAGCCAGTGGCAAAGACATTTGCCGACCGCGGCGGAATCCATGTGACAGATAAACCTGATGAGTCGGTAAGGTGGACTGGTTGCAAAGTAAGCACAAAGTATGCATGGGAATGCCGCAAGCAGGTGATTTATCGCGAGAAGAGATATACTAATGCGATAAAAATGACGAATCTTCGCTTTAAGCCCGGGGTGTTGTTTGAAAACCTATTATTCCCTGAATACATCTCAGCTTCGAGTTGTTACTCATATGTGTGGTTTTTTGGTCTGGCTTTATAGTTTTTCTATGCTGCCGCCAATGATAATCGCATTGGTTAACAAGGAAAGAAGTTTTTTTGTTTTTCTGGAAACGTTCATCGCATTTTTCATCCTCGGCGGCGGTGCGTGGATGGCGACAAAAAGAACAGGTATTCAACTGCGAACGCGAGATGGGTTTATCATTATCGTGTTGTTTTGGCTTTTGTTTTCAACGATCAGCGCGTTTCCCTTATGGCTGGATGACATGCTTCATTTAACCTTTGCAGACGCGTTATTCGAAGGTGTTTCTGGCATCACAACCACGGGCGCAACTGTGATCGGTGATGTTAATGCGTTACCCCGATCCTACCTTTACTACCGTGCCCAACTTAATTTCATTGGTGGATTAGGGGTTATCGTGTTGGCAGTGGCCGTGCTGCCACTGTTGGGAATTGGTGGATCAAAACTGTATCAATCTGAAATGCCTGGCCCATTCAAAGAAGAGAGATTGACACCGCGTCTTGCTGATACCTCTCGCACGCTTTGGTTAACTTATCTGTTGCTCGGGATTGCATGTAGTCTCGCGTACGTCATTGCAGGAATGCCGGTTTTTGATGCCATTTGTCACGGATTGTCGACGGTATCGTTGGGGGGGTTTTCAACACATACGGAGAGTATAGGGTTCTATGACAGTTACGCTATTGAATTTGTGGCGGGCTTGTTCTCTCTATTATCAGCGTTCAACTTTACGCTGTGGTATGTGGTCATTATCAGGCGAACTCTCAAACCTCTACTTCGCAACGTAGAGGTGCATTTTTTTCTGTTAGCCGCGTTAATTGTTATTCTGATTACGGCATGGCAAGTCTGGCATGCAGGAATGTACAACATTCCTGAAAGCCTCGTGCATTCGTTCTTCCTGGCAAGTTCGATGATGACGGATAATGGCCTGGCGCCTTTGGATTATGCGGACTGGCCGACACATACGATCATCTTTTTGTTGCTAGTGAGCTTTTTTGGCGGCTGCGTTGGTTCGACGTGCGGCGGTATTAAGGCTCTCAGATTTCTCATTCTCTTCAAACAAAGCCGACATGAATTGCACCAGTTAGCACATCCCAGGGCCTTGATAAGTATTAAGATTGGCAGAAGTGTCGTTACTGACCGTGTTATGCGCTCAGTCTGGAGTTTCTTTTTCCTTTATATTTTATTTACCGTTTTTTTCATCTGGCTGCTTAATATGATGGGTTATGATTTATTAACCTCATTTGCAACCGTTGCGGCCTGTATTAATAATATGGGACTAGGGTTTGGTGAAACCGTTTCAACATTCGGCACCCTTAACGAGGGGGCAAAGTACCTGATGTGCGTCGCGATGATACTGGGGCGTCTTGAAATATATCCTGTGCTCATACTCTTCTCTCGTTTCTTCTGGCGGGTGTAGGTTGGGGGGTTGTGCTGGCGGTGGGACAACATTCAATTTTGTTCTGCAACTCCCGTTTATGCGAAGGTCTGTGGTGATTTTTATGTAATGTTTCCACGCCACACAAGTCTTCGGTAAAAGGGAGTTGATGAAAGGTTTTGCAGGTATATCAACCCACTACTTTGTGTCACCAAAATTTTGGGACTTTTCGACAATATTGCACCTTTGTTTGACACTGGGTTACCAGGCTACTGCGTCATCTTCCCATGGTCGAAAATTGCCTGGATATACCATGCGTCAGATCCATTTTTCAATACCCGTGGTTTTGTAAATTATGGGCCGCAGGAACATATGTTACCGCCATAACCTTATAAATTAGTATTCCGTAAGATCTCTAAATGTGGATGGCACGATTTTATGGGATTCCTACATTTCTGTAGGCCAGTTGTAGATGATATTCGCACCAGTATTCATCTTGAATGTGTTCATTCTTTAGTGAATTAAATTCACTCATCCAGTAATAATCAAACTCCGCTTCATCTCTCGAATCTAATACATTATCAGAATTTAATGGTTTAAATAAAATAGCTGGAAGGAGCGTGTTATATATCCTCCGATTTCTGTCTAACTTGCGCTATATATACCATGTAGATCTTTATTTTTATTCAATACAAAAGATGGCTTGTTATCTTTATGGCAAGTCAGAACTAATTTTCCTTTGCTTTCGCCATCTTTTATCGTACTTACGCCATCGATAATATATAGCACACAGAATAAAGTATCATCAGCAGTACGTTTATTTATCTTATTTATAAGCTCTTTGATATCATCGGTTTGAGAATTACAAGAATTAGATTAATCAACCTATTTTTTTGATGGTTCCTTACCTGGTGGCGACTTCAGTAAAGATACTACATCCACCACTGCGGCATCTTTCACAACAATATTTAATACATCTATAAATTTCTCAGAATCCATTTAACTCACTTTAATTTAGTGAACCCCTCAGAGAACATTTATTTATTCAGTTTGATAAGATCTTGAATAGCTGAAGGTGGAGCATTGTAAAGTTATGAAGATCTTGTATATCTTTAGCTAATAGTTCTCTTGCCGTTCCAGTAAACGGACCTCTCATAGTTGGTATTAATTTATACTTAGCACTTGGTACAGCTATAGATGGTGCTGTTTTAGGATCATAACCAGATATAACTTGGCCAGCGGGATGCTTCTGAGCGACATGGTGAATATCTAACAGTGCGGTGCCCGCCTGATATTCGCAAGACCTTCTACACCACGAATCCTATCGAGTCGCTGAACAGCGTTATCCGGCGGCCATAAAGAAGCGTAAGTCTTCCCGATAGACGGCTCAGTACGGAGGATTATTTATCTGGTAATCAGGGATGCATCAAAAAAATGGAGTATTCCGATCCAGAACTGGCAGCTGGCGATGAGCCATTTTATTATCGAGTTCGGTGATCGTCTGAGCGATCACCTTTAATAAGCTAGCGGTTACACAGAATTATTTGCAGTCTCTATAAATTATCTTTTACCCATTTATTTTCATCTGAACTAAAACGTTCTTTTTTATCAATACGCCATTCGTTATTTTTAAATTGTAATGTATAACGATATTTATTTTTGAAGCCAGCATGTTTCTGCACAATAATAGATGCTTTGTTTTTTATAACATCCTCACTTATGATTTCATCCTTTTCAGGATCATAATCGGGTGGGAAGCTAACTTGCATTGATGCTTGACGACCATACTTTCTTTCTTTAATAGTACACCATTTGCTAAAGATATTATTCAATTCAGCCAGGTACGGCTCTTTATTTACACAATGATCAGACATAAAAGCATCACGATAACCATTCTCCCAACTATTCATGACTTTCATAAAGGCAATCAGTGTTTCTTTAGCATTCATAATTAATTCCCGAATACAGAGTAAAGGACTGTCTTCCCATTTTGGGATACGTCGTAAATAATATCAGTTCGTCTTGCGCCGCCATTTTTATATACAAATGTCCAGTTTATATCTACAGCACCATGCTGAGTAACATAGTCTTTGACTGACTTCTCAAAGATGCGATATCCGCCACGGTTAATCGCAGGCAACTGCGGGAATACGTTACCTTTACCCCCTTGCCCACCGAGTACCTTACCTAATATATGCCCGGCATCGTCGGTCTGATTCCCCATCGCTCTGGCCGCGTATCGTGCACTGGCATTCACGCCTGTTCCGGTTCTCAGATCAGAGGGAAATATGGTCACCTGCGCCGATAAAATTTCACCATTTGCGCCACGGGTAACGCCAGGACATTTACTTAATCCCCACGGATCAATCCACCCCAGCGGATTCGGTGCATACTGATAAAGATTCCACCCGCCGTTTAACCCAATCGGATCCTGAACAATAAACCGTCCGACCTGCGGGTCGTAGTAGCGGAACAGATTATAGTGCAGTCCGGTTTCGCTTTCTGCATACTGCCCGGCGTAGCGCAGGGGCTGATGGGCGAGGGCGGTGTGCTGCAACGCGCCGGTGAAGCCTGCCGTCTGATGCCGCACTTCACCGAAGCTGCCGTAATGACCACTCCAGCGCACGTTTCCGCGTACGTCGGTAACTTCCAGCGGTGCGCCATTCAGGTCGGTGCTGAACCAGTAAATCTCACCCTGTTTATCGTCGCGCAGATGGTCGATTCGCGCCAGCGGACTCCACGCTTCGTTCGGATCATAAAGGTATGTGCTGCATTGCCCGTCTTCGTGCTGCTCCTGCAACAGGCGGAATCCCTGCCAGAGGAAGCGGGTTTCGGTGGTGCCGTGGGCGGTGGCGACCTGTTTTCGCGTGCGTCTGCCCAGCGCATCATACTGATAGTGCGCCTGAAAACGTCCCTGCGGACCGGTGCCCTGCGCTGATATCAGGCGGTTCTCTGCATCCCAGGCATAGTGCTGTTCATACAGACCGCTGCGGCGGCGGACCAGGTTGCCCCAGGCGTCATACTGCATAAACAGATTTTGCCAGTGCTGCAGGCGGTTATCGGTGACCGGCGGGTCGTTATCACTGGCGGCGAGGTTATCCGCAGCGTCATAACGAAAATGTGCGCTGCTGTGCCCCTGCCGGGTTTCATCGTGTTTTAACAGGTGCTAAAGCGAATCAGACCCACGGTTTTGTGCTTGCATATCAGGAACGCCAGGTCAGCGCGCATACGCTACCGCCACACCCTGAAAAACTATCTATCTGCACAATAGCTATTTTACTATTTAATCAAAAGGTTAAATACCAAAATATAAAATGAATGACCCAGCTGTATTATCGGGTGAACTAATTTAAAACCTTCCACGAGAAGAATATAGCAGGTTTTTTCTCGGACTGGCTGAAGTGGTATTTGATACCGAAATTGACGTTACTGTAAAAGTCTCGAATGGATGCCTGACTCTGAGTGCTGACTGCAATGAAATGCACGAACCTAGGAAGGGACTTTTTTTTAGGTTAAACAGCTGGTTAATGGAATGAAAATGATACTTGCTTAGTGTTTTTAATGGGGGGTAAATAGCAAGGAGGCCGGTAGTTATTAACATCTTCGGCCTTAGGTTTTACACTGTGGGTATTTCAATTGAAAAGTCAAATCCTAATAATTCGGCTTCTTCAACTCTCTTTTTGAACTTATCTGTGACAAATATTCTACTTATATCTTCGTCAATTGAAAATAAATAGTCATCGACTATGTTTGATGCGACCAGTACAGGTTTTTCAATAATTAAACCACGTTCAGCTACACGATAAACTGACTTCTCCATATTGAGACAACCCGAAAGTGAATTTGTTGGGTAGTAACCGTAAAATTTTTTTTTACTTTCAGTAATGACGGGGAGTATTTGTCCTCTTGGTTTTAAAATATCATCCAGTTTAGTCAGTGCGTCTTCACTAATAACGAGAAAAGGATTTAACATGCTGCTAAAATCAAACTGATAATTTCTTTTTCCAGCGTCATTTCTTCTTAGTTCTAGAGTGATAGCGCAGTACTTATCGCCAAAAGGATGCCATGAAGCATCGACAGCACTTCCCATGATACTCTCCTCTCCATCAGGGTAATCTTGAATGAATGAACAAGTATTTCGCGATGTTGACTTTAATAAATAGATTGTTTTCATAATAATATTGTATACCAACTTGAGTTACGATCTGCACTGGAAAGTTCATTATTTATTCTTTCCAGCTCATTAAGAGTTTCTTGTTTACCGCCGAGCTTATCTGCATTTCGGATTCGCTCATTTATTGCTGATATGTAATCATCAGGGTGCTTACCATTATGTAATATTCCTGACATTTCATCCATATTATTTCGGTTGGGCAAGAAAACACCATTAGCAGCACTATTGATATCTATCTGATGTTTCTTCAATATATTTCTGGCTGGCTTAGCACATTTAGCTGTTTCAGGAACTATATGATGTGCTGCTGAATTTTTAGGTCGTGGTGTGCCATTTATCTCCATTGCTTTTGATAGCTGACAACTGGTTAATCCCCACGGATCAATCCACCCCAGCGGATTCGGTGCATACTGATAAAGATTCCACCCACCGTTTAGCCCTATCGGATCCTGAACAATAAACCGTCCGACCTGCGGGTCGTAGTAGCGAAACAGATTATAGTGAAGTCCGGTTTCGCTGTCTGCATACTGCCCGGCGTAGCGCAGGGGCTGATGGGCGAGGGCGGTGTGTTGCAACGCGCCGGTGAAGCCTGCCGTCTGATGCCGCACTTCACCGAAGCTGCCGTAATGACCACTCCAGCGCACGTTTCCGCGTACGTCGGTAACTTCCAGCGGTGCGCCATTCAGGTTGGTGCTGCGGCTCCGCTAACGTTTACATATCACCAACCATCCCATGCATCATATTTGTAATCTTGATCTATTGGTATAAATTTAACACCCTTTAAATTAAGGTAATCAAATTTATCTTTAAAAGATTTGGAACACACTGTATCCATAATATCTTTACAGTAAAACAAGTGTTCACTTATGCCGTCAATCACATGAAATTTATCTATCTTATCATAATAAATCATATCCATATTTTTATCTTCAGGAGTATTATTCTTTCCATTATAGATATCTTTTGATATGGAAAAATCAGATTTATTATTATCCAATATAGATAGAGAAGTTATATTGAAATATAAGAAGTATTTTTTACTGGGTATTTTTTTTCTTAATAAACTTATATTCACAGGTATGCATATACATTTGACGTTAAATTCTTTACATAGGTTATAAAAGTCCAATGAAATTAAATCATCTTCTACCAAATAATCCCCATCTAATTTATAGGTTTTTGCTTTTAGATTATATGCACTAGCAAAATCACTTAATGATGGTGGTTTTTTGTGGATGTCTAAAATTGGTAATTCAGGAGTCCACTCTTTTTCCATAAAATGAGGGGCGCCTTCACCATCAGGATCATATTTGACAACATAAAAATCAACGGATGAATTAATCACAACAATCTCCCCGTATTAGGATCTATTTTGAAAATATTTTTATCAAGTCCAGCCCTGGCCCAATCCTGAATTTTTTTTACGCCTAATACTAATTGCGTATCACTTAAACGATCAGCTTGTTTTGCCAGTTGAGTCAGTTTATCCCGCACAGCTCCAGTATATTGATTATGATTAGACCAGTGCCCAGGCACTCCTATTTTTACAGCTAGATCTTTAGAGCCAGGTAAGAATGTGCCATTAGATGCTCTATCACCATCCCAACCGACTTTTTTAAGTCGATCAAACATAGATTTAAATCGCTGATCTTTCATCAATTGCTCAGGGATTAGGTGGTGATTTGCCATTCCGTCACCAGATCTAGCTCCCATGTTTCTACCTAAAACACAGCTACTTAATCCAATAGGGTCAATATACGATAACGGATTCGGCGCGTACTGATAAAGGTTCCACCCACCGTTTAACCCTATCGGATCCTGAACAATAAACCGTCCGACCTGCGGGTCGTAGTAGCGGAACAGATTATAGTGCAGTCCGGTTTCGCTGTCAGCATACTGCCCGGCGTAGCGCAGGGGCTGATGGGCGAGGGCGGTGTGCTGCAACGCGCCAGTGAAGTCTGCCGTCTGATGCCGCACTTCGCCGAAGCTGCCGTAATGACCACTCCAGCGCACGTTTCCGCGTACGTCGGTAACTTCCAGCGGTGCGCCGTTCAGGTCAGTGCTGAACCAGTAAATCTCACCCTGTTTATCGTCGCGCAGATGGTCGATTCGCGCCAGCGGACTCCACGCTTCGTTCGGGTCATAAAGGTATGTGCTGCATTGCCCGTCTTCGTGCTGCTCCTGCAACAGTCGGTATCCCTGCCAGAGGAAGCGGGTTTCGGTGGTGCCGTGGGCGGTGGCAACCTGTTTTCGCGTGCGTCTGCCCAGCGCATCATACTGATATTGCGCCTGAAAACGTCCCTGCGGACCGGTGCCCTGCGCTGATATCAGGCGGTTCTCTGCATCCCAGGCATAGTGCTGTTCATACAGACCGCTGCGGCGGCGGACCAGGTTGCCCCAGGTGTCATACTGCATAAACAGATTTTGCCAGTGCTGCAGCCGGTTATCGGTGACCGGCGGGTCGTTATCATTAGCGGCGAGGTTATCCGCGGCGTCATAACGAAAATGCGCGCTGCTGTGCCCCTGCCGGGCTTCGTCGTGTTTTAGCAGGGGGACAGCGAATCAGACCTGTAGTGTCGTTCTTATATTCCCGGAATGACTACCTCAGAGTGCGTACGCTACCGCCGTACCCTGATAAAATAGCTATCTGCACGATAGTTATTCTACTATTTAATCATAAGGTTAAATACCAAAATATAAAACAAGTGACTCAGCGATATTATCAGGTAAGTTTTTTCAGGGCCTTCTCCGAAAAAAGTAAAACAGGCATGACCACCTATTATTTACACCATTCCAGTCTGAACCTTCAAGGCGACTGGCTGAAAGAGGGCGGAATTGAGACAGGGCGCGGTGTGACGGTGAAAATATCAGAGGGATGCCTGATCGTCATTGCTGACAGCAACGAGGTTCCGGAACTGCGCGAGCAGGTTAATCAGGTTAAACAGGTGGTTAAGGGGATTAAAGCGGCGATTGTTTAGTGGACTGAATAGCAGCAACTAAATAAAAAATAAAGCCGGAAGAAAAAATATCTCCCGGTATTGGTTTTATAACATTCTATTTATAAAGAATATATTCACACTCTATTTCATTGTTGCTATAGTCTATTTGAATCTGAAAAGACAGATCACAAGATATTATTCTTATCTCGTCCGAATGCAATTCATCAAAATTATAGTCACTAGAAAACTTATTACTTATTTTATAAGCGCCGCAAAACTTCCATTCTTCATCAATTAATAAATAAGAAAAATGCTCTGCAGCTTTTTCTTTGATGAAATTAACAAGCTGTTGATAGCTATTAATTTCAATTTTAGCTTTTGAGCTTATTTTTTTATTTTTAAGGGAATTTATAATATCATCAGTTTTTTCCAAGTTAAGAAAGTTCTCCACCTCAATGATACTGTTTGTAAATGATTGAATTTTATTAAAATAATCATTTTTACATACATTGCCTTGAGCTTTTCGATAGAGCAATGCTCGTTCGTATTCAGATACACTCATTTGCATCCTCCTTTACCATAATATGCTTTCCCTTTACCGTTACGTAGTTGAGGTCGTCCATATTTATTCATTCGAGGATTTCCAAAATCATCTGTTTTAACTTGCCCAGCTTCCCAGTGTGGCTTGTCTGGATGACTAATATCCATTGTTTGTTCTTGTACAGATGATAAGCCAGTGCCACCACCGGGCTTTGGTGTCTCGTGAGAATATTCTCGGCCTGAGCTATTTCGTGATTGGCTAATCGGTTGCTGGCTTGTGGGTATCCCAGCTTGTCTCATGGCTTCACGACGAGCAGCGCGAGAAGAACCAAATGGATTATTTTCACTACCTACGGGCTCTCCACTTAATCCCCACGGATCAATCCATCCCAGCGGATTCGGTGCATACTGATAAAGGTTCCACCCACCGTTTAACCCAATCGGACCCTGAACAATAAACCGTCCGACCTGCGGGTCGTAGTAGCGGAACAGATTATAGTGCAGTCCGGTTTCGCTGTCTGCATACTGCCCGGCGTAGCGCAGGGGCTGATGGGCGAGGGCGGTGTGTTGTAACGCGCCGGTGAAGCCTGCCGTCTGATGCCGTACTTCACCGAAGCTGTTGTAATGACCACTCCAGCGCACGTTGCCGCGTACGTCGGTGACTTCCAGCGGCGCGCCGTTCAGGTCAGTGCTGAACCAGTAAATCTCACCCTGTGTATCGTCGCGCAGATGGTCGATTCGCGCCAGCGGGCTCCACGCTTCGTTCGGGTCATAAAGGTATGTGCTGCATTGCCCGCCGTCGTGCTGCTCCTGCAACAGACGGTATCCCTGCCAGAGGAAGCGGGTTTCAGTAGTGCCGTTGGCGGTGGCAACCTGTTTTCGCGTGCGTCAGCCCAGCGCATCATACTGATAGTGCGCCTGAAAACGTCCCTGCGGACCGGTGCCCTGCGCTGATATCAGGCGGTTCTCTGCATCCCAGGCATAGTGCTGTTCATACAGACCGCTGCGGCGGCGGACCAGGTTGCCCCAGGCGTCATACTGCATAAACAGATTTTGCCAGTGCTGCA
>NZ_NRDO01000027.1 GCF_010231475.1 Citrobacter sp. NCU1 | reverse complement strand
TCCGGATTTAGGTCAGGAACGTGTCAACGCTATTCAGGATGGGTCAGAGGATAAAAAAAAGCCCGTACTTTCGTACGAGCTCTTTCTCGAATATGGCGGTGAGGGGGGGATTCGAACCCCCGATACGTTGCCGTATACACACTTTCCAGGCGTGCTCCTTCAGCCACTCGGACACCTCACCATATTGTTGTTCCTGTGTTGCTGGAACGGGCGCTAATGTAAGGAAATACGCCTTATACGTCAATCAACTTTTCTAAAAAATCGTGCGTTTACACAAACTTCAAGCAACATGGGGGGGAATTAAGCAGAAACTGCTTTTTTTGCCAGCAGGCTTAAATTTGTTATGCTGATGATCCCTATGAAAATGATGATGATAAGTGCGAATAGATTGCGCATAACAACACGCAGGAGACAGTATGGAGATAATTTTCTATCACCCGACATTTGACACGCCGTGGTGGCTGAACGCGTTGGCAAAAGCGATTCCAGGGGCTAATGTTCGCGAATGGAAAACGGGTGATAACGGACACGCGGATTATGCGCTTGTATGGCATCCTCCAGTGGAAATGCTGGCAGGCCGGAAGTTAAAAGCCGTCTTCGCACTGGGCGCCGGGGTTGATTCTATTCTGAGTAAGCTTAAAGCGCATCCAGAAATGCTGGCGCCGTCCATTCCGTTGTTCCGCCTGGAAGATACAGGAATGGGGTTGCAGATGCAGGAATATGCTGTGAGCCAGGTATTGCATTGGTTCCGTCGTTTTGATGACTATCAGGCACAGAAGAATGAGTCCGTGTGGAGGCCACTGCCGGAGTATTCGCGTGAGGAATTTACCGTCGGCATCATGGGGGCTGGCGTGTTAGGCGCGAAAGTTGCCGAAAGTCTACAGGCGTGGGGATTCCCACTTCGTTGCTGGAGTCGTAGCCACAAGTCCTGGCCTGGGGTGGAAAGTTTCGCTGGTGAGGAAGAACTTTCTGCGTTTTTGAGTCAAACCCGGGTTCTGATTAATTTGCTGCCAAATACTGTAGAGACGGTAGGGATTATTCATACCGGACTATTGGCGCAGCTGCAGGATGGGGCGTACGTGCTTAACCTGGCACGCGGCGTTCACTTAAATGAAGACGATCTGCTGGCGGCACTGGAGAGTGGAAAACTTAAAGGGGCAATGCTTGATGTGTTCAGCCGCGAACCCTTACCGAAAGAGAGTCCGCTCTGGAAACACCCTCGCGTGGCGATGACGCCACATATTGCGGCGGTGACCCGACCGGCCGAAGCGGTGGAATATATTTCCCGCACCATTTTGCATCTGGAAAACGGAGAACCCGTTACAGGGCAAGTCGATCGCCAGCGAGGCTACTGATGCAAACCCGGTTAGCGCCGGGTTTCGACTAAAAAACGGCGGCGATTCCTGCTATCCTTGACATAAAATGAATACAGGAGAAAGTGATGTATCCCGTTGACCTGCATATGCACACCGTCGCCAGCACCCATGCCTACAGTACTCTGAGTGACTATATCGCGGAAGCCAAACGCAAAGGTATCAAGTTGTTCGCTATTACGGATCATGGGCCGGATATGGCTGATGCTCCGCATCACTGGCACTTTATTAATATGCGCATCTGGCCGCGTTTGGTTGATGGGGTAGGTATCTTGCGGGGCATTGAAGCCAACATTAAAAATATTGAAGGTGACATTGACTGTACTGGACCAATGCTCACATCCCTGGATTTGATCATCGCCGGGTTCCATGAGCCGGTTTTTGCACCACATGATAAAGAGACCAACACCCAGGCGATGATTGCCACTATGGCCAGTGGCCATGTGCATATGATTAGCCACCCGGGGAACCCCAAATATCCTGTTGATATTACGGCGATCGCTCAGGCCGCGGCTAAATATCAGGTCGCGTTGGAAATCAACAACTCCTCCTTCTTACATTCGCGTAAAGGCAGTGAAGAGAATTGCCGCGCCGTGGCCGCGGCTGTACGTGATGCCGGGGGCTGGGTGGCATTAGGATCTGACTCTCATACGGCGTTCACTTTAGGGGAATTTGCCGAGTGCCGGAAGATTCTCGACGAAGTGAATTTCCCGGAGGAGCGGATCCTCAACGTTTCGCCAAAACGTTTGCTGACATTCCTGGAGTCGCGTGGCATGGAGCCTATCCCGGAATTTGCTGAACTTTAATTGTTAATAACTGGAATACATAAATGAACGAGTTTTCTATCCTGTGTCGCGTGCTGGGATCGCTTTATTACCGCCAACCACAGGACCCTTTACTGGTTCCGCTATTTACGCTGATTCGTGAAGGTAAATTGTCGGCCAGTTGGCCGCTGGAACAAGATGATTTGTTGGCCCGGTTACAGAAAAGCTGTGATATGGCGCAACTGGCGGCTGATTATAATGCCTTGTTCGTCGGTGATGAGTGCGCTGTGCCGCCTTATCGTAGTGCATGGGTAGAAGGCGCTGCTGAGTCTGAGGTGCGGGCATTCCTTTCTGCGCGCGGTATGCCTCTGGCGGATACGCCGGCCGATCATCTTGGTACGTTGCTGTTGGCCGCATCATGGCTGGAAGACCAGTCAGCGGAAGATGAAAGTGAAGCGCTGGAAACCTTGTTCGTTGAATATCTGCTCCCCTGGTACGGAACATTTTTGGGTAAAGTAGAAGCGCATGCGACGACCCCGTTCTGGCGTACGATGGCACCACTGACGCGTGATGCGATCAGCGCAATGTGGGACGAATTGCAGGAAGACGTTGAAGAATAAATGTGATTTATATCACTATTATTTGCAAGTTGAGTTATCTCCTTGCATAAATTGTGTGCGCGGTCGCATTCATATGCGGTTTTTCTGCTATGATGCGGCCCATGAACATACTTCTCTCCATTGCAATTACAACGGGCATTCTCTCCGGTATCTGGGGATGGGTGGCCGTGTCTCTTGGCTTGCTCAGTTGGGCCGGTTTTCTGGGGTGTACAGCCTATTTTGCTTGCCCTCAGGGCGGCCTGAAAGGGCTGGCGATGTCGGCATGTACGCTATTAAGCGGCATGGTATGGGCGCTGGTGATCATTCATGGTAGTGCGCTTGCGCCACACCTTGAGATTGTCAGCTATATCATGACCGGAATTGTCGCGTTTCTGATGTGCATTCAGGCTAAGCAATTGCTGCTTTCCTTTGTTCCGGGGACCTTTATCGGGGCATGTGCGACGTTCGCAGGGCAGGGGGACTGGCGATTGGTCTTGCCTTCGCTCGCCCTGGGGTTGGTTTTTGGCTATGCGATGAAAAACAGCGGACTCTGGCTGGCTTCCCGCCGGGAGCGGGGCGCATCGCAAGCGGTACCCAGCAAATAAAAAAGCGTGAGGACATCCTCACGCTTTTTTTTAGCTTTGAGTATCAGGATTCCGGAGGAACTGACAGGTGGCGATATTTCACCAGAATGTCGTTCTGACTTTCTGACTTATTCTGCAGATCCCACAGACCGCGATCGATACCGTCATTAATCAGGAAGATAACACCGGTTTCAATAGCAGACATCAGACAGAGCATGACCGGTTCGTTAGAGGTGTAGCCAATTTCACCTTCCAACAGACGTTGATAATCGATGAAGCGGAAAACCCCCGCCTGAACTTCATAAGACAGTATGGTCTTGCTGGTGTTTACAGAAGAGAGGATCTCACCGGTACTGACGTTAACAACGCGCAGGTTTACGGCAATTTGATCAAGCTGGTACTGCGTGTCCGCACCAATACCAAAGTACCGGGCGCCCACACCACCTGATTTCACATTGCTTTCGTAGCCGATGATCGACCCTTCCACCATGATATTAGCCGCAGTCAGAGATTGCAGCGGTATACGGTTATTGATGGCAACAGTGCCATTTTCTTGCGCTGCGCGAATGATTTTACGTTCGTTCAGCAGGTTTTGCAGCCCCTGACGTTCCAGTGGGACGAACCAACGAGAATCTTTTAGCGCAGTCACCAGCATGGCAGTTGCACTCTGTGGCACGGCGGTTGAGAAGTTACTTGCAGGATAAGGTTTAAATTGGCCAGTTTCATCCTGGATATTGTAAACCGAGACAAAAATCTTACCTGTTGGCATAGGTAAATGCGTCAAGTCTTTATAACTTTGCGCACGGGGCATTAATGTCGGTTTAGCGGCTTCTTTAGGCGGGGCGGTTAAGCATCCGCTCAGTAAGCATACGGCAACCAAAATCAGTAAGCGCTGCATGATTATTGTCCTTTCGTGGCTGATGCTTAAAAATCGGTTGAATTTGTTTGTAAACCTGACACCTGAATGGTGGAGACTTTACCTGTTTTTCTGTCTGTGACATTCAGCTGCAGTTGACCATCCGTATTGGATATATCAACAATGAAATCACTGGTTACCATCCTGCCGGGTTTCCCGGTATTAATATTGGTGAGTAAACCACCCAATATTTGTGACTGAATCGCCTGAGTGAAGTTATCCAATGCGGATGGTGTTTCAACCCCAAAATCATCATCGAAACTGGGGTCTTTATAGGAGTTTTGCGCCTGAGCACTATTTAATAAAAATGCGCCATTATTCGGGTTTCCGCCAAAGTTGGGGTTGCGGAACTGGAATGTCATATTGCCAGCCCAACTGAGCGGCGAAATAATCATGAGTAGAACTACTGCATGTTTGACACGCATGGCAGCCTCCGGACAAAGAATATATATTAGAATTCATCACGCGCTAAATCACCGGTGCCTAATAGCGTTTGGTCTATTTGCCGGCGATTTAATGCTTCCTCAGTTTGTGCTAATGCGAAGACGACTGTTTGTTCGAAGTCTCGTTTCGTCGGGAATAAAAATGTCTGGAAGATAACATCCTGGTTGACGGTTATGGTGATCCAGCTTCCCCAACGCGCACTTGGTCTTTCATTTATAGTTAAGTTGCCAGTGTATTCACTTTCCCACTTGTCACTAAAGGCACGGTAAAAATCATGGCCAATAGATGAAACCGTGTGGTCAGTTAACAACCCGGGAATCTCAACTTCAACTGCCTGTAGATTCCCGGAGGCAAAGAGCAATTCAGCCGCTACAATCCAGGTCAGATAGCGTTTCATGGCTTTACCGCCTGAGGTTATCGTTTGCCCACGAAACCGCTTGTGTTCGGTTTTTGACAGCTATCTTCTTGAAAAGATTATAAAGGTGCGTCTTCACCGTATTTTCACTGATAAACAGCGAACGAGCGATTTCAATATTTGACGCGCCGATACGCAGCTTATTAAGGATCTCTTTTTCGCGATGAGTGAGAAGCGCAGACTCTGTGCTGTTGTAGCGATAGTTTCCTGAGTGTGTTATCAGGTAACTGGCCAACTTCTGCGAAAAGTAGCATTCACCTCGCAAGACCCCTTGCAATCCATTTACAACACGCTCTTCATCTTCAGCTGCGTAAAACACGCCATTGATATGAGGCCAGTTTTCAATATCCCTGTACGGATAATCGTCGGGAGTATTCAACAACAATGTTTTTATATTGTTGTTTTTCCGGCTTAAGTTGTCTTGCCAGTAATGGATTAGCTTTTTATCTGCTTCCATCATATCCAGTAAAACAATACAACTGGCAGATATATCGTCCAGAGAACGTTGAATATTATGCAGTTTTCCGGTTAACGCCAGAGATTGTTTTAAGTGTTGCAATAAAGCCGTAGCTTGCAGGGACGGTTTAGTGATCAACAATAATGTATGACCATGAATACTATGGACTTCATTAAACATGATGAAACCCCACTTTTTTTTAGTCGCACATCTGACAGTTGCCCCTACTAAAATAGAGACACCAGAAGTACTGACAGATGTTGCACTGCTGTTTGTAGAAATAAATCAGCCCTAATGGGCAAAATATAAAACTAATGGACTACATCTGATTTCAATCTAGTCATTACAAACCTTAAAGCAAGTGTTAAACTTGTAACTAAATGTAAAAATATATATTAATATGTTAAGCATAAGGTTTTTTTAAGATTAGATTTGATAAGAAAGTTGTACATTTTGCCGTTATTGCATAGATTTAAAAAATCATACAAATTATATTAAAATGTTGATTTTTAAATATTTTTATAATTTTAATTTAATGCTTTCTTCCTTTTTTATTTCAAAACTTCTGTCCATAGTTCCAGTGATCATTTTTAAGTGCAAAAAAACGCGACTTGTAACGACTCGTGCTGCCAGGGGGGCTTCCTCGCCACTGAACCCCATTAAAATGTACAGAGAGCGGCCTTTTCTCTCTGCGCATAGAAATGCAATTTACCTTACTAAGAAAAAATAAAAATGACGGAAATAACAGCGGGATTAGTGGTTAATTAGCACTTTGGTGTGAACCAGAATATCAAAATACCACTCGCGGGTGAGTTATTTAAAATGTTTCCACAGACATACTCTTCATCGTAACGCGTCGTTAACAAAAAACGCATCGCGTTAACAATAAATTTGACAAGTTTTTTAATTTATCTTCATGTACGACCAGGTCCAGGGTGACAACATGAAAAACAAATTGTTATTTATGATGTTAACAGTACTGGGTGCGCCTGGGATTGCAGCCGCGACAAGTTATGATATGGCAACGTCAGAATATAACTTTGCGGTAAATGAATTAAGCAAGTCTTCATTTAATCAGGCAGCCATTATTGGTCAAGTTGGCACGAATAATAGTGCAAATGTTCGCCAGGACGGCGCAAAACAGTTGTCCGTCGTTTCACAAGAAGGTGGAAATAACCGGGCGAAGGTTGACCAATCAGGAGCTTATAACCTTGCGTACATTGATCAGAAGGGTAACTCTAATGATGCAAGTATTTCGCAAGGTTCATATGGTAATACAGCGATGATTATCCAGAAAGGCTCTGGAAATAAAGCAAATATTACTCAGTATGGTACGCAAAAAACAGCAGTTGTGGTGCAGAGACAGTCGCAAATGGCTATTCGCGTTATTCAACGTTAATACTTTTAGCGACGTTTAAATCAATCCGATGGGGGTTTACCATGAAACTTTTCAAAGTGGCAGCTATTGCAGCAATCGTAGTTTCTGGCAGTGCTCTGGCTGGTGTTGTTCCGCAATTTGGCGGCGGCGGTAATGGTGGCTGGCCAGGACATGGCAATAACGGCCCGGATTCACATTTGAGCATTTACCAGTACGGTGGTGGTAACTCAGCTGTCGCCTTGCAATCTGATGCTAAAGACTCTAGCCTGACAATTACTCAACACGGCGGCGGAAACGGTGCAGATGTTGGTCAGGGTTCTGATGACAGCTCTATCGAGCTGCTGCAAAAAGGCTTTGGCAACAGCGCGACTCTTGACCAGTGGAATGGCAAAGACTCCACTATGTCTGTTACACAGTTCGGTGGTGGTAACGGCGCGCTGGTGGATCAAACTGCTTCAGGTTCGGATGTGACCATCAAACAGGTTGGCTTTGGCAACAATGCGTCAGCCTATCAGTACTAATACAGAATCTGTATTATAAAAAAACAGGGCGTAGGCCCTGTTTTTTTTCGGGAGGACATTATGCATACGTTATTACTCCTTGCTGCGCTGACCAATCAAATTACCTTCAATACGACCCAGCAGGGTGAAATGTATACCATCATCCCTCAGGTTACGCTGACGCAACCTTGTATGTGCCAGGTACAAATAGTCTCTTTGCGAGAGGGTGTTTCGGGGCAAAGCCGCACACAGCAGAAAAAAACGCTTTCTTTACCCGCTAATCAACCGGTTGATTTGACAAAACTGACTTTAAATATTTCAGCGGGAGACTCCGTTAAAATAGTTGTCACGGTTTCGGACGGACAGACGCTGCATTTATCACAAGAATGGCCATCCTCCGCGACATCATCATAATCCTTTGATTTATTAATGATGTGGCGGAGGAGAAATTGTTGTTCTATGAATATAAAGAGGTGTCCACACGATTAACGTGAACTGTCATCTCCGCGGTAAAGGAAAACACCGAACCTCAAGGATGATTTATCATTGAGGAGCGCTATCATGTTTTCACCCTGGCCCCGTTATTTTCTGACGACGAGCATGGCTGCTCTTATCCTTTTCTCTGCCCCGACCGTGGCTCAGCAGGAAGTACAAGGTGGCATTATTCATTTTCGCGGCGAAATCGTTGAATCACCTTGTGACGTCTCCTCCAGCCAGCAGCAGGTTTCCATGTCTTGCGCGCATAATGGTACGATGCAAACCAATCAGTTTACCTTTCAGCAGGTTTCGACAGTGCCTCAACAGGTTCAGCAGGTCGCCAACGTGAAAATGCATTATCTTAATGCGCAAAAAAACATGGCGATTTTGAGTATTGAGTATAAATAGACCGCTGAAACGACAACAGAGCAAACTGCCATTAAAAAGCGCGATTTCATTGAAAACCCTGCTGTACACTTAGAGGATAGGCTCAGGCAAGGGGGATTTATGAAATCGCGTGTTCATGTTCTACACGGTGACATTACGCATGTGGCTGTAGATGTGATCGTTAATGCCGCAAACTCTTCACTATTGGGGGGCGGGGGCGTTGATGGCGCCATTCATCGTGCGGCAGGACCGGCACTGCTCGAAGCGTGCAAAAAAGTGAGGCAGCAGATGGGGGAGTGTCCCGCGGGGCATGCCGTTATCACTGTAGCGGGCGATCTCCCGGCCAAAGCGGTGATCCACGCAGTAGGCCCAGTCTGGCAGGGTGGGGAGCACCGTGAAGCGGAACTGCTGGGAGATGCATATCTGAATAGCCTGCAACTGGCGCTGGCCAACGGTTACAGCTCCATTGCTTTTCCTGCTATTAGCACCGGCGCTTATGGGTATCCGCGTGCAGCGGCTGCCGAAATCGCCGTGAAAACGGTGTTGGAATTTCTCGTCCGTCGCGCCTTGCCTGATCAGGTGTACTTCGTTTGTTATGATGAAGAAAATGCTCACTTGTATTCACGCTTGCTGACTCAACAGGGCGATGAGGATACCTTCTGAGATGACGCGCCTTGAACGCGCGGTCGCGCCTCTTTGTTCAAGCCATCCTGGCGAGTGTGGGATTCTTGCGTTAAGTGATGGCCTGGATGCCTTCGCCGCCCGTTATCGGTTAACTGAAATGGCAGAGCGCACCCTGGATGTGCAGTATTACATTTGGGAAAACGACATGTCCGGGCGTTTGCTGTTTTCCGTGTTGTTGGCAGCGGCAAAACGGGGGGTCCATGTTCGTCTGCTGTTAGACGATAACAACACCCCAGGCCTGGACAATACGCTCCAGTTGCTGGATAACCATCCTAATATTGAAGTCCGCTTGTTTAATCCATTCTCGTTTCGAACCTTGCGTATACTGGGTTATTTAACCGATTTCGCGCGGTTGAACCGCCGTATGCACAACAAAAGCTATACGGCAGATGGGGTCATAACGCTGGTCGGCGGGCGAAACATTGGTGATGCCTATTTCGGTGCAGGAGAGGAACCGCTGTTTTCTGATCTTGATGTGATGGCCGTCGGTCCGGTGGTTAAAGAGGTGGCCGATGATTTTGAGCGTTACTGGCATTGCGGATCCGTTTCTACCCTGCAGGAGGTGCTGGAACTGCCCAAACGCGAGCATCCTCACCATATCGACTTTCCGGACTCCTGGTATAACGACGATATGACTCGCCGATACTTAAATACGCTGGAGACCAGCCAGTTTATGTCTCACCTTGATGGCGGTTCGCTGCCTTTGATTTGGGCGAAAACCCGCCTTCTTAGCGATGATCCGTCAAAAGGCGAAGGGAAAGCACAGCGTCATTCGCTGCTGCCGCAACGATTGTTTGATGTCATGGGATCCCCGTCAAAGCGAATCGATATTATTTCAGCCTATTTTGTACCGACCCGTGCCGGTGTTATTCAACTGCTGAAACTGGTCAGAAAAGGCGTCAGGATAGCGATTCTGACCAATTCGCTGGCGGCGAATGATGTGGCAGTCGTCCATGCAGGTTATGCGCGCTGGCGCAAAAAATTACTTCGCTACGGGATTGAGTTATATGAACTGAAACCGACCAACACCCGTGGCGTAATGCTTCACGATCGTGGATTAACAGGAAACTCTGGCTCCAGCCTGCATGCAAAAACCTTCAGCATTGATGGTAATAAAGTGTTTATCGGCTCGCTTAATTTTGATCCTCGCTCGACGTTGTTGAATACCGAAATGGGCTTTGTGATAGAAAGTGAGACGCTGGCGTCGCTTATTCATGAGCGTTTTATACAACGGCAGCGTGATTCAGCCTGGCAGTTGCGCCTGGACAGATGGGGGCGCATCAATTGGATCGATCGCCAGCAGAGTGAAGAGGTGGTCCTGAAAAAAGAACCCGCTACAGGATTCTGGAAGCGGGTTCAGGTGCGACTGGCGTCATTATTACCGATTGAATGGCTGCTCTAACGGGTAAACCTTAATTAGCCACCGCATCGTTTTTATCGCGTTTAACCGGCGGTTTGCCAGAAAACAAAAATTTCAACAACGGTACGCGTAAATGGATTTCATACAGAATTAACGCAATACCAATGACAAATATCAGACCGCATAAAAAACCGAGCAGGTTAGATGAAATATGCGGGGTGATATAGGCCCCAAAAAACAGTGTTAAGGGGTGGTGTACCAGGTAGATAAAGAGCGAAGCATTCACAAAATAGGTGACGCGAGCAGACTGAAAATTCAGCAAACGATGCCCCAAAGAAAAGACCACATTCACCATCCACAGCCCCATCACCATGGTAATCACATACTCCGTTTCATACATCCAGGCATCGCCGTTGCCGTAATGCTGGTTCAACAGATAGGCCGCAAAGGCAAGGCCTGCGGCCAGAGTGCATCCACGTGAAGGTGTCGTGAAGAGCGCTTTCAAATGAGGAGAGATAAACGCCAGCGCGCCCAGCATGAAAAAGGGCACGTAAAACAAGGTTTGCATGACGATGAAATTGAACAGACCGTCACTGAGAATGGGGGGATATAGAATAAAAATAGTGCGTCTGATGACCGCGTAACCCACTCCAAGTAAGAAAAAGATGAAGGTCAGTTTCGGCATGGAAATATGCGTCATCAACGAGTTTTCAGCGGCGGCCAGACGTTTTTTAATTTGGGTAAATACCCACATACTCAGCGTCGTTAATACCACCAGCACCAGCAAAAACCAGAGATGAGAAATTAATTCCCAGGCCAGCGCATTGTATTTACCGTAAGTCGAGAGGGTATGCCAGCTCTCCGCCTTTCCTTTGACATATTGCAACATAATAAATTGTGGCAATGTGAGGAGCACAATTGCGGTCAACATGGGAATGCCCACGCGTTCTACGCGGACCTTCCACCAGCGTTTTAAGGGATAACGCAGGAATAACATGTATGAAAAATAACCTGAGATAACAAAAAAGACCTGCATGCGAAACGCATGGACAAAGTCATTAAAGAGTGTAAGCCACCATGACGGCTCCGCACTGTTCACATGCCATGTATGACCTGAATATATCAATGAGATATGAAAAGGGATCCCCAACAACATCAGCCAGGCACGGATGGAGTCAAGAAAGTATTCACGTTGCGGGGGTACTGGATTCATAGATGGGCACGCATTCTCAGACTTTTCGCCTTATCCCGAAGACGAATAATGGTTACATTCGAAGGCAACCCTACACCAAGTCCGACAACCTGTCTCCAGGATAAGCACTGAAAATGAAAATGGGCGTATGAACCTGCTTAATCCATGAGCCAGCGCGCTGAACGATGGCTCGATTCAGTTGTCGGAATGCCTGATTATCCATTAAAATGGATCGGATCGATATAAGCACACAAAGGGGGAAGTGCTTACTTATTATGAAACATAAACTACAAATGATGAAAATGCGTTGGTTGAGTGCGGCCGTCATGTTAACGCTGTACACGTCGTCGAGTTGGGCGTTCAGTATTGATGATGTGGCGAAGCAAGCTCAATCCTTAGCCGGTAAAGGCTATGAAGCGCCAAAAAGTAACTTGCCCTCCGTTTTCCGCGACATGAAGTATGCGGATTATCAGCAGATCCAGTTTAATCACGACAAAGCCTACTGGAGCAATCTCAAAACCCCATTCAAGCTCGAGTTCTACCACCAGGGTATGTACTTCGACACACCGGTCAAGATCAACGAAGTGACCGCCACTGCGGTAAAACGAATTAAATATAGCCCAGATTATTTTAATTTTGGCGAAGTGCAGCACGACAAAGACACTGTGAAGGATCTCGGATTTGCCGGGTTCAAGGTGCTGTACCCGATCAACAGCAAAGATAAAAACGATGAAATCGTCAGCATGCTCGGCGCCAGCTATTTTCGTGTGATTGGTGCCGGTCAGGTTTATGGTCTGTCTGCTCGTGGCCTGGCGATCGATACCGCTCTGCCTTCTGGTGAAGAGTTTCCCCGCTTCCGGGAGTTTTGGATCGAACGTCCAAAACAGACCGATAAACGTCTGACTATTTATGCATTGCTGGATTCTCCGCGTGCAACAGGGGCGTATCGCTTTGTGATTATGCCTGGGCGTGACACCGTGGTGGATGTGCAGTCTAAAGTCTATCTGCGCGACAAAGTGGGAAAACTGGGCGTTGCGCCATTGACCAGTATGTTCTTGTTTGGACCTAACCAGCCGTCTCCGGCAACGAATTATCGTCCAGAACTTCACGACTCTAACGGTTTGTCTATCCACGCCGGTAATGGTGAGTGGATTTGGCGTCCGCTGAATAACCCGAAACATCTCGCGGTGAGCAGCTTTGCCATGGAAAACCCGCAAGGGTTCGGCCTGTTGCAGCGTGGCCGTCAGTTCTCGCGTTTTGAAGATTTAAACGATCGCTACGACCTGCGTCCAAGCGCGTGGATCACCCCGAAAGGCGATTGGGGCAAAGGGAAAATCGAACTGGTTGAAATTCCGACCAATGACGAAACCAACGATAACATCGTGGCTTACTGGACGCCGGATCAATTGCCAGAAGCAGGCAAAGAGATGAACTTCAAGTACACCCTGACGTTCAGCCGTGACGAAGACAAACTTCACGCGCCGGATAACGCCTGGGTGCAGCAGACTCGTCGTTCAACCGGCGATGTGAAGCAATCTAACCTTATTCGACAGCCTGACGGCACTATCGCGTTTGTCGTGGATTTTGCGGGTACAGACATGAAAAAACTGCCGCAGGATACCCCGGTGACCGCACAAACCAGTATTGGCGATAACGGTGAAATCGTTGACAGCAGCGTACGCTACAATCCTGTTACCAAAGGATGGCGTCTAATGCTGCGCGTGAAAGTGAAAGATGCGAAGCAACCCACTGAAATGCGCGCTGCATTGGTCAATGCCGATCAGCCGCTGAGCGAAACCTGGAGCTACCAGTTACCTGCCAATGAATAAGACTACTGAGTATATTGACGCGCTGCCGCTTTCCGATATTGAGAAAGCGGCGCTGCCGAAAACTGAGATCCGCGCCGTGCACGAGGCGCTGGATGCTGAGCATCGTACTTACCCCCGAGAAGACGATTCGCCTCAGGGATCGGTTAAAGCGCGCCTGGAGCAGGCCTGGCCGGAGTCGCTGGCTGAAGGGCAACTGATTAAGGATGATGAAGGACGCGACCAGTTGCAGGCGATGCCGAAAGCGACGCGTTCTTCAATGTTTCCCGATCCCTGGCGCACCAACCCTGTGGGACGCTTTTGGGACCGTTTACGTGGCCGGGACGTTACGCCGCGTTATCTTTCCCGCCTGACGAAAGAAGAGCAGGAAAGCGAACAAAAATGGCGTACCGTCGGCACGATCCGCCGCTACACGCTCTTACTGCTGACGCTGGCGCAAACAGTAGTCGCCACCTGGTATATGAAGACCATTCTTCCTTATCAGGGGTGGGCGTTGATCAACCCTTCCGACATGATTGGGCAAGATCTGCTGGTCTCCTTTATGCAGTTGTTGCCGTACATCCTGCAAACCGGGATCCTCATTCTGTTTGCTGTGTTGTTCTGCTGGGTCTCAGCGGGATTCTGGACAGCGTTGATGGGGTTCCTGCAACTGCTCATTGGTCGTGACAAATACAGTATTTCGGCGTCAACGGTAGGGGACGAGCCCCTTAACCCTGAGCACCGTACTGCGTTGATCATGCCTATTTGCAACGAAGACGTCGACCGTGTATTCGCAGGTCTGCGTGCCACGTGGGAGTCGGTTAAAGCCACCGGCAATGCGGCGCATTTTGATGTCTATATTCTCAGCGATAGCTACAATCCGGACATCTGCGTGGCAGAGCAAAAAGCGTGGATGGAACTGATTGCAGAAGTACAGGGCGAAGGGCAGATCTTCTACCGTCGTCGTCGTCGTCGTGTTAAGCGTAAAAGCGGAAACATCGATGATTTCTGTCGCCGTTGGGGCAACCAGTACAGCTATATGGTGGTGCTGGATGCTGACTCGGTGATGACCGGTGAGTGTCTGACTGGTCTGGTACGGTTGATGGAAGCGAACCCGAATGCCGGGATTATCCAGTCTTCGCCGAAGGCCTCCGGAATGGATACCCTGTATGCGCGCTGCCAGCAGTTTGCGACCCGTGTATATGGACCGTTGTTTACCGCCGGGCTGCACTTCTGGCAGTTGGGCGAGTCGCATTACTGGGGTCATAACGCTATTATCCGCGTGAAACCGTTTATCGAACATTGCGCGCTGGCGCCGTTGCCGGGTGAAGGTTCGTTTGCGGGCTCAATCCTCTCTCACGACTTCGTGGAAGCGGCGTTGATGCGTCGTGCAGGGTGGGGCGTCTGGATTGCCTACGACCTGCCGGGCTCCTATGAAGAACTCCCGCCAAACCTGCTGGATGAACTTAAGCGCGACCGTCGCTGGTGTCACGGTAACCTGATGAACTTCCGCCTGTTTTTGGTTAAAGGGATGCATCCGGTTCACCGTGCGGTATTCCTGACAGGGGTGATGTCTTATCTGTCTGCACCGCTGTGGTTTATGTTCCTTGCACTTTCAACCGCGTTGCAGGTGGTACACGCATTGACGGAGCCGCAATACTTCCTGCAGCCGCGTCAGTTGTTCCCGGTCTGGCCGCAGTGGCGTCCTGAGCTGGCCATTGCGCTTTTTGCCTCCACCATGGTGCTGTTATTCCTGCCGAAACTGCTGAGTATTTTGCTCATCTGGTGCAAAGGGACAAAAGAGTACGGTGGCTTTGTGCGCGTGACGGTGTCGCTGTTGCTGGAGGTCTTATTCTCCGTGCTGTTGGCGCCGGTACGTATGTTGTTCCATACGGTGTTTGTCGTGAGCGCATTCCTCGGTTGGGAAGTGGTCTGGAACTCGCCGCAGCGTGATGACGATTCCACCCCGTGGGGCGAAGCCTTCATGCGTCATGGTTCTCAGCTGCTGCTGGGCCTGGTGTGGGCTGTCGGTATGGCCTGGCTGGATTTACGTTTTCTGTTCTGGCTGGCGCCAATCGTCTTCTCGCTGATCCTGTCACCGTTTGTTTCGGTGATCTCGAGTCGTTCAACGGTAGGTCTGCGCACCAAGCGCTGGAAGCTGTTCCTGATCCCGGAAGAGTACTCGCCGCCGCAGGTGCTGGTGGATACCGATAAATATCTGTCGATGAACCGTAACCGTTCACTGGACGATGGGTTCATGCATGCCGTGTTCAATCCATCATTTAATGCGCTGGCGACGGCAATGGCAACGGCGCGTCACCGTGCGAGCCAGGTGCTGGAGATCGCGCGTGACCGTCATGTGGAACAGGCGCTGAACGAAACCCCAGAGAAACTGAATCGCGACCGCCGTCTGGTGCTGTTGAGCGATCCGGTGACAATGGCGCGTTTACACTACCGCGTCTGGAATTCACCTGAGCGATATTCGTCATGGGTGAATTACTATCAGGGAATTACCCTGAATCCGCAGGCGCTCAGAAAGAAGTAAAGGTAACCAGATGAAAATACCGGCCTGGCGCCGGTATTTTTTTTGACTCAATAGACGATTGATAAGGTATCCGGTGCGAACACTGGCAGTCAGTATTATGGTGCTGTTACTCAGCGGTTGCGGCAGCATTATTAGCAGAACCATTCCCGGTCAGGGTCATGGTAACCAATACTATCCCGGTGTGCAGTGGGATGTTCGGGATTCGGCATGGCGTTATGTCACCATTCTCGATCTGCCCTTTTCACTGGTGTTTGATACGCTGTTGCTACCGCTGGATATCCACCACGGTCCCTATGAGTAACTAGCGCTCATCCCATTCATCGGCAGCGGTTTGTCCCTCTTCGGTATCAAGTGGCGGTTCAAGCTGGAACTCGCCTTCATCCCATTCATGAAGGGTGTTTTCTTCCTGCCACTCTTGTCGAATCTCAATCTCATCATAATCGCCGTCAAAGACACTTTGCGCCGCTTCGCCGCTTAGCATGGGCAGACATTCACCTTCTTCACCTTCGTCGGCAAAAAATTCGACTTGCCACATGATGTCGCCATCTTGCAGGACGTATTTTTGCACGTTGAACTGTTGAACATTCGCTTCATCTTGCTCAAGGCCAGTGTCAGCCAGAAATTCTTCACGGGCTGCGTCGATGGCTTCTTCCAGCGTGGCATACATGGTCATCAGTGTCTCCCTTTGATTTAACGGGGTATTCAGGAAAATAATAGCTGATTCTTTGGTTTTGCAAGTATGAATGCGCAAAAATCATTCAGATGCCTGAGCTGCGGCGTGCCCCTGAAACTTACCGGCGTCGCTGCAGGCTGTTCCAGGAGTAGAGAGCGTTGAACAGCACCACGCCAGCGGTGACACAAAACACAGCGCGGAAACCGTAATTGGCGGAGATAGCGGCGCCCATCAACGGCCCGGTGACATTGCCAATGTCGCGAAATGACTGGTTGTAACTGAAGATCCGACCGGCCACCTGATTCGTCGAGTTATACACCAGCAGCGTCTGGACGGCAGGAAGCAGGGCGCCATCCGCAGCACCCAGTAAGAAGCGCAGAATACCGAGTTGCCAGGGGGTTTGTACAAAGGACATAGGGATCAGCAGTAACACCGAAATCACCAGCGCAACGATCAGGATTTTCTCCGGTCCAATCCGGTCTCCGAGTTTACCGAGTCTGGGGGCGCTGAGTAAGGCCGCGACGCCAGGGACTGAAGCAATCATTCCGCTAATAAATGCAATATTGCTAACATTGCCCGCTAACTCACGGACATACAGTGTAAGGATCGGCGCAATAGAACCGGTGGCAACCTGAATAATCAGGGTGGTGACGAACAGACTCAGCACTAATCGCGGGTTCTTGAGTGAGGTGACGACCTCACGAAGACGGAGCATCTCTTTTTTGCTGACAGGCTGGAATTGTTCGCGAATAAAAAAGAGCGTCAGTAAAAAACAGGAAAACAACACGCTGGCGGTGATGAAAAAAACAGGACGCAGACCGTAATGATCCGCCAGCAGTCCGCCCGCCAGTGGGCCGAGCAATGCACCGCTGACACCCCCGGTAGAGAGCGTACCCAGTGCCCAGCCGCTCTTATTTCGGGGAACCTGGGTTGCGATCAGCGCGTTAGCGTTGGGGATGAACCCACCCAGCAGACCCAACAAGGCACGCAGGATGAGAAACTGCCAGATATTCTGCGCCAACCCCATGAATACCATCACGATCGCCATACCTAACGCGGAACGCAGCAGCATGATTTTACGACCTTTACGATCCGCCAACCCGCCCCAGAAGGGGGAGGCAATGGCTGAAAACAAAAAGGTAATACTGAACACCAGACCTGACCACAGGTTAAGAGCGCTATGGCCCGTCACGCCAAGTTGTTCGACGTAAAGCGGCAAAAATGGCATGACCAGGCTAAATGCGGCCCCGGTTAAAAAACAGCCCAGCCAGGCAACGGTGAGATTGCGTCTCCAGTTTATGGGAACATCATCAGAGGGTGACATAGCTTTCCACTGTGCGAGGCGCGGTGGCGCGTGGGTGAATAAAATAAGCGCGCTAATTATGCGCCTGCATCATGGGCACTGCAATGGACGGGCGCTTTTAAAGCTAAAAGGCGAGGTGTGCAGCCCATTCAGGGCTGCACGTGCGGTTTAATAGCGGGAGGGAACACCTTTAGGGCGCGTCTTGAAGCGACGATGTAGCCACATATACTGCTCGGGCGCCATCATGATGCATTTCTCGACCACTTTGTTCATCCAGGCTGCGGTGGTTTCAGCATCATCCAGCGGCGGGGAACATTCCGGTGGCAACATGATTAGCTGATAACCCGTGCCGTCAGGTTTACGGCGCGGAACAAAAGGCACAAGGCAGGCATTCGACAGACGAGCGAGCATCCAGGTGCCGGATGTTGTCGCGGCTTGCTCTACCGCAAAAAAGGGAACAAATACGCTGGAGCGCGGGCCGTAGTCATGATCCGGTGCATACCAGACGACTTCCCCTTTTTTCAGCGCTTTGATCATGCCTTTCAGGTCTTTACGATCGAGCATGGATTTATTGGAACGCAGACGTCCCCAGGTTTGCAACCAGTCCAGCAGCGGGTTGTCGTTTGGGCGATAGACGCCAATACCAGGCTCTTGTAGGCCAAACATACGAGCACCGATCTCCAGTGTCAGAAAATGCATGCCGACCAGCAAGATCCCGCGTTTTTGTGCCTGAACTTCGTGAATATGCTCCATACCGATCACTTCAGTCCAGCGGGACATACGACGGTCTGACCAAAACCAGGCCATGCCTGTTTCCATCAATCCCATACCCACGGACTCAAAATTTTTGACCACCATCTGGTGGCGCTCTTGCTCGCTCATGTGCGGAAAGCAAAGTTCCAGATTACGGTAAGCCACCCTGGTGCGTTGCTTCATAAATCGTAGAGCCAGATGACCTAACCCGCAGCCCAGCTTGTGGATAATCGGGTAGGGCAGTTGTACAACCAACCAAAGTGCGCCTATACCCAGCCAGGTTAACCAATAACGTGGATGGAGTAATGCCGCTGAGAATTTGGGTAAATTCGTCATGTCTATCCTGTCTATAAACGAACAATTCCCTGTATTGTTGCATTTTTTCGCGCGTAGCAAAAATTTGCGGCTATGGGATGGTGATAAAAACGGCAATTGTTGTAGTTTTTTAAATGCGAAGCATGAAATGTAGCGCAAAATGTGTGGATGTAAATTGGCTGGCTTTGCTTTATGATGCCGCCCGATTTTCATTTTTATTAATCGCAGGATACGTACACCATGCCAGTGTTACACAACCGCATATCGAACGATGCGCTCAAAGCCAGAATGCTGGCTGAGACAGAGCCGCGTACAACGATCTCCTTCTACAAATATTTCACTATCGCACAACCGCAAAGTACGCGTGATGCGATGTACCAGATGTTCACGGCGTTGAATGTTTTCGGACGTGTTTATTTGGCTCATGAAGGTATTAACGCGCAAATCAGCGTTCCGCAAAGTCACGTGGATACCTTCCGTGAACAACTTTACGCGTTTGATCCCGCACTTGCCGGCCTGCGTCTTAACATTGCTCTGGATGATGACGGTAAATCATTCTGGGTACTGCGTATGAAAGTGCGTGATCGGATTGTGGCCGACGGTATTGAGGATGAAAACTTTGATGCCAGCGACGTAGGAGACTATCTGAAGGCGGCTGAAGTGAACGCCATGCTGGACGATCCCGATGCGGTCTTCATCGACATGCGTAACCACTACGAATATGAAGTGGGCCATTTTGAGAACGCGCTGGAAATCCCTGCCGATACTTTCCGCGAGCAGTTACCCAAAGCGGTCGAAATGATGCAGGAGCACAAAGACAAAAAGATCGTCATGTATTGCACCGGCGGCATTCGCTGCGAAAAAGCCAGCGCCTGGATGAAACACAACGGTTTTAGCAAGGTTTGGCATATTGAAGGCGGCATTATTGAATATGCGCGTCGGGCGCGTGAACAGGGGCTTCCGGTTCGCTTTATCGGGAAGAATTTTGTTTTTGACGAGCGTATGGGAGAGCGAATCTCTGAAAAGGTGATTGCCCATTGCCACCAGTGCGGCGTGCTGTGTGACAGTCATACCAATTGCCGAAACGACGGCTGCCATCTGTTGTTTATTCAGTGTCCCGCCTGTGCCGAGAAATACCAGGGCTGTTGTAGCGATCTCTGCTGTGAAGAGAGCGCGTTACCGGAAGAAGAACAGCGTCGGCGGCGAGCGGGTCGTGAAAACGGCAATAAAATCTTCAATAAATCACGCGGGCGTCTGAACACAAAACTGGGCATTCCTGATCCAGCCGAGTAACGTTCAGCCGGATAACGGGGCAAATACGTTATCCGGCATTTCTCAACCGGTTACTTCTGCTGAACGCCTTCGACTGAGATTATCAAATCGACTTCCTGCGAAGCCGGGCCGAGATCGGTGGTGATGTTGAAGTCCTTCAGCTTAATTTTGCCTTCCGCTTCAAAGCCTGCGCGTTTTCCACCCCAGGGATCATCGCCCTGGCCTATCAGCTTCGCTTCCAGCGTTACCGGTTTGGTCACGCCGTTGAGCGTCAGGTTGCCGGTGATATCCAGCTCATCCCCGTCTTTTTTCACACTGGTGGAGCTGAAGGTTGCCTGTGGGAATTTTGCGACATTCAGGAAGTCGGCGCTGCGCAAGTGCTTGTCACGTTCGGCGTGGTGAGTATCAACGCTATTGGTGTTAATCGTCACATTGACTTTATCCGCCGCCGGATTTTTTTCATCAAAGGTGAATGTCCCGTCGAAATCTTTAAAAGAGCCGTATAACCAGCTGTAACCCAGATGCTGGATGCGGAAGTTGACGAAGGCATGCTGTCCCTCTTTATCAATCTTATAGTCTGCCGCAATGGCAGAACCGGCGGTGAACAACAAAGAGGCGAGAGTAACTCCCAGCAGGCTTTTTTTCATTTTTGAACTCCATAGTCAGATGACGATTTTCCCAACATGCGATTCAGGGTGTCGTCTTTATCGATGAAATGATGTTTCAGGGCCATCAGCCCGTGTAGCAGTGACAAAATCACAACGCCCCAGGCAAGCCACAGGTGCAGGCTTCCGGCAAGATCGGCCTGTGCGCCGGCATCGGTAAGGGTGGCAGGGATTTCAAACCAGCCAAACACGCTAATCGGTTGACCGTCCGCCGTTGAGATCAGATAACCACTGAAAACGAGGCTAAACAGCAGAGCATATAAGGTGATATGTCCAAGCGCTGCGCCAAGACGTGTCAGGCGCGAGTAACTTTTCAGGGCGGTGGGAGGCGGTGAGATGAACCGCCAGATAACCCTGATGACCAGTCCCATCATCAGCAGGATCCCGATGCTTTTATGCAGTTCCGGCGCCTGATGGTACCAGCCATCGTAATAGCTGAGCGTAACCATCCACAGACCCAATGCGAACATGCCATAGACCACGACAGCTATCAGCCAGTGCAGCGCAGCAGAAATCACACCGTAGCGTTGTGGGGTATTAGTTAATTGCATAAACACACCAATGAATCTTTCAAGTGTGAATGAAAATGGCGTGTTGAGTGGATTATTGCAACCAATAAATAACAATATGAATGATATTTATTTTTGTTTCAAAAAAATTGATTTAACCTGGATTTCAGCATCAGAAGTTTCGAGGAACTGTACAGTCATTCTCATTGTTTATGCAGGTCAGGTGGCTTTTCAGTTATTCAAATTATCTAAACTAAAACTAGAGAAATATCAACTTTTGTCAATAAAACTGGCTTAGAAAAACAGGATATAAATAACGTCCATAATCGCCAACAGCGACCACAAAATAACGTAAAGCATAAAGTGTTCGCGAATATTATTGACCAGATAATGAAAGAGACGAAGCACTGGTTGATACCCCTTAAAAAGAAATGGCCTCTATAGCGAGGCCATGAGTCATTATTTCGTAAAGCGTGAAAACCTAAATGGTGTCAGATCAAAGGCAGACGGTTTATCCTGCGCAAAATCAGCCGCAATCTCTCCCAGCACAGAGGCAAATTTAAAACCATGCCCGCTGAGTCCGGTAATAACCAGCGTATTCTGGTGTGCAGGCAGGGTGTCGATAATAAAATCTTCGTCGGGGGAGTTGTCGTAAGTACAGGAAGCCCCGTGCAGACAGCAGCCAATACCCGGCAGAATGGCGCGCAGGAATGGGAAGGCTTCAGAACCATCGCTGGCGACGGCCGCAAACGGTTTACGTTCCTCCGGAGAGTGAATCAACTGGCCGCCATTATGCTTACCGATTTTCAGCTCGTCATTTTCGGCAGGAAAACCGTAATATTGAGAGCCATCAGGCAATTCGCCGGTAAATGCCGGGAAGTTATTTTTGATGCTATAGCGACCATCCGATTGATACCACGCAAACACTTTTCGCACGGGTTGGATAGGCAGTTCGGGGAGCAGCGACTGAACCCAGGTACCGGCGCTGACCAACGCTTTCTTCGCGTGATATTCCCCATCGGCGGTCACTACCGTCACGCCGTCATCGTGATGATGAATGGCAGAGACAGGGCAATTGAAGAGTTGCGCGCAGCCGGCTTCTTCCGCCAGGCGAACCCAGGTTTTAATGGCTAACTCGCTGCGCAGAAACCCGGAATCTGCCTCAAACAGGCCGATGTAGTTTTCCGGTACACGGATTTCAGGCCAGCGGGCCATCATCGCGGCGGCATCCATCTGCTCGACGTTTAACTGCCACTGTTGTGCGCTGCGGGCCACATTGGCCAGAAAGGTGGAGTCTGAGGGGCCGAAATTAATAACCCCTGAGCGTACAAAGATGGGTTCTTCATTGTGCGTGGACAGTTCGTCCCACAGCGCTTGCGCCCGCAGCACCAGTGGAACGTATTTTTCGCCTTCGCCATAGGCGTGGCGGATTAATCGGGTGTCGCCGTGGTGACTACCCTGCTGATGTGGCGGCATATGCGCATCGGTCATCAACACCTTTAAACCGGCACGAGTGGCGTAATATCCGGCGGCCGCGCCAACGGAACCGCTGCCAATAATGATTAAGTCGTAGTTCATCAGCTTCTCTCTGCTATCGCGATGATTGCAGGGTAAATAACTGACCGGCGTTATTCAACCCGGAAATTAAAAAGGCACCGCGAAGGTGCCTTTGGGAGGAGGTTCTCGTCACGTTAATGACGACGATACTCATTTACCTGGTAATCGCCAGATTCAATTTTGGCGATTCCTGCTTCTAAAATCGAAATAAATTGTCTGGCAACATCAGTGGTTAACCAGAGCGTCTGACCAACTTCAGTTCCATCAGGGTCAGGGCGATTCGGGGTCTGGTAGTGCAAACGCAGCATCAGCGCATCATAGCTATCAACAGTGCTGATGTCCCACCCTACGAGCGGATGGGTCTGAATGACTTCATTATTTTTTTCCATCATGCCCCCTAATACGTGTTACTAGACAACGGTTTTCGAGGTTCAATGCGTGTTTTATCTGAAGCAACTTCAGTATATCAATAAATAAGGGTATTCACTGAAAATTTAAAGAGGGAGCGGCATAAATTTCTGCTTTTTAAGAATGAGCTGAACAATAAAACAGCATGTCGTTAAAGCTTTA
>NZ_NRDO01000026.1 GCF_010231475.1 Citrobacter sp. NCU1 | reverse complement strand
ATCTGGCGCTGAGGTGGTGCTGTGTGGCTGTCGCCCGCACCCGTGTCACCGACTGACTATTCCAGGCGCATCCTAGCCAACGCGCCAGCGGGCGGCATAATAGATCGCTTTGGTTAAATCCCCGGCGCCAGTGGCGGCGCTGCCAAAGCGGTACGCTGACTATCCGGTCAGGTAACCAGAGACCAGTGGCGCGGCGCGCCAGTAATACCTCCTGCAATAGCAGCCGCGAAAGGGCGAGGGCAATTTCACAGCGACGGGAAAATTTAAGCTGGTGAATGAGCGAACTCAGCGGCGGGGCATAGTCGCTAACAGTGACCAGTCGCTGCCAGGGGGGGGATTTTTGTAGGCAGCGCCCACAGGGGAGAGTGGCATGTGCGGCCGGTAAACCACACTGCGGACACAGACAAACGCGGCAGCGTACCGACTGCGCGCATACCGAACAAATTCCCCAATGACCGAGCGCCAGCGGCATTCGGCATAGCCAGCACAAACCCGGTACTGTTAGCATATGATCATCCTTGTTAGCTAAAAGAGAACAGTAACTGATGAATGACATCTGGTGGCAGACCGAAGGTCAGGGAAATTGTCATCTTGTGCTGCTGCACGGATGGGGATTGAATGCAGAAGTCTGGCATTGCATAAGCGCGGAACTGGCGTCGCATTTTACCCTGCATCTCGTTGACTTACCGGGTTTTGGCCGGAGTCAGGGATTTGGCGCAATGACGCTTGAGGCGATGGCGGAAAGCGTACTGAAACAAGCGCCGGATAAAGCAATTTGGCTCGGCTGGAGCCTGGGAGGGCTGGTCGCCAGCCAGGTGGCGTTAACGCATCCTGAACGTGTTCAGGCGTTGGTCACCGTGGCCTCATCGCCACGCTTTAGCGCTCATGACGACTGGCCGGGCATCAAACCGGAAATTTTAGCCGGTTTTCAACAGCAACTGAGTGAAGACTTCCAGCGGACGGTGGAGCGTTTTCTGGCGCTGCAAACGCTGGGAACGGAGACGGCACGTCAGGATGCGCGTGCACTGAAAAAAGCCGTACTGGCGCTGCCAATGCCGGAGGTCGAAGTGCTGAACGGTGGTCTGGAAATCCTCAAAACCGCCGATCTCCGTGAGCCGCTAAAAGCACTGACCATGCCGTTTTTACGCCTGTACGGTTATCTGGATGGTCTGGTACCGCGTAAAGTGGTGCCGATGCTGGACGCGTTATGGCCACAGAGTGAATCATTGATATTTGCGAAAGCGGCCCATGCGCCGTTTATCTCGCATCCTGATACGTTTTGCCAGGCGCTGATTGCGTTGAAAGATAAACTGTAACAGTAGCGTGTTGCCCGGCGGTATGATTTTCGCCGGGCCTTGTGCGGTGAACTAGCGTAACGTCCACCACTCGCGCAGACACGCTTTCCCCTCCGGGCAGCTCTTACAACTTCCAGAGAGGCACCCGTCGGCGTCTTCCTGAATGCGCACGGCTTTACCCATGTTCTCCAGTTGACTCAGCATCGCATCAATCATGGGCTGCGGGGTATTAAGTGTGTGGCTAATTTGCTTAGCCTCCATTCGTCCCCGCAGCGCCAGTAAATCACGAACCTGGATAAGTGAAGCCATTGTTCGCAGCCTTAGTGGCAGTCGCCCGTTGAGCTGGCGCAGCAGGAACTTGCCGTTTTACGCGTAGCCAGCAATTCGATATCCACGCGGCTACGGGCGCGACGCAACAGACCCAGCACCACAATGTTGAACAGGATGACGGCCAGAATGCAGACCAGGCTGTACGTTGGGTGCTGGCTGTAGCTGGCTATCTGATAGAACAACGTAGACAGTGAGTAGGCGATGTTCAGCCCCCACAGAATGGAGAAGCCCATCCACCCGCGGCTGGATTCACGGGCGATAGCCCCCATCACCGAGATGCACGGTACATACAGCAGGACGAAAATCAGATAGCTGTAGGCTGCTGCCGCGCTACCGAATTTAGCACCCATCACGCCCATTGCGCCTGTCGCCATTTCGCCGTCACCTTTGCTGGCTTCAATCGGGTTCGCCAGTACGCTGAGGCTGAAGGTATCTTTCAGGCTTTGCCAGGTTTCCCCCACCGCGCCCATCAATTCGTCACCGAGGTGGAACTCTGCGGGGTTGAACTCTTCTTCCTGGATGTTTTCTGCGGTGTAGAGCGTATTGAGCGTACCCACTACGACCTCTTTTGCCATTGCACCGGTAAACAGACCTACCGTTGCCTGCCAGTTATCTTCATGAACGCCAATCGGTTTAAAGATGGGGGTGATCACGCGGCTCACAGAGGCGAGGGCAGAGTCGTTGATGTTGTCGACGATTTTCCCGTTCAGGGAGAAGCTGTTAAATGCGCTGAGGAAAATACTGACGATGATGATCACTTTACCGGCGCGCAGGACGAAGCCTTTCAGACGCTGCCAGGTTTGAATGACCAGACTCTTAATGTGCGGAACATGGTAGACCGGCAGTTCCATCACAAACGGCGAGGCTTCGCCACGCATGATGGTGTGTTTGAGCATCAGACCGGTCAATACCGCCATCACAATACCAAGCACATAGAGTGAGAAAACCGCCAGCGCACCATTCTGACCAAAGAATGCAGCAGCAAAGACCGCAAAAATCGCCAGCCGCGCGCCACAGGACATAAACGGCGCCATCATGATGGTCATCAGACGTTCACGCGGTGCATCCAGGGTTCGCGCGCCCATCACCGAGGGTACGTTGCAACCAAAGCCGACAATCAACGGGACGAAAGATTTACCCGGTAGCCCCAGGGCTTGCATCAACCGATCCATCACGAACGCTGCGCGCGCCATGTAACCGGAGTCTTCAAGGAAGGAGAGGAACAAGTACATCATCCCGATCTGCGGCACCAGCGGCAGAACGGTGTTGATCCCACCGCCAAGACCCTGCGCCAGGAAGATAGTCAACCATTCCGGGAAATGAAGGGTGTAGCCAATCCACTGGATGCCATGCACAAACAGTGCGACCGAGCCGACGTCAAACAGTGGCTGTAACGCACCGCCGATGTTAATGGCGAGCAGGAACATCAGGTACATGACGAACAAGAAAATCGGCAAGCCGAGGAAGCGGTTAAGGATGATTTTATCCACCGCCGTGGTGAAACGGCTGGGTTCTGCCGTCAACGTATTGCTCACCACGTCGCAGATGGCGGCAATGCACTGATAACGCGCGTCGGCGATGTGCAGTGCCGGGTCTTCCATCGTTTCGCTTAAGCGCGCCATTGAGGCGTCCAGACATTGTGCGGCGTCACCGGCATATGCGCGGCTATAGATATCCCCTTCCAGCATTTGCAGACCGAGCCAGCGACGCTGTTGCAGCGGCATTTCTGAAGACATGGCCTCTGCCAGTGTATTGGCTTCACGCAACAGCGGCTGGGCATAATGCACCAGCTCAACGCTGGTATTGTCCTGGTGACGGTCGATGGCTAATTTCAGGGCTTCAATCCCGCGACCCCGCGTAGACACCAGCGGTACGACAGGACAGCCAAGGCGAGTGGACAGGGCATCAACATCAATACGGATCTGCTGTTTTTCAGCAATATCCAGCATGTTGAGCGCCACAATGCAGGGAATGCCTAATTCAAGCAGTTGTAACGTCAGGTAGAGATTACGCTCAAGGTTAGAGGCATCGACCACGTTGATCAGCAGGTCAGCGTCGCCGCTCAGAATGTAATGACAAGCAATTTGCTCATCAAGCGAGGTTTGCGACGAGATGGTGGTCAGCGAATAGGTGCCGGGTAAATCAACCAGCGTGACCTGGTTATCGGTCGTGGAGAACTGACCTTCTTTACGTTCGACAGTAACGCCAGCCCAGTTTCCCACACGCTGACGCGCACCGGTGAGCTGGTTAAATAAGGTTGTCTTACCGGAATTTGGATTGCCAATTAAACCAATGGTTAATTTTTTCATTTTTATAGACTCACTGTATTAACAGGAAACCGCTTCCACTTCTAATAAGGCCAGATCTTTTTTACGCAATACCAGGCTAACACGACGCGTTTCGATATGAATAGGGTCGCCTAAGGGCGCAACACGCACCACATTAAAAGAAGAGCCGGGCAGCATGCCAAGAGAAAGGAGTTTCTGTCGGTACGCCGGACTGATTTCACGGGCAAAACCGGTAATTTTCCACGCAGTGTCTGGAGTAAATTGCATAGTGGCCTACTTTGTTTCTCGCTAACTGGATGTTTACCTCATGCAGTGCTACAGAGCGGAGGGCATGAGACCAGATGATTAGCCAACGAAGGAAAGATTAAATAATCAACAGTACAATGATAATGAGAATGGTTTCTATCATCAATACATAAAATGTGATCGGATGTAGTTTTGTATAATAAATTGAATCTCTCTTGATGTGGCTCAACATTTATTCTCCTACGGAGATGTGATTCAATTCAGCAATATTTAACCCTCTTAATGTTTAATTAACGTTTTATATGTTAATGAAGTGATAATTAAAAGTATCATTCTCACCTGATGAAATTAATTAACAGATTCATTCTGCATACTTTAATTGTTAAACCCTAAATGGATTTGCGTGCCGGGGATAAAGAGGGAAAAACGGAATGCTGCTTCTGGCGCGTGAGGTGTGCCAGAAGCAGGAAGACGCAAACAAACAGGCGTTAGCGTTTTTTACCCATCGCCGCGGCCAGCGCGTCCATCATGGCGCTGTTACCGGCAGGTTGAGCGTCGCGACCGCGTGGTTTCGCCGCTTTTGCCGCCGGGCGATTGCCCTGGGCGCGCTCGTCATTACCGCTACTGCGACGCGCGTTCGTTTCACCAGGTTGTTCGTCCAGACGCATGGTCAGGGCAATACGTTTACGTTGCAGGTCCACTTCCAGCACCTTCACTTTAACGATATCGCCCGCTTTCACCACGGTATGGGGATCCTCGACGAACTTGTTCGACAGGGAAGAGATATGCACCAGACCGTCCTGATGAACGCCGATATCCACAAACGCGCCAAAGTTAGTCACGTTGGTGACAGCGCCTTCCAGGATCATGCCAGGCAGCAGATCGTTCATGGTCTCCACACCATCGGCAAACTGAGCGGTTTTAAACTCCGGACGCGGGTCGCGACCCGGTTTTTCCAGCTCTTTGATGATATCGGTGACAGTTGGTACCCCGAAGCGTTCGTCAGTAAAGTCAGACGCTTTCAGATTACGCAATTCGCTGCTGTTGCCCATCAGGTCGCGTAATGACTGTTCGGTGGCAGCCAGAATACGTTCGACGATGGGGTACGCTTCCGGGTGAACAGTGGAAGCATCCAACGGGTTATCGCCATGATTGATACGCAGGAAGCCTGCACACTGTTCAAAGGCTTTTGGCCCCAGACGGCTCACTTTCAGCAACTGTTGACGGTTCTGGAACTGACCATTCTCATCACGCCAGCTCACAATATTCTGCGCCATCATGCGGGTCAGACCTGCCACGCGGGTTAGCAGTGGCACGGAAGCGGTGTTCAGATCGACGCCGACGGCGTTTACGCAGTCTTCGACCACGGCGTCCAGTTTACGGGCGAGTTGCGTCTGGCTAACGTCATGCTGGTACTGACCCACACCGATGGATTTCGGATCGATTTTTACCAGCTCGGCCAACGGATCTTGCAGGCGTCGGGCGATAGAAACCGCGCCGCGCAGCGAAACGTCGAGGTCCGGGAACTCCTGTGCCGCCAGTTCGGAAGCCGAGTAAACGGATGCGCCGGCTTCGCTGACGATCACCTTCTGCGCGGTCACTTTCGGGAACTGTTTCTGTACGTCGAGGTAGAAGCGCTCCGTTTCACGTGATGCGGTGCCGTTACCGATGGCGACCAGTTCAACGTTGTATTTTTCGCACAGCGCGGCAACGACGACGGCGGCTTTCGCTGCCTGGCCGGTATGCGGGTAAATGGTGTCGGTGGCGACCAGTTTGCCGGTACCGTCGACAACGGCGACCTTCACGCCGGTACGCAGACCCGGATCGAGACCCATGGTGGCGCGCAGGCCAGCTGGTGCCGCCATCAGCAGATCGTGGAGGTTACGGGCGAAGACATTAATCGCTTCATCCTCTGCGCGTTCGCGAACGGTCCCCATCAGCTCGGTTTCGAGGTGCATCAGCACTTTGATACGCCACGTCCAGCTCACTACACCCTTACGCCAGCTGTCCGCCGGGGCGTTGTTCAGGCGCAGACTGAGGTGGTCCTGGATAATCTGTTCGCAGTGGCTCTCTTTCGGTGGCTCGTCGAACTGCGGATCGGCATTCAGCGAGAGCTGTAATACGCCTTCGTTACGACCACGGAACATCGCCAGCGCGCGGTGAGACGGCACGGAGGAGATGGGTTCGTGATGGTCGAAGTAGTCGCGGAACTTCGCGCCTTCTTCCTCTTTACCTGCCACCACGGTCGCCACGATGTGGGCGTTTTTCCACAGATAATCACGCACTTTCGCCAGCAGCGCGGCGTCTTCGGCAAAACGCTCCATCAGGATGTAGCGCGCCCCGTCGAGGGCCGCTTTGGTGTCAGCCACACCTTTTTCGGCATTGATATAGCTGGCGGCTTCTGTTTCCGGGTCGTTGGACGGATCGGTCCACAACCGATCGGCCAGCGGCTCAAGGCCAGCTTCGATGGCGATTTGTCCACGGGTACGGCGCTTCGGTTTATAGGGCAGGTAGAGGTCTTCGAGTTCGGTCTTACTTAACGTACCGTTGATGGCATTTGCCAGCGCATCGGTCAGCTTGCCTTGCTCGGAAATGGATTTGAGGATCGACTGACGTCTGTCTTCCAGTTCGCGTAAATACCCCAGACGCGTTTCCAGATTACGCAGTTGCGTATCATCCAGACCGCCGGTGACTTCCTTACGATAACGTGCGATAAACGGCACGGTGTTCCCTTCGTCAAGCAGGCGAACGGCAGCTTCTACCTGTTCGGCGCGTGCCTGAATTTCGCCCGCAATGATGCGGCAGAAAGAATCATTCATCATGGATTGGCTTCATCTACTGAGTAAAAATCAGGGAATAGTTATACGGACTGACTGGCAAAAATGCCAGTCATCCGCCGGGGCTTCGGATTGTTCCTGCTTATTTTACGTATTCGATCGTATTAACGTACCAGCTCGCTTCGCCCGCTGGCGTGTTCACCACGGCGAGATCGCCCACCTCTTTTTTCAACAATGCGCGCGCCATGGGCGAGTCGATCGAGATGTAATCCTTACGGCCGAAAATTTCATCGTACCCGACGATACGAAAGCGACGGATATCACCGTCGTCGTTTTCGATTTCCACCCATGCGCCGAAGAACACTTTGCCTTCCTGTTGTGGGGAGTAGTCGACAATTTTGAGATTTTCCAGACATTTGGTCAGATAACGGACACGGCGATCAATCTCCCGTAGTCGCTTTTTATTATACTGATAGTCGGCATTCTCGCTGCGGTCGCCAAGACTTGCAGCCCAGGTCACTTTTTTGGTGACTTCAGGGCGTTCTTCACGCCAGAGATAATTCAGCTCTTGTTTGAGTTTTTCGTACCCTTCCCGGGTGATCAGGGGCGTTTTCATCTTATTGATTTACCTTCGACTCTGTGATTGTGCGCACAATTCGTATTACGCGACCTAATCAACAGAATAAATAATATGCCGCAAGATTCATTGTATACTTAAGCTGCTGTTAAATATGCTTTGTAACAATTTAGCCTGGAATTCATACCAGAATTCACTGGTGACAAACGTGAGCTTTCTTAAGAATACACACTTACAATTGTTGCGAACCTTTGGGAGTACAAACAATGCAAGAGAATTATAAGATTCTGGTGGTAGATGACGACATGCGTTTGCGCGCGCTTCTGGAGCGTTATCTGACCGAGCAGGGCTTCCAGGTTCGAAGCGTCGCCAACGCTGAGCAGATGGATCGTCTGCTAACCCGCGAATCCTTTCATCTCATGGTACTGGATTTAATGTTGCCAGGTGAAGATGGCCTGTCAATTTGCCGTCGTCTGCGCAGCCAAAGCAACCCGATGCCGATCATCATGGTAACGGCCAAAGGCGAGGAAGTTGACCGCATTGTGGGGCTGGAAATCGGTGCTGACGACTATATTCCTAAACCGTTTAACCCGCGTGAACTGCTGGCGCGTATTCGTGCGGTGCTGCGTCGTCAGGCGAACGAGTTGCCAGGCGCGCCTTCTCAGGAAGAGGCTGTTATTGCTTTCGGGAAGTTCAAACTGAATCTGGGTACCCGCGAGATGTTCCGCGAAGACGAGCCGATGCCGCTGACCAGCGGTGAGTTTGCGGTTCTGAAAGCGCTGGTTAGCCACCCGCGTGAGCCGCTGTCGCGCGACAAACTGATGAACCTGGCGCGCGGTCGTGAATACTCCGCAATGGAACGTTCCATCGATGTGCAGATTTCTCGTTTGCGTCGCATGGTGGAAGAAGATCCTGCGCACCCGCGTTACATTCAGACCGTTTGGGGTCTGGGCTATGTCTTTGTACCGGACGGTTCTAAAGCATGAGGCGAATGCGCTTCTCGCCACGAAGTTCATTTGCCCGCACGTTGCTACTCATCGTCACTTTGCTGTTTGTCAGCCTGGTGACGACCTATCTGGTGGTGCTGAACTTTGCGATTCTGCCGAGCCTCCAGCAGTTTAATAAGGTCCTGGCCTACGAAGTTCGTATGCTGATGACAGATAAACTGCAACTGGAGGACGGCACGCAGCTTGTTGTGCCTCCCGCGTTCCGCCGGGAAATTTACCGTGAGCTGGGAATTTCTCTCTACTCTAACGAAGCCGCCGAAGAGGCTGGCCTTCGTTGGGCGCAACACTATGAGTTTTTGAGTCATCAGATGGCGCAGCAGTTGGGTGGCCCGACGGAAGTTCGCGTTGAGGTCAATAAAAGCTCGCCAGTCGTGTGGCTAAAAACCTGGCTATCACCCAACATTTGGGTACGCGTGCCGCTGACCGAAATCCACCAAGGCGATTTCTCCCCACTGTTTCGCTATACGCTGGCGATCATGCTCATGGCGATAGGCGGCGCATGGTTGTTTATTCGTATTCAGAACCGACCGCTGGTGGATCTCGAACATGCGGCGCTACAGGTCGGGAAGGGCATTATTCCGCCGCCGCTGCGCGAGTATGGCGCGTCGGAGGTGCGCTCCGTAACCCGTGCCTTCAACCATATGGCGGCGGGCGTGAAGCAACTGGCTGATGATCGCACGTTGCTGATGGCGGGGGTGAGCCACGATCTGCGTACACCGTTGACGCGTATTCGTCTGGCCACTGAAATGATGGGCGAAGAGGACAGCTACCTCGCGGAGTCCATCAACAAAGATATTGAAGAGTGCAACGCCATTATCGAACAGTTTATCGACTACCTGCGTACCGGGCAGGAAATGCCGATGGAAATGGCCGATCTTAATGCCGTGCTGGGTGAAGTCATTGCTGCGGAAAGCGGCTACGAGCGCGAAATCGATACCGGGCTACAGCCAGGTATTATTCAGGTGAAGATGCATCCGTTGTCGATTAAGCGAGCGGTCGCCAATATGGTGGTCAACGCGGCGCGCTATGGTAACGGCTGGATTAAAGTCAGCAGCGGGACGGAGCCTCATCGCGCCTGGTTTCAGGTTGAAGATGACGGTCCAGGTATCAAACCGGAGCAGCGCAAACACTTGTTCCAGCCGTTTGTACGCGGCGATAGCGCCCGCAGTACCAGTGGTACCGGACTTGGACTGGCGATAGTGCAGCGTATCGTTGATAACCATAACGGCATGCTGGAGATTGGCACCAGTGAGCGGGGCGGACTCTCTATTCGCGCCTGGCTGCCAGTTCCGATGGCTCGTATTCCGGCGACAATTAAAGACGTGTAGAACATAGGTGTGAAAAAGGGAGGCTAAAAGCCTCCCTTCGTTTTTCTGAATAGCCTGACGGTGCTGCGCTTATCAGGCCTACGTTCGTGTTGTGCCAGGCCGGATAAGGCATTTACGCCGCCATCCGGCACCTTCGACTTACAGCTTCGGACCGGCGCTCACCAACGCCGCACCTGCTGGGGTATCGGTGTATTTCTCGAAGTTCTCAATGAACAGTTTCGCCAGCGCGGTCGCTTTTTCCTGCCACTGTTCTGGTGAAGCGTAAGTGTTACGTGGATCAAGAATGCGGGTATCCACACCCGGCAACTCGGTGGGGATTGCCAGGTCAAACATCGGCAGACTGAAGGTTTCCGCATCGTCCAGGGAACCATTCAGGATGGCATCGATGATGGCGCGAGTATCTTTGATGGAAATACGTTTGCCGGTACCGTTCCAGCCGGTGTTCACCAGGTAAGCCTGCGCGCCTGAGGCCTGCATACGTTTTACCAGCACTTCTGCGTACTGTGTTGGGTGCAGTGACAGGAATGCTGCGCCGAAGCAAGCGGAGAAGGTCGGCGTGGGCTCAGTGACGCCGCGCTCAGTACCTGCCAGCTTAGCGGTAAAGCCAGACAGGAAGTGGTACTGCGTCTGGTTTGCCGTCAGACGGGAAACCGGCGGCAGTACGCCGAACGCATCAGCGGTCAGGAAGATCACTTTGGTCGCATGACCCGCTTTGGAGATCGGTTTGACGATGTTATCGATGTGATAGATCGGGTAAGAAACGCGGGTGTTCTCGGTTTTGGAACCATCATCGAAATCAATGGTGCCATCATCGCGGACCGTCACGTTTTCCAGCAGCGCATCACGGCGGATCGCGTTATAGATCTCCGGTTCAGCCTCTTTAGACAGCTTGATGGTCTTCGCGTAGCAACCACCTTCAAAGTTAAACACGCCGTCGTCATCCCAGCCGTGTTCATCATCGCCAATCAGACGACGTTTCGGGTCCGTAGAGAGGGTCGTTTTGCCGGTACCGGAAAGACCAAAGAAGACCGCGACATCGCCTTTCTCGCCCACGTTGGCGGAGCAGTGCATGGACGCAATGCCCTTCAGCGGCAGCAGGTAGTTCATCACTGAGAACATCCCTTTCTTCATTTCACCGCCGTACCAGGTACCGCCAATCAACTGAATGCGTTCGGTCAGGTTGAAAGCCACGAAGTTCTCAGAGTTTAACCCCTGTTCTTTCCACTGTGGATTGGTGCACTTCGCGCCGTTCATCACGATAAAATCAGGTTTGAAGCTACTCAGTTCTTCATCGCTTGGGCGGATGAACATGTTTTTGACGAAATGAGCCTGCCAGGCAACTTCCGTAATAAAGCGTATAGAAAGGCGGGTATCGGCGTTGGCGCCACAGAATGCATCAACGATGAACAGACGCTTGCCAGAGAGTTGCTGGGTCACCAGACCTTTCAGATGCTGCCAGGTTTCCTGGGCGAGCGGTTTGTTGTCGTTCTTCCCTTTGCCTTTGTCGGACCACCAGAGCGTATCACGCGTGGTGTCATCACGAACAATGTACTTATCCTTTGGCGAACGTCCGGTAAAGATACCGGTATCAACAGCAACGGCGCCGAGGTTCGTTAGCACACCACGCTCATAGCCTTCCAGGGAAGGGTCCAGCTCTTCCTGGTACAGCGTTTCGTAGCTTGGGTTGTAAACGATATCCTGAACGTCATTGATACCATAAGCCTTGAGATCTTGCGGGGTTAAACTGTTAACACGCATTTCACTGCTCCTTAGCCAATATGTATTGCCTGAAATATTAAGGTTTTTTCGGGTTTGTTTAACGCGACAAGGCTCATAGATTTACGCATCTGGAAAAAATCACGATTGATTGAAAACGCTGCGACTCCTGTCACGAAGCGGCGATTATTATGGCAGGAAACACTTTTTTGTTGTGGAAAATGTTCCTAAAACGTTAATCAGAAGTGTATTTGGCGGGAATATTGTGACTGTAATCGCATTCATGGAAGAAAATTACGTAACAACAAAATTTAAATTATCGATTCACGTCGAAATAAAAAGTGAGACGTAGCGGGAAAAATGTGAGGAATGCCGGGCGGCGTTACTGCACACCCGGCCTTTAAAAGGCTCTGTCGCGTCGCCATCCGGCGTTTTATACGCGATTAATGCACTTGCGGATCGGCTGGAGAGGCGTTGCTGCGGATCTCAGCAATATCCATCGCGTTGAACAGATAGTGGCTACCGCAATAATCGCAGTGCATATCGATCTCGCCTTCTTCAGCCAGGATGCTGTCGACTTCTTCATCCGGCAGTGTTTTCAGCGCGCCCGCACAACGTTCACGCGAACAGGTGCATTTAAACTCAACATCCTGCGGATCGTAGAGCGTGACCTCTTCTTCGTGATACAGACGCCACAGTATTTCGGTCGCAGGCAGCGTCAGCAGCTCTTCCGTTTTGATGGTTTCCGTCAGCGTCGCCAGATGATTAAAATCATCCGTCTGAGCATTCTGGGCTGGCATCACCTGCAGCAGCATGCCCCCTGCGGCCGGTTTACCCTCGATGTCGCCCGTGCGAATAAACAGGCGTGTGGGTAACTGCTCAGAGCGCTGGAAATAGTCTTCCAGGCATGCCGCCAGCGTGTCACCTTCCAGACCCACGACGCCCTGGTAGCGTTCACCTTCTTCTGGCGTGATGGTAATGACCAGATAACCGTTGCCGACCAGCGTTTTCAGATCCGCATTTTCAGGAATGTCGCCCTGAACGCGGGCGACGCCACGCATCTGTTGGTTGTTGTTTCCGTTGATCACCGCCAGGTTCATCGGGCCGTCACCCTGCAGTTGCACGGTGATATCCCCCGCAAATTTCAACGTGGCGGTAAGCAGGCTGGTAGCAACCAGCAGTTCGGCCAGCACGGTTTTCACTGGCTGCGGATAACTGTGATTCTCGAGGATCTGTTGCAGGGTTTCCGATACGGTCACCAGTTCGCCGCGTACGGCAAAGTTTTCAAACAGATAACGGTGTAATTGGTCATGTTGCGGCATAATCATCTCTCTTGCAGGTGACAGTCACTCACTGTCGCCGTGTTTAAATCGTAACAGGTCGCGGCGTTCTTTTTTATCCGGGCGCCTGTCCGGGTGCGGCATGGTCAACGCATTAAGCTTACGTGCCAGCGCGACTTTTTCGCGTTTTTCTACGCTTTCCACCGTCTCTTCATACAGTGCGGCGGCTTCGCTTGCCGGGCGACGTTGCTCAGTAATCGCTTTGATAATGACCGTTCGCTCGTCATTACCCTGGCGCAGTGTCAGGGTGGCATTCAGCTCGACAATTTTGCTCGGTTTACTGCGCTGCCCGTTGTAATGCACCTTACCGCCTTCCACCATTTCACGAGCGATGGCACGGGTCTTATAAAAACGGGCAGCCCATAGCCATTTATCCAGCCTGACCTCAACAGAGGGCTTCTCTTTCATGGCGACTCCTTCACATCAGCGAGGGGATCAATCGGCGGTAGTCATTCAGTGACGGATGGCGAGTATACTGCTTTTCCGCGATGCCGGAGTCGGGATTGGTCACGCCGAGGCAGTAACGAATGCCAAATTGGGCGGCGGCGTCAAGAATCGGCTCGCTGTCGTCGATAAACAACGTTTTCTCCGCGTTCATTCCCGTCTCTTCAGCCACAGCGTGCCATAACCGCTGATCCTCTTTGGGATAACCAAATGTGTGGGTAGAAAGTAATAAATCAAGGTGTGAGGCCAGACCGGTATGCTCCAGCTTCACTGCCAGATTGTGTGGGTGCGCATTGGTGAGCAAAATACGGCGTTTACCGCTTGCTTTTAACGCATCCAAAAACGGAACGGTATCATCGCGTAAAATAGCGCGCGGCCCTTGTTCTGTCGTCATGGCGCAGATATCCATCCCCAGCCGTTCGCTCCAGTAATCCAGACAGTACCAGTTTAACGTATGCTGTACGTCTTGATACTGCTGGCGAATAAATTCCTGGGCTTCTTGCGGAGAGATACCGTGCTGCGCGCCGTAGGTTTCCGGCACCAGTTTTTGCCAGAAATAGTTATCGAATGCGAGATCAAGCAGCGTGCCGTCCATATCCAGCAAAACGGTATCCACGTCCTGCCAGGCGATATCAATGTGCATGGGTTCTCTCCTGAGTGAAGCAATGTGCGCGACAGGGTAGCATACCCTGTCGCACGGGCGTGTTATCAGATGAGGCTTTCAGGGGAAGCGATCAGTTTCGGATTCAGGCAGCTTTCGTAGTATTGCTGAATTTCAGTCAAACGGGTGCGATTACGCTGATAGCGTCTGAACGCCTGTATGCCGTTGTATATTGCGCTGCCCAGCATGGTCAGCATCAATAGCGTTGTACCGAGGTAGCGCCACAGTCCTGAACGGTCTGGAATACGGTGCAGGCTGATGTGCTGCGTTCCGTTGGCGTCGGTATAAATACGGGTGACAATCCCTTCAGCGGTAAACGGCGTTTGCATGAGCATTTGGGCTAACCGCTGAAATGCTCCCCATTGCTCCTGAGCCGGATAGTCATACAGTGAAACGGCGGGGTAAATCTGGTCAACCAGATCGCTACCTTCGTCACTGATGATCAGGAATCCCCCCGGCGCGGGGCTGTTTAGCGACTGGGCTGCACGCGCGGTTTCACGCGAAATAAACGGCGCGGTTGAGGTAGTCACCAGATTATCCAGCGACTCCGCGCTGACGGGGCGCAACAGAACATTGACGCCATTGAGCTTACCGGCATTAGCGCGCTTAACCAGCGCATTCCAGTCTTTGCTATTACCGAGGTTCACCAGGGCATTTTTCAGGCGTACACATTCATCTTCAGCGGAGCACAGGTCAGCCGTTTTCAGCACAATGTCACCGAAGTCATCCAATAATACCATGCCAGATTTTTGAATCGCCGAGCGTAACGAGGCGCTGACACGCGAATCATCTTCGGGTTTGGGGTGCAATTGTCGGCTGATGGCTAGGTTTAGCGCCGTCGCTTTATTGACGAGCTCGGACTCCGGCAGTGGCAGGGCCCTGGCGTCATTCCAGATAATTTGCGAGCAATCAAAAGGCATGAACGGGGAGCCAGGCTGCGCGGTCCAGCTTCCTGGCGTATGAATATTGCACATGCCTTTACCGCTCAAATGCAGAGTATCCCCGACGCGAACTTCGGCCTCTTCAAGCTTTTTCACACTGGTGGCTTCAATGGTTTGGGCACCCTTCATCCACGACAGCGTGAATTTGATGGGCATATCCAACGGGATCCAGAACAGCAGCATCAGCAGCACCAGCAGGGAACCGCCGGAGATGACCATACTGCGCAACCAGTGCTGTAGCGGGAAGTTTTTGACTTCGTCATGCAGGGATAAAAAGCGGCCCTGGCGTACAACGTGGCGATCCAGATAAATATCGATATCGGTTTGCTGACCGAGATCTTGCGCGATGTAAGGCTGCCAGTGAGCCGGATAAATCAGGTCAATGATCCCCAGTGAGATATTGTTGATTTGCTCCTGGTTGTTTTCACCAAACAGCCCCCAGCGACGCGGGGTGCCTCTTAGACAGTGGATTTCCCGTAATGCGGTTTTAGAGGGAGGGGCAAGCAATCCCCAGAGACCCGCGGCCGACAACAAAATAGCGCCGCCAACCATCCACGGAACAAAGACATCTGGCGTTATCAGGCAGAAGAAAAACAGCAGGAAAGAAGCGACAATCAGCAATGCCTCACGCAGACCCGCCGGACGGCCCAACGCATATTCCTCATGCGTTTCCTGGCGAATGTTCAGCAGTTCAATTTGTTCACTCTCTTCACCGCGGATCGATGCCTGAGTAGACGCGGTGTGCTGCAACGCATAGCCACGCGTCTCTTGCATGTATTCCTGCAGCGTGTGACCGTTTAGTGAGATAACCAAAGGCAGCTTATCGGTATGGATCAGTTCAACGTTATTTTCGTCATTGATGTACTGTTCCCAGAAAGGAGGCAGATGAACCTCAACCGAATCGAGATAGTATCGCCATTTATTGGGATCGTCGGTGGTAATGCCGTAACGCGTAATCGAATGGGTCAGAACAATTACGTTGTTGCTCTCAGCATTGAGTGTGAGTGACACAGGCGCGGCGCTGGCGCCCGTGGGGCCTGGCACCTGTTGGATTTGGCTGAGATTGTCGAGATAGTTCTCAACGGCGCTGCGCTCTTCCGGCGTCAGCTTACGCGTTGCTGCCCCCGGAAAGGCATTGATCCAGGGCAGGTTTCGCCGCCTGGCTCGTGTCCTGAATAGCCATCCTGCCAGTAGACAGCAGGCCAGCAAAGCAGCTAAAAAAATCAGAATGGTGCTCATGCTTTCCCCATCTTACTAAGTCTGTCAGGCGTGGTCAGTCGCACCCTGTCCAATAAACGTGATTTTGTGGTTGGCTATCGGCAAGTGTGGAGTTGAACTTGAGCATTTTTAAGCGCATCCCATTGAATGCAAATCATAGCAAAACCACCAAATGCGGAATATCAGCAAATTCCTGGAGTTATTTCAACCTATTGACTTTTAATTTGAAATAAGAATTAATTTTAGGTGCGTTGCATAAATGTAAATAAATGGCAATTCACATTGCCGAAACCGTGCTGCATATCGCACAATGGCACCAGATTTCACTGCAAAGACTCTCACGATGAGCAAATCATTACAAAAACCCACCATTTTGAAAGTGGAAACTGTCGCACAATCGCGTCTGTTCAACGTTGAAAGCGTGGACCTTGAGTTCAGCAATGGCGTCCGGCGTGTCTATGAGCGTATGCGTCCGTCCACCCGCGAAGCGGTAATGATTGTGCCTATCGTTGACGGTCACCTGATTCTTATCCGTGAATATGCGGTGGGAACGGAGTCCTATGAACTGGGGTTTTCCAAAGGGCTTATCGATCCCGGAGAGAATGTGTTTGAGGCCGCGAACCGCGAATTAAAAGAAGAGGTTGGCTTTGGTGCGCAGGATCTGACGTTTTTAAAGAAACTGAGTATGGCGCCTTCCTACTTTTCAAGCAAAATGAACATCGTGGTGGCTGAAGGTCTCTATCCGGAATCGCTGGAAGGCGACGAGCCAGAACCTCTGCCGCAGGTACGCTGGCCGCTGGCGCATTTGATGGATCTGCTGGAAGAGCCGGACTTTAATGAGGCGCGTAACGTGAGCGCTCTGTTTTTGGTGCGCGAGTGGTTGAAAGGGCAGGGACGACTGTAGACTGCCATCGGGCAGCGCAATGCAGCAAAAACAAAAAAGGCGCCGAAGCGCCTTTTTTTGATCAGAACAGTTCCTGCGACTCACCATTATCGATAATGGTGGTTCCCACCTCATGCACCGCGTGCTGTGTTGGCTGGGTGCCTTCGATGAAATACTCTTCGCGACTGTTACCGCCGTTGGCCAGTTGACCCGTATTGCGATCGATATTGACCGTCACAATCCCTGGCGGCGGCGTTAGCGGTTGCTCAGGTACGCCTTCCAGAACGGACTTCATAAAAGCATCCCATGCCGGTTGCGCACTCTTCGCTCCGCCTTCATAGCCGGAGATCTGATCTTTGATCGCACCGGACGCCGTCGTGCGACCCAGGTCACGGCGGTGATCGTCAAAACCAATCCACACCGATGTTACGACGCCGGGGCCGTATCCAGAGAACCATGCATCTTTCGAGCTGTTGGTGGTACCGGTTTTACCGCCGATGTCCCGACGTTGCAGGTCGCGCCCCGCTCGCCAACCAGTGCCCATCCAGCCGGGTTCACCGAAGATATTGGTGTTCAGCGCACTTTTTATCAGGAATGCCAGCGGTGTGTTAATCACGTGCGGGGCATACTCCTGTGTACCGCTTTGGGCAACTAACGCCTGATTGGCCTGCTCAAGCTGTGGCATTGGCACGGTGGCGTTTTGCTGCTCCTGAGAAACGGCGACATCTTCGACGTTACTGTTCTCCAGGACGTTCGATTTTTGCGTATCGCCATAAATGACCGGGATATCACACTCCGGGCAGGCAATTTTCGGCTTCGCTTCAAATATGACGCCGCCCTGGTCGGTTTCAATCTTACTGATGAACCAGGGATCGACCAGGAAGCCGCCGTTTGCCATCACGGCATAGCCCCGCGCGACCTGCATCGGTGTGAAGGATGCGGAACCCAGCGCCAGCGATTCGGTATGCACGATGTTTTGCGCCGGGAAGCCAAAACGTTGCAGATACTCTGCTGCGTAATCGACACCCATTGCGCGCATAGCACGTACCATGACCACGTTCTTCGATTGACCGAGACCCTGACGTAAACGGATCGGACCGGCGTACTGCGGCGGTGAGTTTTTGGGGCGCCAGTCAGAACCGGCCCCGGCATCCCAGCGTGAAATGGGGACGTCGTTCAACATGCTCGCCAGGGTTAAACCTTTATCCATCGCGGCGGTATAGAGGAACGGCTTGATATTCGAACCCACCTGACGCAGCGCCTGGGTGGCACGGTTAAATTTGCTTTGGTTGAAGTCAAAACCACCGACCAGCGCCATTACCGCACCGTTTTGCGGGTTAATGGAAACCAGGGCAGAGTTAACATCCGGCACTTGTGCCAGCCACCAGGCATCGCCTACCTGACGAACCCAGACTTGCTGACCGGCTTGTACGGCATCGGTCACTTTACGCGGTGTGGGGCCCTGCTGTGTATCTGAGCGGTACGGGCGCGCCCAACGAACGCCTTCCATACGCAGTGATACCGACGTACCGTCCGCCAGTGTTGCTGTGGCTTCTTGCGGGGTAGCGCTGGTGATCGCGGCCGGGAGCAATGGTCCGTAGGTTGGCAGCGCTTTCAGCGTGTCGGTAATTTTTTTGCTGTCCCAGGCGGTTTCCCCTACTTTCCACAAGACATTTGCCGGGCCGCGATAGCCGTGGCGCATGTCGTAGTCCAGCACGTTATTGCGAACAGCTTGTTGAGCTGCCTGTTGGACTTTGCGGGTGATGGTGGTGTAAATGCGATAGCCATCTTCATAGGCATTTTCACCGTACCGGTTGTACATTTCCTGACGCACCATTTCTGACAAATAGGGGGCAGAAAACGCGATTTCCGGTGCGTGGTAATTTGCATCAATCGCTTCGTTACGCGCCTGATCGTACTGATTCTGGGTGATATACCCTTCGCTCAACATACGGGACAGAACCACGTTACGTCGCGCTGTCGCGCGATCCATCGAATAAAGCGGGTTAAACGTAGAAGGGGCTTTTGGCAGACCGGCAATGACCGCCATTTCACTCAGGCTGAGCTGGTCAACGGTTTTACCAAAATAGACCTGCGCTGCGGCACCCACACCGTAGGCACGGTAACCGAGGTAAATTTTGTTCAGATAGAGTTCGAGGATCTCATCTTTGCTCAGGAGTTGCTCAATGCGGATAGCAAGGAACACTTCCTTAATTTTACGCATTAGCGTCCGTTCCGGACTGAGGAAGAAGTTTCTCGCCAACTGTTGAGTAATGGTACTCGCCCCTTGCGACGCATGACCAGAGAACAGCGCTACGCTTGCCGCACGGAAGATCCCGACAGGGTCCACACCGTGGTGCTCGTAAAAGCGGCTGTCTTCTGTGGCGATGAAGGCTTTCACCATGACGGGCGGCATTTGGTTGAGTGTGACCGGGATTCGACGTTTCTCGCCATACTGCGCGATCAGTTCGCCCTCCGCGCTATAAACCTGCATCGGAATCTGCAAACGTACGTCTTTTAACGTCGCGACGTCAGGTAGTTGCGGCTCGATATAGCGATAGAGACCATAAATCGAGCCTGCTCCCAGCAGGATGCAACATACTGCAAGGATCAATAAATACTTTACGAACTTCACTGGAGATTTCCCATTTAGTGTCATTTGGGCAGTTTATAAACAAACGCGCGGTAGTATAAAGGCAAGCCAGACGCATTGATATACCCGTTAGAGTGACGGGTGATAAGGAGATCATCAGCTATGGCTTTCCGGTTCTGGCAAATAGGCCTTCATATTCAACCGCAGGAGGTACTGGCAGTTGCTGTTGTTCGCAGCGCATCGGGCTGGCTTTTACAACGCTGGTGGCGTATGCCGCTCGACCAGCTCGTCCTCAAAGAGGGTTACATTTGCAATCCTGAACAGCTTGCCGCGACACTTCAACCGTGGAGCCGGGAGCTTCCTCATCAGCACGCCATCCACCTCTCATTTCCCTCCAGCAGAACACTGCAAAGAAGCTTTCCGCGCCCGGCAATGGCGCTGCGGGAACGAGAGCAGACAGCGTGGTTAACCGGTTCGATGGCGCGTGATTTGGACATGGACCCTGACTCCCTACGTTTTGACTATAGCGAGGATACGTTAAGTTCGTCGTTCACTGTGACGGCTGCGCAAAGCAAGGAGGTCTCGACGTTACTGACACTTATGCAAACGCTAAAGGTGCGGGTGACTGCTGTCACGCCTGATGCCTGTGCGTTACAACGATTTATTCCGTATTTAGCGTCGGGACAGCAGTGTCTGGTATGGCGTGATGACGTGCAGTGGTTGTGGGCGACACGCTATGCATGGGGGCGTAAAACCGCCGAAGAGATTTGCAGCCTTGAGGCTCTCGCCGCCGCCTTGTCAATGCCTCCCGACACATTGGTGATGTGTGGCGCAGACGGTTTTGAACCCTGGGAAGCCGTGTCCGTACGCCAGCCCCCCATTCCGCCGCAGGGGCATGCTTTTGCAATCTCCCTCGGCCTTGCAATGGGGGAGATGCGTTGATGAGCCCAGCGATCAATTTTATGCCCTGGCGTCGCTCGCGACGGATGGCGTGTCTGCGATGTTGGGCTGTTTTGTTCGGCGGTTCGCTGCTGTTATTCACCGTTATTGCACTGAGTGTTTGCAGTGTTACAGGGCAGGATGCCAGAACCAACGTGGTTCTGCTGGAAGCCGAGCAAACACGGGCCGCCGCGCTGGCGACGAGAAAGCGGGGTCTGGAACAACAGCACCAACAGCGCCAGCAGGTGTGGCAACGACAAATGCGGCGCGCCCAGATGTGTTGTTGGCAGTCGGTACTGGACGTGATTTCGCATCAGATGCCTGAGCAGGCGTGGTTCACCCGCATGGCTTACCAACAGGAGACGCTTGAGCTGGAAGGAAACGCGCTGACCTTTTCCGCGTTACGTGCGCTGGAAGCGATGTTACGTCATCTGCCGATGTTCGAGTTAAGCAACACTGGAGCAACACGACAGGATGCTCAGGGACGCTGGCAGTTTCACTATCAGTTAAAAAAGAGTGTGTTGCATGAACGCTCTCTTTGATGCCTGGTGCGTGCTAGCGCCCCGAACCCGAATTCTCTGCTGGAGTGCCGGGAACGTCTGTCTGGGGAGCCTGCTCTTTATATGCCTGTTTTATTTGGGCGGGCCAGCGCTTCGCGTACAGCGAGAAGCATTAGTTCAGCAGCGGGCAACCGTGCAACAGCAGTGGAGATCACAGTACCGACAGATGGCATCGGTCGGTGAGGCCCGCATTGCTCCAGATGAAAAGCTTCTTCCTTTTTCTCCGCTGGATTTTCAGACGTCACATCGTCGTCTTGTTCACTGGTTGCCTTCTGCAGAAGGCGGCGAGATGGCATTGACCTCGATCTGGGAGGCGATTCCTGACGTCTTTGTTCGACTGGCGGCATGTGGGATGAGCGTACGTCGGTTTTCACTGAACGTGGAAAAGTCAGCGTTATTGCTGACGTTGGAACTGGAGCGTCTGAATGAGGAGTAAACGCTGGCTGTTGGTTTGCCTTTCTCTGGTGACGCTGACGGGTATGCGTGATCCTTTCAAACCACCAGAAGACCGTTGCAAGACGAGTGAACTCTTGCAATGGCGCTTTCAGGGGGCGGTAAGTCAGGGGGGAAAACTGATCGGCATTGTCAAAGACAGTCAGCAGAAATGGCACCGGGTGGAGCCTCTCGAGCCACTGGATAACGGGTGGCGAATTTCCCAACTGACAACACAAACGTTGACGCTCGAACTTGGGGAAAACTGTGAGCCATCACAGTGGCAGTGGCAACGACAAGGAGAAAGGGATGAAACTATGGATGGCCGCCGCGCTGATGACCGTCATGCAGACAGCGCAAGCGGGAAAAGCGCAAAACGTAACGCTAATGGTGGATGACGTTCCGGTGGCTCAGGTGTTGCAGGCGCTTGCAGAACAGGAGCAGAAAAATATGGTGATCTCGCCGGACGTGAGTGGATCGGTGTCACTCCATCTGACGGAGGTTCCGTGGGCGCTGGCGTTGCAAACCGTAGCGAAAAGCGCCGGGCTAGTGTTACGCCAGGAAGGGGTGATTTTGCATGTTCAGACGGCGGCCAGGCAGCAAGAAATGATGGCGCGTCAGGAGGCTGAACGGGCGCAGCAGCAGGCAACAATGCCACTGGAAAACCGCAATATTCCTCTGCAATACGCCGATGCGACAGAGTTGGCGAAAGTCGGTGAAAAACTGCTGAGTACAAAAGGCAGCATCACGGTGGATAAGCGTACCAACAGGTTATTGCTTCGCGATAACACGGTTGCGTTGACCACGTTAGAGAAATGGGTGGAACAGATGGATTTGCCTGTCGCACAGGTTGAGCTGGCGGCGCATATTGTCACCATTAACGAAAAGAGTTTACGTGAGCTGGGCGTTAAATGGACGCTTGCGGATGCCCAGCAGGCTGGAGGCGTGGGAGATGTGACCACGATGACCACCGATCTCTCCGTTGCCACGGCGACGACGCGCGTTGGGTTTAACATCGGACGCATTAATGGGCGACTGTTGGATCTGGAGCTTTCGGCGCTGGAGCAAAAGCAGCAACTCGACATTATCGCCAGCCCACGCCTGCTCGCTTCGCATTTACAACCGGCAAGTATCAAGCAGGGGAGTGAGATCCCCTATCAGGTTTCCAGCGGTGAAAGCGGCGCGACTTCTGTGGAATTTAAAGAAGCGGTGTTGGGGATGGAGGTGACACCGACAGTGTTACAGAAAGGGCGCATTCGTTTGAAGCTACGCATTAGTCAGAATATGCCCGGGCAGGTGTTGCAACAGGCCGATGGCGAAGTGCTGGCCATCGATAAACAGGAGATCGAAACCCAGGTTGAGGTGAAAAACGGTGAAACGTTGGCGCTGGGCGGTATTTTTTCTCAAAAGAAAAAATCAGGCAAGGATAGTGTCCCATTGCTAGGGGATATTCCCTGGCTTGGCCATTTTTTTAGCCACGATGGTAAAGAAGATGAACGACGTGAACTGGTGGTGTTCATTACACCCAGGCTGGTATCGACAGAGTGATTTATGCATAAAATACCGTTGTTTTTACGCTGAACACGTTTCAGGGATTTGACGTGGGGGTGTATTTAGCATACAAGGAGTACCGATTTGAGAGTCAGTACTTTTCGTTGCTTACGCACCCGTGATTACTCTTCGCCTTTCAAGCGGCAAAATAGTTGGCTGGTTTCGTGTTATCTGACTTCGCGATGCGTCGCTGGGTTCGGTGTTTATGAGACTGCTGGTTTGCCGCGACCGGAAATGCACGGGGTTTGGTAATTTATTCAGTTGCCAAACCAGCTTGAGTATTGAGATAATTTTCAGCCTGACTCTCGCAATATCTTATGAGGTTTCAGTTCATGTCCTGCTGCGCTGGGTATCTGCGAAGCGGGTTTATCATTAACGAATAGTCTTAGTAGTACCGAAAAAATGGCAGAGAAACGCAATATCTTTCTGGTTGGGCCTATGGGTGCCGGAAAAAGCACTATTGGGCGCCAGTTAGCTCAACAACTCAATATGGAATTTTACGATTCTGATCAAGAGATTGAGAAACGAACCGGAGCTGATGTGGGCTGGGTCTTCGATGTAGAAGGTGAAGACGGCTTCCGCGATCGTGAAGAGAAGGTCATCAACGAGTTGACGGAAAAACAGGGTATTGTGCTGGCAACCGGCGGTGGCTCTGTAAAATCACGTGAAACCCGTAATCGTCTCTCCGCGCGTGGCGTCGTGGTCTATCTTGAAACGACGATCGAAAAACAACTTGCGCGTACGCAGCGCGATAAAAAACGTCCGCTGTTGCAGGTCGAAGCTCCGCCTCGTGAAGTTCTGGAAGCGTTGGCCGACGAACGCAATCCTCTGTATGAAGAGATTGCCGACGTGACCATTCGTACCGACGATCAGAGCGCCAAAGTCGTAGCAAACCAGATTATTCATATGCTGGAAAGCAACTGATTCTGGCTTAATACACACTTGCCTGCGGGTACAAGTCATTAAGGTGGATGTCGCGTCATGGAGAGGATTACAGTCACTCTCGGGGAACGTAGTTACCCTATCACCATCGCGGCTGGTTTGTTTAACGAACCAGCTTCATTCTTACCGCTGAAATCGGGCGAGCAGGTTATGTTGGTCACCAACGAAACTCTGGCTCCTCTTTATCTTGATAAGATTCGCGGCGTACTTGAACAGGCGGGTGTTAACGTTGATAGCGTTATTCTTCCCGATGGCGAGCAGTATAAAAGCCTGACGGTGCTTGATACGGTCTTTACGGCTCTGCTGCAAAAACCGCACGGTCGCGATACCACGCTTGTAGCCCTTGGTGGCGGCGTGATTGGCGATCTGACCGGTTTTGCTGCGGCGAGCTATCAGCGCGGCGTCCGTTTTATCCAGGTTCCAACGACCCTGCTGTCGCAAGTTGACTCCTCCGTTGGCGGCAAAACCGCTGTAAACCATCCCCTCGGTAAAAACATGATTGGCGCGTTCTATCAGCCTGCTTCCGTGGTGGTGGATCTCGACTGTCTGAAAACGCTTCCCGCGCGTGAATTGGCGTCGGGTCTGGCGGAAGTCATCAAATACGGCATCATTTTGGATGGGGCGTTCTTCAGCTGGCTGGAGGAAAATCTGGATGCGTTGTTGCATCTGGATGGCGCGGCGATGGCGTACTGTATTCGCCGTTGTTGTGAGCTGAAAGCAGAAGTTGTTGCTGCAGACGAGCGCGAAATGGGCTTACGTGCTTTACTGAATCTGGGGCATACGTTTGGTCATGCCATCGAAGCCGAAATGGGTTATGGCAATTGGTTACACGGTGAAGCCGTCGCAGCAGGTATGGTGATGGCTGCGCGTACCTCAGAACGTCTGGGTCAGTTTAGTGCAACTGATACACAGCGCATTATTGCGTTGCTTGCGCGGGCTGGATTACCTGTTAAAGGGCCTCGCGAGATGTCCGCTCAGGCGTATCTGCCGCACATGCTGCGTGATAAAAAAGTGTTGGCGGGCGAAATGCGTTTAATTCTCCCGCTGGCAATAGGGAAGAGTGAAGTCCGCGGCGGAGTGTCGCACGAAGTGGTTCTTAGCGCGATTGCTGATTGCCAGCAGGCGTAACAACAAGAAAGGTCAGACCGCAATTATTGGGTCTTTTAGCTTCAGGTTAACTGCAACGTTGTAAGCATTAACCTTTGAGTGGGGTGTTAAATGGATGAATTCAAACCAGAAGACGAGCTGAAACCCGATCCCAGCGATCGTCGTACTGGTCGTTCTCGTCAATCTTCTGAACGTGGTGAGCCGCAGATCAACTTTGATGATGTCGATCTGGATGCGGACGATCATCGCCCGACACGTGCGCGTAAAGACCGCAATGAGGAGCAGGATGTCGAGCCTGAAGAAGATTACGAATCCGATGATGATGCGGTGGATGATGAAGAGCGTGTAGAGCGTCGTCCGCGCAAGCGCAAAAAAGCGGTCAGTAAACCGGCTTCCCGTCAGTACATGATGATGGGTGTTGGGGTTCTTGTGCTGCTGCTGTTGATTATCGGAATCGGCTCTGCGCTGAAGGCTCCTTCAACCTCCTCTTCAAGCGAGCAAACCGCTTCTGGCGAGAAGAGTATCGATCTTTCTGGCAATACCGCCGATCAAGCGAATGCAACCCAGCCTGCGCCGGGTGCAACATCTGCTGAGCAAACCGCCGGTAATGCACCGCAAGATGTCTCCTTGCCGCCAATTTCGTCCACGCCGACCGAAGGTCAAGCGCCTGCAACGACTGAAGGCCAGCAACGTGTTGAAGTTCAGGGCGACCTGAACAATGCGCTCTCGCAGCCGCAAAACCAGAGCCAGGTTAACAATGTGGTGGTTAACTCCACTCTGCCGACTGAACCGGCGACAGTTGCGCCAATTCGTAACGGCAATGCGACGCGTCAGGAGACGACCGAACCTGCAGCTCGTACCACCACTACGCGTCCGGAACGCAAACAGGCAGTGATCGAGCCGAAGAAATCGCAGACTACGGTGAAAGCGACGGCCACTGAACCGAAACCTGTCGCGCAGGCGAAAACCACTGCTCCGGCGACAACGACGAAAGCCCCTGCAGTAACATCTGCACCGGCTACAACGGTTGCCCCGAAAGCAACAGCCAGCACGACGTCCGCACCTGCTCAAACAGCACAACCTACGCAAACTGCACCGACGGCTGCTGCGACAACAACCGCCGCTGGTGGGAAAAGTGCAGGTAACGTCGGCTCGTTAAAATCTGCGCCGGGTAGTCATTACACCCTGCAGCTCAGCAGCTCCTCTAACTACGACAACCTGAACAGTTGGGCGAAGAAAGAGAACCTGAAAAACTTTGTGGTGTATCAGACGACGCGTAACGGTCAACCGTGGTATGTTCTGGTCACGGGCGTGTATGCCTCGAAAGACGATGCGAAACGTGCGGTGTCTACACTGCCAGCCGATGTGCAGGCGAAAAACCCGTGGGCAAAACCGTTGCATCAGGTTCAGGCCGATCTGAAGTAATGTTATTAAAGCGCAGGATGCTGTCGGAGCTTTCTCCACAGCCGGAGAAGGTGTAATTAGTTAGTCAGCATGAAAAAAAATCGCGCTTTTTTGAAGTGGGCAGGGGGGAAATACCCCCTGCTTGATGATATTAAACGGCATTTGCCACCGGGTGAGTGTCTGGTTGAACCCTTCGTGGGTGCCGGGTCGGTGTTTCTCAACACCGACTTTTCTCGTTATATCCTCGCCGATATCAACAGCGACCTCATAAGCCTCTATAACATCGTGAAGTCACGTGCCGATGAGTATGTGCAGGCTTCCCGTGAGCTGTTTACCCCTGAGACAAATCAGGCTGAGGTTTACTATCAGTTCCGCGAGGAATTCAACGCTTGTCAGGATCCGTTCCGCCGTGCGGTACTGTTTTTGTATCTGAACCGTTTTGGCTATAACGGACTGTGCCGCTATAACCTGCGCGGGGAATTTAACGTGCCGTTTGGCCGTTATAAGAAGCCCTACTTCCCGGAAGCGGAGTTGTATCACTTTGCCGACAAAGCGAAAAATGCAGAGTTTCATTGCCTTTCATATGAAGAGTGCATGGATCGTGCGGATGCAGACTCAGTGGTCTATTGTGATCCGCCTTATGCGCCGCTTTCTGCGACGGCGAATTTTACCGCTTATCATACCAACAGCTTCAGCCCCAGAGAGCAGGCGCATCTGGCAGAGATGGCAGAAAAGCTGGTCAGTAAGCGGATCCCAGTGTTAATTTCGAACCATGACACGCCCGATACCCGTGAGTGGTATAAAGCGGCGAAACATTTTCAGGTTAAAGTGCGGCGCAGTATAAGCAGCAACGGCGGCACACGAAAAAAGGTGGACGAACTGCTGGCTCTGTACCAACCAGGAGTCGTTTCGCCCGCGAAAAAATAATTCTCAAGGAGAAGCGGATGAAACAGTATTTGATTGCCCCCTCAATTCTGTCGGCTGATTTTGCTCGCCTGGGTGAGGACACCGCGAAAGCACTGACTGCCGGTGCTGATGTCGTGCATTTTGATGTCATGGATAACCACTATGTGCCGAATCTGACGATCGGACCGATGGTGCTGAAATCCCTGCGTAAATACGGTATTACAGCGCCTATTGACGTACATCTGATGGTGAAGCCGGTTGATCGCATTGTGCCGGATTTCGCCGCCGCAGGTGCCAACATCATTACTTTTCATCCGGAAGCTTCCGAACACGTAGACCGTACCCTGCAACTGATAAAAGAGCATGGTTGCAAAGCCGGCCTGGTCTTCAACCCGGCTACGCCGCTCAGCTATCTGGACTACGTGATGGACAAGCTGGATGTGATCCTGTTGATGTCCGTTAACCCGGGATTCGGCGGTCAGTCCTTCATTCCACAGACGCTGGAGAAGCTGCGTGAAGTGCGTCGTCGTATCGATGAATCCGGCTACGACATCCGTCTGGAAGTGGATGGCGGCGTCAAGGTGGACAACATCGGTGAAATCGCGTCGGCTGGCGCGGATATGTTTGTGGCTGGCTCTGCCATCTTCGACCAGCCAGACTACAAAAAAGTGATAGATGAAATGCGCCGTGAACTGGCGAAGGTAAGTCATGGATAAATTGCAGAATATTCGGGGCGTTGCATTTGACCTCGACGGGACGCTGGTCGACAGCGCACCGGGATTAACCGCTGCGGTAGATATGGCGTTGTATGCGCTGGAACTGCCGACGGCAGGTGAAGAGCGCGTTATTACCTGGATTGGTAACGGCGCAGATGTTCTGATGGAACGCGCACTGACCTGGTCTCGCCAGGAGCGGGCAATGCAGCGTAAGACAATGGGCAAACCGCCTGTTGATGACGATATCCCTGCTGAAGAACAGGTGCGTATTTTGCGTAAGCTGTTCGACCGTTATTATGCGGATGTGGCAGAAGAGGGGACTTTCCTGTTCCCCAACGTTGCGGATACGCTGGGTGCATTACATGCCAACGGGTTACCGTTAGGTCTGGTCACCAACAAGCCGACGCCATTTGTTGCGCCTCTGCTGGAAGCGCTGGATATCGCCAAATATTTTAGCGTGGTCATCGGTGGTGACGACGTGCAGAACAAAAAACCGCATCCGGACCCGCTACTGCTCGTCGCAAGCCGCATGGGTATTGCGCCTGAGCAAATGCTTTTCGTGGGCGATTCACGAAATGATATTCAGGCAGCGGCTGCCGCAGGCTGTCCGTCTGTGGGACTGACGTATGGCTATAACTACGGTGAAGCGATTGACCTTAGCCAGCCTGACGTTGTTTACGACAGTATTAATGACCTTCTGCCCGCTCTCGGGCTTTTGCAAAGCGAAAATCAGGAATTGAAAAATGACTAAGCCCATCGTTTTTAGTGGCGCACAGCCCTCAGGTGAATTGACCATTGGCAACTACATGGGTGCGCTGCGTCAGTGGGTGAACATGCAAGATGATTTCCACTGCATCTACTGCATCGTTGACCAGCATGCCATCACCGTGCGTCAGGATGCGCAGCAGTTGCGTAAAGCGACGCTGGATACGCTGGCGCTCTACCTTGCGTGCGGTATCGATCCTGAGAAAAGCACCATTTTCGTTCAGTCCCACGTTCCGGAACATGCGCAACTGGGTTGGGCATTGAACTGCTACACCTATTTCGGCGAACTGAGCCGTATGACGCAGTTCAAAGATAAATCAGCGCGTTACGCAGAGAACATTAACGCCGGTCTTTTTGATTATCCGGTTCTGATGGCGGCTGACATTCTGCTGTACCAAACCAATCAGGTTCCGGTCGGTGAAGATCAAAAACAGCACCTGGAGCTGAGCCGCGACATCGCCCAGCGTTTTAACGCCATCTACGGCGATATCTTCAAAGTGCCAGAGCCGTTCATTCCGAAATCCGGTGCACGCGTGATGTCGCTGCTGGAGCCGACGAAAAAGATGTCTAAGTCGGACGACAACCGTAACAACGTGATCGGCCTGCTGGAAGACCCGAAATCTGTTGTGAAGAAAATCAAACGTGCGATGACCGACTCCGACGAGCCGCCAGTGGTGCGTTACGACATCCAGAATAAAGCCGGTGTTTCTAACCTGCTGGATATCCTCTCTGCCGTAACCGGCCAGAGTATCCCTGAGCTGGAACAACACTTCGAAGGCAAAATGTACGGCCATCTGAAGGGTGAAGTGGCGGACGCGGTTTCCGGTATGCTGACTGAACTGCAGGAGCGTTATCACCGCTACCGCAATGATGAAGCATTCCTGCAGAAAGTGATGAAGGAAGGGGCTGAAAAGGCCAGTGCCCGCGCTTCCGTCACCCTGAAAGCGGTATATGAAGCGATCGGTTTTGTCGCAAAACCGTAATTCAATGACGCTGCTAAAAACCGGGTGAATCCCGGTTTTTTTTGTCTATAGAAAACCCCCAGCTAGGCTGGGGGTTCAGTAAAGCTTTCAGCTTTGAG
>NZ_NRDO01000025.1 GCF_010231475.1 Citrobacter sp. NCU1 | reverse complement strand
GAAGCCACTGGAGCACCTCAAAAACACCATCATACACTAAATCAGTAAGTTGGCAGCATCACCTACAGCGCTTTCTGTCCAAACTATAAAGTCCCATTGTGGGATGAAAAAATCTTGCCTCAGTCCCGAAATGGGACTATTATAACTGCATGAAGATAATCGCTATCAAGACACTGAGGGATTTCTGGACGGCGAATCCTGATGCAGAACAGCCGCTAAAAGCCTGGGTGGATGAAGCCAGCAAAGCTGAGTGGAAATCTCCGGCAGAAATTAAAGAACAATACCGCAGCGCCAGTATTCTTAAAAACAGGCGGGTGGTGTTCAATATCAAGGGAAATGACTATCGGTTAATTGTTGCCATTGCATACCAGCGCGGGTGGATGTTTATTAAATTCATCGGTACGCATAAAGAGTATGACAGAATAGATGCTGAGACAGTCAGCCTGGAGTAAACCATATGCAGATTAAACCTATTAAAACCGAACAGGACTATGAAGCGGCATTACGTGCCGTAGAGCCTATGTTTGATAATGAACCTCCCGCCGATACACCGGAGGGGGATTTTTTTGAAATCATGTGCGTACTGATTAATGAGTACGAAAAGAAACACTATCCAATTGAAGCCCCTGATCCTGTTGAAGCCATCAAATTCAGAATGGAGCAGCAGGGTTTAACGGTGAAAGATCTGGAACCAGCAATTGGCAAATCTAACCGTGTTTATGAAGTGCTTAATCGAAAACGTAATCTGACGCTGCCAATGATTAGAAAATTACATGCAATGTTCGGCATTCCGTTAAAAAGCCTTGTTGGTGGTTGATCATGGATAATCTGTTAAGCGAAGGTCAGGGCAAGCTTCTGGCGATTATTATGATTCTTGGCGGCGTGGCTGTCTTTCTTTCAGTCTGTTTGGGTTTGCTAATGTTATTCAAAGGGTAATGATATGGCGGGTTGGTGGATGCCAAAGGGACAATTGAAAATTCTTCGGGAAATGAGCGCTGGGGTAACTCTTTGGCGTGACAGCAAAGGGCGTTTTTTCATCGGTACAGATAAAATAAATTGTACTGTCTCAGCAAAAGCTTTATTTAATAAGTCATACATCATGCCTGATCATCGGGTCGTGAATGGTCTGGACACTATGAGAATTACCCCGACAGGTAAAAATGAAATGGGGTATAATCGTCACCAGGTACTTTAAAAGTGGAGGTGTGCTAATGAATTATGAAGAAATAACAAAAATCACCGCAGAACGTATAAATGATTATATGAACGAAGCCATAAAGACAGATTCTAGAGGCGTTGCGGAAATGTTTCATAATGCTGCATGGGGGGCGCGTTCACTGTGGTTTGAACTCGCCTCACAACTAGAGATTGAATTAATCAAAAAAAATAAGTATCAGAGTTATGAGTTAAGCCGGGAAATTGAAAGGCAGAAAGAAGAGTTTATGAAAGTTTTAGATCGCGAGCGCATTCCATTACTGAGAGAAGGGCAAGAAAATGAAACGATTTAATATCGGAACTCCGTCTGAAACCAAAATTGAGGCAGCGCCACAATCAATAACACCAGATATGATTAAGTCAGTTTTTCGCGCTAATGCTTCCGTCATGTACATTGGTGACATATATAAAGGCAACCCGGCATTCAAGGACTGGAGTCAGCGGCTTACGTTAGGAGAGAAATTGCCGCGTGGCAATTTTTTCGAAAAGAGGAAAGAATACGCGCTTTGCTTAATACGCGACAAAATACGGTTAAAATCACTACTTTTCATGTTTAAGTGACAGGTGAGTGTTGGAGGTTAATCATGAATAATATGATCTGGTTTTTGTTTCATGGTATTTGTGCATTGATTTTTTCAATGCTTAGTTTAAGTAATTTAGCTGACATCGTATTACACTATAATGAATATCAAGCATATCAGATAACTAATAAGGTTGGCTTAGGTATCGGATTTAGTATTGCATGGGTTTGGGCTGTTAATCAGGCTCTTGAATCATGGCATATTTATAAATCTAGGTAATTGAATCGCGTTGCGACCTCTCCAGTATTTTTGAACAAGATTTCCCGCGCTCCGGGCGACGTGTCCGGGACACTGGCGGCATCTCTCCGGGCAGATCTCAACTGCCGGGTAGTAATTCCCTCGTCACCTGGGCATACAGGTAATTCTGTCCAGTTGTCATTGGTTAATGTTAATGCTAACGTATGCGTACATTAGCATTAACATTAGGGGGGGGGATGAAACAGGACACAGCAGGTTCGCTCCGTGAATCCCTGGTATATTTCAACCAGTATTGCCGTTACCCGCTGGAACGGCTTGAAGCGGATTATCATAACGAGATCGTGAACTACCGGGATGATACGTGGGAAGCGCCACAACGTGCCGCCCGGTTGAGTGCTGCGGTGAAGAACTATAAAACCTCACAGATGATTGAGTTCATTTTTGATATGGCGATAAACAGCAACCTCGACCTGACACCGCTGGTCGTTAAGCGTCTGTGCGCCAGCCTTTTCCAGCGCAAAGGAAGCCAGTCACTGATTGTTGAGGTATTCGGTAAAAAACAGCGTGTAGATCGCAGTGCTGACAGCAATATGGAACGCATTAATGATGTGGCTGAACGTTACCGCCAGTCTGCGGCTAAATACTGGTCTGAAACGTTATCAGACATTGCAAAAGCGAAAATAAGGTATCAGAAAGAGATCAAGACGCTGCGAAAAAAGAAAGGTGCTATCAATAGTTAATGCTAGTGTATGCGTACATTAGCATTAATATAATGTGATTTCAGAGGGATTGAGCGATGGATATAAAACAGATCACCGAAGAAGCAGAAAAGTTAATGACTGAGCACATGCAGGATGCCATAAACGCCCAGGAACAATGGGGGAAGGAAATTTATTATAACTGGGCTTTTGGCGTGTTAAATCTCTGGCGGCGGTTAGCTTCTGTGTTGATTCAGGCCGAGTCTGATAATAAGGTTCGGGATGAAAAAGTAAAATACAGAGATGACGCGCTGGAAAAATTTGAAAAACTTGTTTCGCTTGACCGCATATAGCAAAGTTAATAGATAAACGCGATTAATAAATAAGAGGAATTAATAATGGTAAAAGTCAGAAATAATGCAGCAGGGCAGAATGCTTCCCTTAAAGTGCATCTAAATCCTATTAGAATTTCTGTATGCAAAGATTCTAATCCGGCGTTTGAATTTTGGGTGGATAAATTGCAGCCGGGAGAAAAGTTACCTCGCGGGAAATATTTCAGAGCTTGCGAGTTTATTCGATAGCACAGACGATCACTCAGCATGACCTCTGAGGCCGCGCCAGCGGCCTTTTTTACGCCCCTCGTTTAATTCCCCGCACCGTTATACATTTCATCCCCATCCTTATCCCCCGTTTTTGTGGATAACATGGCTGCGCTACGTAAATTCTGGCCTGTAATCCCCCTGCTAAAATCTCAGATTTCACGTAGCGCACCGCCGTTACAGCCTCTGTCAAAAAACCTCAACAATATTTTTCGCACCGCAAACAACCTAAGCTACTGTAAAACAACAAATCACGTTCGCGCCGGTTGCGCCTCGGGCGCGTTGGCCATCAGCTGATCGCGCTGCGACCGCTCCAGTATTTTTGAACAAGATTTCCCGCGCTCCGGGCGACGTGTCCGGGACACTGGCTGCATCTCTCCGGGCAGATCTCAACTGCCGGGTAGAAATTCCCCTGGCACCTGGACATACAGCGTTTTCCGTCCAGTTCCGAGTCTTTACGCGGTTTAGTGTTATTGTAAATTTATGAAATTTAGTTCGATTAAAAGAAATCAGTGCCGATACTGTATATACATATCATTTCAAAATGGAGTTTCCTGATGTGGTTTGAATCCACCTTTTTCACGATTGTTGTATTGTTTGCCGCTATCGCCACTGGTTTTATCTTTTCAGGATGGTTTGAGCGATTCCGTATCATACCCGTTAGCCTCGTTTCGATAGGCTTAAGTATTAGTTCCGTGGTGACTATTTTATTAGGTTTGAATGACGTAGTGACAATATCTGTTATATTGTTGCAAGTAATATCACTCGTCATGATGATGGTTATTGGTGTAGCCAAATTACGGCATATAATGAAAGTTACTTTTCATACCGCATAAGCGGTCTTTTTTATGCCCTTCGACTATGGGTTAATAATGAGGAACGGTGTAATGGATAAGTTTAGTGAAGAGTTTATTAATATAGTCTTAAAACATGTTGAGACTATCCCGGAAGATAATTATAAGCAATTTACTCAACTGAGTGAACACGGTGAGTCTGTGTATCCTAATAGTGATGTTTGCCGTGGATTTGCATGTCGGGCGACAAGAAGAGAATTAATAGAACAGGCATGGTCAGTTAACGCCATTAAACCGGGCGACTATATGAATGGATTTCTTAATGATGAGACAGTCACCGTTGGTCATATAGAAATGGATGGTGAAAACGAACATATTAATTCCCCTGTCTATTTCTTTGCTGATCGTGGGATCTACGCTGCTGCTTGCGGTAACAACCGTGTTTATGATGCGTGGCTCTCATGGCCTTGTTACCCTCATGGCTGGTAATTGGCAAGGTGAGGCCGCGCCAGCGGCCTGTTTTCCGGCGTTCTCTCGCAAATTCTTGCCTCCAATCCCCCTGCCAGAATCGCAGATTTCACGTAGCGCACCGCCGTTACTGACTTCATCAAAAATACTCACCGATATTTTTCGCACCGCAAACAACCTAACTCACTGTTAAACAACAAATCGTGTTCGCGCCGGTTGCGCCTCGAGCGCGTTGGCCATCAGCTGATCGCGCTGCGACCGCTCCAGTATTTTTGAACAAGATTTCACGCGCTCCGGGCGACGTGTCCGGGCAGATCGCCGCGCACTGGTCGCCAGCGCCGCTGGCCTGTTCCCGGCTCCGGGTTAACACGCCACAAAATGTGGCATGTGCCAGAATGTGACGTGTTCGCGCTCCCTCTGTTAATTCCTCCGGCAGTTAGACATACAGCGTCTTCTGTCCAGATGGATGTGAGCCAAAATGCGACATGAGTTTCTATACAGTGGTGACTTTCAGCAAAACCGCTGTATGCTAGTAAAAACAGCTAATGGATCAATACTATGCAGATCAGAGTTGAAGTGAATGGCCTCGTTTATGACAGTGGGAATAAAGCCTGCAAGTGTATTCTGGCTGATAGTCAGGGGAAATTGTTCGCTTTCATTCAGGTACTGGACGGCTCCATTACAAAACGGTATTGGGGTGAGTACAGCCATGATTTCGCAGAGGCTTCTATCAAGGCGATCATGGAACATGGTGGTAAGTGGCCTAATCTTCCTCAGTAACAAATCAGGCCGCGCCAGCGGCCTTTTTACGCCCCTCGTTTAATTCCCCCGCCCGTTAGACATACAGCCATTTTTGTCCAGTGTCCCTCCCCTCTTATTTTAGTTACAACATACATCATTACGATCACTATATGTGGTGCTGATCTTCGGCCTCCGTGCCTGTATCCTGGGCTAACCAGTACAACGAGGCGCACCTGCCGCCCGTTACCGCCGGGTTCCCGGCACACACCGCCCGGACAAAACGGCACTATCGGAAAAAATGTCCAATTTTTATTTTGGTGATCGGATTTATTGTCCTCGGACTGCGCCGCCCGCTACGCCATAATAATGACACCGCGCCGCCTGGCTGATTAACTCCCTGCCCTGCGATCTGAGTACCGGCTCTTACCAGGGGGAAGCGAAGCCATGCGCAACTTGTTTGTGTATGGCTGAACGCCCGGACAACGGAGGGCTTGCCCGGAGGCGGCAGCGGGATTTTCTGAGGATGCGGAGATTTAAAAATTGAGTCACTTACCTGCCGGAAATTTTCAGATCTCACCCAGCGCCACCGTACCGGGCAGCATTGCCGGGTCGTGGTCGCTCGATGCCGCCAGGACAATGCGGGACTATGCCGCGCACCTCGGCGCAGATCTGCCGAAATACCTGCTCGCGCCGGAAGTCGGGTTACTGCTTTCCTATATCGATGATCTCACCGCCCGGATGTATTTTGAAACGCTGTGGAATACCGGGGCGCGACTCAATGAAGCGCTGGCGCTGACACCTGCCTGTTTTACGCTGGAGCCGTCACGCCGCCACCCGCAGGCCGTGGTGGTGCTGAAAACCCTGAAACAGCGTAACCGGGAAGCCGTCCGGGGGCGCGGGCGCCCTGCCGCTGATGCTGACACCCGGCACCCCGATCCGCGCTACCGCAAACCGCCTGAGCCGGGGATCAGGATAGTGCCGCTGCTCGATGCCGCCTACGTGCAACGGATGCGGGAATACCTCGCCACCTGGCGAAAGCGGGTCAGGCATGTTCCGGTGTGGGAAGTGAAGTCCCGGCAGACGCCGCTGAACTGGCTGAACAGCGCGGTACGCCGCGCAGAAAGTGACGGGGTAACGTTTCCGATCACGGTCACGCCGCACACCTTCCGGCACTCGTTCGCCATGCATTTACTCATGAGCGGCGTCCCGGAAAAGGTGTTACAGGGGCTGCTGGGGCATCGCTATGCCCGGAGTACCGAAGTGTATACGCGCGTGTTCTCGCTCGATGTGCTGACCGGAAACGGCCTGTCATTCAGCTACGACGCGCAGACCGCGCGGCGCTTGCTCACAAAATGATCCGCATGTTCTTCTTAGCGTGACGGAAACGTAACTAAGGCCGGGGGCGACCACTCCCCGGCCTTTAACTTCCCCCCCCCTCCGTAAATCCTTCGTACATACACAAACGTAAATACAATGGAATTACATATATGTGTGTATAGTGTATTTACATCGTATAGCAGCGGTGATATAAATACCATGTATATACAAACATACATTACATCGTATATACGCCATAACGACACTAGTGTAATTAGTGGTTATATACGATGTACATACAGTGGAGGGTGAGATGGGCAAATCTTTAGTTATCGGTTCAAACAAGGGCGGCGTAGGTAAAACAACGACCGTTGTAAATCTGGCGGTGATGCTGACGGTTCTCTACAAACTTAGAGTAATAATTCTCAAAACAGATAGAAATCCTGAGCTTATGGACTGGAATGAAAAGAGAATTGCGGCAGGTCTGACACCTATTCCTATCCATGAAGCATATGGCAGGGATGTAAACAAAGAGATCAAGCGCCTGAAAAAAATGGCAGACGTGGTGATAGCAGATTGCCCAGGCCATGACAGTGCTGAGTTCCGTAGTGCGCTTACTGTTGCAGACATTCTGATTACGCTGGTCAAACCATCTTCAAGCTTCGAAACAGGGACTTTGAGCGAAGTCACTGAAGCGGTTCGAACTGCTCAGGTGCAGGCTAATGGCAATCCTTCGCTTAAGCCCTGGGTGCTTATGACGCGCGTGAAACCAAACAAAGTAACGGACGCAATCGAACTTGAGAAGGAACTAAAGAGTAACGAAGTCTGGATTCAACCCCTTAAAACCAGATTATCCGATCTCGATGTGTATGAAGGTGCGTGCAACCTGGGCGCGGGTGTTCATGAGATTTCTCGAGCAACCAGCCTGAGCAAAGCTAAAGCACTTCTGGAATTGATGGTAAAAGAGATTGATTTAATTTAACTAAATACAGTGTACGTACATTGTAAAAATATGAATAACAGCTACAATGTACATACATCATAAATACACATTGTGGAATGAACATCATGGCTGGCTTAAAACTTAAAGTACCAACTATTCCCGTACCTGTTGCCGCTGCAACTGATAAAAATGAAAGCGAAACCAACAGTAGCGCAAACGTGGCCCGATTCATTTCTGACGGAGATCGCCGCCCTGCCTCTGGTAAAGCTTTACCTAAGAACTTCAGGTTACAGCAGGTGTTTATAGATATCATGGATGAGGGCGCTACCAGCACAGGATTGGGGCAGACAGACATTCTGAAAGCCGCACTTGCTGCATTTCAGAAAATGGATGAAAACGAAAAAAACTACTGGATTCTTGAATCTAAAAAATTATGAGTAAAATGAAAGAAAAGCCGGGAAATCCCGGCTTTTTTATTGTCTCAGTCTTGAACGTTTTCATTATCCTGGTGCATATCTTCTTTGATTGTTCTCATTAGAACGATCTCCTTATCAAGATACTCTTTGGCTTCATCCAACGTCATATCTTTGCTCGAAATTTCCTGCTCTACATCTCGCACAAAGAACTCCAGTCCTTCTGATTCCGCTTTTTGAGCATATTCACCGATGAGGGAAGAAATGGCCTGATCAATTGCACGTTCCTGAACCTGTCCTTGACGAACCTCATGGTCTTTAAGTTGACTTTGAGTGTTTTCAGGCAATGTAGCGTTATGCGCGTCAATTACATCCTGAACAAGAGAGGCCGGGTCTAACACAATGCCAGTACGTGATTCTATAATTTCAGCGTTAATCTGCGCCCTAACCTCATTCTCCTGCCCCGCTGCGGCTCCAGCGAACTCACGCCGTTTCTGATCATCAGTCATAGCCATACGGCGTTGTTCGTTATCGAACAACATCGCTTTGACATCTTCAATAGACATTTCAGAACCATTCGAAACATTTTGTTCAACGTAAACAGGTGCAGCATCATCTTGCTGAATTTGGTTTGCAACAAGATCAGCCTTATGTTGCTTCATGATTTTATTAAACTCTTCGGGTTTAATAATGATACTCATGTCTTTCTCGGCAGCGATTAATGCGCACTTCGCCTTAAACTCATCATCGCCATTAAGCTTGAGAACGCCACCAAACTTCTCTTTTGCATACTCAAGCATAAGAGCAATTTCCTCGTTACTGGCATCTTTGTTGGCGATAAGACGCACACCTTTATCAGTGAAAACAGGTTTTTCACTTTCAGGATTAAGGAAAACAAGTTTATCCTGGGATTTTTGAAGAACCAAATCTTTGAGACGGGTACGTTGCAATTCCTGTACACGTTTTTGTGCCTCAACGCGTGATTTGATTGATAGAGTGGTTTCAGCCGCCTCTACTCCGTTTTCATCATCAGTAAAATTAATTATTTCTTTAAGTTTTTGAAGCGCTTTCATAGGATCTTTATCCTCGTTCCAGATAGCATGATAATCCGTGAGAAAATCACGTCCTTTTTTATCCATTTCAGAAATAATTTCCAGACCAGTAAGCTTGTGATAAACAATCAAACCACGGGCCACTTCTCTTTCAAGACCGCGAACCTGATAAACTTGGTTACGCAAATCTTTAATTTCATTATACAAAGAACTACGGTTAAGTTTAAGGATATTTTTTAGTTCTTTTTTCGTTTCCTTAAGAGAATCAAATCTATCTCTTGCTTGTTCTTTAGTTAAAGACCTTCGGATCAATGCTTTTTCAAATGGCACGTTTGCTTGCTGTTCAGCATAGGTTTTTAACAAAATAGCTTTTGAATCATTCCAGGAAAGATTCATATGTTTTGTCAAAAAATCAGAAGCATTCATATTACGTTTACCAACCTGGAAGCGCGGCGATCCATCCTTAGCTTTCGTAATTTTGTAATCAGTGGCTATTAACTGATATTTTCGGGATAATGTGGATAGGAACCGTTCAGGGTCTATATTTTCCCTGACTTCGCGCATAGTCTCTATTTCGTTGTCCTGCGCTTTTTGGTTAAGATGCTGGTAAAACTCTTCATGCAGAACTGAAGATTCCTGAATTGACTTTATCCCTCTTGATTGTGCGGATCGTTCTCCGGCATCGTACCGTCGCATTGTTTGATCAACATGAATGCTTTCTGTCCCTGACTCTCCCAAATAACTGTGTTCATGAGCCGACAGAAGACGCTCAGATGCTTCTCTCCCGGCTCCCTCCCGTTCCCTCCCTGGCTGTCTTGAACTACCCCTAATTCCGTAAACCAAAGTGCGTTGGGGCATATATGACAAGCGGTTTGCTCTTCTGGATAAAGATGGCTTGGCAGATTGTTTAAGACTTCGCTGCTGACGATCTTTCCGTCCTTTCTCTGAAGGAAATCTTCTTTCTTGTTCATAGCTGTTAATCCTCTCTTTTAGGAATGTCTTCTTGTCTTCATCACTAAGCGATTTATATGCTGTGCGCACAATTTCGGACTTAGGGTAAATATGCTTAACTTCATGGGAAACACGCTGTTGCCAGTCATTAATTAACTGAGAAACCTGATTTTCAGTAGGTTTAACTATCTGAAGTTCACGTTTTTCAACATACTGCTGAGAAAAAAGAGGGCTTTTAAGGTTCGTGTACTTCGAATCTCCTTCAATTTTAACTGCGTAGTATTGCGTGCTCTTACCCGCATTTCTTAGTTTTACTTCGCCATAATCTTTAAGATAATGACCAAACTGAGAAAAACTGGTAATATTATCTTTTGTGATACTTTCCAGAATTTGTTTTTTAAAATCAGAATTACGTTCCCGATACAAGTCGCCTTTAGTGCGAGATAAAACATTTGCGTAGTTATTATCACTTACTCGGGTTACATCTTTCGGACTGATTAAATCGAACTTATAATTAACATGTTCCTGTATTGCATCTAGATAACGCTCAGTCATAGTAACTTTTCCTGTCGGAAGAAGCTTGTTTCCTGTTACAAGATTTGTTTCAGGTATGACAATGTGAATATGAGGCTTTCTTTCAACAAGTTCACCAGTTGCGTTATTTGTTATGTTTTTGATTTTTGGTAAATGGGCTTCAGCATAGAAACTATACTCATCTGCGTCATAAGCATTCATGAGCAAATTTTTATATTCTTCAGTTACGGCTTTTAGAGTTTCATGAGAAACATCACTTTCCTGAAATGAAAGTGTAATGTGGAGATAGCGTTCTTGACCATTGTTATCTATTGACTGAATGATTTTGTTGGTAGTGTCAAGGTTGCCATCGAGTATCAAACGATGATCGAGTTCATCACGAGTAAAATCACGCTCTGCCTTTCGTCCATTTTCAAGATACTCAGCAACACCATCATTACCACCACTGATTCGAATAATCATTTCAGTGCTCCAGAAAGTAAGTTACTGATAGAGATGAGCGTATTCATAAAACGACGATAGGTTGCATCAGTAACAGCACCTTTTTTGGCGTCGATGTTAATACGCTTCGCAAGCTGATTGATGTTATTACTCGTCTTGTTGAAGTAAAAAAGACACTTTTTGTAGTCAGAAGTAACTTTAGGCTTTGATGGCAAATCGGTAAGACGATTGAGCAAAACCAGGCGAAAAAACTCAGACTTAGAGATTTCCGTTGATTCGAGGATTTTTTTGAATGGCTCATACTCTTCCTCTGTCAGGCGCACTGAGATTACGTGTTTTCGATCTACTGCCATTTTCTTATCCTTCAAGGTTCGTAGAACCGCACCAGAACGTAGTTCGGGGTTTCAAAGGGGTATCCCCTTTGGCACAGCGATTATATCGGACATGAAATGTCCGTGTATACATCGCCGTCGTGCCTGTGTTTTACTTTGAGTGGATTCATCAAACACACAATAAACACACATTAAACACATTACCCCTTGACTAAAACACAGATTAAACACACAATACACACATACTTTATTGACTCACACACAGAACACATACACAATAGACACATGTACTCGTGTGAGGGCGTGATAGTGATAGAGCTTAAAGAATTACTTAAAACCCTTGTCAGCTTGCTAAATCAGGATGGTTTAAAGAGTAAACAAGCTGCTTTTAACCTGTGTTATGACGATTTAGCACAGGCTAAGGAAATGGCATCATGGGATGTTATCGCCCGGCATGTGAATGAAAATACCAGCGAACTGCTTACCGCGCAGATAGCTAGTAACATGTTCCAACGAGCGAAAGCCAAGAAAAAGAAGCAAACTAAAAAACGGGTTATCAGTGTAAAAGAAACGAAGCAGGTTTCAGAGAAGGTTGACAAAGATGACCATAATGAATCAGAAAACACGATTTCAGACGGTCTTTTAGAAAAGTACATGAAGGTATGTTTCAATAAAGAAATGATTGCCCGGAATGCTATAGAAAATAACATTTCGATAGACCTTATACAGCAGTGGGGTTGTGCTAACTTCGTTCAACTTAACAACGCCATTGGTAACTACATTCGCCACAAATAAGGAATTAATATGTATATTAAACTAGCAGTTGTAAATAACAGTGGTAACGTTGGTAAATCTACTATCGCTAAAGCTTTGTTAAAGCCACGTCTTGCGGATTCAGAAATCATTAAAGTTGAAACAATTAACACCGATGGTACAAACGACGAAAAGCTATCTGCAAAAGAATTTGATGAAATCATCAAGCGAATTGATGATGTTGATTGCACAATCATCGATGTTGGTTCATCCAACATCGAGCAGTTCCTTGTGCAAATGAATGAATATCAGGGAAGTCATGACCTGATTGATTACTTCATCGTTCCAGTCGTAAAAGAAACTAAACAGCAAGAAGACTCCATACAGACAATTCACAACCTGATGGCTATGGGGGTGGACAAGGAACGCTTTAAAGTGGTCTTTAACCAGGCTGATAAAGACACTCAAATTGAAAAGCAGTATTCAATTTTCCTTAGCGATAAAACGTGTAAGCAAATTGTTGGCAAAATCCCTGTTGTAGTTTATCACAATAACATTTTTAACATTCTCACTAAAATGGGTATGAAATACGACGATGTTTATAATGACGATCGCGACTTCCGCACTTTAATTCGTGCCGCAGGCACAAAAGAAGAGCGTGAAGAACTATCAAATCTTCGTACAGCAAAAATGCTGATGAATGGTTTCAATTCCGATTTGGATTTAGCTTTCGAAAATCTTAGTTTTTAAGTGATTTAGCGGGATACAGTCCCGCTAAAATCTTGAGGAGACGGTATGAGCAAAAGTATCTCTGAAGATTTTAAAGATGCAAAAATAAATCTAATGATTGAAGATCTTTTAAATCTTGAGAAAGAAATCGCGAATTATAAAGCGGCGTTGATCGAGGCAATTGGTGAAGTCCCGGCAGCATTGGAAGCAGTAGTAACGCTTAAACTCAAACAACTACTGGAAGTGGGTAAAGATCTAGAGAAAAACATCAACGACGCCAAAAATGAAATCGTTGATTTAAAAGACACTACTAAACACGAGATTACAAAACATTTTTCACTAGTTCTTGCCGATCTTAAGAGTGAAGTTAAATCACTTTCTGAAACCTATAAGAGCGAAGCGAAGAAAACTAAGCCATTATCGACAACAAAGATTGTTGGTCTTTGCCTTGTTTCTGTCCTGCTACTCACGTCCGTATGCTCTGGGGCGATTTACTATGCCCTTTCAGTACAGCATAAAACAGAACTTGATAGATATGGTTCCGGCATATTGGAGCTATCAGACCTTACAGACGAAGTGATCAAGCAACTACCAAAAGACAAAAAAGTTGATGCCGAAGCCAGATACAAAAAAATAATGGCATCTGACCGATAAGAAAAAACCACCGTAAGGTGGTTTTTTTGTCTGGGTGTTCTCAACCAAAAATTGTAATGTACATTACAATTTTTGGCGTTTTATAACCCATGCGTCAAAGGTCATTTCATCACGAGCTGCAAATGGATAACCATCACGAAAATAAACGCTGTGAAAGTCATAAGCGTCAAAGTGTGAACTTTCTGTTTCTAGCTCAAGAATACTTGCGTCTAGATCTACCTGGTGTTTGCCGTTCTCAGCCACCCATAAAAACAAATCTTCTTTTTGTTTATTCGTCAGCATAGTGTCAAGGGGGCTTCCGCCCCCTCCCTTTACAGTAAGTCTGTGCCTAAATTCTTAATCCACCAGTTAAGTTCTTCAAACTGCCACCATTCCATAGCTGGAATTGTCACCCGTTCGCCCTTTACAATCTTTTTTGCAAGTTCTATGATGTCACATGTCATTTTGAAACCCTCAGTTTTGACTTGACTGATAACAGGTGTTAGCGCACCTGTTATCACCTTTAATCCGTACTACTTATGCGTAAGATGTGAAGCTGTGTTTTTCCCCTGGTTCTGATTTATAAGCATATTCATAATCTTCAATTTTGATATTAGGCCTATCTGAATCATCTTTCACCTGCCGCTTGAGCGGTTCACCAATGAAATCATTTAAAACAGCCTTCTTAGTCCCAGACATTCCAGCAGCATCATATTCACTCGCCGCTCTCACCTCACGTACAATAACGGTCTTTTTTCCATGAGTGCTAATAACCTGATAGAAATTTACGTTCGTCTGTTCCCAACCCCACGAAGAGGAAAAAATATCGTTTACATCAACAGTACCAGTGCGAAAAGTTAATGCGGTCATTTTATATCTCCTGCCCTTAAGGGCTGTTGGATGATGAAACAGGCCGTTCCCCGTTTCAATGAAGTTATTATAACTCATTATTTAGGGAGTAAACAAACTTTATTAACAAAAAACCCGGAAATCCGGGTTAAATGTTTTTGATTTTTGGTTTTGAATTCATAATCGATACTGTCGCTGAATCCGCCCAATATTGGTAAAAGGATTCATTCTTTTTTAAGGCTTCTTCAGCCGCCTCTCTGGTTTTAAATTTATCAAGGATAACAGCACCTGCTTTTAAGCAGTGTTTTTTTCTGTACAATTCAATGGTGATTTCTTTTTTATTAAACATCGTAAACCTCTGATTGTGGGCTTCTGAGTGAAGCCCGATATTTTTTATTTATTCAGCAGACCATGTGATAGATTTTAAAAAGTTCACACAGTCCATCAATCCAATTCTTGTATAAAAATCCAATCCTTCAGGGGTTTCAGAAAACCGAATCATTTTAGTGCAGTGATCCTTAAATCCTTTTTTATCGTGCGCAGCCAGATCAAGACAGCAGGTATAGTCAATACCATTTGAAAACTTTACAGTAATTTGAGTTTTATCGTAGAACTCAGTCGTTTGTGAAGCTGCCAGCGCAGCTTTAAGCTCGAAATCCTCGAATGAATAGCTTTTCTTTTCGTAAGGGAAAACACCGGATTCAGACCAGTGAACCAGAACTTCGACAGGGGTGATCACGACTTCATTTTGCTTAGTGTTCATTTTAAATCTCCTGCCCTTAAGGGCTGTTGGATGATGAAACAGGCCGTTCCCCGTTTCAATGA
>NZ_NRDO01000024.1 GCF_010231475.1 Citrobacter sp. NCU1 | reverse complement strand
CAAAGGCAGGTTCTTTAAGGTAAGGAGGTGATCCAACCGCAGGTTCCCCTACGGTTACCTTGTTACGACTTCACCCCAGTCATGAATCACAAAGTGGTAAGCGCCCTCCCGAAGGTTAAGCTACCTACTTCTTTTGCAACCCACTCCCATGGTGTGACGGGCGGTGTGTACAAGGCCCGGGAACGTATTCACCGTGGCATTCTGATCCACGATTACTAGCGATTCCGACTTCATGGAGTCGAGTTGCAGACTCCAATCCGGACTACGACATACTTTATGAGGTCCGCTTGCTCTCGCGAGGTCGCTTCTCTTTGTATATGCCATTGTAGCACGTGTGTAGCCCTGGTCGTAAGGGCCATGATGACTTGACGTCATCCCCACCTTCCTCCAGTTTATCACTGGCAGTCTCCTTTGAGTTCCCGGCCGGACCGCTGGCAACAAAGGATAAGGGTTGCGCTCGTTGCGGGACTTAACCCAACATTTCACAACACGAGCTGACGACAGCCATGCAGCACCTGTCTCACAGTTCCCGAAGGCACTTTCGCATCTCTGCAAAATTCTGTGGATGTCAAGACCAGGTAAGGTTCTTCGCGTTGCATCGAATTAAACCACATGCTCCACCGCTTGTGCGGGCCCCCGTCAATTCATTTGAGTTTTAACCTTGCGGCCGTACTCCCCAGGCGGTCGACTTAACGCGTTAGCTCCGGAAGCCACTCCTCAAGGGAACAACCTCCAAGTCGACATCGTTTACGGCGTGGACTACCAGGGTATCTAATCCTGTTTGCTCCCCACGCTTTCGCACCTGAGCGTCAGTCTTTGTCCAGGGGGCCGCCTTCGCCACCGGTATTCCTCCAGATCTCTACGCATTTCACCGCTACACCTGGAATTCTACCCCCCTCTACAAGACTCTAGCCTGCCAGTTTCGGATGCAGTTCCCAGGTTGAGCCCGGGGATTTCACATCCGACTTGACAGACCGCCTGCGTGCGCTTTACGCCCAGTAATTCCGATTAACGCTTGCACCCTCCGTATTACCGCGGCTGCTGGCACGGAGTTAGCCGGTGCTTCTTCTGCGGGTAACGTCAATGGCCAAGGTTATTAACCTTAACCCCTTCCTCCCCGCTGAAAGTACTTTACAACCCGAAGGCCTTCTTCATACACGCGGCATGGCTGCATCAGGCTTGCGCCCATTGTGCAATATTCCCCACTGCTGCCTCCCGTAGGAGTCTGGACCGTGTCTCAGTTCCAGTGTGGCTGGTCATCCTCTCAGACCAGCTAGGGATCGTCGCCTAGGTGAGCCGTTACCCCACCTACTAGCTAATCCCATCTGGGCACATCCGATGGCAAGAGGCCCGAAGGTCCCCCTCTTTGGTCTTGCGACGTTATGCGGTATTAGCTACCGTTTCCAGTAGTTATCCCCCTCCATCGGGCAGTTTCCCAGACATTACTCACCCGTCCGCCACTCGTCACCCAAGAGCAAGCTCTCTGTGCTACCGTTCGACTTGCATGTGTTAGGCCTGCCGCCAGCGTTCAATCTGAGCCATGATCAAACTCTTCAATTTAAGTTTGATGCTCATGAAATTAAACTTCGTAATGAATTACGTGTTCACTCTTGAGACTTGGTATTCATTTTTCGTCTTGCGACGTTA
>NZ_NRDO01000023.1 GCF_010231475.1 Citrobacter sp. NCU1 | reverse complement strand
GTCACCTCTGGTTGAGAGTTTACTCACTTAATCGCGTGTCCACTATTCGCGGGTAGGATCAATAGACTCTCCGCGCTTGTGCTTATGACCTAGCAGAACGGCTGTGATTCGCTCTTCTATTCCAGCACGCTCATACGCTGTCGCTGCCATGTGACGGAATGAGTGGAACGTCTTGGTATCCTTGCCTTTCCCGATAGCATTACGCTTGAGTGTACTGAATCTTTGTGACCATGTAGTAACACCTTTGCCTTTCCATGTGCCTGATTCGATGCAGAGCTTGAGGGCATCATAAAGATAAGCGGGGGGGGGGATAACACGCGCTGCTGCCGCTGTTTTTCCTTCAATTATTTTTATGGCATGGACACCTTCGACAATAATGAAGTTGGCGGGCGTGAGGCCTAACAGTTCGCCCAAACGGCAACCTGTTACCAAGCCAAAGCGAATCAAATCCAATTCAGCTTGTTTTGAAACGGCGACAATCTGCTGGAGTTCCTCGACAGTGAAATCTTCGTAGCTTGTCCTGTCGCCGCTCATTTCAATCTTGGTGCCTTTGAACGGGCTGTCACCGTCCACATGCTCATTCAGCCAAGCCCATTGCCACATTGTGTTTAACGCTGAGATGTAGCTGCGTCGTGTACCATCGCTTGAGGTTGCAGCAATTGATGAAATCCAGCGTGTAACCTGACGAGGGGTGACACTGTTGAGATTTACGTCTTTCTTCCCGATGTACTTCAAGAGAGAGGCTGACGCCAGTTTGACACGACTGTAAATAACCTTGTCGTACTTGCCTTCGTTTTCCTTGATGAACTCCCACGCCGCTTCATGTAACGTCATGGTGTATTTAGCGATCAGCTCGTGTCTCTGGTGGAGTGCGGCGAGATAACCTTCAGCTTTCTCAAGGTTGCCATTCTTGAATTCCCTCTCAGCGTCAAAGGCAGACTCCAGACCATCCACGGCATCAAATGCGTCTTTACCTTCCATGTATTGCAGACGAGCGTCTAGCGCTTCTTTGGCGCGTGAGGCTTCATCATACGCTACCATGAACGCGCGACGGCTAATCTGTTCTGCTGAGGCATCTGCCATTGCCTGGAACTTGCTGATAATCGAGTCACGCATTCTTTGTGCTTTGCGTAAGTCATCCGTCTTTAACGTAACGCTGTACACCGCTTTGCCTCTGAATACTGGCTCTTTGCGTAATCTTGCGGGGACATTCCAGTGCAGGTGCCATGTGGAACCACGTAACCACAAGCTGTGTTGCGGGGAGAGTTTCTTCTTTACCATCTTTCAATTCCTATCCACTGTGGTATGCTGCAAGTCCCTTTTAATCACTGCCTGTATCACAAAACATAGCATCTAACCTTCTGATTTACTTAAAATACATCCCCTTATAATCCATCTCTTAGGACATGCACTCTCCTTGAGTTCTGCAGGTGTTAATTAGCGGGCAATTGTACCCTGGATAACCCATGAGTGGCAGCATCAAGGCTTGTATGGAAAAGCATATCTTTGTAAAGCGGAGGTAATCCGTATCGGGCGCGAGCGCGGTTACAGGCTTCGTTGATTTCGCCATCTTCACCTGACATGGCAAATTCCCGACAGGTAGAGGGGCGGTTTTCATAGATAGTACAACTGACATGTTCTCCAGGCGAACCGGACAACGCGGCGCAGCGAGACTGTTTTTGGTTGGTGCCCGCCATACAACGTAAAAAGGGACTCACTGGTTCCGTCAGCTGAGCAGGGACGGTGCCGCCAGCATCACTGCCTTCAGCCCAATAAAAAGAGACACGAAAAAACGCACAACAGGCACCGCACGTCATGCACGGGTTGAGATCGCTCATGATTTCACCTGCAACAAGATAACGCATCAATTCAATTGTGAGAGAGCTAAATTAGCGCTCTGTTTCAGGAAGGGCAAGAGGGATGCATCTGAATATTTTCAGGGCGGAAATATATCAAATTTGATCTGTATCAGTTTAACCAGGATTTTGAATGCAAGTTCTAAATTAATCCAGATCAATAAATGTTAAATTACAAGATGTAATGTGATCTGTGTTGGATCACTTTTTACTCTGTTGTAGGTATATTCGTCACGCTTTTATAACCATAACGATGGAGCGGACATGAAAAAATTAACAGTGGCGGCGTTGGCAGTAAGTACTCTTCTCTCTGGCGGGGTTTATGCGCATGAAGCGGGCGAGTTCTTCATTCGTGCAGGTTCGGCGACCGTTCGACCGACCGAAGGTTCTGATAACGTCCTGGGATCGCTGGGCGGTTTTAACATCAGTAACAATACCCAGCTGGGTTTGACGTTCACCTACATGGCGACAGACAATATTGGTGTCGAATTACTGGCAGCGACGCCGTTTCGCCATAAAGTTGGCACCGGGCCGACCGGTGATATCGCTACCGTGCATCAATTGCCGCCAACGCTGATGGCGCAATGGTACTTTGGCGACTCCAGTAGCAAACTGCGTCCGTATGTTGGTGCTGGTATTAACTACACCACCTTCTTTGACAACGGGTTTAATGATACGGGCAAGGCAGCTGGATTATCTGATCTGAGCCTGAAAGATTCCTGGGGTGCTGCAGGGCAAGTTGGGATGGACTATTTAATCGATCGTGACTGGCTGATCAACATGTCTGTCTGGTACATGGATATCGACACTGACGTGAAATTTAAGGCGGGTGGTGAAAAACAGACCGTCAGTACACGTATCGATCCGTGGGTATTTATGTTCTCAGCGGGCTATCGCTTCTAAAATCCTCACAGCTATCGAATAAGGCTGGTGGCATTGCTACCGGCTTTTTTTCGTCTCTTCAATGTGTTTTTTGATTTTTCCCCTCGCTTAACTCTCTGAAATGCTAACATTAGTAAAATTATCGCCGTCTCTGGCAAGCTGATTTCAGGGATGCTATGCAACAATATACACGGGCGACCGATTGTGCAGTGCTGTTAATGAACTGGGTGGACGCGTGAAGATTGTGCAGGATGGGCTGAGAAACCGGCAGGCCTTGCTCATCTCAGGGCTTATCACGTTGCTTTTTACCTCATTGTTCATTTTTGTCATTTATGAACAGCGACTTGCGGCGGCCAGTGATGGGATGAATCGTCTGCAGACGCGGATGATAGACATTTTTAACGACAACGAACTGATCGCAGATGCGACAGGTGTACGTTACCATCAGATTAAAAATGCCGGCATGTGTGGTGATGTTTCGCTGTTTGTTCCCAGAGACAACGATGGCTGGGGAATTAATGCGGACAGCCAGCGGGTTCATTCGGCGACAGGCGCAATGGTTGCCAAACATACTGGTATCGAAGCGCTATGCATGTTTGCTGCGGCAGAATTCATCCGCGACCGGGTAAATACCCTTAATCCCGGAAATTATGATGCCCATCGTTATATCATCGCTAAAGATGGGTATTACTTTTATTGGTTTACGCCCGCAGACGCACGGATGTTTCACTTTGCCAACTCGGCAATGTCAAAAGATATTGGCAGCTTTTTTTACCCACCGGTTGATTTTTATACCCGCCTGTTGGAAAAAAACGTCAAAACAAAGGCGCTGAGCTCCACTAATTTCTACACCGATAAAATCACCGGCGATAAAGCGTTTAGCGTTGTGAGTTATATTTACGACCTGTCCGGAAAAGAGATCTCCGATCATATAGTGGCCTATCTTGTCTACGACCACGCCAGACCAGAACTACAGGAAGCATTAGCGAAAGCCTTTGATAACCAGATCCCACATGGCCTTAATGTGGCGCTGGTGAATGTAAAAAATGAAGAGTCGTTGTGCCTTACCGGGAACTGCTTATCAATGGGGCAGAGCATTGCCAAAATAGTGTCTGAAAAGTATGAGTTCAAATATACGATCTCACTCGGGCGTTTTGTCACGCATGACGTACAGGCGGGGATTGCAATTCTGTTGGCGCCTTTCTTTTTTATCATGATCAGTCTGGGGCTAAAGACATGGCTCAACGAAAGTGATCTCAAAATTTATATTGACCCTTTGACGGGGTGCTTTAACCGCAAGATCCTCGATATTATTAAACGTCGCGGGTTATCGCATTGCGCGGTAATTCTGCTGGATTGCAATAAATTCAAAGCGATCAACGATACCTGGGGACATGTGGCTGGCGACAGGGCGCTACAGGTCATCGCTAACCGTATGCTTTCCAATACCCGCACCAGCAATGACATGGTGATACGCACGGGCGGTGATGAGTTTGTGATTCTGCTTTACCAGGCGAAAGCCAGTGATGCCCGCGCGGTTGCAGAGCGTATTGCCAGTCAGGTGCGGGAATATATATTTTGGGTTAACAGCAATCAGGTGCCGTTGTCGGTATCGTGGGGCGTTGCGGAAGTGGACGGCGCGTTGGATGCGGCGATCCAGTTGGCAGATAATGAGATGTACAAAATGAAACAGGCGAAAGGGTAAACCGCCAGAGGTCATCTGGCGGTTGGTGGGCATTACACGCGTGTTGCCGCTTTCATTGCGCTGACGAACGTTTTTAGCTCGCTCAGCATCTGTTCTGGCTTATCGACGTTTTTCTCGATGATTTTCACAATCGCAGAACCGGAAATCGCCCCTGCCGCGCCGGCATCAATCGCCGCGCTAACCTGTTCCGGAGAAGAGATACCGAAGCCCTGCAACGACGGGGCCGCGTTGTACTCCTTCAGTTTTTCGACCAGATGGTGCAACGGTAGCGCGGCACGGTTTTCCGCACCCGTGACCCCCGCCCGGGAGAGCAAATAGGTGTAACCGCGGCCTCGGGAGGCAATCTGGCGCAGAAGTTCATCATCGGCATTCGGCGGGCAGATGAAAATCGGCGCGACATTGTGGCGTAATGCCGCCTGATGGAAAGGCGCAGACTCTTCCACCGGCACGTCGGCAATCAGTACAGAGTCGACGCCGACCTTTTCACACTGGGCGTAAAATTCGTCGATGCCTTTACTGAAGACCAGATTGGCGTACATCAGCAGCCCCACAGGAATGGTCGGGTGCTTCTGGCGGATTAACGCTAACATCTCAAAACATTGCGTTGGGGTAACGCCCGAGGCAAACGCGCGCAGCGTGGCTTCCTGAATTGTCGGACCGTCGGCCAGCGGGTCGGAGAACGGTATCCCGAGTTCAAGGGCATCGGCACCCGCGTCGATCAGCGTATCAATAATTTTCAGTGATTGTTCAACCGAAGGGTCGCCCAACGTGACAAAGGGAACAAAGGCGCCTTCTTTACGTTCCTTCAATTGTGCAAATAAATTTTCGTAGCGTTCCATCAGATTTCCCCTCGCGCTTTCAAAATGTCGTGTACGGTGAAAATGTCTTTGTCGCCGCGACCGGAAAGGTTAACCACCAGTAGTTGCTCTTTTTCCGGGTTGTCGCGCATCATTTTTAACGCATGCGCCAGGGCGTGGGACGACTCCAGCGCCGGGATAATCCCTTCATGAAGGCACAGGGTTTTGAACGCTTCGAGCGCCTCATCATCGGTGATCGACACGTAATCGGCACGACCAATACTGTTCAGGTACGCGTGTTGCGGGCCAACGGACGGGAAATCCAGCCCGGCGGAAATGGAGTAAGACTCTTCAATCTGGCCTTCTTCCGTCTGCATCATCGGCGCTTTCATGCCGAAATAGATCCCAACGCGACCGTGTTTGAGCGGGGCGCCATGCTCACCGGTTTCGATCCCGTGACCGCCTGGCTCTACGCCAATCAGTCCTACGCTGGTTTCGTCAATGAAATCAGCAAACATACCGATCGCATTTGAACCACCGCCGACACAGGCGATGACCGCGTCTGGCAGACGGCCTTCTTTTTCCAGAATCTGGGCTTTGGTTTCTTCCCCAATCATGCGCTGGAACTCACGCACAATTGTCGGGAACGGATGCGGGCCAGCGGCAGTACCGAGCATATAGTGCGCGGTGTCATAGCTGCCAGACCAGTCACGCAGCGCCTCGTTACAGGCATCTTTCAGGGTTGCGGAACCGCTGTGAACCGGGATCACTTCAGCACCCATCAGACGCATACGGAACACGTTAGGCGACTGGCGTTCAACATCTTTCGCGCCCATATAAATGCGGCATTTCAGACCGAGCAGCGCACTGGCGAGCGCGGAGGCTACACCGTGTTGACCCGCGCCGGTTTCGGCAATAATTTCGGTTTTGCCCATCCGCTTAGCCAGCAGTGCCTGACCCAACACCTGGTTGGTTTTGTGCGCGCCGCCGTGCAGCAGATCTTCACGTTTCAGATAAAGGGTCGTGTTAGTACCCGCCGTGATGTTCTGGCATTTGGTGAGCGCGGTCGGGCGTCCGGCATAGTTTTTGAGCAGGTCGGTAAACTGCGCCTGAAACGCTGGATCTTTCTGCGCGCTGACGAACGCTTCTTCCAGTTGACGCAAGGCAGGCATCAGAATCTGCGGCACATACATGCCGCCAAATTCACCAAAGTACGGATTCAGTAATGTTGTCATGTGTTTCTTCCTTAATAAGCGCGCAGTGTCTGAAAGACCGAGGCCAGAAGACGAGCATCTTTGATGCCCGGCTGCGACTCTACACCAGAATTAAAATCGAGACCGGCACAGCCGGTTTTAGCCGCGTCTACGCAGTTGTCTGCGCCTAATCCGCCGGCCAGAAAAACATTGTCCAGCGTCTGACCCTGCAATAATGACCAGTCAAAACGTTGACCTGTACCGCCCTGGCCGTTATCCAGAACGTACTTATCAATATGCTGATAATCGCGGGCAGGGAGCGTGTTGCCGACGCTCAACGCTTTCCAGATTTGCACCTGGTCAGGCAGTACAGCGCGCAGCGCATTCACATAAGCTTGATCTTCATGACCGTGCAGTTGCACTGCGTTGAGCGACAACGTGGTGGCTTTTGCACAGACTTCTGCAATATCCGCATCACGAAAGACCCCAACATACCGTAGCGGCGCCGCTGCCATCACCGTCCGTGCCTGTTCAGCGCTGACGGCGCGAGGAGAAGAGGCCACAAAAATCAAACCGCCATAAATGGCGCCTGCGTCATAAGCGGTTTTTGCATCCTGGGGACGCGTCAGGCCGCACACCTTATTCTCACCCAGCAGCACCCGGCGGACGGCGGCGTGGAGATTATCCTCGGACATCAGCGCAGAGCCGATAAGAAAACCGTTGGCAAAATGGCTCAGTTCACGCACCTGACCGTAGGTGTTGATCCCGGATTCGCTGATCACGGTCACGCCATGACCCAGACGAGGCGCAAGCTGCCGGGTACGGTTCAAATCGATCGACAGATCGCGCAGGTCGCGGTTATTGATACCGACCACTTTCGCGCCCAGAGCAATGGCGCGCTCCAGCTCCTCTTCATTGCTCACTTCGGTCAACACGCCCATGTTTAAGCTGTGCGCCACGGTGGCAAGCTGGCGATATTGTTCGTCATCCAGCACTGAGAGCATCAGCAGGCAGGCATCCGCCTGATAATGACGCGCCAGACAGATTTGGTAAGGGTCAATAATGAAATCCTTACACAGAATCGGCTGCGGCGCGATGGCGCTGACCACTGGCAAAAAATCAAAACTGCCCTGAAAATATTTCTCGTCGGTCAGTACGGAAATCGCCGACGCATAATGCTTGTATACACTGGCAATCTGCGCCGGGTCGAAATTTTCCCGGATCACGCCTTTCGAGGGAGACGCCTTTTTGCACTCCAGGATAAACGCGGTACGTGCTCCTTGCAGTGCATCATAAAAATGTCGTGAACTCGGCTGGATGTCGTTCTGGAAACTGGCCAGCGGTTGCTGCTGCTTACGGGCCTCTACCCAAATCGCCTTATCTGCGACGATTTTCGCTAAAACGGTCTGCATCATTTACCCTCTTGCCGCCAGTGCTGTAACCCGGTCATAGGCTGCGCCGCTGCGCAGAACAGTGATCACGGTTTGCACGTTGGCTTTCAAATCTTCCTCGCCATGCAGGCGCATCAGCATGGCAACATTCGCGGCGACAGCAGCCTCGTGGGCGGCTTCACCTTTACCTTGTAGCAAGCGTGTCAGAATGTCACGGTTTTCTTCAGGCGTGCCGCCTGCCAGTTGTTCCTGATGATAGGGAGTGAGGCCAAAGTCATCCGCCGTCAGCGTGTAGCTCTTAATTTCACCCTCGTGTAACTCAGCAACGATAGTCGGCGCATGCAGGGAAACTTCATCCATTCCCCCGCTGTGAACCACCGCCGCGCGTTGATATCCCAATACGCGCAACGTCTCGGCAATCGGCAACACCAATTCAGCGCTGTAGACGCCAATCAGGGCCAGCGGCGGGTGCGCCGGATTAATCAACGGTCCCAGCACGTTGAACAGCGTGCGCGTTTTTAACTGCTGGCGCACTGGCATGGCATGACGAAAGCCCGTATGGTACTTCGGCGCAAACAGGAAGCAGACGCCGAGGTCGTCCAGCGCCTGGCGGGACTTGTCGGCATTCATATCCAGATTAATGCCGAAGGCCGCCAGCAAATCGGAAGAACCGGATTTACTGGAGACGCTACGGTTGCCGTGTTTCGCTACTTTCATGCCGCACGCCGCCGCAACGAAGGCGCTGGCAGTGGAAATATTAATGCTATTGCTGCCGTCACCGCCGGTACCGACGATATCGGCGAACAGATAGTCAGGGCGCGGAAATGGTGCCGCATTTTCCAGCAACGCGGTCGCTGCACCGGCAATTTCGTTAGGATGTTCGCCACGAATTTTCATGCTGACCAGCGCCGCCGCCAGTTGTTCCGGCTTTAGTTCGCCGCGTACCACGGCAGAAAACAGCTGATGGCTCTCTTGCTGAGACAGCGTTTGTGCCTGGTACAGTTTTTCCAGAATCGGCTGCAGCGTATTGGTTTGCTCCAGCTTCTGCTGCGCCCACGCCAGCGTTTGTTCCAGTAAACGGGCGCCCTGAGTGGTCAGAATGGATTCCGGATGAAACTGGAAGCCGCAGACGCGATCCGCATCGTGGCGCACCGCCATCACCATACCGTTAAAATGGGCGTTGATGGTCAGTCCGGCAGGCACATTGCTGCCAACCAGGGAGTGATAACGGGCGACGGGCAGCGGATTTGTCAGTCCGGCAAACATCGCCTGGCCGTCATGCTCAATGCTTGACGCTTTGCCATGCAGAATTTCGCCCGCCTGACCGACGTAGCCACCGTAGGCTTCTACAATCGCCTGATGGCCGAGGCAGATACCGATAATCGGCAGTTTACCGCGCAGACGGGTCAACAACTCCGGCATACAACCGGCTTCACTAGGCGCGCCGGGGCCGGGCGAGAGCATCAGTACCGGGTTTTTCATCGTCGCAAGACGGTCAATCAGCGTCTGGGCCGGGATGTGGTTGCGATAAATCACCACATGATGACCGTTGGTCCGTAGCTGATCTGCCAGGTTGTACGTGAAAGAGTCGATGTTATCGAGCAGCAGAATGTCAGCCATTAGAAAATCTCCTGTGCATGGTGCGCGGTGGCGATAGCGCGCAAAACGGCACGCGCTTTGTTACGGGTTTCATCGGCTTCAGACTGCGGAACAGAGTCGAGAACAACCCCGGCGCCAGCTTGCACGGTAGCAATACCGTCTTCGACAAGGGCGGAGCGAATCACAATGCAGGTATCCAGATCGCCATGAGCGGTGAAATAGCCGACCGCGCCACCATAGCTGCCGCGACGACGACCTTCGGCGTTCGCGATGAGCTGCATGGCGCGAACTTTTGGCGCGCCGCTGAGGGTGCCCATATTCATGCAGGCGCGGTAAGCATGCAGAGCATCCAGATCGCTGCGCAATTCACCCACCACGCGGGAGACCAGGTGCATCACAAAGGAGTAACGGTCAACTTTCGTCAGGTCGGCGACGTAGCGGCTACCTGGGGTGCAAATCCGCGCCAAATCATTGCGGGCCAGGTCAACCAGCATCAGATGTTCAGACAGCTCTTTGTGATCGGTACGCATCTCCAGCTCAATGCGGCTGTCCAGATCCCGGTCCAGAGAGCCATCCGCGCGACGACCGCGTGGGCGGGTTCCGGCGATGGGGTAGATCTCAATTTGACGGCTGGTGGCATCGTATTTCAGCGAGCTTTCTGGCGACGCGCCAAAGAGAGTGAATTCGTTGTCCTGCATAAAGAACATATACGGGCTGGGGTTGCTCTTTTTCAACACCTCATAGGCTGCTAACGGGGACGGGCAGGGAAGCGAGAAACGGCGGGATGGGACCACCTGAAAAATCTCACCCGCGCGAATGGCTTTTTGCATGCTGCGTACAACGGCACCGAACTCTTCATCATTCTGATTACATTCGCAACGCATATGCGAAATCGTGGTGACCGGCAACGGCGGCGCAGTTTCGGTCAACTGCTGTGTTAATTGCGTCAAACGCTGCGTCAGGCGCTGTCGTTCAGCAGCATCAGGGGTAAAGACGCTGGCCTGAATGCGGGTGCTTTTCTTTTGATGGTCAATCACCATCAGCGTTTCCGCCAGATAGAAGCAGTAGTCCGGGCAACGATTACCGGCTTCAAGCTGCGGCAAATCTTCAAAACCTGCGACCAGGTCATAGGCAAACAGGCCACCGAAGAACATCGCTTCCCGCTCCTGCGCGGGGACATTTACCAGATCCTGCAGCAGACGGAATGCGTCAAACACGGAGAGTGAACACAGACGGGCATCTTCATCCAGCAACGGGCTGACCGGTGGAAAATGGAGAATGCGGCTCGATGCAAGCTGTTCGTTGTCGATCCCGGCGGGCAGTGCGGCATCCAGCAACGGCAGTAAGGAGGCTCCGTTATCTGATAACGCCTGAATAGTGACAGTGTCACCTAGCGCTGTAATGCGCAATGCGCTATCAACCAACAGCAGACTTTTCAGATCATCTTTACTGTCGATGTCGGCGGATTCCAGTAACAGTGTGGCAGGGCTGCCGCCACAAACCTGATGAAACAGCGCCGTTGGATTTTCGCGGTATGCGGCATCGCAGGAGAGCAGTTCGAGTGTTGGTTTTTGTGTTTGCATCGTTATTCTCATTTATTCTGTTCAAAAAAAAGCCCGCTCATGTTGGCGGGCCGGGTATCTGGTTGCGTATAGCTGCGAAGACACTGCCCGAAATCAGGAAGTGCGCCACCAACCTTGCAGTACGAATTGAGCTTTCATCTCAGATACCTTCTTCATGTGAACTTGCGTACTAGTTAACTAGTTCAATGGATTTTTGTCAACACCTGATTTCAGTAAATTTGCCGGAAACGTTATGATGTCTGTGAAAGAACTTTTACTAAGACGGGAGCTCGCCTTGAGCGACACGAATTACGCAGTGATTTATGACCTGCACAGTCATACAACGGCGTCCGATGGACGGTTGACGCCAGAAGCGTTGGTACACCGTGCAGTAGAGATGCGAGTCGGCACGCTGGCGATCACCGATCATGACACCACAGCCGCTATTGTGGCGGCAAGAGAAGAAATTTCACGTTCCGGATTAGCCCTGAATTTGATAGCCGGCGTCGAAATCTCGACGGTCTGGGAAAATCACGAGATCCATATTGTGGGGCTGAATATCGATATTGCCGATCCGGCGATGTGCGATTTCCTCGCCGAACAAACTGAGCGTCGTCAGCAGCGTGCGCGTTTGATTGCTGAGCGACTGGAAAAGGCTCATATTCCCGGCGCATGGGAAGGGGCGCTCCGCCTTGCGGACGGCGGGGCGGTGACTCGCGGGCATTTTGCCCGCTTTTTGGTGGAATGCGGCAAAGCGACAACCCTTGCGGATGTGTTCAAAAAGTATCTTGCGCGTGGGAAAACCGGATACGTTCCCCCACAGTGGTGTACAATAGAACAAGCTATTGATGTGATTCATCATTCTGGCGGTAAGGCGGTGCTGGCCCATCCGGGGCGATACGACCTTAGCGCTAAGTGGCTGAAAAGATTAGTTGCGCATTTTGCTGAACACCGCGGTGACGCGATGGAAGTCGCGCAATGCCAGCAATCTCCCAATGAACGTACTCAACTGGCGACATTGGCGCGCCAGAATCAACTATGGGCATCGCAAGGATCTGATTTTCATCAACCCTGCCCGTGGATTGAGTTGGGTCGTAAGCTCTGGCTGCCCGCAGGCGTCGAAGGCGTATGGCAGTTATGGGAGCAGCCCGGAGACACCACAGTGAGGGAAGTATGAGCCAGTTTTTTTATATTCATCCGGAAAACCCGCAGCCACGCCTGATTAACCAGGCTGTCGAGATCGTGCGTAAAGGCGGGGTGATCGTTTATCCAACCGATTCCGGTTATGCGCTTGGCTGCAAAATTGAAGATAAAGGCGCCATGGAGCGCATTTGTCGAATCCGCCATCTGCCAGACGGGCATAACTTTACGCTGATGTGTCGGGATCTGTCGGAACTGTCGACCTATTCCTTCGTGGATAACGTCGCTTTTCGTTTAATTAAAAACAACACGCCGGGCAACTACACCTTCATCCTGAAAGGAACCAAAGAAGTGCCGCGTCGTCTGTTGCAGGAAAAACGGAAAACCATCGGTCTTCGCGTACCCTCAAACCCGATTGCGCTGGCGTTGCTGGCGGCACTGGAAGAACCCATGCTTTCGACATCGTTGATGTTGCCAGGCAGTGATTTTACTGAGTCGGATCCTGAAGAGATCAAAGACAGGCTTGAGAAGCAGGTTGATTTGATAATCCACGGGGGGTATCTCGGTCAACAACCCACGACGGTTATCGATTTAACCGATGATTCACCGGTGATCTTGCGCGAAGGCGTCGGCGACGTTAAACCTTTCTTATAAGGGCGCAACTCTGTATACTACGCGGCCTTAAAATGGCGCTGTACGGCGCCGTTGATTCTCCTGTTCGACGCCTGTGAAGGCGCACAAGAAAAATATTAATTTATTAAAAATCAATAAGTTAATTATGATTCGTTAATGACTGTCATCGTTTTGTGTGACAGTCATTAACCACATATTGCTTCCCATCATGTATGCACACTTTTAGTATCTCACCGTAGGATTTTCATCTTACATAACCCCGATGAAATTGTTACGATCCGCCCTTAGTAACTGTCTCGCTACGTTACATGGTGAGATGACCGTATAATTAAGCGTCGGCTCACACCACGACAACACAAAAATGAACGCAAAGCCTACGCCAGGCAGCGACGGATCGCACTTCTCATAAACTTTTAACCGTTCCACACTTAGCGCGGTGTCCCGTTACAGCCTGTCGTGATGACACGCCACGGATAAACGAGCAAATGATGGGAACCTAACCAGTCCGGGAAAGGGGCTGGCTCTGCCGTGGTGTTCACCTAGCCATAAATGATCGGTACTCGATAAGAGAATGGTTAACTGACAACCCCTCTGAGGATGCGCCTACAGCGCTTTTATGGTGTCCCATCACGGCGCTTTATTGTTGCTATTACCTTTTTTATTCTTTCGCTCGATGTTTGCTAAAACTTTTTCTATCCATTTAGGCTCATCTTCGAGATCTGCATAGTGGCAATATTCTGGAACTGCTTTCCAGAATGCAGTTATTGCATCAGCAAATTCAACAAACTGCTCTTCTGAGACGTGTAAATCATCATGGTTAGGTACGATCTGCGTCCCTCGAACATCGGTAGGGTGTGGGTAGTACTGAGGATAGTTGGATGATAGTGTTTGATGTGCAGCGCCGTCTCCATGCTTGTATACGTTTACTACCAAGTTACAGGCATTGATCCTTTCTCCGTATTCTGTTCCATTGATTTTGAGGCCAATCCATTCGAGAAAATCAGTAAGCTGATGGAATGTGAAATTCCAGATCATGGGAGTAATCAACTCTCGTTTGCACCAGTGGCTTAGCTCTTTGATGGTATGTTCTCGTAGTTTCTTATCGAACTGATGATACATACCTGCTGTCAACGCCAACAACACGGTATTTTGCATCTCCAGAAGCGACCATACATAATTAATTCCCTCATGATAGGCTTGCTCGTAGGCCGCCATTGGGTCATCGTTATCTGGATCAAAATACTCAGCAGTAGCCTCCAAAAACTGTTGTTCTCTCTTCTCTGCTTCTTGTTCTAAATCACCAAACTGAGAGAGAAGCCGCCGCCTTGCCTCAGAAACGTAAAATTCATGAGGTTCAAGAAAGTATGGAAGATCGGCTCTGGCTAACCAGAAGGTGACAAAATTTTCTGTAGACATACATTTCCTCAATGAAGTGATAGACATTTTGAGGTTATGTTATCTTCGGTGAGGGTTAAAATCCTCCACTGATTCAATGGAATTGTCATTTGGTTTGAAATGCGGTAAAAGGATAAAATTCGTACTGTACGCTTTGCAGAAACAATCTGAAAATGAGGTGGTTATGAGTGAACGTTACGAATTTTTACCCAATTGCTTCCTGAAAGTCTCTATCTCCTCGGGTTACTTTACTGCAATCCTTGATGGTTCGCTTCCTCCTGATGCCCCTGGTTCTGTTCATGCTGATAATGCCACGCAAGTCATAAGCGTACTCAATTCCTACTTCCAATTGACTGACTTACAGCATCAAGGAATTGCTAATTATCTTTGCTCTCAAGGGATGGAACTTTGATAGATTGGTTGCTTAATGTTGATAATCTGACCATGCTTGCCGCATGGGCTGGGTTTGCACTATCCATTTTCCAGCTATTAAAATCCAGAACAGCTCTACGCCTTTTCTTAGGTTGCGATCAGTATGAAGACAGAATTTATGTTTCCAACAAAAGCGCCCATGATGTGACGTTAAGTTCGGCGGGGGTCATAACTGCAAGCGGACGCCTTAGCGATTGTTCTAACGAACATTGCGACGAATACATGATTAGTCCAATGTTGCCGCGTCGATTGAAAGCCCGTGATGAAATGATTCTGGAAGTGCCATTCATCAACAAGGCTCACCATAATAAGGTGCATCATCGCGGAGGGGTGTACGTGACTACATCTGATGGAAAGCTGTTCAGTGATGTTAGTTGGCTGCGTCGCCGCTGGTGGTGGATATTGTCTATGATCCTTCGTGATACCAAGCGGTGATTACTTATGCACCACACCAGAGAAAGCTGGTGAGCGGCTTTTCTTCCTTCGTCACCCTTCTGAATCTTCCGTATCGAATGTTTTCGCATAGGGACATTTTCCTTTTGTTACGTAGGTGAACAAGTAGATGCTGTTCTGATACGTGCATAGCGTTTTCCCATTTTCCGTCTGTTCCTCCTCTGGGTCGACCATTGTTATCTGTCCAGCATTCGCCAGAGCTGGCAGTAGTACCAGAATGAGCACTAATAATCGTTTCATGCGTATCACTCCCAAATGTTTGCAAGGGCAGCGCCCACGCTTTTAACGTCAATCTTCAAATAGTTCATAGTCACTTTAGGGTCTGAGTGGTTAAGCGCTTTCATTGCTAAGGCAAGGTTGCCATTGGATTTCTCCCATACTTGTGTGGCAGAAAATTTCCTAAAGCTGTGACAGCCTACGGTTCCTTTGATCCCCACATTCTCAGCAGCCTGTTTGATCTCACGGTTCACCTGTTCACGGCTAACAGGGGCTTTTCCTGATGCACGGTTGCTGTGCGACGTGAAAACATATTCGTCTTTCGGGAATGCCTGGCGGCGACGTTCTACGATCTCCCAAACCTTTGCAGGGATGATGATTTCCTTCTTCTTACCCGTCTTACTTTCCAGCACTTCCAGTGTATTCCCCTCCTTGAACTGGCTGAACCTCAAATTCACCGTATCACCGACACGTAGACATAACGAAGCCATAGTGATCGCTACGTCTGCGAATAGCTGTTTGTTATGGCTCTCAAGCCAGCTAACCAACTTAAACGCTTCTGCCTGAGTGATTATCTTCGTGGTCGCCATCTGCTTATCTCCAAAATATTCATACTGTGAGATAAAAATATGATCATTTTCATTATGTTACAAGATAAATGATCAAAAAAAGATCGGTGCTATGTGTGGTAAATGGCGCGATTGTGTTCAGTGCTGAACGCGAAGATCAGGCACACCCAGATCGAAATCTGCACAATTTCAAAATATCTTCAATAAAATCATAATATTGGCAAGTCTAAACAGATGTTTGCACGTTGCCAAATCCTGGCGAGACTATGCACGGTTTATGCAGATTCATTGCATACCATAAGGAGGATGGACGCAGATAAAATCATATGTATCAATTAAATCAATTAGTTAGAAATCCTATCTCACATTACTACACAACCTTGAGGTAGAGCTATTGCACGATAGATGAGAGGGGTTCTCATTTGTGACGATGCGATCTGATTTGATGATAATTATTCTCAACAACGGCGATTTTGGCATGAAAAAAAGAGAGTTGTTACATTATAACAAAAAGTCGTTAAGCAGAACGGGCTTACATCAAAGTGATGATCGTTGTGACAATAAGTGACAAGCCGCACGGGGCAAGGCTTCTACATAGTTAACAGCATTGTTCACCACTTCTACAATGAAAAATGATTGTCCACTTTGGCTACATTAACCTTGATCTTTACCAGCTAATTACCAGCGGATTACCGCCGCTTTAGTCGGATTAATCTTAGGGTTGTTGTATGGACGGTACTCAGTGAGCAGGGCGACGATCTACCGTGGGTGAAGGGCTGAAAGTACCATTTTGTTACTTTCGGCATACATCAAAATGATGGGTATCTACACCAATGGGCAACTGAAAGTAACGTTTTGGTACTCGAGATCATAACGAAAGTAACGTTTTGGTACTTTTAAAGTAACGAAACAGCACACTATAAGATTAAATTAAGACTACTAATTAATAAGACTATCTTTTAATACTTTTGCTGTTGTCCCTGCTCGGTACTCTCCGGGCAAGTGACCTGTTTCGCCTTTGGTTGGCTCCTCGGTCAGCCCCGTACCGCTCAGGAACAAGCGCAAGCTACACCTCTTTACCTTCTGGACTCGTGCTAACTTCGTTACTGACGAGAGTCAGGCACGAACGATTATTTGCCATCGGCAAGAGATCGCTTTCGCCGTGGGCGAATACCATTGCGCTGTGCGCGGAATTACCATCTGACCAACCAACTACCGTTGATTGACCATCTAACCAACTATCGTCGTTTACATGGTCAGGTTTTCTTGGTGTTGGTGTGGGATAAGTGCCAGAGGTGCGCCATACGTCACCAGAACGCACAGGAAGCCCGTAGAGCGATTTAAAGAGGGTAGATTGTGCAAAGGTAGCCTGAAAGCGTCAGAACGTCGCAGAGAGTGTTACAGGTTGTTTAGCGTGATTCTTATGGCTATCCTCTCTGGTGGCAACTTCTACCATAAATTTCGCTTGACTGCAATCATCTGTTTTTGGTACAAAGAGCACTAATCGCAAAGCAAAAACTTAACTCGTTGAAAATGATCAAAAATATTTAACGAAATCACCGTTTGGGTATTGACAAACGTTAGTGA
>NZ_NRDO01000022.1 GCF_010231475.1 Citrobacter sp. NCU1 | reverse complement strand
TGACCCATCCTGAATAGCGTTGACACGTTCCTGACCTAAATCCGGAGAACGTGATGATGACTGAGTTCAAACGTACCCAACGTGATTATCCCCTATCCTTTAAAATAGCCGTTGTTGAGCAGGTCGAAAAAGGCGAAATGACCTATAAGCAGGCTCAACAACGATACGGCATTCAGGGGCGCTCCACCGTTCTTGTCTGGTTGCGCAAATATGGCCACCTTGACTGGAGTCCCGGACTTTCTGACCTGGTGAAGAGGAAACTGCCTGTGACTCAGACAAGTACACCACTGACACCCGAGCAAAGAATCAAAGAACTTGAGGAGCAACTCAAACTGGCGAACCAGAAAGCTGAGTTTTTTGAGTCTGTTATCAATGTCCTGAAAAATGATTATGGGGTGAGTATCGTAAAAAAGCGGCCCGGCAAGTCATCGCGCAAAGTCAGACCTCAAAAATAACCATTATGCGCGCATGCCAGTTCCTGGGTCACAGCAGACAGGCATGGTATCAGCACAATGCAAGGTGCAATAAACGACATGAGCACGACTGCAAGATTCTTGATTTTGTTGCCCGTATCCGGTGCCGTCAGCCACGCATCGGTACACGTAAGCTGCACTATCTGCTGAACAGCCAGGCTGATAAAACACTGAAGGTCGGGCGGGACAGGTTGTTTACTCTGCTGGATGAACACCGGCTTCTGATCCCGGTGAAACGGGCTTACCACAAAACCACCAACAGCCATCATCGTTTTTACCGACATCCGAATCTGCTGAAGCCCGGTCCTGAACAGGTTACAGCCCTTCAGCCGGAGCAGGTCTGGGTCGCTGATATAACGTACCTGCCGGTATGCAATGGCACGGTCTATCTGAGTCTGGTCACGGATGCCTGTTCCAGAAAAATCATGGGCTACCATGTGGGAGAGAATCTGCAGACTGAAAACGTGATAAAAGCCTTCAGACAGGCGCTACGGCAAAGGAAAACAAAAGGACGGTTGATACACCACTCTGACAGAGGGCTTCAATACTGTTCAGCACTTTACCAGTCGATACATGAGATACACGGCATAACCTGTTCAATGACAGACGGTTATGACTGTTACCAGAATGCGCTGGCTGAGCGGATAAACGGGATCCTGAAAAATGAATTTTTACTCTCGCGCCCGGCAGACCTGAAACAGGCCAGGGAAATGGTAAAAGAATCGGTGGCAATTTATAACAATGAGAGGCCGCATCTGGCCCTGAAATACAAAACGCCTGATGATGTTCATC
>NZ_NRDO01000021.1 GCF_010231475.1 Citrobacter sp. NCU1 | reverse complement strand
AAGCCACTGGAGCACCTCAAAAACACCATCATACACTAAATCAGTAAGTTGGCAGCATCACCAAGGTTGGCTTCCTGATAACCATACTATTCATGAAAGTAATGTGGTTAGCGTAAATTCGCGCGCATCCCATGAAAAAGTACAAAACTGGATATTGGTTTATAATCAGGATAAGCTAAAAAAAGGACCCGGTTTACCGGATAAAAAGGAAAAAATGAAAGCACCCCCATTAGTCTCTGAAATGATGTCGTTTTCCATCCTTTGTTACAGGATGCCGGATTACACCCAAACTGCGGGGCTGGCAAAATGATTGTTTCACTGGATAATTCCTATCATTCCGATCTCTGGTTCCTGCCTGCGCGGAGTGAAAAAGGGGCGCTTGTCGGTTTAGAAATCATTGCAAATTTTGTCAGTGACGATGGTGCTGTACGTATACCAACTGAGCTGGTCATCCCCCGACTGTCGCCCGAGGAACAGTGCCGCTTATTCGAAGAAAAACTCTCACTTATTGAAACGTGCCAACATTTTTTTATTCAACAAAAGCTGAATGCCTGGATTAAATTAACGCCAGCAGTGGTTGACGCATTATTATATGATGACGAGTTTAACGCGCGTGTTAAGCGATTTTCATTTCTTGAGTTAATGATTAATGAAAATTACCCTGAATTAAATCGTGGAAAAGAAAATCCAAAACTGGCGAAATTAGCGGCGCAGTTTCCTCTCATACTGGCTAATTTTGGTGCGGGTGATTCTTCAATGAAAGCCATTTTTGACGGACTTTTCAAACGGGTCGCGCTGGATAAAAATTTTGTTCAGCACAGAGCAATGAGCGTTTCATTTGAACCTTTTATGCAGGCTATTGTTTCACAAATATCATCCTGCTGTGATTCCGTTATGATTGCGGGTATCGATACTGAAGAGATGAGAGCTCGCGTCACCCCTTTAGGTTTCAGCGTGTTGCAGGGAGGCTTATGGCCAGCCGTATCGGTCGGTCAGATAACCTCCCTGGTGCAGGGATAACCCTTCTATTTGCTGGTGTTTAAGACGGTAGTAACCGACTACACTACAAACAGGAGGCCCTATGACCCTGTCTTTTACCACTCGCTGGCGCGATGAGCTGCCGGCAACGTACACCGCTCTTTCCCCAACTCCCCTGAGCAATGCCCGTGTGATTTGGCACAATGATGTTTTGGCACAGCAGCTTGATATTCCCGCCTCGCTTTTTGATGTTGAAAGTGGAGCGGGTGTCTGGGGTGGTGAATCTTTACTTCCAGGTATGTCGCCTCTGGCCCAGGTCTACAGCGGACATCAGTTTGGTGTCTGGGCAGGGCAGCTTGGCGACGGACGCGGTATTCTATTGGGAGAACAACTCCTGCCCGATGGCACGACGCTTGACTGGCATCTGAAAGGGGCGGGTTTAACCCCGTATTCGCGTATGGGCGATGGGCGAGCGGTACTGCGCTCGACGATCCGAGAGAGCCTGGCCAGCGAGGCTATGCATTATCTGGGGATCCCAACGACCCGGGCGCTGTCGATTGTGACCAGTGATTCTCCGGTTTACCGGGAAACGCCGGAAACGGGTGCTATGCTGATGCGCCTGGCGCAAAGCCACATGCGTTTTGGCCATTTTGAACACTTCTATTATCGCCGTGAACCCGAAAAAGTTCGCCAACTGGCCGACTTTGCTATTCGTCACTACTGGTCCCATTTACAGGATGAAGAAGATAAATACACGCACTGGTTTCGGGATGTGGTATCGCGCACGGCGACGCTTATCGCTGACTGGCAGACCGTGGGATTTGCCCATGGTGTGATGAATACCGACAACATGTCTATCCTGGGGTTGACGATAGATTATGGACCGTTCGGTTTTCTTGATGATTATCAGCCGGGGCTGATTTGCAATCATTCCGACCATCAGGGGCGCTACAGTTTTGATAACCAACCCGCAGTCGGGCTTTGGAACTTGCAACGCCTGGCACAGACGCTTTCTCCGTTTATGTCGGTTGAGACGCTCAATGAGGCGTTGGATGGCTATCATCTGGCGCTGCTAACGCGCTACGGCCAGCGGATGCGGCAAAAACTGGGATTCTTTAGCGAACAGAAGGACGACAATGCGTTACTCAATGCTTTGTTCAGCCTGATGGCGCGTGAGGGTAGCGACTATACCCGGACATTCAGAATGTTGAGCTACACAGAACAGCAAAGCGCGGCATCTCCACTGCGGGATGAGTTTATTGACCGAACCGCCTTTGATGAGTGGTTCACGCAATATCGTACTCGCTTGCAACAGGAACAGGTTGATGATGCATTGCGTCAACAGCGCATGCAGCACGCCAACCCTGCGGTGGTATTGCGTAACTGGTTGGCCCAGCGTGCTATTGAGGATGCGGAACGGGGAGACACACGCGAATTGCACCGACTGCATCAGGTACTACGCACACCGTTTACCGACCGGGATGATGACTATATCAGCCGCCCTCCGGACTGGGGAAAACGGCTGGAAGTTAGTTGTTCTAGCTGAAACGGCTTATTTGGTCAGGAGGAGCTTACCTGCGTGCGTTTTACGCAGCAGATATTCCTGACCATCATGATCAATGATCACTTTGCCTTGTGGACCTAATAACGTCTGACTGCTGATCCGTCGTTCGGTATCGTTGAGGGGAGGGACGCTGCTCTTTTCCTTAGAATCCAGTGACTCGGTGCGATCCATGCGTGACATAGCGCTCATTAATAAAAATCAATTTAACAATGATTTTTATTATCAATAATATGAGTGATAACAGCAAGTGGTAAATGAGCGATGCGTGTTGATGCGTAACGAAAAAGGAAATGGCGAGATGAGGATGCGAAAGGAAGCGCCCATCCCGGAGGGAATGGGCCATACATCAAAAACGGCATTCTACAGCGGAGGCTAATTTTTCCAGCAACAGTTCGGTGTCTTCCCAGTTCAGACAGGGGTCGGTAATTGACTGACCGTACACCAGCGGCTGACCGCTAACGATTTTTTGCGTACCTTCACGCAAGAAACTTTCGGCCATGACTCCGGCAATCGCGGTGGAGCCGTTACGAATTTGCTGGCAAATGTCATCACACACGTCCAACTGGCGGCGGTGCTGCTTTTGGCAGTTGCCGTGACTAAAGTCCACCACCAGATGTTCCGGGAGATCAAACTCATGCAAGGTATCGCAAGCCGCTGCAATATCCTCGGCGTGGTAGTTGGGCTTTTTACCGCCACGCATAATGATATGACCATAGGGGTTGCCGCTGGTCTGATAAATGGTCATCTGTCCGGATTTATCCGGTGAAAGGAACATATGGCTGGCGCGGGAAGCGCGAATTGCATCGACAGCAATCCGCGTGTTGCCATCGGTACCGTTTTTAAAGCCGACCGGGCAGGAGAGCGCGGAAGCCATCTCGCGGTGGATTTGGCTTTCTGTGGTGCGTGCGCCAATGGCTCCCCAACTGATCAAATCGGCGATAAACTGACCGGTCACCATATCAAGAAATTCTGTCGCCGTCGGTACGCCTAACTCATTGACTTTCAGTAATAATTTTCGCGCCAGTTCAATGCCGTGGTTGACACGGTAACTGCCATTGAGATCAGGATCGGAGATTAAGCCTTTCCAGCCAACGACGGTGCGCGGTTTTTCAAAATAGGTGCGCATGACGATTTCCAGGCGCGCCTGATGTTTTGAACGTAACGCTTGCAAACGACTGGCGTAATCCATCGCTGCGTCAAGGTCGTGAATTGAACAAGGACCAATGATCACCAGCAGACGGGGATCTTCACCATTCAATATTTTTTCAATCCGGCGTCGTGAGTCAGTAACGTGGCTTGCAACTGCGGGCGATACGGGGTGTCGTAGCGCCAACTCAGCAGGGGTGACAAGACTGTCTATACGCGCAGTACGGAGTTCGTCGGTTTTGTTCATTACATCTCTCAGAAATTTGTTGCTTCAACGGCAGGACTACCGGGAAGTGATGGGCATCACGATAAACCAATCCCTGCTGATTTCAAGTGCGAGGCGTGTCACACCTCGCAAGCTATCAGAGATGATAACGAAAATTGAATCAATGTACTAGCTTGTTAGTACATTCGACGATTTAATCCCATGATATCGAGAATTTTAGTCGCAATTTCTTCTACCGAATAATTGGTACTGTTCAACCACGGGATCTGGTTTTTACGGTACAGCGCTTCAACTTCCGCCACTTCCATCCGGCACTGGCGCAGGGAGGCATAACGGCTGTTTTCACGGCGCTCTTCGCGAATGGCCGCCAGACGTTCCGGTTCGATCGTCAGACCAAAAAGCTTGTGTTGAAGGGGTTTCAGAGACGCAGGTAACACCAGATTATCCATATCATCAGCAATAAAGGGGTAGTTTGCCGCCCGGATACCAAACTGCATGGCCAGATAAAGGCTGGTTGGCGTTTTTCCACAACGTGAGACGCCCAACAAGATCACCTGTGCCTGATCAAGGTTGCGCAACGAAATGCCGTCATCATGCGCGAGGGTGTAGTCAATGGCGGCGATGCGCGCATCATACTTATTGAGATTGCCGGGATTAAGACCGTGCGTGCGATGCGCAATCGGGGTGGGGTCGAGCTTCATTTCTTGCTGCAGCGGCGCAACCAGCGCCTGCACAATGTCCTGACAGAAACCTTCACTTTGCAAAATGATCGCACGGATTTCAGGCAGCACAATGGAGTAAAAGACCAACGGGCGCACACCTGTTTGCTGATAGATGGCGTCGATCTGGTCTTTGACCGCCCTGGCGCGGCTCTCATTTTCGACAAACGGCAGCGTGATGCTACTGATCGTCACGGGAAACTGCGACATGACGGCATGTCCCAGCACTTCGGCAGTGATGGCCGTACCATCAGAAATATAAAAAACATGACGATCAACAACATTATCCATTTTGTTCATCCTGAAGAGCACACATAATTCTCTGAAAGCATAAATTAAAAAAAGACAGAAGCGTATAACTCACGTCTTATTTTGCAAAATGAAACGCTATTTTTATATTTACTGAAAAGTACATTTCATTTTTTGGAATTGATGTTTATACCGACTGTTTTTAGGGGGATCGCCCGTAGTCCGTGGCTTTGCGCAAATGCGTAAACAATCTGAAAAAAGAAAAAATATAATTGCTTGAACGATTCACCGTTTTTTTCGGCGGGTTAAATATGCAAAGATAAATACGCAATAATGTGTTTCCTAAACTCGTTCATTTATCACAAAAGGATTGTTCGATGTCCAACAATGGCTCGTCACCGCTGGTGCTTTGGTATAACCAACTCGGCATGAATGATGTAGACAGAGTTGGGGGCAAAAATGCCTCCCTGGGTGAAATGATTACTAACCTTTCCGGTATGGGTGTTTCAGTACCGAATGGGTTTGCGACAACTGCCGATGCGTTTAACCAGTTTCTGGACCAAAGCGGCGTAAACCAGCGCATTTATGAACTGCTGGATAAAACGGATATTGACGATGTCACTGCGCTGGCGAAAGCCGGTGCGCAGATCCGCCAGTGGATTATCGACACTCCTTTCCAGCCCGAGCTGGAAAATGCCATCCGCGATGCGTACGCGCAACTTTCTGCGGATGATGCACACGCTTCGTTTGCAGTGCGTTCTTCTGCAACGGCAGAAGATATGCCAGACGCGTCATTTGCAGGCCAGCAGGAGACCTTCCTCAACGTACAGGGGTTTGATGCTGTGCTGGTGGCGGTGAAACATGTCTTCGCGTCGTTGTTTAACGATCGTGCAATTTCTTACCGTGTGCATCAGGGTTATGACCATCGTGGCGTTGCGCTTTCTGCGGGCGTTCAGCGCATGGTGCGTTCAGATCTCGCCTCGTCTGGCGTAATGTTCTCCATTGATACTGAGTCGGGTTTTGACCAGGTCGTCTTCATTACTTCCGCCTGGGGTCTGGGCGAGATGGTCGTGCAGGGCGCAGTTAACCCGGATGAGTTCTATGTACACAAACCGACGTTGGCGGCAAACCGTCCCTCCATTGTTCGTCGCACTATGGGTTCGAAAAAAATCCGTATGGTTTATGCGCCGACGCAAGAGCACGGAAAGCAGGTCAAAATTGAAGATGTGCCGCAGGAACAACGTGATATTTTCTCGCTGACTAACGAGGAAGTACAAGAACTGGCGAAACAAGCGGTACAGATTGAGAAACATTACGGTCGTCCGATGGACATCGAATGGGCGAAAGACGGTCACACCGGCAAATTGTTCATTGTCCAGGCTCGCCCGGAAACGGTTCGTTCTCGTGGGCAGGTGATGGAGCGTTACACGCTGAACGCCCATGGCAAAATCGTTGCGGAAGGTCGTGCCATTGGCCATCGTATCGGCGCGGGTACCGTGAAGGTCATTCATGACATCAGCGAGATGAACCGCATCGAACCCGGCGACGTGCTGGTAACTGACATGACCGACCCGGACTGGGAACCGATCATGAAAAAAGCAGCGGCGATTGTGACTAACCGAGGCGGTCGTACCTGTCATGCGGCGATCATTGCGCGTGAACTGGGGATCCCGGCAGTGGTTGGCTGCGGCGATGCGACCGAACGCATGCAGGATGGCGATAAAGTGACCGTCTCCTGTGCTGAAGGCGATACCGGTTATGTGTATGCCGATTTGCTCGACTTTAGTGTGAAAAGCTCCAGCGTTGACACCATGCCGGATCTGCCGCTGAAGATCATGATGAACGTCGGTAACCCGGATCGCGCGTTTGACTTTGCCTGTTTGCCAAACGAAGGTGTTGGCCTGGCGCGTCTCGAATTTATCATCAACCGTATGATCGGCGTGCACCCTCGTGCGTTGCTGGAGTTTGATGACCAGGACGCGAAACTGCAAAACGAAATCCGTGAAATGATGAAAGGTTTCGATTCGCCGCGCGAGTTCTACGTTGGCCGTTTAACGGAAGGCATCGCGACGCTGGGCGCCGCATTTTTCCCGAAACGCGTCATCGTGCGTCTCTCTGATTTCAAATCAAACGAATACGCCAACCTGGTAGGCGGCGAGCGTTATGAACCAGAAGAAGAGAACCCGATGCTGGGCTTCCGTGGTGCTGGTCGCTATGTCTCGGATAGCTTCCGCGACTGTTTTGCGCTTGAGTGTGAAGCGGTTAAACGCGTGCGCAATGACATGGGTCTGACCAACGTTGAAATCATGATCCCGTTTGTACGTACGGTTGATCAGGCGAAAGCCGTGGTAGAAGAACTGGCGCGCCAGGGGCTGAAACGCGGTGAAAACGGACTGAAGCTCATCATGATGTGTGAGATCCCGTCCAACGCCTTGCTGGCAGAGCAGTTCCTTGAGTATTTTGACGGCTTCTCTATCGGTTCCAATGACATGACGCAGCTGACGCTGGGTCTTGACCGTGACTCCGGTGTTGTTTCTGCGCTGTTTGATGAACGTAACGATGCGGTCAAGGCACTGCTGTCGATGGCGATTCGCGCAGCGAAGAAACAAGGGAAGTACGTGGGCATCTGCGGTCAGGGACCGTCCGACCATGAAGACTTTGCCGCGTGGTTGATGGAAGAGGGGATCGACAGTCTTTCGTTGAACCCGGATACCGTCGTGCAAACCTGGCTGAGCCTGGCGGAACTGAAGAAGTAAGCTAAATTACGTTACTTAAATCGAGAACGGCTCCCGTAAAAAGGAGCCGTTTTTTTATGCGTGGTTAGTGCAGGAGGGTCAGAATAGCGCGTAAGTCATTCACAGAAACTTGCCCCGGTGCTGACGCTTTTTTCACCGCGCCAAAGGTGGCGGCAGAACCAAACACCTCACCCGCCAGACGCGAAATAACCCCTGTTTTCGCCATCGACATGGTGATGATTGGCCGATCCGCATATTTTTCATGCATATCCAGCGTTGCGGTAAGCAGCGTCAATACATCGCGTTTTGACTGGGGCATGACAGCAATTTTGGGGATATCCGCCCCTAATGCCTGCATTCTGCGTAGCCGATGGATGATTTCGTCTGCTGCTGGCGTCTGGTGAAAATCATGGTTAGACATAACGACATAAACACCTTTTTCATGCGCTCTGGCAACGAGGTCTTTGACGTGTTTATCGCCGGTATACAGTTCAATATCAATAATGTCAGCAAGCCCGCTGTCGATTACCGCCAGATTGAGCGCGGTGTATTCCTCAACGGAAAGCGCGTGTTCTCCCCCTTCCTGAGCGCTGCGGAAGGTAAACAGGATGGGGACATCTCCCATTATCTGGCGAAGATGACCCAGCGCGTTCAACACTGATTGCGTAGACCCGACATCCATAAAATGGTCGGCACGCCATTCCAGAATGTCGAAATCAGCATCGAGATAGGTTTGCGCTTCCGCCTTTATGGTGGTGATATCCTTGCCCATCAAAGAGACAATCACTTTCGGAACACCTTCTCCAATAACGAGATTTTTTATTGTTAACGTATTCATTATTACCTTTCACATGCCTGGTCTGCGTTACAACATGCCGCAACACGGCATCGTTTTGCAACCGTAGCTCAGGGGATTTTCACTGCATTTGAGAAATAAAGAGGCCAGGCGCTCATCTATCGAAGGATAAAAAAAAGCCCATCGTGGGAGATGGGCAAAGACTACACACAGCAATTCGTTGTTTCACTCAGGGGATGTCCATGCTTATAAATCAATGTGTTGATCTATAACCTTGAGCTAATAGTAGGCATGGGGATTTTTTGCGTCGATCAGATTCGTCTCAATAGTTTAAAAGCTGTAAAGAATTTGCGATGCAGAGAAGGGAAAACAGAAAAATTCAGCAACAATATTGCTTAATCAATGAGTTATTGATTAATAAATTTAAAGTATTTGGCGTTGCGGTATATTCGGACTGCCCGTCGGCGCGTTGTTAACAGGCAGTCCTTCGGCTCGGTTTTGCCAGAAGGGTACGTTCCGGCAAAACCACATTTTATGAATTACTTGCGGGGTTCTGCCGGTTCAGCCAGTTCTTCCAGAACAGTGTCTGACGCATCATCGGGAAGTGGCGCTTCATTCACCCATGCGGAGAACAGACGCCAGGAGACGGCTAACAGCACTGGGCCAATAAACAGGCCAATCATGCCAAACGCAATTAATCCACCGATAACCCCAGAAAGGATCAGAATTAACGGTAAATCAGCCCCCATGCGAATGAGCATTGGGCGAATCACGTTATCCAGCGTACCGACCACACAACTCCACACCAGCAGCACGGTGCCCCAGGTGTTGTCGCCTGTCCAGTAGAGCCAGATGATGGAGGGAATAAGTACCGGTAAGGGTCCCAGTTGCACCAGGCAGGAGAGGATCATCAGCACGCTCAGTAGCGTGGCATAAGGCACGCCGGAAATCGCCAGACCAACACCGCCGAGAACTGCCTGCACCAGTGCGGTGACGACGACGCCAAGTGCCACAGCGCGAATGGCTTGCGCTGCCAGTACAACGGCCGCATCGCCACGTTTTGCCGCCAGTCGGCTTGCAAAATGGCGGACCCCTAAAGCAACCTGCTCACCTCGCCAGAACAGCAGGGCGCTAAACAGTAGCATCAGGCCACAGTGCACCATAAAGCGACCAATATGGGCCGCCTGACCGACAAACCAGGCGGTCGTGCTGCCGATATAAGGTCGGATTTTAGCCATAATCCCCGAGCCGCCCATATCCAGCAGGTTGTGCCAGGCGGCATACAATTTGCTCCCGACCAGCGGAATACTGTTCAGCCAGTCAAGGTCGGGTAATGTCATGTCTCCGGCGCTCATGGCGTGGATCAGTGGGCCGCTGCCGTCGACGATGCTGTTCACCAACAGCGCAATGGGGATCACAAACAGCAATACCAACAGGAGCGTCATCACCAGGACCGCGAGAGAACGGCGGCCCCAGAGTATTTTTTGCAGGAGAAGCAAAACAGGCCAGGTCGCAATCACCACGGTGCCTGCCCATGCAAAGCCAAGGATAAAGGGTTGTACAATCCATAGACATGCCACAATCATGATGGCCAAAAACAGCACCGATAGCAGCACTTGCGCAATATCCCTGGGCTGACGAATGTTTACCATAAATACTTTTCACCTTTTCTGTACGTCAGAATGTTGACGCGTTCTGAACACGCGAATCACTCGTATACAATAATGAGCAATTTCAGCGGTTTTTGACAGGTAGATTCTGCCTGTAATTCTGCTGAGCGCATATTAAAAAAATGTGATACAACAAATGGTGCAACACGCAAACGATTAGGTGCCGCCCGAAAGGCTGTTTTATACACCGTTGTGAAGCTGAACTGTTTCTAACGGGTTGTAAAGTAGCCATTATTGGACAGGCCCAGAGTCCACAACACAGACCGCAGGAAAGGGTCAATAATGATTCCACAAATTTCTCAGGCACCTGGCGTCGTTCAGCTGGTGCTCAATTTTTTGCAAGCACTGGAACAGCAAGGGTTTACGGGTGATACGGCGACCAGTTACGCCGATCGCCTCACAATGTCGACAGATAACAGTATCTATCAACTTTTGCCAGATGCGGTTCTTTTCCCCCGTTCAACGGCAGATGTAGCGCTGGTCGCCCGTCTGGCGGCAGAGCCTCGATTCACCTCTCTCGTCTTTACCCCTCGCGGCGGCGGTACTGGCACCAACGGCCAGGCGCTGAATCAGGGCATTATCGTTGATATGTCGCGCTATATGAGCCGTATCATTGAGATCAACCCGGAAGAAGGGTGGGTACGGGTAGAAGCAGGTGTGATTAAAGACCAACTGAATCAGTATCTGAAACCGTATGGTTATTTCTTTGCTCCGGAATTGTCGACCAGTAACCGGGCGACGCTGGGGGGAATGATTAATACCGATGCGTCCGGTCAGGGATCGCTGATGTACGGCAAAACGTCCGACCATGTCCTTGGCGTGCGGGCGGTGCTACTGGGGGGAGATATTCTCGACACTCAGGCACTTCCCGTCGAGCTTGCAAAGACGCTAGGTAAAAGCAATACGACGATAGGGCGTATTTACCAGACGGTCTATCAGCGCTGCCGTGAAAACCGTCAGTTGATTATCGATAAATTCCCGAAGCTGAACCGGTTTTTAACGGGCTACGATTTACGTCATGTCTTTAATGATGAGATGACGGAGTTCGATTTAACACGCATCCTGACGGGTTCTGAAGGTACGCTTGCCTTCATCACTGAAGCGCGTCTGGATATCACCCCGCTGCCCAAAGTTCGCCGTCTGGTGAATGTGAAATATGACTCTTTCGATTCTGCGTTACGCAATGCGTCGTTTATGGTTGAGGCACGGGCGCTGTCGGTTGAAACCGTCGATTCTAAAGTGCTCAACCTCGCGCGAGAGGACATAGTCTGGCATTCCGTCAGTGAGCTTATCACCGATGTGCCGGATAAAGAGATGCTGGGTCTGAACATCGTCGAATTTGCCGGCGATGATGAAGCGCTGATTGACGCGCAGATCCAGGCGTTGTGTGAGCGACTGGATGGATTGATTGCCGGGAAACATGCTGGCGTGATTGGCTGGCAGCTTTGTACTGAGCTGGAGGGCGTCGAGCGTATCTACGCGATGCGTAAGAAAGCGGTGGGGTTGTTGGGGAACGCGAAAGGTGCGGCGAAACCCATTCCGTTTGCCGAAGATACCTGCGTGCCGCCAGAGCATCTTGCTGATTACATTGCTGAATTCCGTGCCTTGCTGGACAGCCACGGCCTGAGCTATGGCATGTTTGGTCACGTTGACGCCGGGGTGTTGCACGTTCGACCCGCTCTGGATATGTGCGATCCGCAGCAAGAGATATTGATGAAGCAAATCTCTGACGACGTGGTAGCGCTGACGGCGAAATATGGCGGCCTGTTATGGGGTGAACACGGAAAGGGTTTTCGCGCCGAGTACAGCCCGGCATTTTTTGGCGAACAACTCTACAGTGAACTGCGCAAAGTGAAAGCGGCGTTTGACCCGCAAAACCGACTGAATCCAGGGAAAATTTGCCCACCTGAAGGCATTGATGCGCCGATGATGAAAGTGGATGCCGTGAAGCGCGGTACCTACGATCGCCAGATCCCGTTCGCGGTAAGGCAAGAGTGGCGTGGGGCGATGGAGTGCAACGGCAACGGGCTGTGCTTTAACTTTGATGCCAAAAGCCCGATGTGTCCGTCGATGAAAATCAGTCTTAACCGTATCCATTCCCCGAAAGGGCGCGCAACGCTGGTGCGGGAATGGTTACGCCTGTTGGCCGACCGTGGTATCGATCCCGTCAAGCTGGAACATGAACTGCCGGAAAAACACACCAGTTTGCGTACACTGATTGCGCGAACTCGCAACAGCTGGCATGCCCGCAAGGGTGAGTACGATTTCTCGCATGAAGTGAAAGAGGCGATGTCAGGGTGTCTGGCTTGTAAGGCGTGTACTACGCAATGCCCGATCAAAATTGATGTACCGGAGTTCCGCTCGCGTTTCCTGCAGCTCTATCACACGCGTTACCTGCGTCCACTGCGCGATCATCTGGTGGCGACAGTGGAAACCTATGCGCCGTTGATGGCCCGGGCACCAAAAACATTCAACTTCTTTATTAATCAACCGCTGGTGCGGTCACTGTCCAAAAAATACATTGGGATGGTTGATTTGCCGCTGCTTTCTGCGCCGTCACTCCAGCAACAAATGGTCGGGCACCGCAGCGCCAATATGACGCTGGAACAGCTGGAATTGTTAAATTTCGAGCAAAAGTCGCGTACGGTGCTGGTGGTGCAGGACCCGTTCACCAGTTATTACGACGCGCAGGTGGTGGCAGATTTCGTTCGTCTGGTGGAAAAGCTGGGATTGCAGCCGGTGCTGCTGCCGTTCTCACCGAATGGCAAGGCTCAGCATATCAAAGGCTTCCTCAAACGTTTCGCAAAAACCGCGAAGAAGACGTCAGAGTTTCTCAATCGCGTGGCTGCGTTAGGGATACCGATGGTGGGCGTCGATCCGGCGCTGGTTCTGTGCTATCGCGATGAATATAAGCTGGCCCTAGGCGAACAGCGTGGCGATTTCCACGTGCAACTGGTTCATGAGTGGCTGCCAAAAGTGCTCGAGCCGACACAGCCACTGACAGTCAGCGGTGAGCCCTGGTATTTCTTCGGCCACTGTACCGAAGTGACTGCTTTACCTGGCGCTGTGGCGCAGTGGGGGGATATTTTTGCCCGATTTGGCGCCAGACTGGAAAATGTCAGCGTCGGCTGCTGCGGAATGGCGGGTACCTACGGGCACGAAATCAAAAATCATGAGAACTCGCTGGGGATCTACGCGCTCTCATGGCGTCAGGCGATGCAGCGACTGCCGCGCAACCGCTGTCTGGCAACCGGTTATTCCTGCCGGAGCCAGGTCAAACGTGTTGAAGGCACCGGCGTTCGCCATCCACTACAAGCATTGTTGGAGATTATTGGATGATCTGGAAACGTGAGGTTTCTCTCGACGCGCTGAATGCGATGGGAGAAGGAAACATGGTCGGACTGCTGGATATCCGATTTGATCATATTGGCGACGATACGCTGGAGGCGACAATGCCCGTGGATCGCCGAACAAAACAGCCTTTTGGTCTGTTGCACGGCGGGGCATCGGTTGTTCTGGCAGAAAGTATCGGTTCGGTTGCCGGCTACTTGTGTACCCAGGGCGAACAAAGAGTGGTGGGGCTGGAGGTGAATGCCAACCACATTCGTTCCGCCCGCGAGGGGCGCGTGAGGGGCGTGTGCAAAGCGTTGCATACGGGCTCGCGTCATCAGGTCTGGCAAATTGAGATCTTCGATGAACAGGGGCGCCTGTGTTGTACATCACGGCTGACAACGGCTATTTTGTGACGGTGTCACTTTAATTATCAGCCTGATTTTGCTTTTGTTCGTAACGTGCACAGTGGAAAGTGATATACTGTGCACGTTTTGAACAAATGTGAGGATGATATGTCTACCCAATTAGACCCAACCCAACTGGCCATTGAATTCATTCGCCGCGATAAAACCGACCTTTCTCCCGCGCAGTATCTGAAACGTTTGAAACAACTCGAGCTGGAATTTGCCGATTTACTCGCGCTTTCCTCTACTGAGCTGAAAGAGGAAATTTATTTTGCCTGGCGGTTGGGCGTGCATTGATTCCAGACTGCCGGAAAGGCGACGACTTATAATGTCAAACAGAAAACCCCGACCGTATCCCGCCGGGGTTATTTTTTATCTGATCGCCACACCCCTTCACCGGTGTTAACTTTCGCACTCAATTCAGAATAACGTTCATCCGCCAACCGTGGTCAGGCGGCCTTTATGCCTGAATCCTTTTTTCGCTTCCAGCGCGTGTTCGAAGGAAAGTAGATTGTGTTGCGTGAAGCGGAGCAGGCCGCACTGGGATGAATCTGTTTATCAGCGCGATTCAGATGATTTTTTGAGCGTCCAGGCGCTTAATATGACTCATAAAAAAGACAAACCGCAATTTGTGTTAAAAAGGCACCGTTATGTTATGAGAATATTCTCATGCCCCTTCAAGAGCTAAGCTAGAAATGAGTGCCGGAGATAAGCGCCGGATGGGGAAGGCGAACGGTCAGCGCTGTACCGCAGCGCTGACCGTTCGTTGGTTATCTCGACTCTCTGCATTTTCTCTCTCTCATTCAACGACATTCTTTTAATCTGTTTGATGATGATTATCGTCGAACGCGTCATTTTTGTTCATTCATTTCCGTGCCATTCGCAATGTTGGTGGTTCGCTAAGCCGGCCACGCGACAGATGCGCCTATTATATAAATAGGCATTTTCTATACATCTTTTCTTATTTGACCTGCCAGAACGATAACCTCTCATTAATTCATTATTAATCAGTGCATTGAACAAAATCATCGTGACCTGTAATCCCGCGTAGCAGGGTCTATGCTTAGTTAACGTAGCTAAAAAGGGCGATTTAAACGAATGCCCCTGTGGATGAGGGGTTGAAGTGATAATCATTATCACTAACATGATGTTATGCCCTGGTGGCTGATGACATGAGGTGAACCTATGGAATTGCATTCGGGAACATTTAATCCGAACGACGTTGTCTGGCGTGGGTTGACGTTAACACCCGCAGCGGCAGCGCATATTCGCGAACTGGTTATTAAGCAGCCTGGCATGCAGGGTGTGCGTTTAGGCGTAAAGCAAACCGGGTGTGCAGGGTTTGGCTATGTGCTGGCGACGGTCAGTGAGCCGCACAAAGACGATCTGCTCTTCGAATTCGATGGCGCGAAACTGTATGTGCCGTTGCAGGCAATGCCGTTTATCGACGGAACGGAAGTCGATTATGTGCGTGAAGGATTAAATCAAATATTCAAATTTCACAACCCGAAAGCCCAGAATGAGTGTGGCTGCGGCGAAAGTTTCGGGGTATAGGCGGTGCTATGTCTCGTAATACTGAAGCAACTGACGATGTCAAAACCTGGACGGGTGGACACCTCAACTATAAAGAGGGGTTCTTCACCCAGTTGCAAACCGACGAGCTGGAAAAAGGCATTAATGAAGAGGTGGTTCGCGCTATTTCTGCAAAACGGCATGAACCAGAATGGATGCTTGAATTTCGCCTCAACGCGTTTCGTGCGTGGCTTGAGATGGAGGAGCCGCATTGGCTCAAAGCGCATTACGACAAACTGAATTATCAGGACTACAGCTATTACTCAGCGCCTTCGTGCGGAAACTGCGACGACAGCTGTGCCTCTGAACCTGGCGCGGTGCAGCAAACAGGGGCAAATGCCTTTTTAAGTAAAGAGGTGGAGGATGCTTTCGCCCAGTTAGGGGTGCCGGTGCATGAGGGTCACAATGTGGCGGTGGACGCCATTTTCGACTCTGTTTCTGTGGCCACGACCTACCGTGAAAAACTGGCGGAACAGGGCATCATCTTCTGTTCGTTTGGGGAAGCGATTCACGATCACCCTGAACTGGTGAGGAAATACCTCGGTACCGTGGTTCCGGGGAATGACAACTTTTTTGCGGCGCTTAATGCCGCCGTGGCGTCTGACGGCACGTTTATCTATGTGCCGAAGGGCGTGCGCTGTCCGATGGAGCTCTCCACCTATTTCCGCATTAATGCGGAAAAAACCGGCCAGTTTGAACGTACCATTCTGGTGGCGGAGGAAGGGAGCTACGTGAGTTATATCGAAGGGTGCTCTGCGCCCGTGCGTGACAGCTATCAGCTGCATGCGGCAGTGGTCGAAGTGATCATCCACAAAGACGCTGAAGTGAAATACTCCACGGTACAAAACTGGTTCCCTGGCGATAACAACACCGGCGGTATTCTGAACTTTGTGACAAAGCGTGCGCTGTGCGAAGGGGAAAATAGCAAGATGTCGTGGACCCAGTCGGAAACCGGCTCGGCCATCACCTGGAAATACCCGAGCTGTATTCTGCGCGGCGACAACTCCATCGGCGAATTCTACTCTGTCGCGTTAACCAGCGGTTATCAACAGGCGGATACCGGCACCAAAATGATCCATATCGGCAAAAATACCCGCTCAACCATCATCTCGAAAGGGATCTCCGCAGGACATAGCCAGAACAGTTATCGCGGGTTGGTGAAGATCATGCCAACGGCGACCAACGCGCGAAACTTTACCCAATGCGACTCTATGCTAATCGGTACGGATTGCGGCGCACATACCTTCCCGTATGTTGAGTGCCGAAATAACAGCGCCCAACTGGAGCACGAGGCGACCACCTCGCGCATTGGCGAAGACCAGCTGTTTTACTGTCTGCAACGCGGGATCAGTGAAGAAGATGCCATCTCGATGATCGTCAACGGCTTCTGTAAGGATGTCTTCTCCGAATTGCCGCTGGAGTTTGCGGTTGAAGCGCAAAAATTGCTGGCGATTAGCCTTGAACACAGCGTTGGATAAGGAAAGCTCATGTTAAGCATTAAAGATTTACAGGTCAGTGTTGACGATAACGCGATCCTGCGGGGCGTTAATCTTGAGATCCGTCCGGGAGAGGTGCATGCCATTATGGGGCCTAATGGTTCCGGAAAGAGCACGTTATCCGCTACGCTGGCCGGACGTGAAGATTATCAAGTTATCCAGGGGCAGGTTGAGTTTAAAGGCAAGGATCTCCTCGAACTGTCGCCGGAAGAGAGGGCAGGAGAAGGCATTTTCATGGCATTCCAGTATCCGGTGGAGATCCCTGGCGTCAGTAACCAGTTCTTTCTACAAACCGCGCTCAATGCTGTGCGCAGTTATCGGGGAGAAGAGTCCCTGGATCGCTTTGATTTTCAGGATCTGATGGAAGAAAAAATGGCGCTTCTGAAGATGCCGGAAGATTTGTTAACACGCTCAGTGAATGTGGGGTTCTCGGGCGGTGAGAAAAAGCGTAATGACATTTTGCAGATGGCCGTACTGGAGCCGGAACTGTGCATCCTTGATGAGTCTGATTCCGGGCTGGATATTGATGCGCTAAAAATTGTCGCCGATGGGGTTAACGCCCTGCGTGACGGGAAACGCGCGTTTATTATCGTTACCCACTATCAGCGTATTCTCGACTATATCAAGCCTGACTACGTTCACGTTTTGTATCAGGGGCGGATTGTGAAGTCCGGTGATTTCACTCTGGTCAAACAACTGGAGGAGCAGGGATATGGCTGGCTTACCGAACAGCAGTAGCGTGCTGCAACAATGGCATCGCCTGTTTGAAGCGCAAGGAGAATCGCGTTCAGAACATGCGCAGCAGCATCTGCAACAGATGCTACGTCTGGGATTGCCGACGCGTAAGCATGAAAACTGGAAATACACGCCGCTTGAAGGATTAACCAACCGCACTTTTGTCAGCCACTTTGCTGAGGTTACTCCGGCACAATGCAAAGTCCTGGCATTAGGCATTGAGGCCGTTCGTCTGGTGTTTGTCGATGGGCAATTTAGCCCGACACTGAGCGACAGCACGGAAGGCAGCGGTTTTGAGGTCACTTTCAATGATGAACGGCAAACCTGGGTTGCACCGATTCAGCCTGACGTGTTCCTGCATTTGACCGAAAGTCTCGCCCAACCTGTTAGCCACATTCGCGTTAAACGCCATCAACGGCCTGTGAAACCCCTATTGCTGATGCATATCACGCAAGGCGTGGACGGTGATGAGGTGAATACCGCGCATTATCGCCATCACTTTGACCTGGGCGAAGGCGCTGAGGCCACGATTATTGAGCACTACGTCAGCCTCGATAACACGCCTCATTTCACCGGGGCGCGGTTAACGATGAACGTCGGGGCGAATGCGCATCTGCACCACATCAAGCTGGCGTTTGAAAACCCGGTGAGCCATCACTTTGCGCATAACGATCTTCGCCTTGCTGGTGATGCCACCGCGCACAGCCACAGTTTCCTGCTAGGCGATGCCGTGCTGCGCCACAATACCAGCACGCAGCTTAACGGTGAAAATACCACCCTTCGGATCAACAGTCTGGCGATGCCGGTGAAAAATGAAGTGTGTGATACCCGGACCTGGCTGGAACACAACAAAGGCTACTGTAATAGCCGACAATTGCATAAAACCATCGTCAGCGATAAAGGCAGGGCCGTGTTTAATGGCGTGATCACCGTGGCGCAGAACGCGATCAAAACCGACGGACAGATGACCAATAACAACTTGTTGCTGGGGAAACTGGCTGAAGTCGATACTAAGCCGCAACTGGAAATTTATGCCGATGATGTGAAGTGCAGTCACGGGGCGACGGTAGGACGTATCGATAATGAGCAGATGTTTTACCTGCGCTCGCGGGGGATTGGACAGCAGGACGCGCAACAGATGATCCTATATGCATTTGCCGCAGAGCTGACGGAGGCTCTCGGTGATGATGTGCTCAAACAACAGGTGCTGGCGCGAATAGGTCTTCGCCTGCCGGGAGGCGTAGCATGACTTTTCCCATCGAAAAAGTACGGGCGGACTTTCCTGTCCTGACGCGTGAGGTCAATGGTTTGCCGCTGGCCTATCTGGACAGCGCGGCAAGTGCGCAAAAACCCAATCTGGTCATTGATGCCGAGGCCGAATTTTATCGACACGGTTATGCGGCGGTTCATCGTGGTATTCATACGCTGAGTGCGCAGGCCACGGAAAAAATGGAAAACGTACGTAAGCTGGCGTCACTGTTTATCAATGCGCGCTCTGCTGAAGAATTAGTGTTTGTCCGCGGTACGACGGAAGGCATTAATCTGGTGGCGAACAGTTGGGGGAACAGCAATATCCGTGCGGGCGACAACATTATTATCAGCGAGATGGAGCACCACGCCAACATTGTACCGTGGCAGATGCTGTGTTCACGCGTCGGGGCGGAACTGCGGGTGATCCCGTTAAACCCGGACGGCACGTTGCAACTGGATATTCTGGATACTCTGTTTGACGACAACACGCAGCTACTGGCGATTACGCACGTCTCTAATGTGTTGGGGACGGAAAATCCATTGCCGGAACTGATTGCGCTTGCCCATCAGTACGGTGCGAAAGTGCTGGTGGATGGCGCACAGGCGGTGATGCATCACAAGGTTGATGTGCAGGCGCTGGACTGCGATTTCTATGTTTTCTCCGGGCATAAATTGTACGGGCCGACGGGCATTGGCGTTTTGTACGTCAAAGAGGCGTTATTGCAGGAAATGCCGCCGTGGGAAGGCGGCGGGTCGATGATCGCCACTGTCAGCCTGACGGAGGGAACCACCTGGGCAAAAGCCCCCTGGCGTTTTGAAGCGGGCACGCCAAATACCGGCGGCATCGTAGGACTCGGCGCGGCAATAGAGTATGTCTCGGCGCTGGGGCTTGCGGATATCAGCGAGTATGAACAGCATTTAATGCACTACGCGCTGGAGCAACTGGCTGATGTGCCGGAACTGACGTTGTACGGCCCGGAAAATCGGCTTGGCGTTATTGCGTTTAATCTGGGTAAACATCACGCCTATGATGTGGGAAGTTTTCTGGATAACTACGGTATTGCCGTGCGTACCGGGCATCATTGTGCGATGCCGCTGATGGCATTCTATCGCGTCCCTGCCATGTGCCGGGCGTCGCTGGCAATGTATAACACCTATGAAGAAGTGGATCGCCTGGTGACAGGACTTGTCCGTATTCACCGCTTGCTGGGGTAACAGGGAGACGCTATGGCCGCGCTACCGGATAAAGAAAAATTGTTGCGTAATTTTCAGCGTTGCGCTAATTGGGAAGAGAAGTATCTGTACATCATTGAATTGGGACAGCGTCTGCCAGAATTAACTGAGCAGGATCGTAACCCGGAAAACAGTATTCAAGGATGTCAGAGTCAGGTATGGATCGTTATGCGCCAAAATGCTGAAGGTATTATTGAGTTGCAGGGCGACAGTGATGCGGCAATTGTGAAGGGGCTTATCGGCGTTGTATTCATTTTGTACGACCAGATGACAGCCCAGGATATTGCGAATTTTGATGTGCGACCGTGGTTTGAAAAAATGGCGCTTGCACAGCATTTGACACCTTCCCGTTCACAGGGACTGGAGGCAATGATACGCGCTATCCGCACCAAAGCCGCCACTATTGGCTAAACTCAATAGACAGCTTTCATCCTGTTAGGCAAGGCGGTGCTTTACCTTGTCGGACTTTCAGCCTTCTGGCTCATAGCCAGTGAATACAGGAGTTTGGGTATGAAACGCGTGTCTCTCATTACTATTACACTTTTCGGCGCTTACAGCGCCTTACAGGCAGCCTGGGCGGTGGATTATCCCTTACCGCCAGCAGGAAGTCGTCTGGTTGGGCAAAATCAAACGTACACCGTTCAGGAAGGCGATAAGAATTTACAGGCGATTGCCCGGCGTTTCGATACCGCCGCGATGCTGATCCTGGAAGCGAATAATACCATTGCTCCCGTTCCGAAAGCCGGAACGCTGATTACTATCCCCTCTCAACTGTTATTACCGGATGCGCCGCGCGAAGGCATCATTGTGAATCTGGCGGAGCTGCGGCTCTACTATTATCCGCCAGGAGAGAGCCTGGTTCAGGTGTTCCCGATAGGTATTGGATTACAGGGGCTGGAAACGCCGGTGATGGAAACCCGTGTCGGTCAGAAGATCCCTAACCCGACATGGACACCGACGCCAGGCATTCGTAAGCGTTCTCTTGAACGCGGTATTACGTTGCCGCCTGTGGTTCCGGCCGGGCCAAATAACCCGTTAGGCCGCTACGCGCTGCGTCTGGCGCATGGTCACGGAGAGTATCTCATTCATGGCACCAGCGCGCCGGACAGCGTCGGTTTGCGTGTTAGCTCTGGCTGTATCCGTATGAATGCGCCTGACATTAAGGCGTTGTTTGCTCAGGTCAGGACAGGTACGCCGGTAAAAGTGATCAACGAACCGGTAAAATTCTCCGTTGAGCCTAACGGTATGCGTTATGTTGAAGTGCACAGGCCGCTGTCACCGGAAGAAGAACAAAACGTACAGACCATGCCCTATGTGCTGCCAGCGGGTTTTAGCCAGTTCAAAGCGGACAAGAATGTGGATCATGGGCTGGTAGAGAAAGCGCTGTATCGTCGTGCGGGATATCCCGTGGCCGTTACGGCCCAACAGACGCCGGTTGCGAATAATCTTTCAACGGTTGAATCTGCGCAGAATGGTCAAGCGGGGAATGGTACGGAGCTGCGTGTGACGCAATAACAGGGAAGGGGAAATAACAGACAAAAAAATGGCGCACAATGTGCGCCATTTTTATTACACAGGTACTATTACTTACGGTATTTAGTAGCCTGGTTGTCCAGACGCTGGTTAGCGCGAGCTGCGTCGTCTTTAGCAGCCTGAACGTCGGAACGCATTGCGTTCACGTCGTTGCTCAGCTGGTCAACTTTAGCGTTCAGAGTCTGAACGTCAGAAGACAGCTGATCGATTTTAGCGTTGCTGGAGCAACCTGCCAGCAGAGTAGAACCCAGGATTACCGCGCCCAGTACCAGTTTAGTACGATTCATTATTAATACCCTCTAGATTGAGTTAATCTCCATGTAGCGTTACAAGTATTACACAAAGTTTTTTAGGTTGAGAATATTTTTTTGATGCTAATGCACTTATTTTTGATCGTTCGCTCAAAGAAACACCGAATTGAGCAAAATCGTCTAAAAAACCGAGTGAAAACAGAATCCTTCCATCGGATTCATCTTAGATAATCAGCAATTAGATAGCGAAATCCGATTTGATTTTTTATTAATAGTGGCTATCGATAAAATAAAAAAAGCGCCACAAGGGCGCTTTTTAAACAAATTAATTCACTCAGGAATTATTACAGCACGTGAACAGATGCCGTGTTGGTGGTGCCGCTTGGTACCAGCGCGCCGGAAACCATGACCACAACATCGCCTTTCTGTGCCAGACCGCGTTCAACCAGCTGCAGAGCGACTTCTTTACCCAGACGGTAGAAATCATCCGTAGAGGCAATTTCTTTCACCAGGTGTGGAATAACCCCTTTGCTCAGCACCAACTGACGTGCGGTGGTTTCATTGGTGGTCAGTGCCAGGATAGTTGCATCCGGGAAGTATTTACGCACTGCACGCGCAGATTTACCACCACGGGTCGCAACAACGATCAGCGGAGCTTCCAGTTTTTCTGCGGTTTCTACTGCGCCACGACATACGGCTTCAGTGATACGTAGTTTACGGCTGTCGTTATTGTAGTCCAGACGGCTGGTCATTACGCGGTCGGTACGTTCGCAGATGGTCGCCATGATGGAGACGGCTTCCAGCGGGTATTTACCTTTTGCGGATTCGCCAGACAGCATGACTGCGTCGGTACCGTCGAGGATGGCGTTCGCCACGTCGCCTGCTTCTGCGCGGGTCGGACGTGGGTTTTTGATCATGGAGTCCAGCATCTGGGTGGCAGTGATAACCACTTTACGTGCGCGGACGCATTTCTCGATCATCATCTTCTGCGCGAAGATCACTTCTTCAACCGGGATTTCTACGCCCAGATCGCCACGAGCAACCATGATGCCGTCAGACGCTTCGAGGATTTCGTCGAAGTTGTTCAGGCCTTCCTGGTTTTCGATTTTGGAGATGATCTGGATCTTCTCGCCGCCGTGCGCTTTCAGGTGCTCACGAATTTCAACGACGTCGGAACGTTTACGGATGAAGGATGCGGCAACGAAGTCAACGCCTTGCTCACAACCGAAGATCAGGTCCTGTTTGTCTTTCTCAGCCAGTGCTGGCAGTGCGATAGAAACGCCCGGCAGGTTAACGCCTTTGTTTTCGCCCAGATCGCCATTGTTCAGTACTTTACAGATAACTTTGTTACCTTCGATGGCGGTCACTTCCATGCCGATCAGACCATCGTCAACCAGAACGGTGTTGCCTACGCTCAGGTCAGTGGTGAAACCTTCGTAAGTCACAGCAACGATTTCGTTGTTACCGATCACGGTTTTGTCGGTAGTGAAAGTGAACGTCTGACCTGCTTTCAGGGAGACATCGTTACCGCCTTCCAGCTTGATGGTACGGATTTCCGGACCTTTGGTGTCGAGCAGGATAGCGGCTTTTTTACCGGTTTTGCTCATCACGTTGCGCAAGTTCTGGATACGCTGACCATGCTCTGCGTAATCGCCGTGAGAGAAGTTCAGACGCATGACGTTCATGCCCGCGTCCAGCATTTTGCTTAACATCTCTTCAGATTCGGTTTTCGGGCCGATGGTGCAAACAATTTTGGTCTTTTTCATGACAGTCTTAGTCTTTAAGTTGAGAAGGATATGGAAATCTGGCTTCGGGGGCGCACGGCCAAGAAGCTAAACCTGTGTTGCGAAAGTGGTGATACATCGCTCTAAGGATAGGTGACATCGAAGGAGCGTGCAGAAGAATGTGTGCTCGTGTTTCAGCCCAACGGGAAGGGGATAATGTGAGTCGTTGAGTTCTATAGTCCAATCTGCTGAAACCATTCAAGAGTCAATTGGCGCGCATTATACGCTGAAGTTAATCCAAAAGGAAAATAAAAACAGCGTTTCAAAAATCTTCTGTGCAGATTCACAACAAATTGTTATTAAAGCGTTACTGCCCGCATCAGGACTGTCCCTCCAGAAGGTGGGCGTGTTGCGCAACAGAGACAATCTTATGCTTTAGCATTACAAAAATAGTGCTAAAGCCTGAATTCACGCCTCCACGTTTTTATTCTCTGAAGTTATAACAAATTCTTTTTTAATCATTTAAAAGCGTATCAGTGCTGATTACACTCATTTGGACATCCATACTGCTAAACAGCTAAAAGCACTGGCAGGATAACCATCAGCAGCAGCGGATACGATAACGATATGATCGCTCTGAAAAATATTTCGAAAGTGTTTACTCCCGGCAAGCATACGATCACCGCCGTGGATAACGTCAATTTGACGGTTGAACAGGGGCAAATTTACGGAATCATCGGCTATAGCGGCGCCGGAAAAAGTACGTTGATTCGGTTACTCAATGGGCTTGAAAAACCGTCTGCTGGCAGCGTCACCATCAATGGGCAGGTGATCTCTCAGGCGAAAGGGGAATCTTTGCGCCAGGCGCGGCTAAAAATCAGCATGGTGTTTCAGCACTTTAACCTGCTGTGGTCGCGCACCGTCAGCGAAAACATTGCCTTTTCTATGCAAATTGCCGGCGCACCGAAAGCGAAGATCAAAACCCGGGTGGCGGAATTGATTGAACTTGTTGGCCTCACCGGGCGCGAAAATGCTTACCCGTCGCAATTGAGTGGTGGACAAAAACAGCGCGTGGGCATCGCGCGGGCTCTGGCAAATCGCCCGGATGTGTTGTTGTGTGATGAAGCCACTTCGGCGCTGGACCCACAAACGACCGATCAAATTCTCGATCTGTTACTCGATATCAACCGTCGCTTCCAACTGACGATTGTGCTGATTACTCATGAAATGCATGTAGTGCGCAAAATCTGCGATCGCGTGGCGGTGATGGAGAGTGGTCGGGTGGTGGAAGAAGGGGATGTGTTAACCGTTTTTACCCATCCGCAGCAACCCATTACCCGACAATTCGTCCGTCAGGTCAGCCAATATGCCGAGGATGATGCATTTAACCTTCTGCTGGTGAGTGAATTGGGGGGAACGGTGATTAAGTTGACCTTCACCGGGCACAGCACACATCAACCGGTTGTCGGGGAACTGACCCTGCGCTACGGCCTGCCTTTCAATATTTTGCACGGCAAGATGACGCAAACCGCGCACGGGGTGTTTGGCGAGCTTTGGTTGCATGTTGTGGCAACCGAAGAGCAACTGAACAATATTCTGGCGGATCTGGGGCAAAGTGGGATTGAAAGCGAGGTGATTCAACATGGTTGAGACGCTATTTCCCCATCTCCGGTGGGAGCAACTGTGGGCGGCTACGCAGGAAACTCTGTACATGACGGCACTTTCGGGAGTTGCCACCTTTGCACTTGGCATCGTTCTGGGGCTGGCATTGTTCCTGACCGCCCGCGGCGGGCTGTATCAACATCGCGCGCTGTATAGCGCAATCTCCCTTGTGGTGAATGTGTTCCGCTCTGTCCCGTTCATCATACTGATTGTCCTGCTGATTCCATTCACTAAGTCATTAGTGGGGACCATCCTTGGCGCCAACGCGGCGCTTCCCGCGCTGATCGTCGGCGCCGCGCCTTTTTATGCGCGTCTGGTTGAAATCGCACTTCGCGAAGTCGACAAGGGTGTCATTGAAGCCACGCGCTCAATGGGCGCTCGCCCAGGCACACTTATTTTTCGGGTTTTACTGCCTGAATCATCACCTGCGTTGGTGTCCGGGATCACCGTGACGCTGATTGCGCTGGTCAGTTACAGCGCGATGGCAGGGGTGATTGGCGCAGGCGGTTTAGGGAATCTGGCTTATCTGGAGGGATTCCAGCGCAACCACAGCGACGTCACACTGGTAGCGACGGTGACCATTTTGCTCATCGTCTTCATTATCCAGTTCTGCGGCGACGTGATCACATCACTGTTAGATAAACGCTAATAAAATATGGAAACCTGCATCATGAAAAAATCACTGACATTACTCGCCGCCGCAACCTTAAGCGCCCTGAGCTTTGCCGCCTGGGCTAACACCCTGACCGTTGGCGCGTCTAACGTTCCGCATGCTGAAATTCTTGAGCAGGCGAAACCAATCCTCGCAAAACAGGGGATCGAGCTTGAGATCCAACCCTTCCAGGATTACATCCTGCCGAATACCGCACTGGCTGGGCGCGAGATTGATGCGAACTACTTCCAGCATATTCCCTATCTGAACAGCGTTCTGAAGGATCATGCGGGCGATAAAACCTATGATTTTATTAGCGCAGGGGCGATTCATATTGAGCCGATCGGTATTTACTCGAAGAAATACACGTCTCTGAAGGATCTGCCAGAAGGCGGTAAAATTATCATGCGTGATGCGGTCTCCGAAGAGGGGCGTATCCTGTCGATTTTTGAAAAAGAAGGGGTGATCACACTGAAACCTGGCGTGGATAAAGTGTCTGCCCGCATCAGCGACATTGTCGATAACCCGAAAAAACTGCAGTTCCTGCCAAACGTTGAAGCGGCGCTGTTACCGCAGATGTATAACAACGACGAAGGCGACGCGGTGGTTATCAACGCCAACTATGCTATCGATGCCGGGCTGGATCCGGTACACGATCCGATTGCAGTAGAAAGTGGTGAAAATAACCCGTACGCCAACATCATTACGGTGCGTCGTGGCGATGAGAAGAAAAAGGATATTGTGGCGCTGGTTGACGTACTGCACTCTAAGGCGATTCAGGATTGGATTCGCGCCAAATATAAAGGCGCGGTGATCCCGGTAAATAACTGATGTGTTCTGTGCCGGGTGGCGACTTCACCTCACCCGGCCTGAATATTGGCGTCAGGCCGGATGAAGCGCATGAACGTTGCCATCCGGCACTGAATCAGACTCGCTCAATTTTCGCCGGTAATCCCTGGCGCACCGCCGCACCCGACACCCAGTCCAGCCAGGTATTACTCACCTCGCGGGTCGGGTCGGCAAACCCTAAGTCGTTCAGGTTAATGCCCGATTTTATCTGCGCATCAAACGGCATCGGTTCACCGTCCAGCGTATGCTGTGCCGCGCCCATTTCCCGATGTCCATAGCCATGTTCAATGGCGACAACGCCGGGCATTACGCCGTTGAGCAGACTGATATGCGCCTCCACCTCGCCGCCGGGCGTGGTAATGCGCGCCACGTCGCCATGCGCGAGGCCGTAACGTTCACCGTCCTGCGGATTGAGCGCCACCAGATTTGTGGGTTTAAGGTGATGTAATCGCGGGATCACCGCCGACGCGCTCGCCATCGTGTTGGACTTAAAGGAGATGAGCTTGAGTGGCCACTGTTGTACGGGGAACAGTTCATCCACCGACCGCCCGTCCGACAGTCTCGACGGATACCACGCCGGGCAACCGCTGTAGCGTTCACCCGTAATGGCGTGACGATGGGCAGCAACGTTCGCATTCCAGATTTGCAGGGGCTTTTCCCAGGCGTTGCCGACCCGATTGTCCGCCCGACCGCTTTTGTCCGGCGCAAAACGACCCCCGCGCGAGTAAACAAAGGCAACGCGGCGAACTTCATCGGCTTTCAGCGTCTGTTCTATCACTGGCAGAATGCGTGATACGCCGGTCAGCGTGACATCCTCCTGATTGGCCTCGGCCACCGGTGATTTACCCATAAACGCAATATTGGCGGCGACGCGAAGATAGTAATCTTCCGCGCGATTCAGTGGGTAGCGATTGCCCTGCGCATCGGTAATCGCATTATCACCAAATCCAGGCAGATGAAGGCGTTTCGCCACGGCGATACAGAACGACTCCATCGATACGGGCTGCCCGTCTGCCGCGCGGTGGGTGGCTGGTGGAACAATCGGCCAACGGGCGGTCGTGGCTTTGCTGGCGACCCCCGCCCACGGTGCGCTGAATCCCCAACTTTCAAAGTTGTGAGTATCCGGCACGATATAATCCGCCAGCGCCGTCGTCTCATTCATAAACGCATCAATGGCGATAAACAACGGCAGATGTTTGGGGTCTTTGAGCTTCTCTTCGGCGACCGCCCGCAATCCCGGAATTCCATACAATGGGTTGGTCATGTTGGAAATCCAGGCTTTTAGCGGATAGGGATAACCTTCCAGCGCGCAGCTGAGTAATTCGGTAAGCTGACCTGCCACAAACGGATACCACGGCGCTTTTGCCGGAAAAGGGGATTTCCCGGCCGCCACTTTATCACGGTACTCTTCGGAGGATTCATAGGCGGTTTTACTGCGGGCAATACTCAGGCCTTTTGGCTTTACCTTGCCGGGAAAACTGTCCATGTTGTAGCGGGGACCATCGGTTGCGCCATTAAATTTACCACCGCCGACGAAGACGCCGCCTTCGAGGCTAAGGTTGCCAATCAATGCGTTGAGCATCATCACGGCCCAGGCATTGTAAAATCCATTGCCCGCCATCATTCCGCCGTGGGTAATCACCGCTGCTTTACGGCCATGACTGGTGAAGGCGTCAGCCATCGCCACCATGTTTTCTTGTGAAACCCCACACTGCTGGCTGTACTCGGTAAGCGTCAGTTTTTCTGCGGACTCTTTCAGACACTGAAACCCGCTTTTCACCGTCACGTGGCGACCATCTGCCAGCGTTACCTGGCGGGTGACAAACAACTGGGCTTGCTGACACGCGGTGGCCGCGACCATTTCGCCCGAAGCATTGACCACCACAGGATCGGCATTCCCCTCAGAACTCAGGTGTGCCAGGGTCAGATGTTGTCCGGCAAGCGTTGGGATCTCATCGGTGATCACCAGATGTGAGGCGTTAGTCCAGCTTTTCTCACCGGCCTGTTGCATCGCCGCCGTGCTGGGGAGTGCGAGGTACGCGGCGTTGTAACGTTGATTTTCGATGATCCAGCGGATCATACCCATCGCCAGCGCCGAGTCACTGCCCGGCAAAATCGACTGCCAGTGTCCGCGATCGTCTGCCAGAACCGTCGTTAATGGCAATGCCGGAGAGACGACCACATAGCGAAAATCATTGCGTAAGCGGGCGCTGGCAAGTTGTCTGGCCTGACGTTTAAACGGGTTGCCGGACTGCGCCGGAGAGGTGCCCATAAAGAGGGCAAATTCGACGTTTTCCCAGTCGGGTTTTACGTGGGTGTTTTTATCCAGATCGCCCATCAGCGCGCCAGAACCCGCACGGTAAGCCAGGCCACAGTACGCGCCGTGCGCGCCGAAATTTTTACTGCCAAAGCTGTTGAGGGCAAAGCGGCGAAGGAAGGTATCGCGCCCATCATCGCTGGTGTTGGTCACCAACAACTGATTACTTTTGGGGCCAAAACCAGGGTGCTGCGGATCCACGAGCGTATCAGGCGCGTGAATAGCGCGCAGGCCCTCGACGTGTCCTTCTCCGAACAGATCGCCCCCCTCGACAACCTCCTCGATCAACTGTTCAAAACTGATGCGTTGCCATTTCCCTTCTCCTCGTTTGCCTACGCGTTTCATCGGCACCAGGATGCGCAGTGGACTGTATAAGCCTTCGAGCAGTGTGGCGCCACGGGCGCAGGCGGTGGAACGGGCGTCGAGTCCATTTTCACCGGCCAGTTGCTCCATCGCCGTTGCAAAAGGGACGGCGGCGTCAATGTGATGCTCGTGTGAAAGCGGGTGATACGGATTGCCTGCAATACGCAGTACTTTTCCCTGCTCGCTGTCGACACGAACCCGCACGCCGCACTGTGTCCAGCAGCCGAAACATTGCGTCATGGAGATCACCTGATGCGGATTTTGCTGCCAGTGCGGCGTGGCCTTTGCCTCGGGGATCAGCGCATTGCCGAAAATCCGATCGCGGGTAATTTTGCCGGATGTGCCATCCAGCAGGCCATCAATCGCGCGTTTTGCCACATCCCGGTAACTGAGGCCGAAGGTCACCATGCCGCCCACGGCAAGACCCACTTTAAGCCACTGACGACGGGTTAAATTAGCCATGTTGTAATCTCCTGGTGAGTCCGTTAAGCACCTCACGAACAATGATGAATAGTGCAATCCACAACCCAAAAGTTCCTATGATGGCCAGCCAGCCATCGGTCCCCCCTGGTAGCGAATAAGGGTTAAATTGCGCGTTAAATTTGGGGACGGTCTGAACCTGAATCAGCAGCGTCCAGCGCATTAACCAGCACAGCGCCATTGCGCTTAACGCCAGACTGACGCGCAATGCCAGCGATAAGGGTTTACGCATTGCGACGGCGCACACGATGAGAGTGAAAAACCACAGGGCAACCCAGCCAACGGCGTAGTGGCGGGCGGAGGGCGATACATCGATCCACTGGCGAAGCGCAATGCCGGAAAGGGTGTCGCTGCTTACCCAAACCACGACAACGAGCGCCAGTGCCAGCAGCATGCAGAACTGCCCCCCGGCGAGGCGTCTTTGTAACCGCGGGTCACGAGGGTTGGCGATAACCAGTAGCGCGAAGAAAGCCTGAAAGGCGCTGAAGAGCATTGCCAGCGGAAAGGCGTAGCTGAACCAGATTGGGCGAGCCTGTACCACAGACACTTCCCGCCCGGTATAGATCAGTAATCCTACGGCGGACAATGCGCTGGCCAGCGCCAGCCATTTGGTGAGACGGTAACGTTTGTCGGTAAAACGCGTGATCTGCTGCGCCACAAACCAGAATCCCAGAAAACCCGTAAACAGCGGCAGAAATACGGCGCCCCAGGGCATCCAGGACCAGGGGGTAGGATACGCATAAAAATGCCAGACGCGGGCGGTCTGGTGGAGATCGGCGGTGAGCGCCAGCGGCGCAGTGATGGCGCAGGTCAGGGCAATCAACAGCGTCATATTTTCCAGAGAGGCGTTGTCGTCAGACTTACGCCAGTGCAGGTAGCAGGCAAACAGTGCCGCGCAGGTGGCGATACCAATAAAAAAGAAATATTGCACGGCCCAGGGGAGCCAACTCACTTCCTGCGGTCGGGTCAGTACCTCTTCGATCAACAGTGAATTCGACATTTAAACCTCCTGCCAGAGCGCGGGTTGTGCGCGGCCCATCAGCGGCGTGACGAACGCCTCATCCAGGCCCAGGTAGAATACGTGCGGCAAGGTGCCGTTTTCCGGCTTCAGTACCTTGATTGCATCGTGGTGAGTCTTGAGCATCTGCGAGATCCGGCTGTCTGGATCGTTGATATCTCCAATGATCCGGGCACCGCCGACGCAGGATTCAACGCAGGCGGGGAGTAATCCAACCTCAAGCCGGTGCGTACAAAACGTGCATTTATCTGCGGTTTGCGTCTCATGATTGATAAACCGGGCGTCATAGGGACAAGCCTGTACGCAGTAGGCGCAACCGACGCAGCGCGTGTTGTCCACCACCACAATGCCATCTTCACGCTGGAAGGTGGCCTGCACCGGACAAACGGGAACGCAGGGCGGGTTATCGCAATGGTTGCACAGGCGGGGAAGCAGGACGTTGGTGACGTTTTGATCACCTTCCAGCCGGACCTGATACTGATTGACGTGCGTACGAAACTCACCTTGTGGCGTCTGGTTTTCAATCGCACAACTCACGGTACAGGCCTGACAACCAATGCAGCGCCGCAGATCGACAAGCATGGCATAGCGGTGTTTGGCCGATCCTTCATGTCGCTCGGGTGAAAAGGGAAATTTCGCCTCTGCCAGGGGGGCCAGAGAGGCGCCAGCGGTCAGGACGCCGAGATGCTGGAGAAACTGCCGTTTACTGCTGTCCATATTTTCTCCCGTCACGGTGCAACAACTAAACATTGGTCACGTCGTTGATTTGCGTGTTATGTATAAAGAATCTTGATGATTTACAGTGTAAAAATCGTGGCGGGGGCAGCTCTATTGTGGTTAACCACATACCCGGCTTGTTGTTGATCTAAAACAACATAAATGACAGGGATTCTTGGGTGAAAGGCAAAGTGGTGAAATATCTGGCGGTGCTGGCATCCGTCTGGGTATTAACGAATCCTGCGTGGGCGGGGACGTGGAAAATCGGCATTCTGGCCATGCGGGGAGACGATTCTACGCGGAATCACTGGCAACCGTTGGTGGCGATGCTGAATCAGCAACTGCCTGGCGAACAATTCCAGATTCAACCGTTGGACTTGCACCAAATGCAGGAGGCGGTGAACCGTGGAACGATTCAGTTTGTGATTACTAACCCAGCGCAGTTTGTGCAGCTCAATAGCCATGTCCCGTTACGTTGGCTGGCCTCGTTGCGCTCCCTGCGTGGGAGTAAGACGGCAGGAAATGTGATTGGCAGTGTGATCCTGACGCGGCGTGACAGCGGCATCAGCGGTGTCCACGATCTGATCGGAAAAACGGTTGGCGCCATTGATGCCCAGGCCTTCGGCGGGTATTTGCTGGGGTATAAAGCCCTCAGCGATGCGGGGTTACGTCCGGAGCGCGATTTGCAGCTACGTTTTACCGGTTTCCCCGGCGATGCCGTGGTGTATTTGTTACGAGAAAAGGCGGTTCAGGCCGCGATTGTGCCGGTTTGTCTGTTGGAAAAAATGGACCAGGAAGGGCTGATCCGCAAAGACGATTTTGTGGCGGTGCTCAGCTATCCTGCGTCGATTCCCTGTTTAACCAGCACTCCACTTTATCCTGACTGGTCATTTGCCGCACTGTCGTCCGTCAGTAATACCCTTGCGGATCGCGTCACCCGTGCGTTATTTAATGCTCCGGAATCCGCCCCCTATCACTGGGGGGCACCGGCCTCTACCAGCCAGGTTGAAGCATTGCTGCGCGAGGTGCGTCAGCATCCGCAACAGCGACGTTTATGGCTGGATGTGAAAAGTTGGCTCATTCAGCATCAGACGATAATGGGGGGCGCGGCGATTATCGTCTTCCTGCTGACCCTGAATTACATCTGGGTCATGCTGTTGGTTCGTCGGCGGGGGAAACAGCTGGAACGCAATAATGTACTGCTGCGTAAACAAGAGCAGGCCCTCGAAACGGCAAGACAAATGAGTATCCTTGGTGAAATGACCTCCGGGTTCGCCCACGAGGTAAACCAGCCGCTTTCGGCGATCCGCCATTATGCCGAAGGGTGTCTGATTCGGTTACGCAAACAGGATCCGCACCATCCGCTGTTACCCGCGCTGGAACATATCGACAGCCAGGCGCAGCGCGGCGCGGAGACGTTGCGCAATTTGCGCCACTGGGTCAGCCAGGCACAGGGAAATCCGGTGCTGGCCGAGGAGTGGAAGGCTATCGGTATTCGCGACGCCATTTCCCACGTCTGGCAACTGTTGCGCATGTCGCAGCATTTCCCGACGGTGACGTTACACGCCGATGTGGATCCCACACTGACGCTCACGCTACCGCCGATGCTCCTTGAACAGGTGCTGGCGAATCTTATCCTGAATGCCGCTCAGGCGGAGGCGACGACGGTGTGGTTAGAGGCGAAAGAGGGCAACCACGCGATGTCTATTCTGTTGCGGGACAATGCGGGAGGGATCGACGACGCGGTACTGCATCAGGCTTTCCAGCCCTTCGTGACTACCCGCAAAGAAGGGATGGGCCTGGGGTTAGTGATCTGCCAGCGGCTGGTACGTTACGGTCAGGGAGATATCAGCATTTCGAACCAGACATCGCCTGATGGTCAGAAGGGGGCGGTTGTCATATTGCATTTCAGAAAGAGCGAGGGAGAGAGCGGCGATGGCGATCATTCATCTGCTGGATGATGATGTGGCAGTGACAGACGCATGTGCCTTTTTACTGGAGAGTTTAGGCTACGAGGTCCGGTGCTGGAACGACGGTGGCCATTTTTTAGCTCAGGCGGATTTGCGACAAACCGGCGTGTTGTTGCTGGATATGCGCATGCCTGAACGGGATGGTCAGAGAGTGCATGAAGAGATGCGCCAGCGAGGCAGTACGCTGGCCGTCGTATTTCTCACCGGGCATGGTGATGTGCCGATGGCGGTGGAGCAGATGAAGCGCGGGGCGGTCGACTTCTTGCAAAAGCCAGTATCTGCCGGACCCCTCCAGAATGCGCTGGAACGCGCGCTGGTGGTTTCTGCGTCGGCGTTCGCGCGCCAGTCCATTATCAGCTGTTACCAACAACTCACGCCAAAAGAGTGCGAGTTGGCGGCGCTGGTCGTAAAAGGATTGATGAATCGCGAAATCGCTAACGTGATGAATATTGCAGTTCGTACTGTGGAGGTTCATCGCGCCAGGGTCATGGAAAAAATGCAGGCCGGGAGCCTGGCGGAGCTCGTGAATCGCCTGCAACAGGTGCTGTAAATCAATACCGATGCAATAGTTTCATTATTTATTTGATTTTCATTGAATTTTGTCTATTTCAACGGAGTGATATATGCTGTTGGTTGATGCTGGCAACGAGTGAAACATGATGGGAAACCTAAGCAAAGAAGACGCGCTGTACCAGGAGATGTGCAGAGTCGTAGGTAAAGTTGTGCTGGAAATGCGCGACCTGGGACAAGAGCCGAAACATGTCGTTATTGCTGGCGTCTTAAGAACGGCATTGGCGAATCAGCGTATCGCCCGAAGTGAGCTTGAAAAACAGGCGATGGAAACCGTCATCCGGGCATTAACGGGTTAATGGAATAAGGGGATAGGCGATATCTTTCGCCATCTCTGATTCTTTATATTCGGGAAACTATTTCCATATGAAAATAAATTTTCTTTCGTTAATAGAAATAATCGTTATGTGATTAATTATATATCGTGGGTGTTATATTATGATATCTGCGAGACTTATCACAAACATATGAAATAGCAATGAAGAAATATTATCCAGTCATTTAATGATAATAAATATCACTACGCATTTATTATTTCCCTTCCGTTTTTTAATTGATGACGATCAAAGTTATACCGACTGAATAACCACATTATCTTTATGCCTAACCCTAAAGGATTAGTTCGTTGGCATTTAATCCTCTTTTATGAAATCCGGTTAAGGCAAAAACACCAGGTGTTGGAGGCAACATTCGAGGCTCTGTTTTTGCATAATGAGAATTGGCCTGGGAGATGTTGTCAGCACTGCGTTTGCAAAGAGGATGCAAAATAAATGAACCAGGTTGATCGTCCACTTTTAGATTTCGGTTTAACGCGGCTTGAATTTTTGCGTATATCAGGAAAAGGGCTGGCGGGATTAACGATTGCGCCTGCGTTGTTGTCACTCTTTGGCTGCAAGCAGGAAGATATAGACAGTGGAACAGTAGGACTGATAAATACGCCGAAAGGCGTTCTGGTAACCCAGCGCGCCCGCTGTACGGGGTGTCATCGTTGCGAGATTTCCTGTACCAATTATAACGATGGCGCGGTGGGAACGTTCTTTTCTCGCATTAAGATCCATCGCAATTATTTCTTTGGCGATGGTGGCGTTGGCTCTGGCGGCGGATTGTACGGTGATTTGAACTATACCCCTGATACCTGCCGTCAGTGCAAAGATCCGCAATGCATGAAAGTGTGTCCCATTGGCGCCATTACCTGGAAACAGGAAGAGGGATGTATTGCCGTTGATCACAAGCGGTGCATTGGATGCAGCGCATGTACTACCGCCTGCCCCTGGATGATGGCCACCGTAAACACCGAAACCAAAAAATCCTCAAAGTGTGTTTTATGCGGCGAATGCGCCAATGCTTGCCCAACCGGGGCATTAAAAATAATAGAGTGGAAAGAAATTACTGTTTGATTGATCTCAGGCGGAAACGCGGTGCGTCATTCTCCTTTAATGAATCCAGTTTTGCAAAAAGTGCGAGATGACGGTTAGCGATAATCACGCTATTGAATCATCTTGCAAAGGAAAAAATTATGGCTAACGGTTGGACTGGTAATATTTTGCGGGTCAATCTCAGTACGGGTGAAATTACTCTTGAAGATTCCAGCAAATTTAAAAAATTCGTCGGCGGAATGGGCTTTGGTTATAAAATCATGTATGACGAAGTCCCGCCAGGCACAAAACCCTTTGATGAAGGTAATAAACTGGTATTCGCCACCGGGCCGTTGACAGGGTCTGGCGCGCCATGCAGTTCTCGCGTCAATATCACCTCACTTTCCACGTTTACCAAAGGCAATTTAGTCGTAGATGCGCATATGGGCGGCTTTTTTGCAGCCCAAATGAAATTTGCGGGTTATGACGCCATTATTATTGAAGGCAAGGCGGCATCGCCCGTCTGGCTGAACATTAAAGATGACAAAGTCAGTCTGGAGAAAGCCGATTTTCTCTGGGGCAAAGGAACGCGAGCCACGACGGAAGAGATCTGTCGGATGACCAGTCCTGAAACCTGCGTGGCGGCTATCGGTCAGGCTGGCGAAAACCTTGTTCCGCTCTCCTGCATGCTTAACAGCCGCAACCACAGTGGCGGGGCGGGAACCGGGGCGGTGATGGGGTCGAAAAACCTGAAAGCGATTGCGGTGGAGGGTACCAAAGGGGTCAATATTGCCGATCGCAAAGAGATGAAACGGCTCAATGACTATATGATGACCGAGCTAATTGGCTCGAATAACAATCATGTCGTTCCCAGTACACCGCAAGCGTGGGCGGAATATTCCTCTCCGGCGTCACGCTGGAATGCGCGCAAAGGCTTGTTTTGGGGGGCGGCAGAAGGTGGCCCCATTGAGACGGGCGAGATACCGCCAGGAAATCAGAATACCGTCGGCTTTCGTACCCTTAAGTCCGTTTTTGATCTGGGACCCGCCGCCGAGAAATACACGGTGAAAATGAGTGGATGCCACTCGTGTCCAATTCGCTGTATGACTCAGCTCAATATTCCCCGGGTAAAAGATTTTGGTGTGCCGAGCACCGGGGGCAACACCTGTGTGGCGAACTTTGTCCATACCACGATCTTCCCACACGGTCCTAAAGACTTTGATGATAAAGACGACGGGCGTGTCATTGGTAATTTGATCGGCTTAAACCTGTTTGATGATTACGGTATTTGGTGCAATTACGGGCAATTGCACCGGGATTTCACTTACTGCTACAGCAAAGGGGTCTTCAAACGCGTACTTCCTGCCGACGAGTATGCTGAAATTCGTTGGGACCAGTTAGAAGCGGGGGATCCCAATTTCATCAAAGATTTCTATTACCGACTTGCGCATCGCGTCGGTGAACTCAGCCATCTTGCTGACGGTTCGTATGCCATCGCTGAACGCTGGAAACTGGGTGAGGAATACTGGGCTTACGATAAAAACAAACTCTGGTCGCCGTTTGGTTTTCCTGTGCATCACGCCAACGAGGCTTCTGCACAAGTGGGGGCGATCACCAACTGCATGTTTAACCGCGACTGTATGACGCACACCCACATCAACTTCATCGGTTCCGGTTTACCGCTGAAATTGCAACGGGAAGTGGCGGGGGAGTTGTTTGGTTCAGAAGACGCCTACGACGAAACCAAAAATTACACGCCGATCAATGCGGCCAAAATTAAATATGCCAAATGGACGCTGCTCAAAGTCTGTCTGCATAACGCCGTCACGCTGTGTAACTGGGTATGGCCAATGACGGTATCACCGCTCAAAAGCCGTAATTATCGCGGCGATCTGGACCTGGAGGCGAAGTTCTTTCAGGCAGTAACTGGCGATGAAACGACTCAGGCCAGCCTCGATCTCGCCGCTGAGCGTATCTTTACGTTGCACCGTGCCTATACGGTCAAGCTGATGCAAACCAAAGATATGCGCAATGAACACGATCTCATCTGTTCCTGGGTGTTCGACAAAGATCCCAAAATCCCCGTGTTCACCGAAGGGACGGACAAAATGGATCGTGAGGATATGCGCCTTTCTCTGACGCTTTTCTATCAGGAAATGGGCTGGGATCCTGAGTTGGGATGTCCGACCCGCGAAACCCTAAATCGACTTGGGCTTGAAGACGTTGCCGCCGATTTAGCGGCGCAGAATCTGTTGCCTGCGTAAGGAACGCGAGATGAGCCATGTAGATAGCGTTTCAGCTCAGGATGTTCCAGAGATAGACGTCGAAAAACGCCACTGGTTTCATGCGTTGCGTCTTCAGGAAGAGCAGGGCGATACACCGGCGGAAGCGGCTGACCCAGTCGAGATTGTGGCGGATTTTATCCGCCAGCATTCGGCATCGGGAAACCTGGTGGCGCGTAGTTTGTTTACGCTGCCGCCCTATTCGTTGACCGAAGAGGATCTCGACCCTCTGCTGGAGCGTTTGCGCCAGGGCGAGAGAGGGGCGGATATTACCTGCGTGAAGGGGAGTCAGGATGAGTACTACTACAGCACGCAGACAATGACCGCAAACTATGCCGACATGTGTGTGCAGGTGGTGGAAAGGGATATCTGCCGTGCGATTGCCGAGGCGGTGCGATTTGATTGCCGAACGTATCCCCGACCTTACAAAGTCGCCATGCTGGAACAACCGCCGTACCGCTTTGCATCGCAAGAAATAGAGGCGGCGCTGGCCACAATGGATGTTCATCCGGACTATGCAGATATACGCCGCGTTGAATCGTCAAACGCAGAGCCTTATCTGTTTAGCGAGCGTTTTATGCGCTATGGAAAGGCCTATGGCTTATGTGAATGGCTTGAGGTTGAGCAGTATCAGAACCCCTGATTTTTCAGGTAGATGTCATGGAACGTGTGGACTGTCTCTGTCACAGCATTAGAGGATAACCCGATGTCCTTCACTCGACGAAAATTTGTTATTGGCATGGGCTCGGTGATTTTTTTCACCGGTCCCGGTCAAAAGGTTGTAGCTGGCACGCAAAAAACAAAAGACGTGCGCTACGCCATGATTCATGACGAATCACTGTGTAATGGCTGTAATTTGTGCGCACGTGCGTGCCGTAAAACGAATCATGTCCCTGCGCAGGGGAGTCGTTTGTCGATCGCGCATATCCCTGTGTCTGATAATGAAGATGAAACGCTGTATCACTATTTTCGTCAATCTTGCCAGCACTGCGAAGATGCGCCCTGTATTGATGTTTGTCCGACCGGGGCTTCCTGGCGAGATGAAAAGGGCATTGTGCGGGTAGACACATCCCGCTGTATTGGATGCAGCTACTGTATCGGCGCATGCCCTTATCAGGTGCGTTATCTCAATCCATACACCAAAGTGGCGGATAAATGCGATTTCTGCGCTGAAAGCCGTCTGGCGAAAGGCTTCCCTCCCATTTGTGTTAATGCCTGCCCAGAGCATGCATTGATTTTTGGGCGTGAAGACAGTCCAGAAATTCAGGCATGGCTGCGGGAAAACAAATACTACGAGCATCAACTCCCAGGCGCAGGCAAACCCCATCTGTATCGCCGGTTCGGTCAACATTTGATTAAAAAGGAAAATGTATGAACGCGTCGCAGAATGCCGAACAGTTTCACACGCAGCTCGCCCACTACGTGCCCCTGTTTTCAGCGGAATACTGGCCTGTCTGGTTGGTGATCGCCGGCTTGATGCTGGTGGCGATGGGGTTAGTGCTGGCGCTGCACGCCCTGTTACGTTTTCGATCGGTGAGTCAGCAGGTCGCCAGTCACGGCGAGAAAGTCTATTTGTACTCAAAAGCGGTCAGGTTATGGCATTGGTCCAATGCGTTGTTATTTCTGTTGTTGTTGGTCAGTGGTCTGATTAACCATTTCACGCTCGCCAGTCCGTCGGCGATCAAAAGTCTGCTGGCGGTGCATGAAGTTTGTGGGTTTCTGCTGCTGATATGCTGGATTGGATTTGTGTTGATTAACCTGGCGGGAGGCAACGGCCATCATTACATTATCCAACGCCAGGGGTGGGTTGTCCGTGCGCTTCGGCAGACGCGTTTCTATCTGTTCGGCATTATGCAGGGGGAATCGCACCCGTTTCCGGCGACCGTACGTTCGAAGTTTAACCCGCTGCAGCAAGCTGCCTATGTCGGTGTCATGTATGGATTGTTGCCGCTGCTTTTGATAACCGGATTATTGTCGCTTTATCCTCAGGTTGTCGGCGATCTGTTCCCGGGTGTTCGTTACTGGCTGTTGCAGGCGCATTTTGCATTGTCTATTGCCAGCCTGTTTTTCATCTTTGGTCATCTCTATTTATGCACAACAGGTCGCACGCCAGGCGAAACCTTCAAGTGTATGGTAGATGGCTACCACCGGCATTAATCGATGGTGATTACGTGTAAGGATTTACGGGCCTGGCGTGTCGGGCCCGTAATGTATCGATGGTTTATTCGCCATTTTCCTGATGGCGGAAGTTACGCTGACGTACATCGCACGCTACAGTTCGAAGGCTATGCTGATTGGGCAAACAGTCTGGTGGAATATGCGTGGACAAAGTGGCTGAATGAAGAGAGCTTTGTACGTCAGGATATTCGTACTATGGATTTTTTGGCGAATGCGCTGACCCCGCCGAATGCCATTTTCCCCCTTGATGCAGAAAGTATTGCCCCCTGTTTCAGCCAATTGTCCACGGTTAAAAACAAAGAGCAATTGGCGAATGCGGAGAACAGCGCGCAGATCTGCAGTGCAGGCGATAACGTACGGTTAGGCTGTGCCGGAGACAATGTTAAAGTGGCCAGCGCGGGGACCCACAGTTATATCGGTAGCACGGGAGACAATGGCTGGCTGAGCAGTGCCGGTTATGCCACACAGATCGCCAGTGCCGGTTATGGTGTGCGTATTGGTAGTGTGGGATATAACGCTCACATTGGCAGTTCAGGCGATCGTGCCCGTGTGGTGGTGGCGGGTAATTCCACCCGCGTGAGCAGCGCCGGAAATAGCACACGTATCGCCAATACAGGAATGCGTGTGCGAGTCAGTACGCTCGGCAACCGAAGCAATATCGCCAGCGCTGGCGATCTGTCACACATTACCTGCTTTGGTGAACAGCCCAAAATAGCCAATAGTGGTGATAACGTTCATATTATTGCCAGTGGCGAGCATGCTGTTATCGCCAGTGTAGGGCATGTGGATTCCATCATTCTTGGACCCGGAGGGTGCGCCGCGTTGGCCTATCATGATGGCGTACGCACACGCTTTGCCGTTGCCATTGAAGGGGAGAACAATATTCAGGCTGGGGTAAAGTACCGGCTCAATGAACATCACCAGTTTGTGGCGTGTTGAGTCAGTCTGGAGAGTCAATACAGTTCAGTTGCTGCCAAATTCGCACGCCGCGTTGTTTCTCATTCAGGAATAGTGACCACATCTCCCGTTGCCGGGCTATGCAGTGACGGCAACCATAATTTTCCCCACCAACCGGTGCAATGACAGGCGAAAATAAACGTTGGGTTTTGCTTGCGTAGAAAACGTCTGATTTTCCATAAAGCCCACGGAGATGCGCTACGCAGATGTAGCCCGCCGACAATGGCATGAATACGCGCGATGCCGGTGATGTTTTGGCAGTGACGTACAATGTTGATAATCCCTTTATGGCCGCAACCGGTGATGATCACCAGCCCCTGTGCCGATTTATAGATCAACACCCCTTCATCCTGAATGTAATCTGTGGATTGCGCGGGATCGTCAAGTACGCCATAGGCTTTTGGTGACGGGGTTGAGATCTCACCGGACCACATGAAGCGGGAACTGATGTCCACCGGTGTTGATGTCGGTTCCTGTTTCAAGCGTGAATAATCGACGTCGATTGACAACTTTTTGAGTTTTGCTGTTATTCCGGCCAATTTGAGTACGGCAAAACGTGGTTCACTGATGGTGGGATGGCAGATGATCCGCGTGTTCTCCGGGAGCCACGGTACGCCTCCGCAATGATCATAGTGTCCATGAGAAAGGAGAACTGCCGTCAACGTGCTGAGATCAATCCCCATGTTCAGGGCATTTTTTAGAAAGCTATCATCGGGACCGGTATCGAACAGCAGTCTGTCGTGACCATCGTCAATGAGCAAACTGAGGCCGGGTCTGGATATCAATGGCGGGGAATTATGACTTTCTTTTGCCAGATGATTTTCAAGTAGCACGCTGATTTTCAAAGACATGATTATTCTCCAGCCAGAAGGCTGAATTGTCTGTTATCTGCGGGGAAGTCTCAATAAGCAAGTGGGAATAAATGGCATTAAAAAAAACCGGCGTACGCCGGTTTAGACATTAGATTTTGCAGGCATCGCCGCAGTCATCATCGGCTACAATCGCCGGTGCTTTTTTGTCTGCATCATCAAGACGCTCTGCATTACGCTCTTGTGCTTCTTCCAGCCCGTTAAAGACCAGATTATCGAGATCAATTTCCATCAGCTACCTGCTTTATTTCTGTGTTTATCAGCACCTGAGTATATTTCAGAAAGGGCATAATCAACAAACAAAGTGCAAGTTGTTACTGAGCGACAGGCTTGTCAGTTTAACCGAGGCCTGTTCAGCCACCCGCACTCGCTTATTTAAAAATTAAACAGATAATATCACGGCAGGGTACTCTTTATGCTTTCCGGTACCCGCGTTGCTTACAGCACAGGTACCGGTATGACAGTCAGGGTTATACCCGGTCAGGAGTTTATCGACGGGAGAATTGATTCGTGGATTCTGCGAAAATGCGCCGGTGTAATCCGGTATTCACGCTTGAACGCCCGGGTAAAACTTTGCTGGCAGTTATAATGGTACTTGATAGCGACGTCTAAGATAGGCGTTGTACCGCCTCGCAACTCCTGCGCAGCCATTCCGAGCCGACGTTTTCTGACGTAATCACCCAGCGTATTTTCCGTCTCCTGTTTGAACAAAGCCTGTAGGTATCTCTTCGAATACCCTGATTTTTCGGAAATATCGTCCACGGATAACGGTTCCTCAAGATGAGCATCAATCCAGGTCAACAGTGCGGCGATGAAGTGCTGTTTGTTCATGATGGTGTCCTGCGCAAAACTAGTGATCAAGGTAGAGGTAATGCGTCCAACTGGTCATGCGTAGCAGTATTTTTCGCATAACCGCGACATGGGTGAAGCGATCGGAATAGACAGCGACCTGCGCACCGATCCCATCAGGTAATTGAGATAGCTCAACTGCTGGATCAAGTTCGAGGGTGGCTAACACTTCATTACTACCCGCAGTTGTACTGAGCGTCTGAAGCGTCCCTGATGCCTGATATCCCCCGTCTGGCGTAACAGGGATCACGGATTTCAGTCTGGCCTGAAATACCTGACCAGGAAGCGCATTGAACACAACTTCGGCCATATCCCCACTTTTAAGTCGCAGAAGGGCATTTTGGCGGAATGATGCAACAATCAATTTCTGTTGCGCCGGAATAAAGACCATCACCGGGCGAAGCGGAAGCGCTGCCGCATAAGTCCCCGGACGGATTAAAACCTGAGTGGCGTATCCATCGCTCGGTGCTCTGACGGTGGTCTGTTCCAGATCGTAACGCGCCTCTGCAACTTGCGCCTTCAGGCTTGCGACCTGCGACTGGTCGCCGTTAATTTTACTCTTCAGCAACTGCTGGATCTGGGCCTCCTTGGCCTGAGCGGCTTTAAGGCTGGCTTCCTGTCCCAAAAACGTTTGTCTCGCGGTATCAATATCTCGTTCTGAGAAGGGATTCACCTGGGCCTGGCTTCCCTTGATATAGCGGGAATATTCCTGGCTGCTTTGATCCCGTTCGGCGCGAACTTTACGGGTAAAAGCCTGGGCTTCTTCTAATTCCGACTGCAGTGCTGCCGTTTCGTGCTCGGCGGTAACGGTATCAGCCAGAAGTTTATCCAACCGCGCCTGATAGCGTGACGGATCGATCCGAAACAGAATATCGCCCTTTTTTTGGGGGGCGTTTGGCTTATCCGTTACAGATATCACATGACCGCTAACCTGCGGCACAACTGGAATTGAAATAACCGCTTTTTGAGCGTTGTTAGTATAAGGGTGATTGTAATTCATGAGCAAAATAAGTCCGCTCACCAAAAATATGCCCCCAAGCACTGCGGTGGGAACGCTCCATTTATTAACCGGGATGTTGAATACTTTAAATATAACCCATGATATGGCGGCATAGGTCATAACAATCAGCAAATCCATACTCTTTCACCATTACTAGTTAATCAATAACATCGCCAGTTGTGGCGACATTTTAATCATGATAAACATCAGGCAGAAATACAAAACCAGAAAAACAATGACTATATTTGTGAAATACATGCCTTTATTCTCTTTGCCGTATGGAATTTTCCATCTTCTCGAGTCGATGAAGCAGTTCGGCCATATCTGGATGTTCTGCCTCTGATTTTACCTGCATACCCCATCCACGATCCTCCCGATACAATGTTGCCCAAATCCATAAAAAGGGCCAAATGACATGGAGAGTAAAAAGGCTCACCCAACCTGCAACATGGATTGCATCTGCATGCGGATGGTTTCTTTTTTTTGCAATCTCATATGGTATGTCATGTATTATAATGATTGCGTAAAAACAAATAACACACACCAGTATTAACATACCTAAAGCAACATAATTCAGCATTTACTCACCCCAGATCGCCATAATGGATTTACTCCTTGGGTTGTTTTTTAAAAATAGCATCTTGACAGTGCATTCACGTAACAGGCACTACTGGTAGTTTTGTTATATTCCGGGTGTATGCCAGTAACGTTCTATCGCTGGATGACATCGTACCAGTGAGATAATTATTTAAAAATACCAATTATTTTATTAAGATTTTATTTGTTCTTTCGAGTTAATACCTGACTGCTTATTAACAATGATTACACAAATATATGCATTCAGCTAAAAACCAAATAAATTCAAACGATTACCAGTGTCTTAATAAGGTTCTTATGTTTTCTGAGTGTTGATTTTAAGTTAGCAACATGTATTTCTTGATGATTTGCTATAATTTATGAATTCTTAATAAAAAATTTTATTGGTTTGCAATGCTAAGGCGACGGGGTATGTCTCAAAAAATTCTTCTGAATGGTAATGTTCATTTTGATCAGAACAACAATGTGCTTGTTGTACTGAATGAGAACAATCGCGTTGTTAAGCTAAATCAGCCAGTCAGTCGCTGCTTAGGTATACTGATCGAGCAATATCCTGCGGTTGTCAAACAAGCCGATCTTTTTCATTATATCTGGGGTAATGAAGCCAGCCAGATCCCTGCGAATGCGCTATACCAGAATATCTCATTGCTGCGCCGAAGCCTGGCTAACGCCTCTCCAGCCCTGTCAGATGCCGTTATCACGGTTCCCAGGGCGGGGTTTAGATTAAGTGCAGAAGTTCAGATAACCACTGATACTGCATCGAATGAGGAGGTCAGTGCGGCGAACATTTCCTCCGAGAACGTGCATGGTTTAGCTGAAGAACCGGCCCCAACAACGATTAATAAACCAAAATCGGCACCAGGCATTGCGCTCTACATTATCTGCGCTCTGGCAGCCAGCATCGTACTTATCTTGACTTATCTGCATACTTCTCAGGAAAACAGTCGCAGTTTATTTGATACCTACACGCTGGCCACTGAACGTAACGGATGCAAGATTTATGCGTATCCCGACTTCGTACAAAATAATCAGTCCGAGTTCAATGATTATTTCAGGAAGTTTAGCATCACCTGCAAGGTATTGACGCATGCATATCTTTCAGTAAATACCCCCCGAACACGCGTATCGGTTATTTACTGCAATGATATTCTTGCCAGAGCGAAAACATGTGTCACGCATATTTACTGGAATGATTCTAAATGAAAAAAAATCTGATTTACTCATTAACAATTTTTTCAGTGCTGGTGTTGGCTGGCATTATGCTTATTCGGTCCATGCATAACGAACCCGATATTAACTGTCAGTCGAGAACGATTTTGCATGATGGGCAAAACGTTCTGACTATGAAGTCGGTTCTACATATTGGCAAGAATGATAATTTTTTTGATGTATTCCTGACATTCCGCCAACATGGTTCATCAGAGGAAAATTTCCACCGGGTCGTTAACTTTAATTATGATAAGGACAAGGACATCTATCAGATGTTTTCTGATGTCACAAACGACAATACGATGAACCGGGACGTACGCAACAAACTGAATGATATGTTGCCTGATTTTTTTCTGATGCCGCAGCGCGGGATTAGGTTAAAAATTAACCGCCTGAAAAATGGGAACTATACGATCCTGAATGACAGACTCCCTGTGTTCTTGTGTATGCCCGTTGCTAACTAACTTCTTCGTTAGTAATGGGAAGCAGGCTATGGGAATGTTATCCATAGGCTTGGGGAAGGGGACGGCGGTTCTAAAGGACGTAGGGAAAACAAGCGTCACACAGGGAGCAGAGACGTGATGGCCCAGCTTGCGTTAAAAGGGAATAGGTAATAGGTAAAAGACGATGGATGGAGAAGAAATTGGCAGACGTGAGTTTATCGTTGGCGAAAGCAATTTTGTAGATACAGATAACTGGGAAATGTTTTTGACGAGTAATACAAAACTAATCTCAATATTACATTAAAAAAAGAGAGTGAAATCTTGAGGGAGACTCGAAAATACAGATGGCACCAAATCACAAAATTGTGAAATGGTGCGTCCGAGTGGACTCGAACCACCGACCCCCACCATGTCAAGGTGGTGCTCTAACCAACTGAGCTACGGACGCAAAATGGTGCGTTCAATTGGACTCGAACCAACGACCCCCACCATGTCAAGGTGGTGCTCTAACCAACTGAGCTATGAACGCAACGTTGTAGGTGACAACGGGGACGAATATTAGCGGCAGAGTCAGAAGGAGGCAAGAGGGAAATGGTATTTTTCTGTCTGAATTCACTCAATCGCAGAGTATTTATACAAGTTGCTTATATTTTGTTGATGTGAAAGCGTATTTTTTGCGCATTGTGCCTGTTCAGGTCTGTAAGGGGCGGGTGAATGGTCAGAGAAGTGGGGTTGGGGGACTCATTCTCAGCGCTTACTTCTGGGGTAAACGCTGAGGAGAGCGCGATGATTGAGAAAACCCTGGGTACGGGTTAATTCATCGCTGTGCTACGTTGTTGCTCCTGGTCACTGAGTAACCGAGTTGCCAGAACCCCCGACATCATTGAGCCATTCACATTGAGCGCGGTCCTGGCCATATCGACGACAGGTTCTATCGCAATAAATATACCGACCAGCGCAACCGGGAAATTCAGCGTCGACAGAACGATCAGTGATGCAAATGTTCCACCACCACCCACACCTGCGACGCCAATGGAGCCTAACGCGATTGCGGGAAGCAGGGTTGCCAGAAAATGAAAAGACAACGGATCGATACCCATTGTCGGTGCAATCATCGCCACCATAATGGCCGGATAAATACCGGCGCATCCGTTTTGTCCCATACTGGAGCCGAAGGACGCTGCAATATTGGCAATCGTATTCGGTACGCCATATTTTTCCTGCGCAGATATTGCCAGTGGGATTGATGCAGCGCTACTTCGTGAGGCAAATGCAAAGGTAAGCACTGGCCAAACAGTTTTAAAGTAGTGAATGGGATTTTTACCACTCAGCACCAGTAAAATGGCGTGAACGATAAACATCATTGCCACCGCCAGATAACAGGCGGCAATAAATCCCAGTAGACTTGTAAATTGTGAAAGCTGATATGTCGAAAATACGTTTGCCATTAATGCCATAACCCCATAGGGCGTCAGCGCAATGACGATACGAACCATCTTCATTACCCAAATTTGTATGGCATTAATGCCAGCGCTTAATTTTTTACCTTCCTCAGGGGCTTCTTTTTTGACTTTTAACAGCGCGACGCCAGCAAGCAGCGTAAAAATGACGATACCGATGACGGAAACGCTTCTTGCCCCGGTGAGGTCGAGAAATAGATTAGTGGGAATCAACGATGTTATTAATTGAGGTAATGATACGGAGGCCGTTTTGTCGATATCCTCCGCCGTCAGGGTTGATTGCAGATGGCCAAAGGCGCTGGCGTCCAGACCAATGGCGTGTGCTGTAAACAGTCCCACGAATCCGGCGATCATCACCAGGCACAGCATGCAGGAGACGATTGTCAAAGACATCTTACCGATGCCGGCATTATTTTCGAGTTTGTTAATTGCAGAAAGAATGGAGATGAAAATCAGTGGAATTGCGACGAGCTTTAACAGGTTGACATAACCATTTCCGACGATGTTGTACCATTCAATAATGGTTTTGCTGTCCCCGGTGGCCAGAAAATGAAGAGAGATACCGATGGCGGCACCTAAAAAAATAGCAGTGAAGACCGATCGTGAAAGGGATTGACGCTTCTGATCTATTTTAAATACAGCCCATGAGCAGAACAAAAAAAGTGCAACATATGCGAGAGTGGTGAACATATTTTAAGCCTCTTGCCTCATTCAGCACCTGAAATGCCGGAAAGAGTTTGTTTTTAGTGAATAAAACTAAGTCTTAAACAAGCCATAGAACCGGGCAAGATTATAAGGAGGTATGCCTTCTGGATGCACACAAAAGTTATGGAATCTTATCAATTTATTTGTCTGTGGCGAATATTAAGCCAAACAAGGAGAAGGGGATTTTCTGTCGCCAGAAGAATATAAGAAAAAAGCCCACCAATTTCAGGGTGGGCTACATGATACGGGGAAAATATTAGAACTGGTAAACCAGACCTAAAGCAACGACGTCATCCGTGGCGATATCGTTACGGGAATAGAAGCTGTCGTCTTCATCCAGCAGGTTGATTTTGTAATCAACATAGGTGGACATATTTTTGTTGAAGTAGTAAGTCGCACCTACATCTGCATATTTCACCAGATCCTGGTCGCCGTCGGCGTTGTTCAGATCCTGACCTTTAGACATCAGGAAAGAAACTGCCGGACGCAGGCCGAAGTCAAACTGATACTGAGCTGTCACCTCAAAGTTCTGCGTTTTGTTTGCGATAGTATCGGAATTACCGCCATATGGCGTCATATTGCGGGTTTCTGAGTACATCGCGGCTAAATAGATGTTGTTCGCATCGTATTTACCACCCACAGTCCATGCGTCAGCTTTGTCACCGCCAGCGGTAGAGAACTCAGCCTGCTCGTTAGTACGGTCGGAAGAGGTATATGCCGCACCCAGCGTCACACCCATACCGAAGTCATAGGTCGAGGAAATACCGAAACCGTCACCGTTGGAGTTTTTAACGTTGCGGTCGCCACCATTACCCGTACCTTCCTGGAACAGCTGGCCATTTTCGTCGGTAACCTGATTTTCGTTGGCTCCCTGGTACTGCAGGGCAAAGCTCAGGCCGTCAACCATACCGAAGAAGTTGTTGTTACGGTAAGTCGCAACGCCATTCGCACGACCGGTCATGAAGTTGTCCGCTTTGGTATAGGAGTCGCCACCAAATTCTGGCAGCATATCGGTCCAGCCTTCAACGTCGTAGAGAACGCCGTAGTTACGACCGTAGTCGAATGAACCGTAATCACCGAACTTCAGACCTGCGAACGCCAGACGGGTCCACGCATTACCGTGGTCGCTTTCCGTGGTGTTGGCTTGCACGTTGTATTCCCACTGACCGTATCCAGTCAGTTGATCAGTAATCTGAGTCTCGCCTTTGAAACCCAGACGGATATAGCTCATATCACCATCAGAAGCTGTATCATCAGAGAAATAATGCAGACCATCGACCTTGCCATAGAGATCTAACTTGTTACCGTCTTTGTTATAAACTTCAGCTGCGTGAGCTGCACCAGCAGCCATCAGGGCTGGAATGACGATAGCCAATACTTTTCTTTTCATTTTATCCCTCAAACACCGAATTTATTTTTAGAAAATGGAACTAATTGCGATTCATCGAATCAATAGCATCCTAAGCTAAATCTGAATAGTTCAGCAAATCCTAACTATTTATTATTTGTTATCACTTAATACGGTTGTAACCAATGGAAATGTTCATTTGCTTGGTGAATGAAATAATATTTCACATTAGTATTGTGTATTTGTTTTGGATATTTAAATCGTTATAATTATCTGGCCGTAGACCTGTGCGGCTCTTTTTATCGTTAGCTTTGTGACTCAAGTATGAGTTTTTAATTTATTTATTAAATCTGCAATGAGAGGAATGAATATGCACTTGCGTGATATTCTGTTTACGCAGTAGTTCATTTATTCATCTGTTGGATGCCGAACACACAGTGTGTGTTCGGCTTTTTTTTGCTTTTTAGGTGGGGATTGCGTCGTTATCGCGCAGCGCGTTGCAAAATCACCGTAGAAGGCTGGCGTTGCAGGTATCGCATACGCAGCATCATAAGAATGGCTGCAGAGGTCAGACCGATAATAAAGCCCATCCAGAAGCCAGCCGGTCCCATACGATCAACGACCAGGTCGGTTAACGCCAGGACATATCCGCTGGGTAAACCTAAGACCCAATAGGCGGTGAAGGTGATAAAAAAGATGGATCGCGTGTCTTTATAGCCACGTAAAATACCGCTGCCAATGACCTGAATAGAGTCGGAGATCTGATAAACCGCCGCCAGCAGCATTAGCTGTGCCGCCAGCGTAACGACTGCCGGATTATCGTTGTAGAGCAGGGCGATGTGCTCACGCAGGGTTACCGTGAAGATCGCCGTTATAATGGCCATGCAGACACCGACGCCCAAACCGGTCCTGGCTGCAGTCTGCGCATCCAGCGTTGAACCCTGACCCAGACGATACCCTACCCGAATCGTCACCGCAGCCGCCAACGACATGGGCAGTACAAACATCAACGAACTGAAATTGAGAGCAATCTGGTGACCAGCAACGTCGACAATACCCAGCGGCGATACCAACAATGCCACGACGGCAAAGAGAGTCACTTCAAAAAATAACGCTAAAGCAATCGGTAGACCTAGCTGCACCAACCGTTTCACGACGGCAGTGTCGGGTTTACTGAATCCTGGCTCATTACGAATATCTCGCATCGAACGTGCGTGTCTGATGTATGAAACCATCGCGATGAACATCACCCAGTACACAGCTGCGGTGGCAACACCACAGCCGACACCGCCGAGTTCCGGCATGCCAAAATGACCATAAATGAAGATGTAGTTAACTGGAATATTGACCAGTAGTCCCAGGAACCCCATTACCATGCCGGGTTTGGTTTTGGCCAAACCTTCGCACTGGTTGCGCGCCACCTGGAAAAACAGATATCCCGGCGCTCCCCAGAGCAGAGCCTTGAGATAACCGACCGCTTTATCGGCCAACGCCGGATCAATATTATCCATTGCGCGGATGATATGTCCGGCGTTCCACAGGACGACCATAATGAGGACGGAGACCCCCCCCGCCAGCCAGAATCCCTGGCGCACCTGATGCGCGATACGATCACGACGTCCCGAACCATTTAACTGAGCGATGACAGGAGTCAACGCCAGCAGCAGGCCATGACCAAACAGAATGGCCGGTAACCAAATGGACGTGCCAATGGCGACAGCTGCCATGTCTGTGGCACTGTATCCACCGGCCATCACGGTATCAACAAATCCCATCGCGGTTTGGGCGATTTGCGCGAGAATCACCGGTATTGCCAGAGCTAATAACTGACGCGCTTCACTGATATACTTTTGCACGTATACACCTTGTTTTTTTGTTGTTATTTGAGAGACCAGAAAAGCCGCCGTAAGTGGCAGCAAGAAGAAAATGCAGGGGAATTAGCAGTCTATTGTAGCGAGGAATACGTAATTCTCCAGTGAAAAAACAGGTGTGAGCGGCACATTGCTGGCAACCTGAATTTTCACCTGCTATTGTGCTGGGCAGAGATATTCAAACTGATTTCAGGAGTTACAGGTATGTTTACGGGTATTGTGCAGGGCACCGCCAGACTGGTGTCGATTGATGAAAAACCGAATTTTCGCACTCATGTAGTGGAATTACCTGAATACATGCTGGATGCGCTGGAGACGGGCGCATCGGTGGCGCATAACGGGTGTTGTTTGACCGTCACCGAAATCAAGGGGAATCAGATCAGTTTTGATTTGATGAAAGAAACCTTGCGAATTACTAATTTAGGTGAGCTGAAAGTGGGCGATGTGGTTAATGTTGAGCGCGCCGCAAAATTCAGTGATGAGATTGGTGGGCATTTAATGTCGGGCCATATTATGACCACCGCCGAAATCTCAAAAATTCTGACCTCAGAAAATAACCGTCAGATTTGGTTCAAAGTGCAGGATCCGCAGATGATGAAATATATTCTGTACAAAGGATTTATCGGCATCGACGGCATTAGCCTGACTGTGGGCGAAGTTACCGCAACGCGTTTTTGTGTTCACCTTATTCCAGAAACGCTGGAACGCACCACGCTGGGTAAGAAAAAGCTGGGCGCTCGCGTGAATATCGAAATTGATCCGCAAACCCAGGCGGTTGTTGATACGGTTGAGCGGGTATTAGCTGCCCGGGACAGTGTCGCAAATAATCTGGCGAATGACGCCTAGAGATATGAGAGTGGCCCCCGCAGAATTCGGGGGCTGCCTTTTTAGCGGGGAACGCGCAGACCGTGTTCAACTCCGCGCGAAAAAACGACCTGCCAGAGTTGAATATCGCGGGCGCGAAATGCGCCAGCGCAGGCATTCAAATAATAACTGAACATCCGCTTAAAGCGTTCGCTGTAGTTATCTGCGATTTCAGGCCAGGCTTTTATAAAGCGTGAATGCCAGGACATCAGCGTTGTATCGTAATCGGCGCCAAAATTGTGCCAGTCCTCCATCACAAAATGCGGTTCGCTGGCGTTGGCAATCTGGCGCACGGAAGGTAAGCAACCGTTCGGGAAGATATATTTATTGATCCACGGGTCGACATTGTTGTCGGTCTTTTTAGAACCGATGGTATGCAGCAGAAACAGACCGTCAGATTTTAAATTACGGTCAACCACCTCAAAGTAGGTGTTGTAGTTTTTGGGACCGACATGTTCAAACATACCTACCGATACAATACGATCGAACTGATCCTGTAGGTCGCGATAATCCTGCAACAGGATGGTGACATCCAATCCTTCGCAGCGTTGTTGCGCCATTTTTTGCTGCTCTGCAGAAATAGTTACGCCCACCACACTGACCGCGTAATTGGCCGCCATATAGTGCGCTAATCCGCCCCAGCCGCAGCCGATATCCAGCACGCGCATACCTGGCTTAAGCTGCAATTTTTCACAAATCATTTTTAGCTTCGCCTGCTGGGCAGACTCCAGAGTATCGGCTTCTTTCCAGTAGGCGCAGGAATATTGCATGAACGGATCAAGCATCCGGCTGAATAGGTCATTACCAAGATCGTAATGCTCTTTGCCGACTATCCAGGCGCGTTTTTTACTTTGTAGATTGAACAGGCGGGCGCCTGCGATGCGGAGTGTATCCTTGAAATGGTGAGGAAGTTGATTTTCCAGGCCTGCGCGCAGAACCTTATTGAAGAAAATATCCAGCCGTTCGCATTCCCACCAGCCATCCATGTAACTTTCACCTAAACCCAACGATCCTTCCTGCAATACGCGCTTGAAAAAATCTGGGTTTTTAATTTGAATGTCAGCCGGGGCAGGACCGTTGATGGCAACGTCTGCACGACTCAATAATTCGTTGGTGATACGGTACCAGTCATCATCCGGTACACTGACTTCTTCTATACACGATGAACTCATAGTTTCTCCATCACTGGTCGGTGATCAGAACCTTAAAACAGCGTAGACGCTTTTTTGGCTTTGTGAGAAATCTCACGGAAAAAGTCCGCGAGTCTATAATCCGACGTAGAACAGAGGAAGGGAGAACCCTTGCCGAAAAGACCATTCCCTGGTTAAACGGAAGCGCTCCGGCTTCCGTTAGATCGTAATATTTATCGTATTTATATAACAGCCGAAAATTAGTATAGGCCTCAATAATCGGTGAAACAACCGAAAAATGTTAGCAAGCTAATGAGTGGCTATTAACGTTATTTTTAGTGCGAATCGTTATGTGCCAGCTCAGAGTGAGTGGTGTGATGCGTTGACTCACTCGCCTGCGACTGCATCCAATACCCCAATCCTGCGAGAGCAACGGTCGATAACATGACACTGGTGGTGGTCAGCAATGGCGTGCTGATTAACCAGGAGACCACCAGGCTTGCCAGGAAACAGAGACCCAACTGCAACGTATTCTGCAATGCTGCTGCGCGCCCGGTGGCTTGCGGGAATGGGCGCAATGCCTGAGCCACAACGATAGGGTAAATTGCACCGTTGGCGATAGCCATCACACAGAATGGGATCAGAATTTCGGTCAGCGATACAGGGTTAATAAAACTGGTCGCCCAGGTAGCGACGACGCTCAGTGCGAAGGTGAGCAATAACCAGGGTAACAGCTGTTGCCCCTGCCATTTTTGTAACGCTGCACGGCAACCGTACCCGCCAATCAGGAAGGCGATAGTTTGCGGAACATAACTGAGACCAATCACTGCGGGGCTATAACCCATTTCGCTCAGGATAAACGGCGAACCGGTTAACCATGCGAAGAAACTGGCAGAACAGGCTGCGTAAATCAGTACGTTTCCGCGATAGGCTTTCGAACGCAGCAGGGTGGTGAACGTCAGTTTATCCTGGCTATTGTCACGCGCTTTTGCGGTGGGTTTTAAACGCAGGGCTGGCAACATCAGTATCAGCGTAATCGCAAACAGCGTGGCGAAAATGGCCTGCCACGAAAAATGCGCGAGGATCCAGCTACCTAACAGCGGGGCCAGCGCAGGCGACAACCCGACCAGTGGCATAATGGTGGCAAAAATACGGTTCACTTTTTGCGAAGGGTAGTAATCCGTCACCAGCGCCTGCCAGATAACTGTGGCCGCACACACGCCAACAGCCTGAATAAAGCGCAGAACCAGCAAGCCCGTTGCACTTTCTACCCACAGCATACCCAGACTTCCCAGAGCGAAGATGGACAGGCCGAGCAATAATATGGGTTTACGACCATAACGATCGGACAGCGGGCCCCAGGCGAGCTGTGCGACGGCGAATCCGGCTAAGAACAGACTCAGACTGGCGCTGACGGCAGAGGCCGGTGTTTGCAAATCGGCCTGAATTGCAGCAAATGCCGGTAAGTACATATCCGTTGCCAGAAAACCCAGTACGCTGAGGCCAGCCAGCCAGACTAAAAACCCTTTTCCCGGTTGCATAATACAATCTCTTTTTTATCAGTAAGACATTGCCGCAGAGTGTAGGGAGTGAAATTCATGTTGTGAAACGCTAATATTTGTCTACTGAATTCAAAATTTTTGTAGGCAGAATATGTGGTCAGAATATTCACTTGAAGTTGTTGATGCTGTCGCGCGCAACGGTAGCTTCAGTTCCGCCGCTCAGGAGTTGCATCGCGTGCCCTCTGCAGTCAGCTATACCGTACGTCAACTTGAGGAGTGGCTGGCGGTGCCCTTGTTTGAACGACGCCATCGGGATGTGGAATTGACGCCCGCCGGCGCCTGGTTTTTAAAAGAAGGGCGCTCTGTTATCAAAAAAATGCAGATCACCCGTCAGCAGTGCCAACAGATTGCTAATGGCTGGCGAGGTCAGCTTTCCATTGCCGTGGACAATATTGTACGGCCAGAACGCACCCGGCAGATGATTGTTGATTTCTACCGCCATTTTGACGACGTTGAATTGGTCGTTTCTCAGGAGGTGTTCAACGGCGTCTGGGATGCGCTTTCCGATGGACGTGTGGAACTGGCCATTGGGGCGACGCAGGCGATCCCCGTTGGAGGACGCTATACCTTTCGCGATATGGGAATGTTGAGCTGGAATTGTGTGGTGGCAAGCCATCATCCCCTGGCGGCGATGCCCGGTCCTTTGAGTGATGATACGTTGCGAAACTGGCCGTCGTTGGTCCGTGAAGACACGTCACGCACCTTGCCTAAACGTATCACCTGGCTGCTGGATAACCAGAAACGGGTGATCGTACCGGATTGGGAGTCGTCAGCGACCTGTCTTTCCGCCGGATTATGTGTCGGTATGGTGCCCACGCATTTTGCAAAACCGTGGATCGACAGCGGTAAATGGGTCGCGTTAACACTGGAGAATCCATTCCCGGATGCGGCATGTTGTCTGACCTGGCAGCAAAATGACACGTCGCCCGCATTAGCCTGGCTGCTGGAATATTTAGGTGACAGCGAAACGCTGAACAAAGAGTGGTTGCGAGAACCTGAAGAGGTTCCCGCAGGGGAGGCTTAACGACGATAGTCGCGGAACGGACCATCAGCAACCGAACGACGTTCGATCAGTCGCGGGTGGACTTCAATGGACTGCGACTCTTCACGTTTGTTAACGATACGGTCTAACAGCATATTAAAGGCCGTTTCACCCAGAGAGTCCTTCGGCTGGTGAATGGTGGTCAGCGCTGGTGTGAAATAGCGCGCGTTACGCACATTGTCATAACCGATCAGCGAAATATCCTGCGGTACGCGTAAACCCATTTCGTCGGCAGCACAAAGCGCTCCCATTGCCATGATGTCACCACCGCAGAATACCGCTGTGGGGCGATGGGTCTGAGAAAGGATCTGTTGCATCGCGCGATAACCTGACTCGGGTTCAAAATCGCCTTGCACAATCCAGTTTTCCGGGACTTTTATCAGCGCTTCGTCCATCGCCTTCATAAAGCCCGCCAGGCGACCGGCCCCCGTGTTACGCTCCATCGGGCCTGGAATGACGCCGATCTCACGATGACCGCGTTCAACCAGATAACGACCGGCCATATACCCGCCTTCGAAAGCGTTATCGATGACCGTATCGGTAAAATCAGCTTTCGCTTCACCCCAATCCATAACCACCATCGGAATATGGCGATACTCTTCAAGCATAGAAAGCAGAGACTCTGGGTATTCCGAACACATCACCAGCAGACCATCCACACGCTTTTGCGCCATCATGGAGAGGTAAGCCCGCTGTTTTTCAAGATTATTCCAGGCATTGCCAAGAATCAGGGTATAGCCCTTCTGGAAGCAGTTCTTCTCAACGGCTTCAATAATCTCAGCGAAATAGGCGGCTTCACTGCTGGTTGCCAGCAGGCCGATAGATTTAGTGTGATTCACCTTCAGGCTACGGGCGACTGCACTCGGTGAGTAGTGCAATTCTTTGATAGCAGCCCAGACGGCATTGCGTGTCTCTTCTGCGACAAAACGCGTTTTGTTAATTACATGTGATACGGTTGTAGTGGAAACGTTTGCTCGCTTCGCTACATCTTTAATTGTTGCCATTACATTTCACTCCAGACCATATCCAAACTCCTGAAAATACTGTAGGTAAACGTTTGCCTTTACACACCCTTATCGCAACATCAGGGTTGCGGCACGCCGGGAAAACGACACGAAACGTCAGGAGGGGGTCAATGGCCGGTACGCTAATCAAGTAAGCGTGGAATTTTGTCTGATCTTGACGAAAAGGGGAAGAGTTAAAAGTAGTTATCAATATAAATCCTGGGAGATTTTTACATCCAGGTGTGTAAAAATGCGCAATATCACTTTTTGTGTGGAAATAAAAAGGAGCAAATTTGATGAGCACCGATCTGAAGTTTTCGTTAATCACCACCCTTATTGTCCTGGGCCTGATCGTAGCGGGTGGTCTGACCGCAGCACTGCACTGATCTACCGTGGGGGAGCGTGCTCCCCCTCATCGCTTCGCCCCTTCATTGTTACTAAATCAGCAAAAGTCTTTTGCCATTCTGTTAACTTTATTATTTTTGTGATTGATGTCATGCTTTTGGCTCTTATCGGGTGTCGCTTCGCGGCACGGTGCAGCGGAGTCGACGTATGAAAATCAATTATCCCTTACTGGCGCTTGCGATTGGCGCATTTGGTATTGGAACCACGGAATTCTCTCCGATGGGCCTGTTGCCCGTCATCGCTCATGGAGTGAATGTCTCCATTCCGGCTGCCGGGATGCTCATCAGCGCTTATGCGGTGGGTGTGATGGTGGGGGCGCCGCTGATGACCCTGTTGCTATCGCACCGCGCTCGTCGTAACGCGCTGATTTTTTTGATGGCCATTTTCACGCTGGGCAACGTCCTGTCGGCTATTTCGCCGGATTACACCACCCTGATGTTATCGCGCATTTTAACCAGCCTTAATCACGGCGCTTTTTTCGGACTGGGTTCAGTCGTGGCGGCAAGTGTGGTGCCAAAACATAAACAGGCCAGCGCCGTGGCGACGATGTTTATGGGATTAACCATCGCGAACATTGGCGGCGTGCCTGCAGCCACATGGCTTGGGGAAACCATTGGCTGGCGGATGTCCTTTTTAGCGACCGCGGGGTTGGGTGTGATTGCCATGCTCAGTTTATTCTTCTCTCTGCCGAAAGGCGGTGCAGGGGAACGACCAGAGGTTCGCAAAGAACTGGCTGTTTTGTTACGTCCACAAGTGCTTTCGGCGTTGCTTACTACCGTGCTGGGCGCGGGAGCCATGTTCACCCTCTACACTTATATTTCCCCCGTTTTGCAAAACATCGCCCATGCCACGCCAGCATTTGTGACCGTGATGCTGGTTTTGATCGGCGTTGGATTTTCGCTCGGTAACTATTTAGGCGGCAAACTGGCCGATCGTTCCGTCACCGGTACTCTGAAAGGTTTCTTACTGTTGCTGATGGTTATCATGCTGGCCATTCCTTTCCTGGCGCGAACTGATCTGGGCGCGGCAGTGAGTATGGTAGTGTGGGGTGCCGCGACATTTGCCGTCGTACCGCCTTTGCAGATGCGCGTGATGCGCGTTGCCAGTGAAGCGCCGGGGTTGTCTTCATCGGTGAATATCGGGGCATTTAATCTCGGGAATGCGTTAGGCGCGGCGGCAGGCGGCGCGGTGATTTCCGGTGGTCTGGGGTATAGCTTTGTTCCGGTGATGGGCGCTATTGTCGCGGGACTGGCGTTATTGCTGGTCTTTGTTTCAGGGAGAAGGCAACCAGAAACGGCATATGTCGCCCGCTCATCGATGGAGTGAAAAGTAAAAACGCAGAAGGGATACCTTCTGCGTTGTCTTAATTACGCTGCGAAGTTCTTCGCAACGAATTCCCAGTTTACCAGCGCCCAGAAATGCTCCAGGTAGCCAGGACGGGCATTACGGTAGTCGATGTAGTAAGCATGTTCCCACACGTCAACGGTCATCAGCGGGGTGGCATCCGTAGTCAGCGGAGTACCCGCGTTGGACGTAGAAACGATAGCCAGTTTTCCATCAGTCCCTTTTACCAGCCAGGTCCAGCCTGAACCGAAGTTTTTAATCGCAGCATCGGTGAATTGCGCTTTGAATGCAGCAAAGCTTCCGAAGGATGCGGCGATCGCGTCAGCCAGTTTACCGTTTGGTTCGCCGCCTGCGTTTGGTGCCAGACAGTTCCAGTAGAACGTGTGGTTCCAGACCTGTGCAGCGTTATTGAATACGCCGCCTTCTGAACTACGTACGATCTCTTCCAGCGATTTACCTTCAAAGGCGGTACCTTTGATCAGGTTGTTGAGATTCGTCACATAGGTTTGATGATGTTTGCCGTAGTGGTATTCCAGTGTTTCGGCAGAAATATGGGGTGCCAGCGCATCTTTGGCATACGGTAATGCAGGTAATTCGAACGACATTGCTTCTCTCCTTATTATTAATATTGGGTACGTACAATAGCCTCAAAGTACGTAAGGATAGGGTAGCAAATTGAAAGGTGATGCAAAAGAAGAACTTACCCTGTTGCGTAAACAACAGGGTAAGAGATTAACGAATGGTTTTTGGCGTCATGACACGGCGGGCGCCGACATAGTGGCGTTGCCAGTAATCTTCGCTCAGTGAGGTTATCTGAATTTCCTGCCCCGAACGCGGAGACTGGATAAATTTGCCATTGCCGACATACACGCCGACGTGATCCGCCGTACCGCGCCCCTGAGTTCGGAAGAAGACCAGATCGCCATTCATCAGTTCATCACGCTCAATCGGTGAGGCATCGCGTAGGTGGTACATTTCATTTGCCGTACGAGGAATACGGAACTTCACCAGATCTTTGTAGGCATAATAGACCAGACCGCTGCAATCAAAACCGGTACGTGGCGAGGTGCCACCCCAGTGATACGGTTTGCCAATCTGATTCATCAACGTGGACATCGCTGTTTTAGTCGCTTTCTGTACTCTGACCTTATGCGCATCGGCAAGCGAAACAGGCGTGGTATCTTTCACTTTCACACAATGCGGCTTACGACCTTTGCGTGGCGTGCATTTTTCGCTGAAAGTGACGGCGGCTGTTTTTGCCGTCGTTGGGGAGACCCGACGATTTGCGCTTTTGCTGGTTTTCGTTGGTGAGGTCGCGCGCTTTTTGGATGAGGAGGCGGTTTTGACGCTGGATTTGCTGACGGCTTTTTTGACGGTTTTCTGACTGGTTTTGGTTGTTTTTTTACTGGTCGTCGCGTTTTTATGTTTATCCGCAGTTTTTGCCACATGGGAAACAGCAGACGTCTCCCTGGCTTGCCGGGAGGCATCCGCCGGAGAGGTGAATGAGAGTGTCGAAAAAAGTAAAGCACAGAGCGTGATCGAGATTCGGTTTATCCGCGCCACTGAGCAATCCCCTGGTTAATGGCAGGCTGTTATCATGCCTGCGTGTGATTTACAAAACCTGTCGATTCTAATCCATAAAAGCACAGAAAGTTAACCGCTTTTATCATCGAAAACCCTATTTCGTAAGCGACTGCAAAAAAAATCAACAGCTCGTGCTAAAAAGGGTCACCGGAGAGTCTATGGCGTGTTGTTTTACAGGATAAGAAATATAGAGAATGCAACTTATCGTGTCAGGGGATAAAATAATAAAGCGTAATGAAAATGTTATTTTCCGTTGCCAGCCTGACCCGCTACAATGTCAGACTACTGCCGTAAAAGAAGTTAAAGGAAGCAAGACAATGAGCACCACTATCGAAAAAATCCAGCGCCAGATCGCTGAAAACCCGATTCTCCTGTACATGAAAGGTTCTCCAAAACTGCCTAGCTGCGGTTTCTCTGCACAGGCTGTCCAGGCGTTGTCTGCCTGTGGCGAACGTTTTGCCTATGTTGATATCCTGCAGAATCCGGATATTCGCGCAGAATTACCGAAATACGCAAACTGGCCAACCTTCCCGCAACTGTGGGTTGATGGTGAACTGGTTGGCGGCTGTGATATTTTGATCGAAATGTATCAGCGCGGCGAGTTGCAGCAACTGATTAAAGAAACTGCGGCAAAATACAAAACCGAAGAACCTGATGCTGAGTAATCAGCGGAAATAAAAAAAGCGACCATTTTCTGGTCGCTTTTTTTATGGGTTGTTCCGCCAGAGAAACGCGATTAAGCCTCTTCCGGCAGAGGTAGCGGCCATCCGCCAAGGCGTTTCCAGCGATTAACGATTTCGCAAAACAGGATGGCAGTGCGTTCGGTGTCATAGAGGGCGGAGTGCGCCTGGGTGCCATCAAACTCCATACCTGCCGCCAGACAGGCTTTTGACAACACCGTTTGCCCCAGGGCCAGACCGCTGAGTGCTGCGGTATCGAAGGTTACGAAGGGGTGGAACGGATTACGCTTCAACGATGCGCGTTCTGCTGCTGCCATCATAAAGCTGTGATCGAAGGTGGCGTTATGGGCAACCATGATAGCCCGGTTGCAACCGCTGTCTTTGATGCCTTTACGCACCATTTTGAAGATGGCGTGCAATGCGTCGTACTCGCTGACAGCACCGCGCAGTGGATTCGACGGATCGATACCGTTAAAGGCGAGCGCTTCAGGTTGTAAGTTTGCCCCTTCAAACGGTTCGACATGGAAATGCAGCGTCGTGTCCGGCATCAACCAGCCTTGTTCATCCATTTTCAGTGTGATGGCGGCGATTTCAAGCAGCGCATCGGTTTTGGCGTTAAACCCGGCCGTTTCGACATCGATCACGACAGGATAAAAACCACGAAAACGGTCACACAGACCGGAAAGTTGAGCGTTATCGGACATCAGGGTCTCTTAATACAGAAAAATTGCAGCGCGCATTATGCCAAATTTTGTTGCTAACGGGAATGGTAAAGCGGGATATCGACACCCCGTATACTATGTTGAGGTCCTATCAGACTGCCTGTGGGAACCCTCAGACAACACTATTGTCGACGGGAAAGTTTCTGCGTCGGTTGTCTATGAATTGTCCTACCAATAATGGCTTCTGGATAAGATAAAGGGGCGCAGAGACCCTGCGCCCGGCAGGCATTAGTTACCCAGACCGCGACCGGCGTCTTTCTCTTCGATCAGTTCGATTTTGTAACCATCTGGATCTTCAACAAACGCAATCACTGTGGTGCCGCCTTTGACCGGGCCAGCTTCACGGGTGACGTTGCCGCCATTCTGGCGAATGCGCTCGCAGGCTTCGGCGGCGTTATCCACGCTCAGGGCAATATGACCGTAAGCAGTACCCAGTTCGTATTTATCCACGCCCCAGTTATAGGTCAGCTCAATCACCGCTTCATCACGCTCTTCACCGTAACCAACGAACGCCAGAGAGTATTTGTATTCGGTGTTTTCGCTGGTGCGCAGCAGCTTCATGCCCAACACTTTCGTGTAAAAATCAATGGAACGTTGCAGATCGCCGACGCGTAACATGGTATGCAGTAAACGCATTGTTATTCCTCTTTAAAATGGTCAATACATTCAAAATGTTGTTTTAGTATAGCGGCGATTTTACGCCGCTATCAATGAAGGAATACCGAAGGTGGGATCAGAGAGTAGGGTAATCGGTATAGCCTTCCGCGCCACCGCCATAAAAACTTTCACTGCGCTGTGGGTTGAGTTCGGCTTTACGTTGCAAACGCGCAACCAGATCCGGATTGGCGATATACGCACGACCAAATGCCACGGCATCGATCAACCCTTTCGCCATCAGATCCTCGGCTTTTTCAGGTGTATAAGCGCCTGCGCCGATGATCGGGCCGTGGAAACGCGCACGGACTTTTTCACGGAATGCCTCGCTGTATGGCTGACCACCCGCCCAGTCCGGCTCGGACATATGCAGATAAGCAATACCGCGTTTGCCCAGTTGTTCAATCAGATATAACGCGTCGGCCTCTTCGTTCGGGCCGTTATCCACATTCTGGAAAGAGCCTATTGGCGACACGCGGATACCAATGCGATCCGCTCCCCATTCCTGAATACCGGCATCCACCACTTCCAGCACCAGACGCGCCCGGTTTTCTACGCTACCGCCATATTGATCGGTACGGTGGTTTGAGGTCGGGGAGAGAAATTGGTGGAGCAGATAACCGTGGGCCGAATGCAGCTCCACCAGATCAAATCCGGCTTCACGCGCGTTCGCAATCGCCTGGCGGAAATCGTTCACAATACCCGGAATTTCTTCGGTTTCCAGCGCGCGCGGCATTGAGGTGTCTACGCGGATCGCCTGGCCGTTTTCATCGCGCAGAGAGGTACGGGTATTGGCGCTAATGGCTGACGCTGATACTGGCGCCTGGCCATTTGGCTGAAGGCTGGAATGAGAGATACGCCCGGTGTGCCAAAGTTGAACGGCAATATGACCTTGCTCAGCGTGAACGCCGGCAGTGATTTTTTTCCATGCCGCAATCTGTTCCGGGCTGTGTAGCCCTGGAGCGCCAGCGTAACCTTTCGCCTGGGCAGAAATCTGTGTGGCTTCAGAGATTATCAATCCAGAACTTGCGCGTTGACGATAATACTCCGCCATTAACGGTGTCGGAATATCACCAGGTTCAATACTGCGCAAGCGTGTAAGAGGGGCCATAAATACGCGGTTTGCAGCGGTGATGGCACCGACTTTCAGCGGGGTAAATAATTTTTCGGATGACATGGTGGATGACTCCTGAGTAGACCGGTCGTCTAGTGATAAAGTAAATAAAAACGCCTGTTAAACGGCAGGCGTTGCAACGATGGTTTTTACATGCGCCAGCGCGCTTTCCAGCGGTGCGGCGCTACGCGAAATTTTGGCTTGCAAATTCGCCCCTAACCACAGCGCATAAAGCACCTGCGCCTGCTGCAGAGGTTCACCGACAAACGACAAACAGTGACTATCACGCCCTTTTTCCAGCGCTTGCGCCAGCAGTGCAATAATGTGCCGTGCGCCTTTGTCCATCGCGGTGCGCATATCTTCCGAAAGATCGCACACTTCAGCGGAAAGTTTAACGGTTAGACAACCGCTAATACTGCCTTGCTGGCAAAACTGGTTCAGGGTTTCCTGATAGTACGCCAGTACCCGGTCGCGATAATTTCCCGCTCCGGATTCCAGTAGCGTCGCCAGACGCAAATGGTACGCCGCATAATGACGTTCCAGCATCGCGACGCCAAACGCTTCTTTAGAGCGGAAATAATGATAAAACGAACCCTTAGGCACTTCGGCGGTTTTCAGCAGTTCGCTCAACCCCATTCCGGTAAAGCCTTTCTGCATGCAAAGCTTTTCGCCAGTTGCCAGAAGATGTTCGCGTGTGTCATGTTCAGTCTGCTTGTTCATGGGAAAAGAGTGTAATAGACCAGTCGGTCTAATGCAACAAGAGTTGCCAGAATTTCGGTTAGCGTCTTCAATTGTCATATACAGGTCATTCTTCCGGCGGAGCGCCGCAACAGGAAGCAGGGTGTGTATGACCACTTATTTAAGGAGGGGATGTGGCTGAGCAGTTGGAGTTTTTTCCCGTCCAGAGCCCGTGTCGCGGTATCTGTCAGTCGGATGAACGTGGGTTTTGTCGTGGATGTCTGCGCAGCCGGGATGAGCGTTTTAACTGGCAAAAAATGAGCGACAGCGAAAAACAAGACGTGTTGCGCTTATGCCGTCAGCGTCTGATGCGCAGATTGCGTGCAAACAAATCCGCCCCCCAGGAAGATCCGCAACAACCTTCACTCTTTTAAAAGCGTAATTGCGTATACTCAAAACCTGTCTATTGATGAGGAAGCAGTTATGGTTCAGCGTGTCACAATTGCGCCGCAAGGTCCGGAGTTTTCCCGCTTTGTTATGGGCTACTGGCGTTTGATGGACTGGAATATGTCTGCGCGTCAGTTGGTGAGTTTCATTGAAGAGCATCTTGAATTAGGCGTTACCACGGTTGACCATGCGGATATTTATGGTGGTTACCAGTGTGAAGCAGCATTTGGCGAAGCCATGAAGCTGGCGCCACATCTGCGCGAACGCATGCAAATTGTCACTAAGTGTGGTATTGCCACTACCGCCCGGGCAGAAAACACGCTCGGTCACTACATTACCGACAGCGACCATATTATTGCTAGTGCGGAACAGTCGCTGAAAAATCTGGCAACGGACCATCTTGACCTGCTGTTGATTCATCGCCCCGATCCGTTGATGGATGCCGATGATGTCGCGCAAGCGTTCAAACAGTTGCACAAAAGTGGAAAAGTCAGCCACTTTGGGGTGTCGAACTTCACCCCAGCACAGTTCTCGTTGTTGCAGTCACGCCTGCCGTTCACCCTTGCGACAAACCAGGTGGAGATCTCGCCTGTTCACCAGCCGCTGTTATTGGATGGTACGCTCGATCAGCTCCAGCAACTGCGCATTCGCCCTATGGCCTGGTCTTGCCTCGGCGGTGGACGCCTGTTTAATGATGAGCAATTCCAGCCGCTGCGTAATGAACTTGCCACGGTTGCGGAAGAGCTCAATGCGCAATCCATTGAGCAGGTGGTATATGCGTGGATTTTGCGACTGCCCTCGCAGCCATTGCCTATTATCGGTTCCGGGAAAATTGAGCGGGTGCGTTCAGCGATTGAAGCCGAATCATTGAATATGTCGCGCCAGCAATGGTTCCGTATCCGCAAAGCTGCTCTCGGTTACGACGTGCCATAACGAACATACGGACTTTACGCTCAATATTATTTCGCTGGTTTACACTTAACGGGGAGATAAATTGACGGAGGTCTTATGAAACGTGTGAGTCTGGCAATGTTGACGCTGTTGGTTTGTGCGGGTGCGCAAGCCAACAGTGAAAAAGTAGAAATGAATCTGGTGACATCGCAGGGCGTCGGACAAGCGATTGGCACGGTCACTATCACAGAAACCGATAAAGGTCTGCAATTTACCCCCGATCTCAAAGCGTTGCCAGCGGGAGAACATGGCTTCCATGTCCATACCAACGGCAGCTGCGAGCCCGCAATGAAAGAAGGTAAAGCCTCCGCCGCTGAGGCCGCAGGAGGACATCTCGATCCCCACAAAACCGGCAAGCATGAAGGTCCCAATGGCGCAGGACATATGGGCGACTTGCCCCTGTTAGTGGTGAATAGCGATGGTACGGCGACAACCCCGGTCATCGCTCCGCGACTCACCTCCCTTAGTGATGTTAAAAACAAGGCGCTGATGATCCATGTTGGCGGCGATAACATGTCCGATCAGCCAAAACCGCTGGGCGGTGGCGGGGCGCGTTATGCCTGTGGCGTAATCAAATAATCAGGATGTCAGCGTACCCTGTGGTGGCGCTTGCTCTAACTGTGAAAGTGAACAGTGAAGTCGCCAGATAAGCGCCGCCAGCTCTTGCGCCGCAGGTTGATGATGGTGCGCGAGCGTGTCGCAGATGCGCTGCAATTCCAGTAATGTGGTCGCGAGTGAGCGTTGTTGAACGCCGCGCTCGCTCATCACGCCATGCAATAACGAAATGCAAATATCTCTTACCTGCGAAAGTGGGTCTGAACGTGCCTCCCAGGCGCGTAATTGCCACACAACATGCGAACAGTTCAGCAATACCACTCCCCATCGTAATAACCAACGTCTCGCTAATGCATCCTGGCTGCTGCTGAGTTGGCTAACGTGGTGATACGTCAGGGATTCAAATTCATGCTCGCTCAGAGAGGGATAACGACTGAGCTGATCCACAAAATCCCTGCGTAATGCGCGAATGTGACGTCGGCTTTTCCTGGCGTCTGAGCTGGGACGTAGAATGGCGAATGCCAGCCAGGAGAGGGCAACACCGACTATCTTGGCGGTGTTATCGTTTAAAAAATCAGCCAGATCGTAAACCGGCGGGTTGGTGACGGCGATAAACGACCCCATAAACACAATGAGTTGCCCCCAAAGTCCCGCCAGCTTTGGCATTTGTAACTTCAGTAGCTGCATCGTTGTGAGCAGCGGGAACAGGAATAACAGGAACTGCCAGAGTTCGGTGATTTGTACCATCAGCCCAAATTTGACGACGAAACTGAACAGCGACAACAGAATAAGCGTGCGCATCAGCAGAGAGAGTGATTTGAAAGGGGTCGCAACGGCGGAATAGAGTACGCAACTGATGGCCGCCAGCGTTAAGGCGTTTGAGCCAGACTCCCATTGCGCGCCAATGCTCCATGCGCCAATCACCATCAATGTGCAAAAAGTCCGTAGGCCACTCCAGATGGCTTCCGCGTTGTCGGTGTGACGCGCAAGTCCTGGGCTGCGCTTCACGTTTATCTGCTCAACCGAAGCGCCATTCTCCAGCAAATTTAAGCGATGGCTACTTTGTAAGTAGACCCGGCAGAAATAACGTAAACGCTGCCAAAATGCGACGTGGCGATAATCCTGGCAGTCCAAAGGGCGCAATGGGGCAATAATCCGCGCCACGGTGTAACTGTCCGTCTGCGGTTTGGCGAGCGTGACCAGAAGCGTTTCAATCACCTCCTGCAGATGCGCTGGTGGGTGGGGCCAGTTCAGTAAGATCCTGCGAAGGCTCGAGATGACGCTGGTCAGGCGCAGTTGCTGGTGCAGCAGGGAATTGAGCAAGGCATTCTGGCGACGAAAGCGATAATGGCTCCAGAAGGCCTGAATACGTAACAAATTCATCGTCAGAATTTGACCAATCACCCCTTCGTGGGCGGAACGAATAGCGTCAGTTGTCTCGGGTCGCCAGAGTTGGCTGGCATGTTCCAGCAATCGCGCGTGCATGTTTTTTAACGCAGTGAGTAATGCGGTGCCGTCAGAGGTACTGGGCAAGATCATCATCATCATCGCCCCACAAAGAATACCCACAATCACTTCACAAACGCGGGCCTGAGCAATATCCCATAACTGGGTGATTTCGCTAATGTTGACCATTGGAAAGGCGATGATGGCGGCCGTATATCCCGCCAACTGAAACGCATAGGCCACATTGTTGGTGAAGTGCGCGCAGGCCCAGGTACAAAAGCCAATCCAGGCCGCCATACTCATCAGAAAGAGCCAGGGCTCGTTGAGGGTATGTCCCGCCAGGATCAGGGCAGCCGCTGCGCCAAGTAAACTCCCGGCGATACGCCCGAGACTTTTGCTGATAACGCCGCCCACCGTCGGAAAACTCACAACAGCAGCAGAGGTCATCGCCCAGTAGGGTTCATCCAGGTTCAGATAATAGGCGAATGTTAGCGCCAGACACATGGCAATGGTGTTACGTAAGGCATAGCGCCACTGCCCCGATGTCGCTTTAAACCAGGGGGCGTTGTGCAACACCTGATGAAAGCGTTTCATTAGCGCTGATCCGCAATCGCCACGCTGCAGGTGGTGCCCGACACCAGCGTGATGTCATGCGGCAACGCGTTAAATTCAATACGTACCGGGACGCGCTGTGCCAGGCGAACCCACGGAACATTGGGTTTGATATCAGGCACCAGCCCAGAATCACTTTCCACGCTTTGATCGTAGATGGCCCGGCCAATACTGGATACGTGACCCTGTAACTTTACATTGCCGCTGTACAACGTGATTTGTGCCGGAGCGCCTTCACGGATATGGCGTAATTTGGTTTCCTCAAAATACCCCATCACATAAAATGAGTGACTGTCGACAAGCGCGAACAGGGGCTTTCCGGTGGCGGCATAATCGCCCGTGCGGGTCGAAAGATTGGTGACCCAGCCTGCGACAGGCGCTTTGACTTCCGTCTGGGTGAGTTGCCATTGCGCTTGTTTCAGGGTTGCTCTGGCGACTTCGACACTGGCCTGCATGGCTTTAACGTTCAGATTCGCCGTGTCCATATCCTCAGCAGAGATATAGTTTTGTGATAAATGCCGGCGGCGATTTGCCTCATTATTGGCTTTTGCGAGGTCGGACTGCGCTTTCGCAAGCTGTGCCTGTGCGTTAAGTTCAGCAATATGGAATGGGGTCTTGTCGATGGTAAAGAGGAGATCGCCTGCATTGACGAACTGATTATCTTTAACGTTGAGTTGAATAATGCTTCCGGAGACCTGGGGCGTCACGCTCACCTGTTCTGCCCGGACTTTGCCATCACGCGTCCACGGCGACTGCATGTAATAATTCCACAGCCACCAGCCGGCCAGCACGGCAATAGCGGCAACCCCAATTGTTGAGAAGTATTTAATGGTTTTCAAAGACATAATTACCACACAATCAGCAAGATAAGGCTCAGGCAGACGCAAAGTGTAAAAAGAGAGAGGTCCATCAACAGGGGATGCCAGATTTCACCTGAGTAAATCCAGTCGCGTAAAAGGCGATGGCAAATCAACCAGATGACAAATGCCAGCGCGAATGCTTTAAACAGGGGAGGAAAATAAACTGATGCGCCGAACACCAGATCTTGTAAAGGCAATCCTGTAGCGTTGAACATGAATGTCACAAGCACTATTCCTTTGCGTTGGAAAGCGTGGCTTTAAGGTTAATACAGCGCGGGGCAAGACATGTTTTTCGCGCATAATGTCTGAAAAAATGTCTACCCGTAAGCAAATTTAGCAATACATTTGTTTTGAGAATATAAATGCTGCACACTATTCTAAAATCAGCATAATAACTTAGCAAGCTAATTATAAGGAGATGAAATTGGAATCGCCACTAGGTTCTGATCTGGCACGGTTGGTGCGCATTTGGCGTGCTCTGATTGACCATCGACTGAAACCTCTGGAGTTGACGCAGACACACTGGGTAACGCTGCACAACATACATCAACTGCCGCCGGAGCAGTCGCAAATACAACTGGCGAAGGCGATCGGTATTGAGCAGCCTTCGCTGGTACGTACGTTGGATCAGCTCGAAGAGAAAGGGCTAATTTCGCGACAAACATGCGCAAGCGATCGTCGCGCTAAACGTATAAAGCTCACGGAAAAAGCCGCGCCGCTTATTACTGAAATGGAAGCTGTGATCAATAAGACACGTGGGGAGATCCTTGAAGGGATTTCTCCGCAGGAAATTGAGATTTTAATCAAGCTGGTTGCTAAACTTGAGCACAATATTATCGAGTTGCAATCGCAGGATTAACACGGGAAGAGGTATGTGTGACCGGAGCAGGCCACACATACTTGTCTTACTACACGCGGTATTAGCGCATTCAATCAACCCAAATTATTCAGGGTAGCGGATCGGTTAGCGCGGAGACACGGTAACCTGACTGCCGTTACTGGCCAGTACAACGCGCTGACCTGCAGAGAACGTGGTGCTGCCTTGTTTCTGAACAACCATGATGGTGTTGCCGTCATCTTTACGGATTTCCAGCTCCACACCCTGCGTTTTGTTAATTGCACCCTGTACACTTTGACCAGCAACGCCACCGGCTACTGCACCCGCCGCGGTTGCCAGAGAGCGTCCGGTACCGCCACCGACGGTGTTACCGATGAAACCACCCAATACCGCACCGCCAATAGCGCCGATGACGTTTGAATCATCACCACCCTGAATTTGAACCGGACGAGCATTCACAATAGTCCCGTACGTGACATTCTGAACTTGTTTTGCTTCAGATGCGGTATAGACATCCCCGGAAAGGCTATCGGTGTTAGTACAGCCTGCCAAAGATAACCCCATCATTGAAACGATCAGCACACGTTTAATCATTTATAAATCTCCTGTTCACCACGAAACGCTTCTTAAGCATCCCTCATGGTCAAATTATATGGCATTTGTGAGCCTAAGGTCACATGTTCTGCTGGAACATTGTGAAAATCATAATCAGAATTGGGTTAACCAAGTATAAACGAATCATTTGCGCGATTAATCAAATACAGTTTCATCGCGCTGAAAGCGTGGCATTGGCCAGTATATTATGGTTGAGTGTGATAAGTGAAATCCATGCCAAAAAGGAAAACATATGAAATCGGGCCGTTTTATTGGTGTTATGTCCGGGACCAGTCTTGACGGTGTCGATGTTGTGCTGGCAGCAATTGACGAAAATATGGTGGCGCAACAGGCGAGTCTGACCTGGCCGATTCCTGTTCATCTGAAACAGGCCATACTGGATATTTGCCAGGGGCAGCAACTTACGCTTTCCCAATTTGGTCAGTTGGATACGCAGCTCGGACAACTCTTTGCCGATGCTGTCAACGCGATGCTCTTACAGCAAAATCTCAAACCTCAGGATGTTATTGCTATCGGCTGTCATGGGCAGACGGTGTGGCATGAACCTGTTGGGATTGCGCCGCATACCTTGCAAATTGGTGATAACAACCAGATTGTGGCGCGCACCGGGATCACGGTGGTGGGGGATTTTCGTCGCCGTGACATCGCGCTGGGCGGTCAGGGCGCGCCCCTGGTTCCGGCGTTTCATCAGGCGCTGCTGGCGCATCCCACTGAACGGCGCATGGTGCTGAATATCGGGGGGATTGCCAATTTGTCGCTGCTGATCCCCGAACAGCCGGTTCGCGGCTATGACACGGGACCAGGGAATATGCTCATGGATGCGTGGATATGGCGACAGTGTGGTAAACCCTATGATAAAGACGCGCAGTGGGCGAGCGAGGGCAATGTTATTCTCCCATTGCTGCAGAATATGCTGAGCGACCCGTATTTTTCGCTGCCGGCACCGAAGAGTACCGGGCGTGAGTATTTCAACTACGGCTGGATTGAACGGCATCTCTCATTATTCCCGGGGCTTCAGCCTTGCGATGTGCAGGCGACACTGGCAGAACTGACGGCAGTCACGATCTCAGAGCAAGTTTTACTGAGTGGTGGCTGTGAGCGGTTAATGGTGTGCGGCGGGGGGAGCCGTAACCCGTTGCTGATGGCGCGTCTGGCAGGCTTGTTGCCTGGCACAGAAGTGACCAGCACGGATGATGCTGGGATCAGCGGTGATGATATGGAAGCGCTTGCCTTTGCCTGGCTTGCCTGGCGAACGCTCGCCGGACTCCCAGGAAACCTGCCATCAGTGACGGGGGCCTCAGAATCGAGCGTGCTGGGCGCTATTTTCCCGGCGAATCCACGATCTCAGAGTTAACTGAATTTTTCTTCGACCGTCTGCCGTTACACTGAGGATGTTAGGGAGGGTGTTTTACCCTCCGGGACCAGGAAAGTCGTCAGGATACGTCTATGAAAAAACTCTTACTTGTTTGTCTGCCAATGCTGCTCACCGGTTGTAGTGTCTACAATCAATTTGTTGAGCGTATGCAAACAGAGACGCTGGAATACCAGTGCGATGAAAAACCACTCACCGTCAAATTGAACAATACACGACAAGAGGTGAGTTTTATTTACGATAATCAACAACAAACCCTCACTCAGGGCATATCCGCATCCGGTGCGCGCTACACGGATGGCATTTACGTCTTCTGGTCAAAAGGTGACAGTGCCACTGTCTACAAACGTGACAGAATTGTGCTAAATAACTGCCAGTTACAAAACCCGAAGCGTTGAGATTTTCAGCAGGGCGGCGCACAATAGCGCCACCCACTGACAATCCGTAGCGAACATCATGTCTGATAACGACGAATTGCAGCAAATCGCGCATTTGCGCCGTGAATACACCAAAGGTGGCCTTCGTCGCCACGATCTTCCCGCCGAACCTTTATCCCTTTTTGAGCGCTGGCTGAGTCAGGCATGTGATGCCAGGCTTGCCGATCCGACGGCGATGGTAGTGGCGACCGTTGATGAAAACGGTCAACCTTATCAACGTATTGTTCTGCTCAAGCATTACGACGAAAAAGGGATGGTGTTTTACACCAACCTCGGCAGCCGTAAGGCGCATCAGCTCGAAAACAATCCGCGCATCAGCCTGTTATTCCCGTGGCATATGCTGGAACGTCAGGTGATGGTGATTGGTAAAGCGGAACGCCTTTCCACGCTTGAGGTGGTGAAGTATTTCCACAGTCGCCCGCGTGACAGCCAGATTGGCGCCTGGGTTTCGAAACAATCGAGCCGTATCTCCGCGCGTGGCATCCTCGAAAGCAAGTTTCTGGAGCTGAAACAAAAATTCCAGCAGGGCGAAGTGCCACTGCCCAGTTTCTGGGGCGGATTTCGCGTCAGCATTGAGCAAATGGAATTCTGGCAGGGTGGCGAACACCGTTTGCATGACCGCTTTTTGTACCAGCGCGAAAACAACGGGTGGAAAATCGACAGGCTTGCTCCCTAAAGATGCAAATTTCTTGTTTTAAGCGCTGGTACTCCTGATTCCGGCGCTTTATCCTATGTTTCTTTCGCATCAGGCGAAAAGTCGTGTACCGGCAAAGGTGCAGTCGTTTTATACATGGAGATTTTGATGGCAAGCAGTAACTTGATTAAACAATTGCAAGAGCGGGGGCTGGTAGCCCAGGTGACGGACGAGGAAGCGTTAGCAGAGCGACTGGCGCAAGGCCCGATCGCGCTCTATTGCGGCTTCGATCCTACCGCTGACAGCTTGCATTTGGGGCATCTCGTTCCATTGTTATGCCTGAAACGCTTCCAGCAGGCAGGTCACAAACCTGTTGCACTGGTGGGCGGCGCGACCGGTCTGATTGGCGACCCAAGCTTCAAAGCCGCTGAGCGTAAACTGAACACCGAAGACACCGTGCAGGAGTGGGTAGATAAGATCCGTAAACAGGTTGCGCCGTTCCTCGACTTCGACTGTGGCGAGAACTCAGCGATTGCGGCCAATAACTATGATTGGTTTGGCGGCATGAACGTGCTGACTTTCCTGCGTGATATCGGCAAGCACTTTTCCGTGAATCAGATGATCAACAAAGAAGCGGTGAAGCAACGTCTGAACCGTGACGATCAGGGCATCTCCTTTACTGAATTCTCCTATAACCTGTTGCAGGGTTATGACTTTGCCTGCCTCAACAAACTGCACGGCGTTGCGCTGCAGATTGGTGGTTCCGATCAGTGGGGCAACATCACCTCCGGTATCGATCTGACGCGTCGTCTGCACCAGAATCAGGTCTTCGGTCTGACGGTTCCGCTGATCACCAAAGCCGACGGCACCAAATTTGGTAAAACCGAAGGCGGCGCAGTCTGGCTGGATCCGAAGAAAACCAGCCCGTACAAGTTCTACCAGTTCTGGATCAACACCGCAGATGCTGATGTGTATCGCTTCCTGAAGTTCTTCACCTTTATGGACATTGAAGAGATCAATGCCCTTGAAGAAGAAGACAAAAACAGCGGTAAGGCTCCGCGTGCTCAGTATGTTCTGGCCGAGCAGGTGACGCGTCTGGTGCATGGTGAAGAAGGTTTGGTCGCCGCAAAACGCATCACCGAAAGTCTGTTCAATGGCACGCTGAGTGCGCTGAGCGAAGCCGACTTCGAACAGTTGGCGCAGGATGGCGTACCGATGGTCGAGATGGAGAAGGGTGCCGATCTGATGCAGGCGTTGGTGGATTCTGAACTGCAACCGTCTCGTGGTCAGGCGCGTAAAACAATTGCCTCGAATGCCGTCACCATCAATGGCGAGAAACAATCTGATCCGGAATATTTCTTCAACGATGCGGATCGTCTGTTTGGTCGCTATACCTTACTGCGCCGTGGCAAAAAGAACTACTGTCTGATTTGCTGGAAGTAACGCATTAAGTAACAGGGAGTGAGAAATCACTCCCTTATTTTTAATGTTCAGGTAAAAAAATGAAGAATATCCTCGCCATCCAGTCTCATGTCGTTTTTGGCCATGCGGGTAACAGTGCAGCAGAATTTCCGATGCGCCGTCTTGGCGCGAATGTCTGGCCACTCAATACCGTTCAATTTTCGAATCACACGCAATACGGTAAATGGACAGGGTGCGTCATGCCGCCCAGCCATTTAACTGAAATTGTGCAGGGAATCGCCGAAATTGATCAGTTGCAGAAGTGCGATGCCGTACTCAGCGGCTATCTTGGCTCAGCAGAACAGGGTGAACATATTCTGGGGATTGTTCGCCAGGTGAAGGCGGTGAATCCGCAGGCGAAGTATTTCTGCGACCCGGTCATGGGGCATCCTGAAAAAGGGTGTATCGTCGCCCCAGGCGTGGCGGAATTCCATGTCCGTCATGCGCTGCCAGCGAGTGACATCATTGCGCCGAACTTGGTTGAGCTGGAAATTCTCTGTGAACATGCCGTACATAATGTTGACGAAGCTGTGCAGGCTGCCCGTGAGTTGATTGCGATGGGGCCAAAAACCGTGCTGGTGAAACATCTGGCGCGCGCAGGCTACAGCGCGGATCGCTTTGAAATGCTCCTGGTGACCCGCCATGAAGCGTGGCATATCAGTCGTCCGTTAGTGGATTTCGGTTCTCGCCAGCCAGTGGGTGTCGGCGATGTGACCAGTGGTTTGCTGTTAGTCAAACTGTTGCAGGGTGCAACCCTACAGGAAGCGCTTGAGCATGTGACGGCGGCAGTCTATGAAATCATGATCGCCACGAAAAGAATGCAGGAGTATGAGTTGCAGGTAGTTGCCGCACAGGATCGCATTGCGATTCCCGAACACTACTTTAGCGCCACGCAGCTCTGAACTCATGCCCGATAGCGTTATCGCTTATCGGGCTGATGGTCAGGGCGTATTATCTGCCGGGTAAGCGATAGCGCCACCCGGCAGAAACCATCGTTAATTCAGACCTTCCGCTTTAAGCGCCGCCTTGACGGTTGGGCGCTCTGCAACCCGCGCCATGTACGCGTCAATATGCGTTAACCCTTCCATATTGAGCTTAACGGCTCGCGCCCACCGCAGTACCGTGAACAGATAAGCATCTGCAATGGTGAAACGCGGCCCGCAAATCCACTGGTCATCTTTTAGAACATCATTCACGTAGTGCAGTTTCTTCTCCAGAAGAGTGCGAACCGTCGGTTTATACTCTTCCGGGGTGTCCGGACGGAATAGCGGCGTAAAGCCTTTATGCAGTTCTGTCGCAATGTAGTTAAGCCATTCCAGCGTTCTGTAGCGAGCTATGCTGCTGGTGGGCGCCAGGAGCTGACGGTCGGGGACGGTGTCGGCCAGGTATTGCATAATGGCGACCCCTTCAGTCAGCAGAGTACCGTCGTCCAGCAGGAGTGCAGGAACCTGTCCTTTCGGATTCACCGCGAAAAAATCATCGCCGTTTTCCAGACGTTTTTTAATCAGATCAACGCTATCCAGCGTGAAATCTTTACCGCTCTCGCGAAGGGTGATATGGGAAGCAAGAGAGCAGGCGCCCGGTTTGTAGAACAATTTCATCGGTAACTCCTTTTTGCTGAGGTTTAACCAATGGTAGTGCTACGGCGACTAAAAAAAAAGCCGCTAACATAACGTTAGCGGCCTTAAAATCAGTTTCCCTGAAAATTACGCGGTTGCAGCCTTGGAGGCTTTTTCGCGTACATCGTCGTCCTGAGTCATGCGATTCAGTTTTGGTGCTGTCAGCAGCATCAGAACAGCGATAACCGCAGTGGCGATACCAATCTGCAGGAACACACGACCATAGACTTCCAGAGACATCAGTGGGTCGGTCACGTTTTCCGGCACCGCCATCATGTTAGCAACATAACCACCGATAATGTTTGCGCCTGCTGTCGTCAGGAACCAACTGCCCATGATGAAGCCCATCAGACGCTGTGGAACCAGCTGTGCGACCATTGCCAGACCCAGACCAGAAATCATCAGCTCACCGATACTCTGTAAGCCGTAGCACATGATCAGCCAGTTAACGGAGACGATACCTGCTTCGTTAGCGAATTTCGCGCCAACAGGCAGGATCAGGAACGCACCGGAGCACAGCACCATACCGATCGCAAACTTGGTTGGCATCGGCAGGGTATCACCCATCTTGTTGTAGATAGCGGCCAGAATTGGGCTACCGATAATGATCCAGAACGGGTTCAGTGCCTGATACTGCTCTGGTTCAAACGCGATACCCAAAATGGAGTGTTCAACGTTACGAATGGCGAAGAAGTTCAGAGACGTTGGCATCTGGCTGTACAGCACGAAGAAGATGATGGCTTCAAGCATCAGAATGAAGGCAACAATCATTTTACGACGCGCGGCGCCTTTCATGGCGAAGGCTTCTTTACCGAAGATAAAGACGATGCCCAGCGCGATAAAGCCCAGTGCCATACGTGCGATCTGCTGGTTGTGCAGCAGCCAGGTAGCAATAGCGATCAACGCGATAACGCCCAGAATGGTGAGCAGCAGATTGCGGAAGTTGATCGGCTCAAAGTCAGGTTTGGAACCGTACTGTTTAACCCAACGCTGGCAGAAGGCGAAGTTAACAACGGTGATCAGCATCCCTACAACGCTCAGCGCAAATGCCGTGCTCCAGCCGTAACGGGCTGCCAGCCATGGCGTTGCCAGCATGGAGAAAAATGAGCCGATGTTGACGGACATGTAGTACATGGTGAATGCACCGTCCAGACGCGGGTCATCTTTCGCATAGCAGGTAGAAAGCAGAGAAGACGGGTTCGCTTTGAACAGGCCGTTACCGACCGCAATGGCCGCCATACCCATGTAAACGATACCCGCATCGTGACCAGACCATGCTACCAGAGCATAACCAATAGCCAGCACGACAGCACCCAACATAATGACACGTTTGGTGCCCAAGACTTTATCACCTAACCAACCACCGATGGCGACCAGTCCATAAACCAGGGCGCTAAAGGAGGAAAACAGGGTGATGGAATCCGCTTCTGACATACCCAGTTGTTTTACCAGGTAGACGGCCATAATTCCTTGCAGGCCGTAATAACCGAAACGTTCCCATAACTCGATAGAGAAAATGAGATAGAACGCTTTAGGTTGTTTGAATGCGTTCAAACTCACGCTTTCAGTTGGTTTATTGTTTGCAGTAGACACTTTTACCTCTTTTTTTACATCCCATATTAACGGGGGAGTTCAGGTACGTGATGAGTCAAGTTCATCCGTCCGATTGTTATAGTGGGAGGGGAAACGGCAAGTAATGTTCACTATCTTGCCCTGGCAGACAAGGGGTTTGTAATAAACTGTTACATTTAACTTATCTGGTGGAATCATCGGTCTCAGGAAATGTTATTTAGCGTTAAATTTTTTCTATTGAGGAAAGGCAGTTTTTTACTCTACAGAAAGGGGCAAAAATCCCCGTAATGGCGATATGTTCTGCTATATAAGGTTTTTTGTAGTGAAATAGGCCATTATCTGAAAAATAGCCAGTTTAATGTTTTGTAGTGAAAAGAAGGGAACAGGCCATCTGATTGTGACATTAACAAAAGATGTTAAAAAAATTCACATTGAGTTATCAAAGTGATCTTTGTCGCGTATGAATAGAAATTTCCGCTATTAAAAAAACGATTAACCTGGTGGGGTGTTTAATGACCAGAATATTCCATTAGAAAGGCGCGCTGGCCTGGTATCATTGTCGGTGAATAGCGATGTCTTAAGGGTGTAACAAAACGTTATGAATGTACGGAGGAAGGGCTTCCTCCGTTTAGCTCAAATATCGACTTTCTCTTTAAATTCACAGAGATCTTCGATAATGCAGGAACCACAACGGGGTTTGCGGGCGACACATGTATAGCGTCCGTGCAGGATTAACCAATGGTGACAATCGACTTTAAATTCCCCTGGAACCACTTTGAGCAGTTTTTCTTCGACCTGCTCAACATTTTTACCCGGTGCAAACTGGGTCCGATTACACACGCGGAAAATATGCGTATCGACGGCGATAGTCGGCCAGCCAAAGGCGGTATTGAGTACCACATTGGCGGTTTTACGTCCGACCCCTGGCAACGCCTCCAGGGCGGCGCGGTCTTCAGGAACCTCGCCGTTATGTTGCTCCAGCAATATCCGACAGGTTTTGATGACATTTTCGGCTTTGCTGTTGAACAAGCCAATCGTCTTGATATAGGACTTAACGCCCTCTACGCCGAGCGCCAGCATCGCCGCAGGGGTATTGGCGACGGGGTAGAGCTTCGCAGTCGCTTTGTTCACGCTAACGTCTGTGGCCTGTGCGGAGAGCAAAACGGCGATCAGCAGTTCAAACGGCGACGTAAAATTTAGCTCTGTGGTGGGGTGTGGATTGTTGTCGCGAAGACGGGTCAGGATTTCCAGACGTTTTGCTTTGTTCATGAGACATTCCCTGTTTCGCCTGCCGGGGCTTCTGCCGCTGCGGCCTCGGCACGACGCTTTTTCATCTTCTCATCAATAAGGTATTTCCCGGCCAGCATGAGCCCCAGACCGATAAAGGCTCCCGGAGGCAACATTGCCAACAGGAAGGGGGAGTCGGTATGGAAAATTTCTACCCGCAACACTTTGGCCCAGTTGCCGAGCAGACCGTCCGCACCGTCAAACAAGGTGCCGTTGCCGATGATCTCGCGCAGCGATCCGAGCACGAACATCGCGCAGGTCGCCCCCATTCCGATAGAAAAACCATCAAGCGCTGAGAGAGCCGGGCCTTTTCTGGCAGCAAACGCTTCTGCACGTCCTACCACAATGCAGTTCGTCACAATCAGAGGGATAAAAATCCCCAGCGACTGGTACAAGCCAAACGCATAAGCATTGATGAGCATTTGCACTGCGCTGACCACGGAAGCAATGATCATCACATAGATAGGGATGCGGATCTCCGCAGGCGTCCAGCGACGTAGTGTCGAAATTGTCAGGTTGGTCAGCGTCAGTACAAGCGTCGTGGCGAGACCTAAACCCAGCGCGTTGGTGGCGGTTGAGGTAACCGCCAGCAAGGGGCACATACCGAGTAATTGCACGAGGGCGGAGTTATTTTTCCAGAGCCCCTGGACAATGACGTCTTTAATTTCGCTCATGGTTTATTCTCCACAGGCGGTGAGTTGGGGGAGTTGCGCAGGAAGTGTTTGCGCATACAGGCCTGCGCGTTTCACTGCATTAACAACGGCTCGCGGCGTAATGGTCGCGCCGGTGAACTGATCAAAGTCGCCGCCATCTTTTTTTACAGCCCAGTGCGCGTCATTTTCTCCGCCGATGCTCTTGCCCGTAAAGTGAGTTATCCAGTCGGAGAGACGCAATTCAATTTTATCGCCCAGGCCCGGTGTTTCATGGTGCTCTGTCACCCGTGTGCCGAGCACCGTACCGTTGAAATCGGCGCCCACTAACAGCCGGATCGCGCCAGAGTAGCCATCAGGCGCTGTTGCCTCGAGGATTGCCGCAACAGGAGTATCATCCATACGGGCAATATAAACACGATGAGCACCTTTCCCTAATGCCGGGCTGTTCACGACAAAGCAGCTATTCTGCAGGTTATTATTGTAACGGTCCGCCGGAATAACCTGATCGAACAACACTTTTTGCTGCAACGCTGCCTGCTCATCAATCGTCGTTTTTGTCATCATATTGATAGCGGCAGTCAGTCCTGTCGACCCCGCGGCAAACAGCGCCAGTGTGATGCCGTGTTTACGAATTGTTTTCAGCATGGTTTATCCTTTTCGATGACCGTACACGCGAGGTCGGGTGTAATAGTCGATCAGGGGAACGGTGATATTCGCCAGCAAAACGGCAAAGGCCACACCGTCGGGATAACCGCCAAAGCTACGGATCAGCCAGACTAACAAGCCCGCCAGCGCGCCAAATATCAACCGACCACGATTCGTCGTTGAGGCTGTTACGGGATCGGTCAATATAAAAAACGCGCCCAGCATGGTTGCGCCGGAAAGCAGATGTAACTGTGGCGATGCCAGTGACTGAGGTGAAAAAAGCCAGCCTAACGAAGCGCAAAGGGTAAGCGTCAGCAAGAAACTGACGGGAATGTGCCATTTTATAGCTCTGGTCCACAGCAACCCTATGCCGCCAGCCAGCCAGGCCAGATTTACCCATTGCCAGCCAGCACCGGCTAGCATCCCGCTGTAGATGGGGTATTGCATGATCTGATCAACAGGATGACCCGCACGTATTGATGTCTTAAAAGTATCAAGTGGGGTCGCCTGGCTGATACCGTCAATCCCCATACGCAGTGTATTCATATCACCGCCAGTGGCGGTATGCCCGGTGAAGATCACCTGTAGCGCATCGGATAAACCTGGTGCAGACGCCGCGATTTCGTGCGGAGGCAACCAACTGGTCATCTGTACCGGAAACGAGATCAGCAGTACCACATAGCCAATCATGGCGGGGTTAAATGGGTTTTGCCCAAGTCCGCCGTAAAGCTGTTTGGCGATAATGACAGCAAACACGGTCCCCAACACGATCATCCACCAGGGCGCGAGCGGTGGAATACTCACCGCCAACAGCAAACCCGTCAGCAGAGCGGAGTTATCTTTTAATATGGAGACAACAGGCTGTTTTCGTAACCGGAGCACGATGGCTTCGGCAATCAGTGCGCTGGCTGAGGCCAGGATTATCTGGAGCAACGTACCCCAACCAAAAAACCACAGCTGCGCGGCAATCCCCGGCAACGCGGCGATAAGTACCAGCAGCATGATTCGCGATGTCTGGCGCTGGTTATGGGTATAAGGGGAGCTTGCGATTCTGAATACCATTTATTCCTCGTTAACAACCTGCTGCTGTGCGGCTTTTTTTGCCTGAGCGCGGGCAATCGCTGCGGCGATGGCGGCTTTGCGTGGGTCTACAGGTTCGGCAGGTTCACTGGCCGTCTGCTGTTCCTGCTTACGCGCTTTGGCGCGGGCAATGGCGGCTTCGACGGCGGCTTTGCGTGGGTCTACAGGTTCGGCAGGTTCACTGGCCGCCTGCTGTTCCTGCTTACGCGCTTTGGCGCGGGCAATGGCGGCTTCGACGGCGGCTTTGCGTGGATCTACGGGTTCAGCAGGTTCACTGGCCGCCTGCTGTTCCTGCTTACGCGCTTTGGCGCGGGCAATGGCGGCTTCGACGGCGGCTTTGCGTGGATCTACGGGTTCAGCAGGTTCACTGGCCGTCTGCTGTTCCTGTTTACGCGCTTTGGCACGGGCAATGGCAGCTTCAACGGCGGCCTTGCGTGGATCTACAGGTTCGGCAGGTTCACTGGCCGTCTGCTGTTCCTGCTTGCGCGCTTTGGCGCGGGCAATGGCGGCTTCGACGGCGGCTTTGCGTGGATCGGCATCGGTACGGTGTTCTTCAGCGTTGCCGTTCTCCGCCTGTTTTGCCCTGGCCTGTGCTTTGCGTGCTTCGCGCGCCGCAATCACTGCACTATTGTCAGGTTTTGCCCCCGCCTGTATCACCACCGGTTGCATTGCCTGGGCTTGTTTTTCTTTGACTCGCGCCAGTGCGGCGGCAATCGCATCATGATCTTTCGCCGCCGGTTGTACGGCAGCGCTTTTGTGCCGCTCAAGGCGTGCGGCTTTCTCTCGCTCAAGTCGCGCCTGTCGGGCTTCGAAACGCGCTTTCGCTTCAGCGGCGCGTTTTTCTTCCTGACTGATGGCGTAAATTTCGGCTTTTTCCTGTCGGAAGTACTGTACCAACGGGATATTGCTTGGGCATACCCAGGCGCAGGCGCCGCATTCAATACAGTCCGCCAGATTATGTGCCGTCGCTTTGTCGTGCTGCTGACCTTTGCTGAACCAGTACAATTGCTGAGGCAACAGATCGGCCGGACACGCATCGGCGCAGGCGCTACAACGGATACAGCCTTTTTCTTCCTGCGGTTCGCCCAGTTCAGTGGCCGTTGGCGCAAGGAGGCAGTTGGTGATCTTCACCACCGGTACATCCAGCCACGGCAGGGTGAAGCCCATGAGCGGCCCCCCCATAATCACCATCTGATCGGCAGAAGGGCAAAAACCTGCATCGTCGAGGAGGTGGCGAACCGGGGTACCCAGTCTCGCCCAAACGTTGCCAGGACGACTCACCGCCTCGCCAGTCAACGTCACGACGCGCTCGGTGATCGGTTCACCATCAATCACCGCGCGTTTAATGGCATACGCGGTGCCGACGTTTTGCATCAACACGCCAATATCGGAGGAACGACCGCCATGCGGGACCTGTTTACCGGTCAAAATCTGTGTGAGCTGTTTCGCGCCGCCGGAGGGGTATTTCGTCGGGATGACACGCAGCGAAATGTCGTGCGCGTCCGCCAGCACCGCCCGCATCATAGAAATGGCCTGCGGTTTGTTATCTTCAATCCCGATCAAAATCTCTCGCGGTTGCAGAATGTGCGCGAGAATGCGGATACCTTCCACTACCTGGGCGGCGCAGTCCTGCATCAAACGATCATCTGCCGTGATATAGGGTTCGCATTCCGCCGCATTGATGATCAGCGTTTCAATCCTGTCGCCACCGCCTTGTAACTTAACGCCGGTAGGGAATCCCGCGCCGCCGAGTCCCGCCACGCCAAACTGGTGAATACGCGTGATCAGTTCTTCACGGCTGTGTGTTCGGTAATCCGCCCAACCCTCGCGTTCAATCCAGCAATCTTCGCCATCAGCATCGATAATGACACTGAGTTCTGCCAGGGCGGAAGGATGCGCGGTGGAGTGGGGGGCAATAGCCACGACGGTGCCGGAGGTTGGCGCGTGAACCGGAAGCATTCTTCCGCGACCTCGGGTCAATGGTTGTCCGCGTAACACGCGATCGCCCACGTTGACGCACAGCTCACCTTCGGCGCCAATATGCTGTTTTAAGGGCATAACGAAACGCGGCGCCAGTGGAACCTGGCGCAGGGGCGTACCGTTGGACTGGGTTTTCATTTCCGGCGGATGAATGCCGCCGTCAAAATCCCAGATTTTATCTTTTCTGAAGGCAGAGAATAACTTAAGCATGTTGTTCCACGGGAATGATACGAACGGGAATGGTGTTCAAATCCCACTTCCAACTGTCAGGCGTTTCCGCTACCGGACGTAATTCGATGCACTGAGTCGGGCAAGGGTCGACACACAGATTGCAGCCGGTGCACAGATCGCTCATGACCGTGTGCATGGCTCGGGTCGCGCCCACAATTGCGTCTACCGGGCAGGCCTGAATACATTTTGTGCAGCCGATACAGTTATTTTCATCAATGACCGCCAGCATACGGACCGGAGTGAGGTCCTGTTCATCACCGTCAATGGGTTGCGGATCCACATTCAGCAATTCCGCAATTTTGAGCATGACGGCTTCACCGCCAGGTGCGCAACGGTTTATTTTCTCACCTTCGCTGCCAATGGCCTCGGCATAGGGGCGGCAGCCGGGATAACCGCATTGCCCACACTGGCTTTGCGGCAGAATTTCGTCAATTTTCTCAACAACCGGATCATCTTCAACCGCGAAACGGCGGGAGGCATAACCCAGAATGGCGCCAAACGCCAAACCCAGAAGGCTCACGGCGGCAACGGCAATCCAGATAGTGTTCATTACAACTTCACCAAACCACTAAAGCCCATAAAGGCTAATGACATTAAACCTGCGGTAATCAGCGCTATCGCGTTGCCACGAAAGGGGGCTGGAACGTCTGCCACCGCGAGACGTTCACGAATAGCGGCGAATAATACCATGACCAGAGAGAAGCCGACGGCCGCAGAAAAACCGTACAGCGCCGACTGCAGAAAATTATGACCGAGGTTAATGTTGAGCAACGCCACGCCTAATACCGCGCAGTTCGTGGTGATAAGCGGCAAGAAGATCCCCAACAGACGATACAGTGCTGGACTGGTTTTACGCACTACCATCTCGGTAAATTGCACGACCACGGCAATGACTAAAATAAACGCCAGCGTGCGCAGATAGATGAGATCGAGCGGGATCAGAATCCAGGTGTCGATCAACCAGGCGCAAATTGACGCAAGTGTCATCACAAAGGTGGTGGCAAGCCCCATACCCATCGCGGTTTCCAGCTTTTTGGAAACCCCCATAAATGGACAAAGGCCCAGAAACTTAACCAGTACAAAGTTGTTGACCAGCACAGTTCCGACAAACAGCAGCAGGTAATCAGTCATTTTTCGGCCTGAAATAAAAAAGCCGCCTATTATCTGTCAATCTACAGCAGGCGACAACAGGTTAACTGTAAGGTTATTACGGGTTCACAAACGTGGCTTTTACGCGCGTTGAACGTTTGAAATAGGGCGCCATCAGGGCTGCCGCCAGTAATGGAAACAACAGTTGGCGAACGGCAAAAGCATCAGGTACTGGCGAAAACGCAAACGCTTTGATGGCCAGTAATACCGAGACCAGCAGCCAGAGAATATAGTGCTTAGGCACACATTGCCTGCGTTTGAAGAAGGCAATTGTCAGCCACAGCGTGTAATACCACATTGCAATTGCCGTCAAAAATGAAATGCCCCAGAGCACCAGGTTGCCAGTTTCTTGCTCACTCAGCGCTTTTAACGTTTGCGGGGTAGCAAGTGCGGTGACGTAAAGCAACAATGCCAGTGATGCGCTCAATAGCGCGACTAACAGCCAGGCTAACGGGCCAAGCAACCAGCCTCCGATTCGTTGTGCCGGTATTGTGGTCATATCTTCTCCAGATTTGCTGGCGCTAACAGGCATGCCAAATATTTTGGGGCGATTATTATAAATCTTTTAACGACGATCGCTACTCTCTTCGTTATTGCACGTAATGCCAGACGGATTTGGGGACCTGGCCAACATCAAACAGTCGCCCACCGGAGATCAATTCTGCACGACGATGGTCGGCGGCACGATACATATTGATAATCTCCCGATCGTCGGTAAGCGTGTAGTTAAGATGATCGAACAATTTTTCCAGACTTTCGAGTGAACTGATTTTACGGAATTTTAATAGATAATCCTGAACGGTCATAAATGGGGATCCATATTAAAAAAATAACACCAACGGAGTAGTAAATATGAAAATACACATATATACGCAGGGAAGGTTAAGCGACATGTGATTTTCAAAATAAGATAGTTCTTACGTATAAACAGACTGGCGCAATTAAGCGCCCGTCGGAAGGGTAACGCGCTTCATTAAAACAGGCAATAAGCGTCGGGGCTGGACGCGGTACATTTATCCATTTTTGATAGATTTGCAGCAGATTAATAGGATGACCAAACGGTAAACATCCTTGCCTCATGCCATTTACGACGCCTGAACCCTGCGACGGTTATTTTTTCCCAACGGTGGCGGTAGGCTCTGGAGGTTGATAATTGTCGATATGAGTAGCCACACCCAAAAGAATGACGGAGACCACAAGAACAATCCAGCCTGTTAATTCAATAAGACGATTCATCACTGACGACATTTGCTTTGATTTATCCATAAACACAGGATGCAAATGTTACCCATCAACAATTAAGACAGCAAGTTCATCGGGAACGGTTTCAATGACTTTTTCGCAACAAGTTTAAGTAAAGTGGCATTTGTTTGACTTAAGTTAACTTATGGCCTTTGTTGTCGTATGGCTATTAAACTCTTGTGAGCGGTTATGGGATAGTGTGAAATGTGAATGTTCTGTAATGAGAGGCAATGACATGAGTGACAACATCCGTGTTGGGTTAATAGGTTACGGTTATGCCAGCAAAACCTTCCATGCCCCTTTGATTGTGGGGACGCCTGGACTGGAACTGGTGGCGGTTTCCAGTAGTGATGAAACAAAAGTGAAGGCTGACTGGCCTTCTGTGACGGTTGTCTCTGAGCCTAAGCATCTTTTCAACGATCCGAATATCGACCTTATTGTGATCCCCACCCCAAACGACACGCATTTCCCGCTCGCAAAAGCGGCGCTGGAAGCGGGAAAACATGTCGTGGTGGACAAACCGTTTACCGTGACACTGTCACAAGCGCGTGAGCTTGAGTCATTAGCCCGCAGTCTGGGACGGGTACTTTCCGTTTTCCATAATCGACGTTGGGACAGTGACTTTCTGACGCTGAAGGCCTTGCTGGCGGATGGCGTACTGGGCGAGGTTGCTTATTTTGAATCTCACTTTGACCGTTTTCGTCCGCAGGTTCGCGATCGCTGGCGGGAACAAGGCGGTCCGGGTAGCGGTATTTGGTATGATCTGGCGCCGCATTTGCTCGATCAGGCCATTAATCTGTTCGGCTTACCTGTCAGTATGACGGTCGATCTCGCCCAACTGCGTCCGGGGGCTCAGTCTACCGATTACTTCCACGCCGTGCTGGCCTACCCGCAGCGTCGCGTGGTTCTGCATGGCACGATGCTGGCGGCGGCGGAATCGGCACGCTACATCGTGCACGGTTCGCGCGCAAGCTTTGTAAAATATGGTCTTGATCCGCAAGAAGAACGCCTGAAAAATGGCGAACGTCTTCCACAGGAAGACTGGGGCTACGACATGCGTGACGGTGTATTAACACGTGTTGAGGGTGAAGAACGTGTGGAAGAGACCTGGCTGACTGTTCCGGGTAACTACCCGGCTTATTATGCCGGTATTCGCGATGCGTTGAACGGTCATGGAGAAAATCCGGTTCCGGCAAGTCAGGCCATTCAAATTATGGAACTGATTGAACTGGGTATTGAGTCAGCGAAACACCGCGCCACGCTGTCTCTGGTCTGATTGTCTCTTTTCGGCAATGCCGGATAAGTCGCGCTTATCCGGCAACGATACGCTTAGGCCGCAGCCACTTTTTCGCGCAGAGCGCGTTTTTCCGCTTCACTCAGGAAGGCCATTTCCAGACCGTTAATCTGTGCCTGGCGAATCTGCTCACGCGTCAGACCTGCCGCAGGTGCCGCAACGGTATATTCGTGAATGATATCTACCCCTTGTACGGCGGGATCATCGGTATTGAGGCTGGCTAACACGCCATGCTCAAGAAATGTTTTCAGCGGGTGAACAGAGAGCGATGCGACGGTGCTGGTCTGAATATTGGAGGTCAGACAAGATTCAATACCGATACGCTGCTCTGCCAGAAAATCCATCAAGGCGCGATCTTCAACAGCTTTTACGCCATGCCCAATACGCTCAGCCCCCAGTTCGCGAATAGCCTGCCAGATACTCTCCGGGCCGGCGGCTTCGCCTGCATGGACGGTAATATGCCAGCCAGCGTCACGCGCGCGATTAAAGTGCGTCAGGAACAAACTGCCCGGGAATCCGAGTTCGTCTCCCGCCAGATCGAGAGCAGTGATCCGATCGCGGTGGGCCAGCAATGCCTCAAGCTCTTGCAGACATGCCGCTTCACCGAATGTACGGCTCATGATGCCAATCAGACGTACTTCAACACCGAACGCCCGGCTGCCTTCTTGCACCCCAGCGATGACCGCTTCGACAACGCCTGCAACCGGGAGTTGATGGTTCATTGCCATGTAGCCAGGCGAAAAACGCAGCTCAACATAATGCAAACCGTTACGTGCGGCATCTTCCACATTCTCGTAGGCCACCCGACGACAGGCGTCCAGTGAGGCCAGAACTTTCACGCCCCAGTCCAGCTTCGACAGAAAACTGACCAGATCAGGTTCTGTTGAGGTGATTTGTACATGCGGGATCAGGGTTTCAAGTGTTTGAGCAGGGAGGGGCAAATTAAACTGGCGGCCAAGATCAAGAATCGTTTGGGCACGAATGTTGCCATCAAGGTGGCGATGAACATCAGTTAACGGAAGGGAAGTATCAATCATGGTCGCACTCATTTTTTGAATATAAAAGTGCTCGCTATTATAAAAACAAACGGGGGGTAAAATCTATGTTGCGCAATGATTAATTTCATTGCGCAATTAGCGTTAGCGTACGGCCCGGATAGCGTTGATCAAACCGGCAACGCCTTTTTCAAGTTTGGCTCGGGGGCAACCGGCATTCAGACGCACAAATCCCTGGCCTTCCTGACCGTACGTGCCGCCGGGCATAATGGCGACTTTTTCCTGATGAATCAGTACATCTTGTAATGCCTTATCATCGATGTTTAACGGACGAAGATCGATCCATGCCAGATAGGTTGATTGCGGCACCTGCCAGTTCAGTTCTGGAAATGCCGTATTCAATGACTGCGCGATAAAATTGAGATTTTCTCTGAGGTAGTCGCGCAGCCCATCAAGCCAGTCCGCACCGTCCTGATAGGCGGCAATGTGCGCGGTGAGCGCCAGTACTGCCGGTGAAGACAAGCCGTCACGGCCTTTCAGGGCGCTCAGGTAGCGTTCCCGACAGGTTTCATCTTCGATAATCCCATACGCCCCAGTGAGTGCCGGGATATTGAAACTTTTGGACCCGGAGGTCAGCAGCGCCCAGTGACTGCGTGCCACGTTGCTCCACGGGATGTGAGGTTGTTCTCCCCAAACCATATCCATATGAATTTCATCAGAAATAACCCGGACGTTGTGGCGATGGCAAAGTTCAGCCATTGTCTCCAGTTCGTCACGGGTCCAGACTTTGCCTGTGGGGTTTTGGGGACTGCACAACAGCAGGATCTTGCTTTCAGGACGAGCGAGAGTTGCCTCGAGCTTCGCCATATCGCAGTACCAACCGTTACTCCGTTTTTCCAGTGCTACAGGCAGAACGGTGCGCTGGTTTCCCTCAATGGCTTTATAAAAGGCATCATAAGCAGGGGTATGCATGACCACGCCTTCGCCCACATTGGACCATTGGCGGATCAACTCAGAAACCATATAGATAACAGAAGGACCGTACACCACCGATTGTGGGTCAATCGGGGTATGATGGCGGGTCAAAAACCAGTGGCTGATTGCGCCCAGAAATTCTTCATTCTTCCAACGGCTGTACCCCAAAACACCGTGTGTCAGGCGCTGATTCAGCGCCTCAAGAATACAGGGAGCAGTGGCGAAATCCATATCAGAGATGGTAAATGGCAGCAGATCGGCGCAACCAAAACGGTCGGCGACATAATCCCACTGCGTACACCAGGTACCGTGCCTGTCGATGACCTTCGAAAAATCGAACATATCGCTATCCTTATGCCTGAACGGTATTCATCAGATTGGCCATTTCGTCTTTTACAGACTGTACTTGCGGACCAATGACCACCTGTAAATTGTGCTGGTTCAGCTGTACCACACCGATGGCGCGATTGTCTTTCAACGCCTGTACATTCACCAGCGACATGTCCTTAACGGACAAACGTAAGCGTGTAATACAGTTATCCAGGCTGACGATATTGTCGCTACCCCCCAGCGCGGCGAGAATTGCCGGAACGTTGTAGCCAGATTTACCCGGCGTGCCTGCGACGACTTTCTCAATATTGCTGGCAATTTCGGTATCACGACCCGGCGTTTTCAGGTTAAAGCGGGTAATGGCGAAACGGAAAATCACGTAGTAGACCGCAAACCAGATGGCCGCTACCACCGGTACCAGATACCACTTCGTTGACAGGCCGTGCAGAATACCGAACACCACAAAGTCGATGATGTTGCCGTCCGTGTTACCGATAGTGACGCCCAGAATCGCCATAACGGTGAAGCCAAGACCGGTCAGCAGGGCATGAATGACATACAAAACGGGCGCGACAAACAGGAACAGGAATTCCAGTGGTTCTGTCGTGCCGCCAACAACGCAGGCGATCAGACCAGAAATCAGTAGTCCCTTAATTTTGTGACGATTTTCCGGGCGTGCGCAGTGATACATGGCCAGTGCGGCGCCTGGCAGACCGCCGAGGAAAGCTGGCATTTTGCCCTGAGACAGGAAACGGGTGGCGCTTTCAGAAAAACCGTGAGTTGTCGGGCAGCTTAACTGTGCCTGGAAAATGGTCAATGCGCCACTGACGCTATGACCGCAAACCTCTTGGGTGCCGCCTGCTTCGGTGAAACGAATCAACGCCACCAGAATGTGGTGCAGACCAAACGGCAGCAGCAGGCGTTCGCCGGTACCAAATATCATCGGACCGAAATCTCCGGCGCTGTTAATAATGTGTCCCAGTCCGCTGATCCCCATTGCGAAAACCGGCCACACCAGCGGGATAACCAGGCCGACAAGTCCCATCACGACGGAGGAGATGATCGGGACGAAACGGGTGCCGCCAAAGAAGGCCAGCGCATCCGGCAGGCGGATGTTATGAAAACGCTCATGCAGCATCCAGACAATAATACCGGCGATAACCGCACCGAGGATCCCGGTGTCGATAGACTGGATCCCCAGAATATTCTGTACGTTGTTGGCTTTCAGTATCGCAGCGTCGGTAGTCGGAAGAATCCCTTTCGCGGTTAACCAGAAGTTCACGGCAAGGTTCATCACGGCATAACCCACGAATCCCGCAAAGGCGGCAACACCTTTGTTTTCGCGCGCCAGCCCGAGCGGGATGGCGATACAGAACATCACCGGCAGGAAACTGAACGCAAACGAACCGACTTTACTCATCCAGGTGAATAAGGCCTGTAGCACCGGATTCCCCAACGCCGGGATCAGCGTGACAACGTCGTGGCTGCTTAGAGAGCTGCCGATGCCCAGCATGATCCCGCAGAATGACAGCAGGGCCACGGGCAACATAAACGTTTTCCCCAACTGCTGGAAAAACTCCCATAAGGTTATTTTTGGCGTTGATCTCGTCGTCATCTAACGATTCCTTGTGAAAAGAGAGCTCTGTTTTAGATTAGTGGGACGAGAAGATAAAACGTTTTACCTAATTTTAGTGCGGCATAAATCACATTATCGAAGGATAATAAAGCGTATAAATATAAGTAATTGATAAAACGTTTTATCTCTACCTGGCGAAGGCTTGGGTAAGTCACGTTTTCGGGGAGTTTTTTGTTTTCATGGCCATAGCCAAAAAAATTACTATTCATGATGTTGCGTTGGCTGCGGGCGTTTCTGTCAGTACGGTTTCATTGGTACTGAGCGGTAAAGGCCGTATTTCGTCTGCCACCGGAGAACGCGTGAATGCGGCGATTGAACAGCTCGGTTTTGTTCGCAACCGTCAGGCTTCGGCGCTGCGTGGCGGGCAGAGCGGCGTCATTGGGCTGATTGTGCGTGATCTGTCGGCCTCTTTTTATGCGGAACTGACCGCCGGGCTGACGGAAGCGCTGGAGTCGCAGGGGCGGATGGTTTTTCTCCTTCACGGTGGACAGGACGGCGAACAGCTCACTCAACGTTTTTCTATGTTACTCAATCAGGGCGTTGATGGGGTGGTGATTGCCGGTGCGGCAGGCAGTAGCGACATCTTGCGACAACTCGCAGAGGAAAAAGGGATCCCGGTAGTGTTTGCTTCACGCGCCAGTTACCTTGATGAAGTGGATACGGTCCGCCCGGATAACATGCAGGCGGCGCAATTGCTGACCGAACATCTTATTCGCCACGGGCACCAGCGCATTGCATGGCTTGGAGGGCAAAGTTCATCGTTGACCCGGGCAGAGCGCGTTGGCGGCTATTGCGCAACCCTCTTAAAATTCGGTTTACCGTTCCACAGCGACTGGGTGCTGGAATGTGCTTCCAGCCAGAAGCAGGCCGCTGAAGCGATAACCGCGTTGCTGCGACACAACCCGACCATCAGCGCGGTGGTCTGCTATAACGAAACCATCGCGATGGGCGCGTGGTTTGGCTTGATGCGGGCAGGTCGTCAAAGCGGTGAAAGTGGAGTCGATCGCTATTTTGATCAGCAAATTTCACTGGCGGCGTTTGCCGACGTTGCGGAACAAGCACTGGATGATTTGCCCATTGTTTGGGCCAGCACTCCCGCCCGCGAGATAGGGTATACCCTGGCAGAACGTATCCTGCAGAAGATCGGTCACGAGGAGAGCTATTCGCGTAGTCAGACCATTTCGGCCCGACTTATCACGCAGAAGTAAGCGTGCAGGCGCGACAGTTGAATCCGTCGCTGAGGGAAACGCCCGATGAGCGTGATGTCATCGGGCAGACTGCATTTAGAACATTACGGCTGAGGTACTGCAGGCGCGTCCGGAACAGAGAGCGCCGGTACGCCGAACATCCCGATAAACTCATCCAGCGGCATTTTTTGCCCGTTCAGTGTGACCTGACCGTTCGCGTACTGCAGGCTGGTGGCGATGGTATTATCCTGCATCGTCGTGATACGGAACATTTGTCCCATCGCGGCGAGACCTTTCACCTGTTGATTCGCCATGCTGGTCGCTTCTTCCTGCTGATAGCCTTCCAGCTTCGCGACCTGCGTCATGAACTCAACCGCCATATCTACTGGGATTGTCAGCTTACCTTCGAGGGATTTGACAGAGCGGTCCAGTTCCTGCGCCAGGTTTTGCGGCGCATCGGTTGAGGTTGTCGGATCTCTCAGGAAAAGAGACAAATTAAGCGCGGTTTCACCTTTGGCGTTTTTCCAGCTCAATGGCGCGACGGTGATCACGGGGTCGCCTTTCAACAGCAACGGCAGGGCGGTGAAAAACGCTTCAGTCACTTTTTCCTGATAAAGGTCAGGATCTTGTGCCACGTCTGGCTGCGCCAACAGCGCCTGTGTTTGCGCGTTATACTGCTTACTAAACTGGTGCCAGGCTTCTGCATTAATCTGGCCCGCTTTCAAGGTCAGCTGACCGCTGCCCAAATCCTGCCCCTGAACTTTAAGACTCTTTAGCGCGTAGTCCAGTTGGCTGTTGATGGTTTTACCATCAGGCGTCAGTTCGGATTTCCCGCTGATGTTCATCCCTTCCAGCACCGACATCTCTTTGCCTTCTATTGAGATTGCCAGTTTTTCTAACGACAGCTGTTGGTTGCCTATGCGTCCGCCAAAACTGGCGACACTGCTGGCGCCGTCAGTTTTCAGGTTATTAAAGGTGATTTGTACTTTCTGGTTATATTCATTGACGGCATCAACCAGCCCGCTTTGCGCTTCACCCGTCAGAGAAATGATGCTCCCTTCTTTGTCCGCATCGAGCTGGAATTCACCCCCGCTGAATGCCACTTTTTCGCCTTCATTTTCGTAGCTCAACGGCTTGATGGCGATATTGGAGCGCGTGTCACCGCTGTAAGCGATACGGGAGTTAATTTCGAACGGCGACTCACCTTTGGCGAAATCAAACAACGGCTTACTAAACGCATTGTTCACCAGGGTGGTTTTTACTGAGGCCATTGAAGGGACAAGATTCAGAGACTTCAGTTGGGCGAGCGGGAAGGGGCCATGATCTACCGCTTCATTCACCACCAAACTGTCGTCTGGTTTCATCCATGAACTCTCTTTGCCTGCGATGGGTTTTACCACCAACTGCAACTGGCTGCTGAATACGCCGCGCTGGTAGTTCTGATAACTGAGTTCTATGTTCGCTTCCGGTGAATTCAGTTTAAGTTGGGTATTGGCCTCAGAAATCATCTCAGAAAGATGCGTTTCCAGTTTCTTCCCTGTGTACCAGGCGCCACCCGTCCAGACGATGCCAAGTGCAACGATGACTCCCGCAGCTACCAGCGATTTTTTCATATCGATTATCCATAAAATGAAACCAGGCGGGAGAATCCGCCTGGATAAGTTATAAGCCACTTACTAGCTTAGCAAGAGTTGTTAAAAAATTCAGTATGTTGCTAAAGCTTGTTATAAACCCTGGCTAAACGGCCCACGCCGCTGGCAAATACTGGGGACTCGTGTGCGCCGATAAATGCCGATTCCCCCGGCTTAAGAACCAGCCGCTCTTCACCTTTGCTCAGCACCGCTTCACCTTCAACACAGAACAGAATGGCCGCGCTGGCTTGGGCAATTGCGGTTTCCTGCGTCGACAGATCATGCAAAGAAAACGCAAAATCATCCACCGGAATAGGGAAGTCCAGCTCCGCGCCATTTTTGACGGGGGTAGTTAGCAGCTGAGACGCCGGTTTTGCCACAAACTGAACGTTGGCGACAAGCTCCGGGATATCAATATATTTTGGCGTTAATCCGGCACGCAGTACGTTGTCGGAGTTCGCCATGACTTCTAACGCCACGCCCTGCAGGTACGCATGCGGAGTTTCGGCAAACAGGAACATGGCTTCGCCAGGGTTCAGTTTGACCACATTCAGCAACAGCGGTGAAAAGAGGCCACTGTCATCCGGGTAGAACTCAGAAATCACGCGGATAGTCTGCCACGGCTCGCCTTGTTGACTGTTCAGTGCGGCCTTTAACACCGCCAGTGCGCGGGATTTTTCCTCACCCTGCATATTGAGCAGGCTGGCAAAGAGCTGACTCAGACGTTCCGCGTTGGGTGCTTGCAGGAAGTGCGCAATGGCGGAGTGCGCGCCGGAAACTGGCTGTAACAGAGAGACAATTTCGGAAAACTCACGAAATGCATTCATCGCCAGGAATGGCGTCAGGGCGAAGACTAATTCGGGTTTGTGGTTAGGATCTTTATAGTTGCGTTCTGCGGCATCCATCGGGATACCCGCTGCATTCTCTTTCGCAAAACCGACTTCAGAATTGTGTTTGTTCGGATGTACCTGAATGGAGAGCGGTTGAGCGGCGCACAGCACTTTAAACAGGAACGGCAACTCACCAAAGCGGTTGGCGACCGCATCCCCAAGCAGTGCTGATTTGTTGTGGTCGATAACATCGCGCAATGAGACAGTCTGCCCGTTAGCATCCTGAACTCTGGAGCTGCTTTTCGGGTGCGCCCCCATCCAGAGCTCAGCCATTGGCTGCTGAGACGGATTGGCGAGCCCATAGAGTTCTGTTAACGCAGTTTTACTTCCCCAGGCATAGTTTTGCACTGAGTTGATGAGTTTTTGCATTATCAAGCCTTGTTTCAATGTGGAAATTACTGCGTGTATTAAAGCAAGAAACCCGGTGGAAGTAACCTCCGCGCGGAAAAAGTCGTACTTGTCTCAGTTTTTGTTAAAAAAATGTGTAGGATAGGTGAATTGTTTTTTAGCAGGGCTTTGGAAAATCTGCCCAGAGTATAAACAGACCGAGTTGTAAGTGAGAGTACAATGTCAAACAAACCCTTCCATTATCAGGATCCTTTTCCCCTCCAAAAGGATGACACCGAATATTATCTACTGACCAGTGAGCATGTTTCCGTCGCCGAGTTTGCAGGGCAGGAGGTGCTTAAAGTTGATCCACAAGCCTTAACCCTCCTGGCGCGACAGGCATTCCATGATGCCTCTTTTATGTTGCGCCCTGCGCATCAGCAGCAGGTGGCTGATATTCTCCGTGACCCGGATGCCAGTGAAAACGATAAGTATGTCGCACTGCAATTTTTGCGTAACTCCGACATCGCGGCGAAAGGCATTTTGCCAACCTGCCAGGATACCGGCACCGCGATTATCGTCGGTAAAAAAGGGCAACGTGTCTGGACTGGCGGCGGTGATGAAGCCGCGCTTGCCCGCGGGGTTTATAACACCTACATCGAAGATAACCTGCGCTATTCGCAAAACGCCGCGCTGGATATGTACAAAGAGGTCAATACCGGTACCAATCTGCCTGCGCAGATTGATCTCTACAGTGTCGATGGCGACGAGTACAAATTCCTGTGTATCGCGAAAGGCGGCGGTTCGGCGAATAAAACCTACCTGTATCAGGAAACCAAAGCGCTGTTATCACCCGGAAAACTGAAAAATTATCTGGTCGATAAAATGCGCACGCTGGGGACGGCGGCTTGCCCACCGTACCACATCGCCTTTGTGATTGGCGGCACCTCGGCGGAAGCGACGCTGAAGACCGTTAAACTGGCGTCGGCAAAATATTATGATGAGCTGCCAACCGAAGGTAACGAGCATGGCCAGGCATTTCGTGATGTCGAACTGGAAAAAGAGCTGCTAATCGAAGCGCAAAATCTTGGGCTGGGCGCGCAATTTGGCGGGAAATATTTCGCCCACGACATCCGGGTGATTCGCTTACCGCGTCACGGCGCGTCATGTCCGGTGGGGATGGGCGTCTCCTGTTCTGCGGATCGCAACATCAAAGCGAAGATCAACCGCAAAGGTATCTGGATCGAGAAACTCGAACATAACCCAGGGAAATACATCCCGGAAGCATTACGTCAGGCTGGTGAAGGGGAAGCGGTTCGGATCGACCTTAATCGCCCGATGAAAGCAATCCTTGAGCAATTGTCTCAATATCCGGTATCGACGCGTTTGTCGTTGAACGGCACTATCATTGTGGGGCGCGATATTGCTCACGCGAAGTTAAAAGAGCGGCTGGATAACGGTGAAGGTTTGCCACAGTACGTGAAAGACCATCCTATCTACTACGCCGGCCCGGCGAAAACGCCAGAAGGGTATGCCTCGGGGTCGCTTGGTCCAACCACGGCAGGACGTATGGATTCGTATGTGGATCAGCTCCAGTCGGCTGGTGGCAGTATGATCATGCTGGCGAAAGGCAACCGCAGCCAACAGGTTACCGATGCGTGTCATAAGCACGGTGGCTTCTATCTTGGCAGTATTGGCGGCCCGGCGGCGGTACTGGCTCAGGGCAGTATCAAGAGTCTGGAGTGTGTGGAATATCCTGAACTGGGGATGGAAGCTATCTGGAAAATTGAAGTCGAAGATTTCCCGGCCTTTATCCTTGTCGATGATAAAGGTAACGATTTCTTCCAGCAGATTCAGACGTCGCAGTGCGCACGCTGCGTTAAGTAACCTCTGCCGCCCTTTGGGGTAACACCGTTTACTTAAGCCAATGAATAAGGGGAAACGCCGGGATTGGGTTCCCGCAGGGACGCCAAACCCGGTGGTCGCCCCGGATATCCCGGTCTTACATTCACGGTGTTAGCCCGTCGGGGCGGTTTTTTTACCGCACAAACAACCAAATGGCGGTGTCGATTTCGTTGATACTTAGTAGACCGCAAGCAAGTGGGCCATGTCGAAACATAACCTAATCAAATGATGGTATAAGGAGCAGGTCATGGTAACGGTACGCCGCGAGAAAGATTCGATGGGTGCGATTGATGTCCCGATAGATAAGCTATGGGGCGCACAAACCCAGCGTTCTTTGGAGCATTTTCGTATTTCTACGGAGAAAATGCCCGTCTCACTGATCCACGCGCTGGCGCTGACCAAGCGCGCAGCGGCAAAGGTCAACGAAGATTTAGGATTACTGTCGGCGGAGAAAGCCTCTGCTATCAGACAGGCAGCAGATGAAGTGCTGGCTGACAAACATGCCGATGAGTTCCCGCTGGCTATCTGGCAGACCGGGTCGGGAACCCAGAGCAATATGAACATGAACGAAGTGCTGGCAAACCGTGCCAGCGAACTGTTGGGCGGCGTTCGCGGTATGGAACGCAAAGTGCATCCGAATGATGACGTCAATAAGAGTCAGAGTTCGAACGACGTTTTCCCAACGGCGATGCATGTCGCTGCGCTGCTGGCGCTACGCAATCAGTTGATCCCGCAGGTGAACGTGTTGAGCAAAACGCTCACTGAAAAATCCCATGCCTTTGCAGATATTGTCAAAATTGGTCGTACGCACCTGCAGGATGCGACGCCGCTAACGCTCGGCCAGGAGATTTCAGGTTGGGTGGCGATGCTGGAACACAATCTCAAACATATTGAGAACAGCTTGCCGCATGTCGCGGAACTGGCGCTGGGCGGAACCGCTGTCGGAACCGGGCTGAATACCCATCCGGAGTATGCCCGCCGCGTGGCGGATGAACTGGCGGTAAGTACTGGCGCGCCGTTTGTCACTGCGCCGAATAAATTTGAAGCGCTGGCGACCTGTGATGCGCTGGTTCATGCGCACGGTGCGTTAAAGGGGCTGGCGGCATCGCTAATGAAAATTGCCAACGATGTACGCTGGCTGGCGTCAGGTCCACGCTGTGGGATTGGCGAAATAGCGATTCCGGAAAATGAACCGGGAAGCTCGATAATGCCAGGTAAAGTGAACCCGACCCAGTGCGAGGCGCTGACCATGCTATGTTGCCAGGTGATGGGCAATGATGTGGCGGTGAATATGGGCGGGGCATCAGGGAATTTTGAGCTTAACGTCTATCGTCCCATGGTGATTCATAACTTCCTGCAATCTGTCCGGTTGTTGGCCGACGGCATGGAGAGTTTTAACGCGCATTGTGCCGTGGGAATTGAGCCGAACCGCGAGCGCATTAACCAGTTACTTAACGAATCGCTGATGCTGGTGACGGCGCTCAACACGCATATCGGCTATGACAAAGCCGCAGAAATCGCCAAAAAAGCGCATAAAGAAGGGCTGACGTTGAAAGCCTCAGCCCTGGCGTTAGGCTACCTGACGGAAGCGGAGTTCGACAGCTGGGTTCGCCCGGAATTGATGGTCGGTAGTATGAAACCGGGCCATTAATCCGCGACATACAGGTGCAGCCGTGGGATTACCAATCGTAACGGCTGCGCCTGGGGTTTAAACCGGTGCTGAATATTTTCAGCATCGTAGTTTAATAATTCACCAATATCCGGTACGCCAGCGCCGTTATCAGTATTAATCAACGCGATAAGCGGTGTCGGGCAGGCGTGCTGAACCTGCTTCTGTTGCCCTTTGTACCAGACTCTGGCGATAGGTTGTACTTTCACCGGCCTTTTAATCTTCAGTCTGGCGTGCTGCCCCAGGGCGGCGATGTCCTGGTATTCGCGCTCCAGTTTGGTTTGCCACTCTTCGCGGGTCCACGGATACACGCTTCGTGGCGAGTTCAGACTCTTTTCCAGTTGCGCCAGAACCTCATCACGGCGCAAATTCTTGATGATATGCTTGTTTGCCCAGCCAAATCGCAGGGTGGCCGGATCCCGAATCACTGTCAGTGTGCGGTAAGCATTCAGTGTAATCAGTCCAGGCAAATGACGGTGTACCCACTCAAAACGCGCATTGGGCGCAAGGGCGGATTCGACCGTCACAATATGCTCAAACGTGGTTTTTAATTGGTTGATGCGTTGAATCCGGTTTTCCAACATCGCCTGCGAGGCATGATTAACCTGATAACAGAGTACCCCCGGCAGGCGCACTGCGGCTTTGCTGCTGCGATTTTCAGACTGTTGCTGAATAAACAGGTGCAGGTAATGGCGCAAAGCAAACGCTTCGGCTTCCTTTCCCAGATGCTGTTTAACATGGATGGTTTCCAGCGGCGAATGTTCCGCCTCTTTTGTCACTTCAGGCAGTGAAAAGACTCGCGCAATCAGCAACGTCTGCTGCTCAAGATTTTCCGTCAGGGCTGCCAGTTCTTGCTCTATTTGGCGAAAGGTACCATTCAGGCGGTCAACGAGATCGTAACGGGCCATATACTCACCATTTTAGTTACAACATACTTTTTATATACCACAACATTCCGCGCCTGACCACTGTGCGGTTAGGGTCTGACAGGGGGAAAATCGGCGATGTTATGCCACACCGGCCAGCTGAAACTGAACTGTGCGCCGCCCAACGCGCTTTCCCCGCAGCTTACCGTTCCCCCCATCGCCAACGCGATAGATCGAACAATCGCTAATCCGAGTCCACAGCCACCGGTGGCGCGATCCCTGCTGGGATCAAGGCGTACAAACGGTTCAAAGATACGTTCACGCGCATCAGGGGCAATACCAGGACCATCATCCTCAACGAGCAGTGTGGCATGGTTGCCCGCTAACAGCAGGCTGACATGCACGGTGGCATGGCAATAGCGCAAGGCATTGTTGAGCAGGTTATCCAGTACGCGCTCCATCAGTCGCATATCCAGCGCGCCGTAATCCCCTGACGTCAGGTTGCTCAGATGTACTTCACGTTCAGGATTGACGTTTTGCACATCGTCAAGATGAGTCGTCAGCCATGCCGGCAGGTCGGGCACTGTGAGTTTTAATTCATTTTGCGGCCTGTCGAGGCGAGCGTAAGTCAGCAATTCCTCAATCAACGCTTCCAGTTGCCCAATATCGCGATTTAGCGCCTGTGATTCTTGTTCGCTCAGGTTGTCGCTCATCGCCAGGCGATAGCGCAAACGAACAAGCGGGGTGCGTAGTTCGTGGGCAATACCATCGATAAGTTGTTTCTTGCTGGCAATCAGGGCGTTGATGTTGTCCGCCATTTGATTAAATGCGATCCCCAGACGTTCAAAACTGGAACCATTGTCAAAATGGAGCCGCTCGGAGAGATGTCCCTCGCCGAAGCGCTGCGCTGCGGATTCAAGTCTCAACATCTCTTGCCAGTGCGGGCGCATCCAGATAAAGACAGGAAAGGCGAGGGAGATGGCGATAAAAGCCATCAACGCGACATCCAGCAAACGCATTTGATGCAGAAAATAGAGATACGGCACCGGCCCCACGGCCAGAACATAGTGGCTGCGCGGAATACGCTGAATAAACGTGTATTGATCGTCAAGCGCGACGATGTCGCCTTCCCGCAATCGCTGTGTCGTGACGCTATCCAGTTTGTATTTATTCAGCGGTTCGACGCGCAGATCAAACGAGAGATTGAGATCCATTTCTTTTAGGGTTTTTCCCCAGTCGCTGGGGGGGATCTCACGCAATTCGCTGCGCATAAGGTACAGCGAGCTTTTCATCAAATCGTCGAGCGACTGCTTACCCGCGCGTTCGGCAGTGAATTTATAAACCAAACCCACCAGCAAAGTCATGACCAGAAAGCAGACAAACAGCAACAGATAAAACTGAATAAACAGCTTCTTCATGAAATAACACCATAAATACAATTAGTTAGATAAACTGACTTTACCTTCAGGGGCACTATAGGGGCAATGTTGTATTCATCGATGCGCTTGTTGAGGAACGCAATCTGATCACCGTCCAGAGCAGGTATCCAGGCAGAGTAAACGGTATAAACCCTCTGTGCGTTTTCATGTCCCATTTGAGTTGTTATAAAAGCAGGGTTTGCGCCAGCTGACAACATCCAACATGCAAACGTATGACGTGTTTGATACGGACGGTTTCTTCCTTAAATTCAGGTGTAAATCGTGGTGTACCCATATGCTCCCCCTATGCTCAAACTAGAGGCAGGATCGTCTACCGGGGTGGGGGCAGTCCAAAACGCCACATTAAATACCCTTTAAACCATCAGGGATTGTGAAATCCACCATAATGAATAGGGATACTCAATGGTAGGAGACAATCATGAAGGAGTTACTAAAGCTAAATATCGACGAGTTCAAAACTCACTTCCTGGGGGAGGTGATTCTTCCTGACGATGCAGGTTACGACGAGGTGCGCCAGATCTGGAACGCCATGATTGATCGTAAACCCGCGCTGATCGCCCGTTGCACGTCGCCTGAAGATGTCGTCCAGGCCATCGAATTTGGACGAACGCAAAATCTCCTCATTTCGATCCGAGGAGGTGGACACAATATCGCGGGCAATGCCGTGTGCGACGACGGCCTAATGATCGACCTCTCGCTGATGAAGAAAGTGCAAGTGGACCTGGCAACCCGTAGGGCTAACGTTGAACCTGGCTGCACCCTTGGCGATTTTGATAAGGTGGTGCAGGCACATGGCCTTGCCACGCCACTGGGCATTAACTCGACGACAGGTGTGGCTGGCCTGACGCTCGGCGGCGGGTTCGGCTGGCTGAGTCGCAAGTACGGTATGACAATAGACAATCTGCTCTCCGCGGAGGTCGTTACGGCAGATGGCCGCCAATTACACGCCAGCGAATCAGAAAATCCGGATCTCTTTTGGGGGGTGCGGGGTGGGGGTGGCAACTTCGGTGTTGTTACTTGCTTCGAATTCCAACTCCATCCCGTCGGGCCGAATGTATTGAGTGGACTCATCGTGTTTCCGTTTGATCAGGCAAAGCCCGTTATCTCGCAGTTCGCCCAGTTCACCGAGACGATGCCGGAAGAGCTCAATGTTTGGATGGTAACGCGCAAGGCGCCTCCGCTCCCTTTTCTGCCCGAGGACGTTCACGGGAAAGAGATGGTTGCGCTCGCGCTGTGTTATGTGGGCGACCCTAACGAGGGTGAGAAGCTTATTGAGCCATTACGCGGGTTTGGTACGGTTCTCGGCGAGCACATCGGAGTGCAACCCTATATCGCCTGGCAGCAGGCATTCGACCCGCTATTGTCAAAAGGGGCGCGTAACTACTGGAAGTCGCACAACTTCTCGCAACTCAGTGAGGGGGTTATCGATGCCATCATCGAATACGCCGCCAGGTTGCCGTCACCCCAGTGTGAGATATTCATCGGGACAATTGGAGGCCAGACAGCCAGCGTCTCGCCCGAAGCAATGGCCTACTCAAGTCGGGATGCCAACTACGTGATGAATGTGCATGGTCGCTGGGAGTCAGCCACCGAGGATGAGCACTGCATTACCTGGGCGCGCGAATTCTTCGCTAAATCACAACCGTTTGCCAGCAGCGGTGCATACATCAACTTCCTCACCCAGGAGGAGAATGACCGCATCGCCTTCGCTTACGGTGCGACTTACAATCGACTCGTGGAGCTCAAGAATAAGTACGACCCGACGAACCTCTTCCGGATGAATCAGAACATCAAGCCGGTATGAGACCAGGTATTGCGCCTGACAGCAGTATGCCGCCAGTACGCTACGCATACTACGGATGCTAAACGTTAGGCGCAGTAACGTGGATATCGATTAAACCCTCATCAGCCGCTGACGTCACAATCAGTAAACCGTCTGCCTCATCGCCGCGTTCGAAGGGGGCACGGGCGCTGCCGATTGCCGCCATGAATATTGGCTGTCCATCAGCGAGGTGAACGAAGTAGGGCCGTTTTTTGTCGCCCTCTTATTTCCATTCAAACCCTCCGTGCGCGAAACAGATAGCCCGGCCATGTTGCCAAAGGAGTTTGAACATACGACTGAATGTCCTCAATCAATCATGTGGCGCATCTTCCCAGGCATGGGGAGCAAACAAATAGCCTTTGTTGCGAACCGTTTTTATTCGGTAAGGTTCGGTGGCGCTATCCTGTAATTTTTTCCGCAGGCGGGATATTGCCACGTCGACACTGCGATCCAGCCCGTCATAGCTTACGCCGCGCAAGTTTTTCAGCAACGCATCACGGTCCATAATTGTCCCGGCATGTGTTGCCAGCTCCCACAGAAGCTCAAAGTCTGCTGTAGAAAGCGAAACCTGCTCACCAGACAACACCACAGTACGGTTAATCGGGTCGATGGCGAGCGTGCCAAAACGTAGCGTTTTGTGCGGTGCGACGATGGCGTCCTGAATGCCTTTCGTTTGGGCTGAATGTTCGCTCTGTCGGAGATGTAAACGCAGGCGAGCCAGCAACACAGCAGGCGGGGTGGTTTTCAGAATGTAGTCGCAGGCACCCATTTCCAGCGCCAGAATATGATTCATATCGCTATCCAGCGAGGTGAGCAGAACGATGGGGCCATGCCAACGCTCACGCAGGTCGCGGCAGATGGTCATGCCGTCTTTGCCAGGCAGCATTATATCCAACAACACCAGATCGGGTTGCGCTCGCAGAATAACCTCTTCAGCCCGATCGCCACGAGGCTCAACAATGACCTCAATGTCATGCCGGGCCAGGTAGGCGGCAATCAGCGAACCCACTTCGGGTTCATCCTCGACAAATACGATGGTGTTCATATCGTTCATTATGAAAATAAAACGACAACATACACTGCCGCTGTTTTCCCTGCTATTACTCTTTTCTAAACGAGATCGCTTCCGTTATGCTAGAGACTGATGTTATCGCTGTGTTAAGGCAGAGGAATGGGACTCGTTATAAAAGCCGCGCTGGGTGCGCTGGTGGTGGTGTTGATCGGTTTGCTGGCAAAAACAAAAAATTATTATATCGCTGGGTTAATCCCTCTGTTTCCCACGTTTGCGCTCATCGCTCACTATATTGTGGCCAGTGAGCGCGGGGTAGAGGCATTACGCACGACCATCGTGTTTAGCATGTGGTCGATTATTCCCTATTTTGTGTATTTGGTTTCATTGTGGTATTTCACAGGTTTTATGCGCTTACCGTTCGCCCTTGGCGGCTCGGTAGCGTGCTGGGGGATAAGCGCCTGGCTGCTGATCCTCTGTTGGATCAAGCTGCATTAACGTAAGTGACGCCCGCCATCGAGGGCAAAACTACGTCCTGTCACAAAGTCGCTGGTGAGCAGGTAATCCACTAAGTCGATGACCTCTTTTTCACCAGGCGCGGTTTTCATCAGCGACTTATTCAGCGCCTGCTCGCGGTACTCAGCATCATCGCCTTCATTAAATAAAATGAGCGAAGGGGCAATGGCGTTAACCTTGACGTCCGGGGCCAGTTTACGGGCGAATGAGCGAGTCATGTTGTCCAGCGCTGCTTTACTGGCCGCATAGGCAATGTGCTTGTCGCTACCACGCTCTACAACGTAATCGGTGAAGTGAATAATGTCGCTGGCGGCATGACCGCGACCCAGTAACAGGTTTTCTAGCGCGTGGTTAAGCAGATAGGGGGTATTGACGTGAATCTGCATCATCGAAGACAACACATCGGAGAGCGGCGTATCGGGTGTTTCCGCTCTCCAGGCGCTGGCGTTATGCAGAATAGCGCGCAATCCGTCAGTCTTTGCTTTGACCTCTTCAGCAAAGGACAGCACGTTTTCATCGGTTGAAAAATCGGCCTGAATGCATACCGCGCCGGCCTTCTCCAGATGCGAAATCGCAGGATAGCGTGTCCTGTAGCTCACAATGACCGGCTGTTGCTGATTCAGGAAGTGCCATGCTACGGCGAGACCGATACGACGGCCTCCACCGGTAATAAGAATTGGTAAGGACGGATGCTTACCCATCGTAATCTCCTTTTGGTATCAAACGATGGGGCGATATTTACCCCACCAACATCCACGTTGCTGGAACTGCAGCCACTAACAGCAGGCCAATCAGGACGATTTCCTGACGGTTTAACACATTATCGTGCGTATGTGTCTTGCGGGCGTAGAGGAAAACCAGCAGTCCCGGGGCATAAAGCACGACCGACAGTAACAGATGCATAGGGCCGGACGCGTACAACAACCATAAACCATAAATACAGGCACCGACACCCACGGCCTGGTGAAGGGGGCGCGTAGCAATCTTCAACAAAAAGGCGCCGACCAGAAAATAAGGCACCAAAATCATCTCAGAGGCAATGGTCAGCAGTGTGTTGTAATCAGAGCCAGTGAGCCAGATCAGAACCAGACAAACCTGGACAGAAAGGTTGGTTAACCACAGCGATGCCGACGGCGCACCCTGCGCGTTCTGACGCGCGAAAATACGCGGGAACGCTTTGTGCGTCGAGGCGAGGAAGGGGACTTCCGCTGCCATAATGGTCCAGCTCAGGTACGCGCCGCAAACAGAGACGATCAGCCCCGCAGCGATGATGATTTCGCCCCACGGCCCCATCATTTTGACCATCAGTCCGGCCATAGACGGGTTACGAATCTCCGCCAGTTCCGGACGGGCAACCACGCCGAGAGAGAGCAGAGTCACCAGCAAATACACGCCTAACGCGGCGAGCACGGCCAGCAGCGTAGCGCGTCCAACGTCGCGTTTGTTTCTGGCGCGCGCGGAAACGACGACTGCGCCTTCCACACCAATAAACACCCAGAGCGTTATCAGCATGGTGTTTTTCACCTGCTCCCAAACCGGGACGCCCAATGCCAGACCGGTAAAATCGAGACGGAAGGTGTCGAGCTTAAACAGCATGAACGCCAGGATGACAAACAGTCCGAGCGGCAGGAGCTTTGCCAGCGTGGCAACCAAATTAATGCTTGCCGCCGTTTGGACGCCGCGCAGCACAAGAAAGTGAACCACCCACAGCAATACTGACGCGCCGATAATAGACTGCCAGGTATTCCCGTCGCCAAAAAGACGCAGCTCAGGCGTGTCGGTGAAAAAGCTGAGGGCCGAAAAGACAATCACCAGATAGGAGACGTTGGCGATGACGGCGCATAGCCAGTATCCCCACGCGGAGCAGAAGCCGATCAACTCGCCAAAGCCTTCACGCGCGTAGGTGAAGATCCCGCCATCAAGGTCGGGGCGAATACGCGTCAGGATCAACATGGCAAAGGCCAGCAGTAAAATGCCTGCGCCAGTGATACCCCAACCAATCAATAACGCCGCCGGGCTGGCAACTGCCGCCATGTTTTGCGGCAGACTGAAAACACCTGCGCCAAGCATTGAGCTTAGTACCAGCGCGGTGAGCGCGCTCAGACCCAGTTTCTTTTCCATCGCTATCCAGTTGTAAAAACGAGAGTGGGAGAATAATTATTTTGCCAAAATGCATAAAAATAGTGAAAGCAACTCAAGGCGCGGGATTTTACGGAGAGAAGGGACCGCATGCAATCATCATGGGCAGATTTATGATTAAAAATACTAAAGGCGGCAAAAAGCCGCCTTATTTTGTTACTGATGCGCCTTATTTATACAGATCGGCGCTGATGGTCATGTTATTACCACGTTCTTGCCACTGGCGAGTGATGTGGTAGTACTTGGCACCTTTTTTCGCGGCACGTTTAGCAACCTGATACGAGACTTCCGTCATGTTGCCGTAGTTACCGGTGAATTTGATGCTGTCGAAAGGCACCATCATGGCGGCTGTCGCTTTGTTCAGTTCTTCGACTTTCGTTCCGTCCGGCAGAGTGACGGTGTAACGTCCACCTTTGGTCGATTGCGTTTCGAAGAAGCGACCGACATCGGCGCTCGGCGCAGCGGTTGCTGCAACACCTGGGATTTCAACTTTCTTCGCCGCTTCGCCGCCCTCGGCCAGCGCCGCGCGTCCCGCTTCGGAATCAGCCGGAATCACGTCAGTGCTCTGAATCACACGTTTTTTCGCATCCGCTTTGTAGAGGAATGCGGTGATACGCTGATTACCGCCCTGGTTGGCGTCAATCTGGCGAACGATAAAGAAGGCGTACGCGTCTTTCTGTTTTGCTGCTTTGGTGATGGCGTCATTGACTTCCGGTTGGTTCCGGAAGAAACCTTGCACCGTCACGGTGTCATACGGTTCCAGCGCAACAGCCTGATCTTTTGGTAATTCTACAATGCCGTTAATCACGCGATTTTTGGAGACTTCCGCTTTTTCAGCATCCGCTTTATAGAGGTCGGCCACGACGCGCCAGTTACCGCCACTACCATAATCAGATGTATCAACAACATAAAAAGAGGCTGCACCTTCTTTATCTGCACGGCGGGATGCAGCATTCACCGCATCGCTAATCGCATTAAAACGACCAGTGACCACGACACGGTCATAAGGTTTCAATGCTGCCGCTTGCTCCGGCGTCAGTTCTGTCGCTGCATTTACAGAAAAAGCAGTCGCAGAAAGAAGTGCGGACGCCAGGAGAGTGTTCTTAAGCTTCATAAAAATAATCCTTCGCCTTGCGCAAACCAGGTACTGGTATTGTTATTGACTAGAAACGTGGCTGATTATTGCATTTAATCCCTGTCAATGTCTGCGTCAATTTTCATACATCGTGTCACGTGACATCACAAAGCCGATCACATTCCCTGATATGTCTAAAAAACAGGCTTTTAAGCGCTAAAGCTAATGAGAACGATGAATTGCATAAGTTAATTTAATGTTAATTGTGTGTTTATGACTGGCGCTAAATCATGTTTTGCCGCTCCGCTTGAGCGGATTATCGGCCTTTGAACGCTATTTCAAGGTCATTATCCCTGTCTGCAGGCTGAATCGTTCATCTTTTGCGAATTTAACAATAAATACTGCTTTTTGGCGCTAGATCACAGGCACTATTTTCAGTAGGTTATAAAGAGTTTGTTACTGTTTTATTTTGCAGGGGTAACGCTTACCTCTTCAGCAAGTGTGTGTATGCATCTTGCGATCACTGACAAACCATCATCATAAAAAACGATGGAAGGGAATATTATGCGAATTGGCATACCAAAAGAGCGGTTTACCAATGAAACCCGTGTCGCCGCGACGCCGAAAACGGTTGAGCAACTGCTGAAACTGGGTTTTACCGTCGCGATTGAAAGCGGCGCTGGTCAACTGGCAAGTTTTGACGACAGGGCGTTTGTGCAAGCAGGCGCTGAAATTGTAGATGGAAATGCGGTTTGGCAGTCAGAGGTCATCCTGAAGGTCAATGCACCAGAAGAGGAAGAAATTCCGTTGCTGAACGCCGGGACGACGCTGGTCAGTTTTATCTGGCCTGCACAAAACCCGGAATTAATGCAAAAGCTTGCTGAGCGTAATGTCACCGTCATGGCAATGGACTCCGTGCCGCGTATCTCACGCGCGCAGTCACTGGATGCCCTGAGCTCAATGGCGAACATCGCCGGTTACCGCGCTATCGTTGAAGCCGCGCATGAATTTGGCCGCTTCTTTACCGGCCAGATTACCGCTGCGGGCAAGGTTCCTCCTGCAAAAGTGATGGTGATCGGTGCTGGCGTCGCGGGTCTTGCGGCGATTGGCGCGGCAAACAGCCTTGGGGCGATCGTTCGCGCCTTCGATACCCGTCCGGAAGTAAAAGAGCAGGTCCAGAGTATGGGCGCTGAATTCCTCGAGCTGGATTTTAAAGAGGATGCGGGCAGCGGCGATGGCTATGCCAAAGTCATGTCTGAGGCGTTTATCAAAGCGGAAATGGCACTCTTTGCGGCGCAGGCCAAAGAGGTCGACATTATCGTCACCACGGCGCTTATTCCAGGCAAACCCGCGCCAAAACTGATCACCCGCGAAATGGTCGACTCCATGAAGTCGGGCAGTGTGATTGTTGACCTGGCTGCACAGAATGGCGGCAACTGTGAATACACCGTTGCGAACCAGATAACGACCACCGAAAATGGCGTGAAAGTGATTGGTTATACCGATCTACCGGGGCGTCTGCCAACGCAGTCTTCCCAGTTGTATGGCACTAACCTTGTCAATCTGCTCAAACTGTTGTGCAAAGAAAAAGACGGTAATGTCACCGTTGATTTCGACGATGTGGTGATTCGTGGCGTCACCGTCGTACGTGACGGCGAAATCACCTGGCCGGCACCGCCGATTCAGGTGTCTGCTCAACCACAGGCTGCGGCAAAAGCGGCAGCGGCGCCGAAAGAGCCCGCGAAACCGGCTTCGCCGTGGCGTAAATTCGCCTTTATGGCCCTGGCAATCATCCTCTTCGGCTGGCTGGCGGATGTGGCGCCGAAAGAGTTCCTCGGTCACTTTACGGTGTTCGCGCTTTCCTGCGTGGTGGGATACTACGTGGTATGGAACGTTTCGCACGCGCTGCATACCCCATTGATGTCGGTCACTAACGCCATCTCGGGGATTATTGTGGTGGGCGCATTGTTGCAAATCGGCCAGGGCGGCTGGGTGAGCTTCCTGAGCTTTATTGCGGTGCTTATCGCCAGTATTAATATTTTCGGTGGCTTCACCGTGACTCAGCGCATGCTGAAAATGTTCCGGAAAAACTAAGGGGTAACACATGTCTGGAGGATTAGTTACAGCTGCATACATTGTTGCCGCGATCCTGTTTATTTTCAGTCTGGCGGGGCTCTCGAAGCATGAAACCTCCCAGCAGGGTAATAACTTTGGTATCGCCGGGATGGCGATTGCGCTGATTGCCACGATTTTTGGCCCGGATACCGGCAATGTGGCCTGGATTCTGGTCGCCATGATCATCGGCGGCGCGATTGGTATTCGTCTGGCGAAGAAAGTTGAAATGACCGAAATGCCGGAGCTGGTGGCGATCCTGCATAGCTTCGTCGGTCTGGCTGCCGTGCTGGTTGGCTTTAACAGCTACCTGTACCACGAAGCCGGTCTGGAGCCGATTCTGGTGAACATTCACCTGACGGAAGTGTTCCTCGGTATCTTCATTGGTGCGGTCACCTTCACCGGTTCTGTTGTTGCGTTTGGCAAATTGCGTGGGAAGATCTCTTCCAAACCGCTGATGTTACCGAACCGCCACAAAATGAACCTGGCGGCGCTGGTCATTTCCTTCCTGCTGATGGTGCTTTTTGTCCGTACCGAAAGCGTCGGCCTGCAGGTTCTCGCCTTGTTGGTGATGACCATTATCGCGCTCGCGTTTGGTTGGCACTTAGTGGCGTCGATTGGTGGTGCGGACATGCCGGTGGTGGTATCCATGCTGAACTCCTACTCAGGATGGGCGGCGGCGGCGGCGGGCTTTATGTTGAGTAACGATCTGCTGATTGTAACCGGCGCGCTGGTCGGTTCTTCGGGTGCGATTCTGTCATACATCATGTGTAAGGCGATGAACCGCTCTTTTATCAGCGTGATTGCCGGTGGCTTCGGTACTGATGGTTCTTCAACGGGGGCGGATGAAGAAGTGGGTGAACACCGCGAAATCAATGCGGAAGACACCGCTGACATGCTGAAAAACTCCCACTCGGTGATCATCACCCCAGGCTACGGCATGGCGGTGGCGCAGGCGCAGTATCCGGTGGCGGAAATCACCGAGAAACTGCGCGCACGCGGTATCAAAGTGCGTTTCGGTATCCACCCGGTGGCAGGGCGTCTGCCAGGTCACATGAACGTACTGCTGGCAGAGGCGAAAGTACCGTACGACATCGTGCTGGAAATGGATGAGATCAACGACGATTTCAGCGACACCGACACCGTGTTGGTAATTGGCGCGAACGACACCGTTAACCCGGCGGCGCTCGACGATCCGCGTAGCCCGATTGCCGGTATGCCTGTACTGGAAGTGTGGAAAGCGCAGAACGTTATCGTCTTCAAACGCTCTATGAATACCGGCTACGCAGGCGTGCAAAACCCGCTGTTCTTTAAAGAGAATACGCATATGCTGTTTGGCGATGCAAAAGCCAGCGTAGATGCCATTCTGAAAGCGCTTTAAAGATAGCTGATATCTGGAAATGCTGTGAACGGCCTCTGCGGAGGCCGTTTTTTATATCAGGCTTTGTTGAGGTCACTCAGTAAAACCGCGATGCTCTGACCGCCGGTGGTTTGCTCAAGCGCGATTTTAACGATGATGGTGAGCGGCACCGAGAGCAGCATACCAACGGGGCCCAGTAGCCATCCCCAGAAAATCAATGAGAGAAAAACCACCAGCGTCGAAAGTCCTAATCCACGTCCCATGATGCGGGGTTCGAGAATATTACCGAACACCAGATTGATGGCGAGGTATCCCGCCAGCACGGCAAGTGCGTCGTAAAATCCGCTGAACACCAGTACCTGGGCGATAGGTGGGATCGCCGCCAGCACGGAACCAATATTAGGAATATAGTTCAGCGCGAATGCCAGCAACCCCCACACGAAGGCGAAACGTACATCCAACGCCGCTAACATTCCCCAGGCGACCAGACCCGTGACAATGCTAATGGCGGTCTTCAGCACCAGATAATGCGAAACGCTATCAATGGCACGCTGGATGGCTGCCATTCCCTCTGTGGGGTTGGCCATCATCTGTTTTAGCTTGCCAGGCAATTGTGGTACTTCCAGTAGCATAAAGACGACGGTTAACAAGAGTAAAAAGATAGACGACATGGCGTTAGACAGTTGGGTCAACAGGTTAGTGACCAGCGTCATGGCCGCGTTAGGGTCGATAAATTTCGCCAGTTCATCCACAGAAACGCCAATCCCTGCACGTTGTAGCCACGGTTCAATATTTTTCAGGGGGATAATCAGCGATGAGCGGTACTGTGGCAGCGTTCGTGCGAGTTCATTTAATGAGGTTCCTAAATACGCCAGCAGCAGCACCATCGCCAGCACGATGATGACGATCAGCAATGACACCGCCAGCACGCGGGGGATACGAAATTTGACCATCCGTTGTACCACTGGATTTAAAATAACCGCAATAAATAGCGCCAAAATAAAAGGGACAATGATATCCGCCGCAACACGAATTCCCACGAGAATGATGACTAACATTCCCAGCATAATCACTATTTTTAGACCATTAAGCGTGATAATTGGTTTTGCCATGGTAATTCCTGAATTCTGCTTTCTGGTGTTTATAATAATGTGATTTGTGTCGAACTGCGCTACCAAAAATTGAACAATTGAGGTAAAGAAGTGAAAAGGTTTTGAGTTAAATCTATGGCTGTGGTACAAATCCGGTGTGTTTAACTACCGAGGACAATTATCATCCGCGATGACGAGAAGCAACACTGCGGATAATTGTAATATTATGGACAATATGTTCAGGACGTTTTTTTCTACATCGACACACCTTCGTACTTCCTCTACTTTCCTGCTTGCTGGTGAGCAGCTCTGGCGCAACGCGCTTTAGTCCCATTCTTCTGCCTGAGCTGGCGCGACGCGCTGAGCTATCTGATTCTATTTTGGTTTGCTGCATGCAGCAAATCCGCAGGACTTTATTCTCAAGCAGGAGAAGCATCATGTTTTACTGGATTTTATTAGCGCTGGCAATTGCGACCGAAATTACCGGAACGCTTTCGATGAAATGGGCGAGTGTTAGCGATGGCAACACCGGGTTTATTTTGATGCTGGTGATGATTTCGCTCTCGTATATTTTTCTGTCGTTTGCCGTTAAAAAAATAGCGCTTGGCGTAGCCTATGCCTTGTGGGAAGGGATCGGTATTTTATTTATTACGCTGTTTAGTGTGTTGTTATTTGATGAAGCGTTGTCAGCGATGAAAATTGCTGGACTGGCGACTCTGGTACTGGGTATTGTGCTGATTAAATCCGGTACGCGAAAGCCCGCGAAAACGGTGAAAGGGGTGGCGCATGCAACAGTTTGAATGGGTTCATGCCGCCTGGCTGGCGGCGGCCATCGTGCTGGAAATTATCGCCAACGTCTTTCTGAAATTCTCTGACGGTTTTCGGCGTAAATTTTACGGTATGTTGTCTCTCGCCGCCGTCCTGGCCGCGTTTAGCGCGCTGTCGCAGGCGGTGAAGGGAATTGACCTTTCCGTGGCGTACGCGCTGTGGGGCGGGTTCGGTATTGCCGCTACGCTGGCGGCGGGTTGGGTGCTTTTTGGCCAACGTCTGAACAATAAAGGCTGGATGGGTCTGGTACTCCTGTTGGCCGGGATGGTTATGATAAAACTTGCCTGATGTGATCGCTGCCTGAAAGAATCAGGCAGCGAAATTTTCCGGCTGTAGTACGCTATAAATAATACAATTAGTCAGGCGACGGGCGAGGGATCCGAATGGCAAATTGGTTGCACTGGCGTAATATTCCTACAGCGAAAACGCTATTTGTCATGATTTTTATGGCCGGGATAGGTCTGATCATCTCGGTCGTGGCACTGCTTTATCTCTCACTTCACCTCATCAGCAGCAAAACCAACGAAATTGACGACCGCCGCACGGCGCTGTCGGTACAAGGGGCGGTGCAAACCTCGGTGAACCGCGTATGGTCACTGGTGCTGGACAACGCCGTTTGGGACGAGGCGGTCAAAGAGGCTTATCGACCCACGTTAGACACCGCGTGGTTACATAAAACCTGGGGTTCAGGTCTTAAGATCAATAACCTGTATGACGGCACGTTTATCCTCGATGAGCACTTTCACGTTTTATGGGGCGCATTCCACGGTAAGCCATATACGGAAGATAACCTCCGTTTTTTGGGCCGGGGTATGCAGTTCTTGATCGACCAACATGCGTACTCTCTCGCCGCCGAAAAAAATATTTACGCCGGAATCACCCGTACCCGGGAAGGCGTTGCTTTTGTTGGTATTGGATTAATTCGCCCGATGACGGAAGGATTTCCCGTTCAGGGAAGCGAACGCCGTTACCTTGTCATTACCCGCCATCTCAATGCAGAGATCCTGAGCGGACTGGGTAAAACCTTTCAGATAGAAAACCTTTCCTATACTGATGAACCCTCGGCGGGTCCCAGCGTACCGCTGAAAAGTTCGGCCGGAGAGGTGCTCGGTTATCTTAGCTGGCAGGCGCGCCTACCCGGCGTACAGGCGGCGCAGGCGGCTTCAAGCGACATTACGCATATCGTCATACTCGCGGCGGCGTTAATTCTGCTCTTTATTCTGTTGAGCAGCGTTGGACTCTACAAACTGGCAAAAGGTGAACAGCAAGCAAGACGCATCGCACGCATTGACTGGTTAAGCCATTTACCTAACCGTCGCGCGTTAATTGAAAAGCTGGAGCACTCCCGGTTAAGCGGTGAGCCAGGAACGAAAAGCGTGGTCTTTATCGACCTCGATGGGTTTAAAGACGTTAATGATATTTATGGTCATCACGTTGGCGATCAATTGATTGTCACCATTGCCCAAACGCTGAGAGATAAAATCCCTTCGGAAGGGATGCTGGCGCGCATGGGAGGAGATGAGTTTGCAATGATGGTCGGTGGCGAGCGAGCGGAAGAACGAGCAGCGGCATTTGCTGGCAGTGTTCTTGATTATCTCAATACGCCCATTAGCCTCGGGGAAAGAACCATCCACATTGGCGCCAGCATTGGTATTGCGAGTGGGTCGTTGGTAGAGAGTACCAGTTCAGAGTTGTTCCGGCGGGCGGATATCGCGATGTATCACTCCAAAAGTACCGGCAAGGGGCGAATTACGCATTACGATTCCGCATTAAACAGCGCTCGGGAACGCGAGATTGTCATTGAAAATGACATCCGTCTCGGTCTGGAAAGAGACGAGTTTGATGTCTGGTATCAGCCTATTGTTGATGCCCGAAGCCAAAAAATGATTGGCGTGGAGGCGCTGGCTCGTTGGCATCGTCGACCTGCGGGTGAATTAAAGCCGGATGAGTTTATCCGCATTGCTGAAACCAGTGGGCTTATCTATCGGCTCGGCCAGTTTGTCTTGCGCCGCGCCTGTTTTGATCTGCAGCCAATTGGCGATCTTAAACTGTCGGTGAATATTTCTCCCGCTCAGTTCCGCGACCCGGATTTTGAGAACAAAGTGGCGGGCGTCTTGCAGGAAACCGGTTTTCCTGCGGGGCGTTTACAGCTGGAAGTCACCGAAACGTATGTGCTGGAGAGTCCGGAAAGGGCGCGTGCCGCCATCGCGAATTTAAAATCGCTGGGTACGGCGGTGGCGCTGGATGATTTCGGTACCGGATATTCGAGCATCGGTTATTTACGCCGGTTTAACTTCGACACCATTAAGATTGATAAATCGCTGGCAGGTCTGGTGGATGATGACGACCAGGCGTCAGCGCTGGTGAGCGGCACCATCCGTATTGCCAGCGCACTTGGTATGGCAGTCATTGCGGAAGGCGTGGAGACAGAAAAACAGATGAAACTGTTGCGTCTTGCCGGATGTGATCAGCTTCAGGGCTTCTACTTTAGCCAGCCGATGCCGATCAAATCGCTGTTACAGTTGCGCCAGCAGCGTCATTGCTGAGCCAACGCTTCCAGTTTATCGCGAAACCCCGTGACAGAGAGCGCTCGGTTATCCGCTCGCCAGCGATCTTTGGCCGCCGGGGCGGAGCTTTGCACGCCAATTAGCTGCCAACCCGCCTCGGTCTTCAGCATCAATGGCGATCCGCTGTCGCCTGGCAGCGTGTCGCACTGGTGAGAGAGGACCGATGTTTGCGCCCAACCGGTGACCAGACAATCCTGGTGCGTATACAGTGCATTAATATGATCTTCCGGATAACCCGACTGCGTCACTTTACGCTCGGTGGTCTTCAGCGCAGCGGTTAACGCCGCTTTATCGCCTTCAAATAAGGGGAGTGGGGTAATGCCGGAGGGTGGGTAGCGTAACACCACCAGGCCGAAGTCCCAGGATGCCGCCGACGGGGGAACAATCCAGCCATCGCCGTCGGGTTTCAGACGCTTACCCAGTGAGGGATCGACCCGTCCTTCAATCCCGTGAATTTCGTAGCGCCAGAGTCCCTTCTTCGACACAAAACGTAAGGCAACGGCTTTATCCGGCTTACCTTTCGGTGGGATCAGCAAACAGTGTCCCGCCGTCAGCGCCAGATGCGGTGAGATGAGCGTTGCGGTGCAGAGGTTACCGCTGGCGGTCTCCAGTTGCCCAATCGCATCCCAGGGCGGTTGGGTTGGGTCAGCGACCTGTACGCGATCATCCTGACCAAAAAATAGTGTTTTGACTTCACTGGTATCCGTGGCAGTCGTATCAACCTCATCCGCATGAGTCACGACAGGAGAAAGACAAACTGAAGCCAGTAATACAGCAATGGTTTTGTGCATATCACACTCTGTGTGGGTAATTATGATTATTAAAAATGAACCCTCAGTAAATACTATAGACGGGACGGCAAAAAAGTGGGAGTAAAATCAGATAACTACATCAGGAAAGATAAAAGTGCGTGGCAATAAGCGCACATAAAATAAGTGCGATAAGAATGAACTCAAAACGGTAATGAGGCACCATATCACCCTCCAAAAGGACGGCGCTAAATCAGAACAATTTAGCGCCGTGTGTCATGGCACGGGGGAGTGCCATTGAACCTGGGGGAGTCTTACGCGGCAGGCTGAGCGGCAGGTTTAGCCGCTTCGTGTTTTACCGGTTTTTTGGTCTGTTTTTTGGCAGCCTGCGCTTTTTGCTCAGGCGCCTTTTGTTCTACTGCCGGTTTGGTTGCAGACTTTTGGGTGTGCTTTTTTGCGGCCTGCGCTTTCTGTTCAGGCGCTTTCTGGGGCGCGGCTTTGTGATGTTTTTTGTGGTGAGTGGTGGTCGCGGAAGCCGATTTGGTGACCGTTGGTGCGGTAGTGGATGTTGCGGTTTCGCCAGCAAATGCAGCAGAAGACAGACCCATAGCAGCGGCAACAACCAGAGCTAATACTTTTTTCATTTTAATACCCTCGATTTGGTTTTTCATTCAACCCCACTGCGGGGCCGTTGAAATAACTATATCGCTGTAAATTCAGCGCTTCCGTGAGTCATTGGTATCGGCGTGTAACGATATGTACAAGGTGGCAAGAGTCTGTTTCGAAGGGGAAAAGCCCGATATGCCTGCGCTATCGGGCCATGTTTTTTAGCGGGGTAATGACAAATAACGCGATTCAAGGTGTTCGCGGAAGTACCGGCTACTGAGGGGTTCTCCGGTTGCCTGGGTAATGAGCTGCGCGGTGGTGAATCGGCTCCCGTGCTGCCAGATGTTTTGCCGCAACCAATCGAAAAGGGCGGTGAAGTCTCCCTTAGCGATGTGCGCGTTCAGATCTGGTAACGCCCGGCTTGCGGCACTGAACAGCTGTGCGGCGTACATCGCGCCCAGCGTATAGGACGGGAAGTAGCCAAATCCGCCATCGGTCCAGTGAATATCCTGCATGCAGCCGTCACGGTAATTACCGTCAGTTGACAGTCCCAACCAGGCTTGCATTTTCTCATTCCACAGCGCCGGTATGTCGTCAACGTCGATGTCACCGTTGATCAGCGCCCGCTCAATTTCATAGCGTAAGATCACATGTGCGGGGTAGCTGACTTCATCGGCATCGACACGGATGAATCCAGGCTTCACTTGCTGATTCCAGGCCATAAAGTTCGCCTCATCAAAGGCGCCTTGATCGCCAAAGTGACGTTTAACCGCCGGGAGCAGGTGTTTCAGGAATCCCTCACTTCGAGCCAGCTGCATTTCAAAAAACAGACTCTGGGACTCATGGATAGCGGTAGATCGCGCGAGCGCGATGGGCTGTCCTGGCCAGTTACGCGGCAGATTTTGTTCATAGCGCGCATGCCCGGTCTCGTGGATGACGCCAAACAGCGCGCTGAGAAGTTCGTTTTCATCGTAACGCGTGGTGATCCGCACATCTTCCGGTACGCCGCCGCAGAAAGGATGGGCGCTGATATCCAGACGTCCGCCGTTGAAATCGAAACCCAGCAACGCCATGGTTTCCAGCCCCAGTTCACGCTGAACCGACGTTGGGAAAGGTCCCACAGGCGCAACAAGCTGGCGCTCAGATTGTTTGGCGACCGCCTTATTCAGCAGGTCGGGAAGCCAGCTTTTCACATCGGCAAACAGCACGTCTAGTTGCGCGCTGGTCATATCCGGTTCAAAGACATCCAGTAGCGCATCGTAGGGAGTACAGCCTTTGGCTTGCGCACGTAACTGTGCCTCCTGACGACTGTATTTCACCACCTCTTTGAGATTTTGTGAAAACCCTTGCCAGTCATTTGCCGGACGCTGGCTGCGCCAGGCATGTTCACAGCGACTTCCCGCCAGTGATTTGGCCTCAACCAGCGACTCAGGCAGCAATGACGCCTGATGATGCAGGCGTGTCATCTCACGAAGGTTGGCGCGTTCAATCTCGTCGAGATCTTCCTGCCCGGCAGCGGCAATCCACTGCGCCACGGAAGGGTCGGTGATGATTTGATGCTCCAGAACGCTCAGTTCCGCCAGCGCTTCGCCTCTGGCGTGGCTTCCTCCGGGAGGCATCATGGCAAACATATCCCAACTGGCGATGGCAGAGAGATGGGAAAAACGGGATAAACGCAAAAAGGTGCGGGTGAGTTGTTGATAGTTAACACTTTTACTCATTCTTCTTGTTCTCGTTCGGTTGGATGTGTTCTGGAGAGTTTACCGTGATTCATGACCATTTCATTCACTTTTCATGCACCCATCTTACCCATTCTGCTAAGGATGGTTACCTGTGGAGAAAGAAACTGAACAACAGAACGCTATCGGTCAGTCTCAGGACTCGACAACCAGAGATTGCAAAACTGAGGGCGAAGAAGATGACTATCCAGTATGTGAAGTGCAAAGAGTTTTGTCTGTCCTTCGAAACACTGAGAGGCACACTCAAAAGATATCGTGACAGATTAACGGATGAGGCACTTCTCATCGCGTTAGGGCAGAGGGAAGAGGTGAGCGAGGTGCTTCAAACACCAGTCGTTACTGAACCAGAGGAAAAGCCTGCTCATTCTCTATCTGAAGTTCTGGAAGAGTGGTGTATGGATAATCGTTCAGACTGGAAACTACGTACAGAAAAGCTGAACAGACGCAGTGTAAACCTGTTTATTGATTGGGCTGAGAAGAGGTCTGTACGAAATATTGAAGAAGTCAGCAAACAACACATATCGGAGTTCAAAGGTTTTCTTGAGAAACATTATCAGGCACCGCGAAGCAGACAGGATGCACTCATCAAACTGCAAGCTCTGTTCAATTTCTGTGTTAGCAAGAGGGATTATTTGACGGTAAATCCAGTGAAGGGAATGACTTACACGAAGATTGCAACTGTGAATCATAAGACAGAGGTTACAGTGTCACAATATAACCAGGTGATGAAGACCGAGTATGTTCAAAACTACACTGGTCTGAAATGGCTTCTTGCTATTCTCTGGAATACAGGGATGAGAATCGGGGAGGCGATACAGTTACGCCCATGTGATTACCGTGAGATTGAGGGTATCAAGTGCATCAGCGTCAATGCTGAAGACGGTAAGCAAGTTAAAAATGATTCCTCTATCAGAGACATACCGATAAGCGATGAACTTTTGAGAATGGGAATATGGGAGGCTAAACCCGCATTGGGATGGTCTAAAAATAATGCTGCTGGTAGTCGTATTGTGTTTGCTTTTGCGCAAATTGGGGTAAAGCACAGTTCTCATGATTTCAGGTACAGTCTGTCTGACCGTTTACGTGACTGTGACGTACCAGATTCCGTTCGGTATCACATCTTGGGTCATGCACACACCACCACATCTGACCGTGTCTACAAGACAAGGCAACCGCTTAAACAAATGCTGTTGGCGATAAACAAGGCATGTTAAAAAAGGGGACACGATAGAAGAACTATCGAACTGAAGAAAGCTTAAATGGAAAAGCCCTCACTCCGGTTTTGTACACAGATACCGATTACGGAAATGGCTTTGCACTTACATTCTAAAAAGGAGAAACATATGAAATGTTTTAATGTCGTCGTCCTGCTCATGATATCCGTAACAGCTAATGCAGAGGGGCTTAAGTCACAAGACCAGAAATATCATTATCTCTTCAATGCTTGTGATTCTGTATACAGTGATACTTTAAAGGTACTTGATTCGCAGCCGATAGCGGCAAACATGCAAATGGTGTGTTTGCTGGGTACGGAAGATGGTTTAAATGAAAATAAGAAACAACAAAGAGAGGCTGCGGAGATAATTGCAGAATATGCTCCTAATGCTGAAGATGGTATGGGTGACCCAAAAGCAATGTTCATGGTAGCGATGTGGAAAATGTATCTGAAATACTACGAGCGAGCACACCAGGTTGCACACTGATTGTGATTATGTATATTGTATTTGATGTACTTCATAATATGTTTAAAACTAAAATATTAAGGATAATAAAAATGAAAAGAGTACTGGTTTGTGCGCTGCTGGCATTATTCACTACAACTACAGTTCATGCTGATTCTCGAAGTGCAGGACGCAAGGTAGCGCAGGATTTTAACTTTTCTGCTGACGACCTGGCGCAGGTTAAGCAAGCCATTATAAGTAACGTAGGACAGGCTGATGGTAATTGTTCAGACTGGTCGGTGAATATGGCAATTGCGATGGGAGACCAACTACCGAGTATGAGTGATGATGCTCAATCGCATTTGCAAACTTACATTTACGAACTCTGCAAAGAAAATAGTTAACCAACTAGGTCTAATTTCAATCTTTTGTGAAACGACAAGACCCCGTACCAGCTATTCACCGATACGGGGTCTTTACAGTATACTTAAAAGATAACTTAACAGTGTACATCTGATGCGTAAGCAATCGAGCTACGTACAGAGCGAGAAGAAAGGGTTAACAGAACTTTTAACAGTAACTGTTAAGTTTTATGGTCACATCAAACCATGTTGTCTACGACATAACATGATTTTCTTGAACACTGTGACCAGTACTGTTAACCAACACTGTATAGATATTAAAGTCACTTCGAAAACTCTTAACAGAAT